>CAWJUL010000019.1:0-128267 GCA_963846045.1 Terriglobia bacterium | reverse complement strand
AACCACGGCTGCCGCGATCTCTCGATCCAGTTGTGTGGCGTGGTCGTAGCTCGCCAAGCCCCGTGCGACCGTTTCAAAGTCTTCGTTGCGGAGCTTGAGTTTAATGGTGCGCGCATAAAGCTTATGCTCGCGCAAGCGTTTGGCCACCATCTCCGACAGCTTCGTCAGTGTAGTTTCCAACTGCCGCGCGTCCGCCGTGTCCTCGTTAAACGTATGCTCATGGCTGATTGATTTTGCGTCGGCGTCTCGCCGATCGGCTCATCGAACCACCCGCCCGCGTCCTCGCCTCGCGCTTTTCCGGCAAGAGCGAGACCCGAGCGGCCAAAATGAGACGCGAGAAACGATTTGTCCAACGCAGCCAGATCGCCAACGCGCCGAATGCCTAACCGATGCAGCGCTGCTTCGGTCTTCTTGCCTACTCCCGGAATTTTGCGGACGTCGAGCGGCGCTAAGAAACAGGCCTCTTGGCCCGGCAAAATATATAGAACGCCATTGGGTTTCGCCTGATCGGATGTAACCTTCGCAACCAGCCGCGAAGACGCAAGGCCCAGCGAGCAGTTCAACTTCGTCTCGTCACGGATCGCTTCATGTAGCGCATGCCCGGCGCGCATTGGCCGGCCATGCAATCGCTCTGTTCCCGTCAAATCCAGATACGCCTCGTCGATAGAAGCCATCTCCACCTGTGGCGAAAAGCGGTTTAGAATCGCGAACACTTTCTTTGAGTATTCGCGATAACGCGCTGGATGGCCCTCGACAAACGTGGCTTGGGGACAAAGCCTTGCTGCCGTTCGCAATGGCATTGCGGAATGCACACCAAATCTGCGCGCCGCATAGGAAGCGGCTGCCACTACGCCCCGCTGATTGGCTTGGCCGCCCACCACAACCGGCTTGCCTTTCAGCGTCGGGTCATACAACTCTTCCACGGACACAAAGAAGGCGTCCATATCGACGTGGCACACCAGCCGCTGCATACGCTTCTCTTCAATGTTGCAGCTAACACGCGCGGAAATCCAGCGAGATCCGCTATAACCTCAAACTCATCCCACCGGCCGAGCAGCATTGCACGTACGCCGTCGAGCGACTGATACCCCAGTTCCACCATTAACCGGCCGCCCGGCCGCAGGACGACCGCTGCCGCTCCGTGAAACCGCCGATAGATTTCAAACCCGCTATCGCCAGCGAACAAAGCGATGTGCGGCTCCCAATCGCGCACTTCGCGTTGCATATTCGCCGCATCCGCGCCGGGAACATAAGGCGGATTGGAAACCAGCAAATCGATGCTGCCGGGTCTCACTGCCGAAGCCAGATCGGCTGCGAAGAACCTACCGGCGCCGCATACCTCGCGCGGTTCCGTTCAGCAACCCGCAGCGCATCCAGCGAAATGTCGGATGCGAGCACCCTCGCGCCGGCCTCAAGCGCGATGCTGACCGCGATTGCTCCCGAACCCGTACCCACATCCAACACGCGTGCCGATGGATGCGTCTTCATGTGCGCGATAGCGGCCTCGACGAGATGTTCGGTCTCAGCGCGGGGAATCAGCACTGCTCGGCTGACATAAAAATCGCGCCCATAGAACTCCTGTTTGTGCGTAATGTATTGGGTGGGCTTGCCCTTCAAACGCTCACTGAGATAGCGGCCGTAGTGAATCCAGCCAAGCTCAGTCAGTTCATCGTCGCCGTGTGCGTACAAACGCGTGCGGTCGCACTGCATCGCATGACAAAGCAGCACTTCCGCTGTCAGCCGCGGTACGGCAATTGTCGCCTTTTCTAGGATTTCTGTACCCTGCAGCAGGGCCGTTTGCAAAGTCACGGCAGGTTGCCGGATTGAGAAGGCGGACTAAGCCGCTTCGTCCTCGCCGCGCAAACGTTCCGATTGATAGTAGGTCGTCAACGCGTCGATGACGGGCTGTAAACGGCCTTCCATCGTGAGATCGAGTTGATGAAGCGTTAAGCCGATGCGATGATCGGTCACGCGGTTCTGCGGGAAATTGTAGGTGCGGATTTTTTCACTTCGGTCGCCCGTACCCACCATGCTCTTCCGCTCCGCTCCGATAGCCGCCTGCTGTTTCTCGATCTCCATCTGATAGAGCCGCGACCGCAGCACCTGCATCGCTTTCGAGCGATTCTTGATCTGCGATTTCTCGTCCTGGCAGGAAACAACGGTGTTGGTAGGCAGATGGGTGATGCGCACGGCGGAATAAGTCGTGTTCACGGACTGGCCGCCGGGCCCGGACGAACAGAACGTGTCGATGCGCAGATCCTTCTGATCGATCTGTATATCCACTTCGTCGGCTTCCGGCATCACCACAACCGTGATCGTTGAAGTGTGTACTCGGCCCTGCGTCTCTGTGGCCGGAACTCGCTGCACCCGATGTACGCCGCTTTCGTATTTCAATCGGCTATACACTTTGCGGCCGCTGATCATCGCGATCACCTCGCTCAAGCCGCCGACGGAGGACTCGCTCGCTGAAGTGACTTCCACTTTCCAGCGCTGCTCTTCCGCGTAACGGGTGTACATGCGGAAAACTTCGGCTGCGAACAGTGACGCTTCATCCCCGCCTGCCCCTTTGCGGATTTCGATGATGATGTTCTTCTCGTCGTTCGGGTCCTTAGGAAGCAACAGCAGATGCAGCTCTTGCTCCAGCGCGGCCACTTCCGGCTCCAGACGCGCGACTTCCAGTCGCGCCATCTCTTGCAGTTCGGGATCGCTCTCCGTCAGCATGACCCGCGCGTCCTTCAGCTCCTGCGCAGCCTTCTTGTAGTCCCGATACTTCGACACCTGCTCGGCCAGCTCGCTTTGCGCTTTGGTTACCTTGCGGTATTCATCGGGATCATTGATGATGGACGGGTCCGCCATCTTGGCAGTCAGGTCGTTGTACCGCGTTTCTGCATCGTTTAGTCTGTCTTGGTATTGCATATGCGGTCGCCGTTACGCTGTTCTGCTCTCTTTCACTGAGCCGAGTTACGCAATCACCAACTGCCCACCCTGGGCGCGTTCGAGTTCCATTGCCGTGTGGAGAGCGCAAATAGCTACCTCGGTCTGCTCATTCGATGGCGCCTGCGTGGTTACGCGTTGCAGCCAAAGGCCTGGTTTCGTGACGATCGATAGCAGTCCACTGTCGCGTTTGGCCGCGAACCGGATAATCTCATAGCTGATACCGGACAACCACGGGCAGCAGCGCGATGCGGGCGGCCAGCTTCAACCAGAAATTGTCAATCGGCAGGAAAAAAGTAACCGGCCATCGCGACGATAAGCACCACCACTAGAAAACTGGTTCCGCAACGAGGGTGCCAGGTCACAAAGCGCTGCGCGTTATCGACGGTGACCGGCTGTCCCGATTCGAAGTTGAATACAACTTTGTGTTCTGCGCCGTGGTACTCGAACAGCCTGTGCATTTCTTTCAAATGCGATAGCAGGTACATAAAACCCAAAAAAATCGCGATGCGGATTCCGCCGTCCATCGCGTTAATCGCGAAGCGCCCGCTGACTGCGCGGAAATGGTGGCCCAGCAGCGTCGCCAGGTAAAGCGGAACAAACTTATAAAGGGCGAGCATGAACAGCAGCGAAACGGCAATCTGCATCACCATCGCGCTCGTACTCAATTCTTCTTTGGCGGATCGGCGGACGTACCGGAAAACTCTCCAAAGCGCAATCGGCCGAAAATTTCAGCGCTTTCATGCCGAGACACGTGGCTCCGCCCAGAGTGCCCAATCCGCGCAGCACGGGTAGTTTGAAGATCGGGTACCGCTCCGACAAACGGGCAAGCGGCGCTTGCTCGGTGACGATCTCGCCGTCCGGCTTGCGTACAGCCACACAGTAGCTATGTGGCGAGCGCATCATCACGCCTTCCATCACGGCCTGTCCGCCGATAAGCGTGGTCTCTTCGCCATTTTCAAGCACCGGCAGCAATTGTATGTGCGTGAAAAGACGCACGAATCCGCGCAAACTCAAGGGGAACTCCGCTCGTATTATAGCGTGGCAGCCGGAGATAAACCGATGTCCTTACGACTTAATTTCTAGAGGTTCTCTTGAGGTCTATCGCTAGGAATCGACGGATTACTCTCGCTTTTTTTGGATTGCTTTGCGGATTGCACGCGAACGCGGCGGACATTTACGGCGCATCTCCCACGGCGCAGACCATCGCCTTAGGGGGAATTTATCTCGGGTCGAATGGCCCAACAGATGCCCTGGCGTCCAATCCGGCATTGCTCACGTCCCTCGGCCGGCCCTATTTTGAACTGACCGGTATGGGCGTGCTGGCCGGGGGAGAATTTCATAATTTACGCCCTTTGTCGGAAGTCTGGAGAGCAACGCCGGCGTGGCCGGCTCCGCGGGTTTCGGAATCCAGATCCCGCGCACCCGGCTCAGCATCGGTCTTGGGATTTTCCCCGTCTCGCTGCTGGCCGACCGGTGGAAGTTTCAAGATCCACCCGGGACTGCCGGCGCCTCGTACGGCATTCAGTCCAACAAGTCGGCGTTTCTCGCGATTCAGTCCACGATTGGACTCGGGTTTCAGCTTTCGCAGAAAGTTTCGATTGGGGCCGCCTTCGGCGCGGTGGACAACTTGAATACACTCGATATGCCGTACATCTTTCAGACCAACCCCACGCTCGCCGGATTGAAGACGTTGTTGAATCTGCATACCAGTGGTGTCGGATATAACGGAACCTTCGGTTTGGTGGCCCAGCCGTCGCGCCGCTTCGAAGTGGGTCTGGCTTACAAGACGCAAACCACAGTCCGTTCCACCGGCACAGCGGACGGGAATGCTTATGCGCAGTTTGCGGCGCTCGGCCTTGCCTATGCCTCCGCCTTTCGCTACAAGGCCGAAGTGGACAATGTGTTTCCGCAATCGGCATCGCTTAGCCTGGCTTTCCAAGCGCAGCGCCGCCTGCGGACCTATCTGCAAGGTGATTGGCTCAATTGGCACAAAGCATTCGTCCAACTTCCAGCGCATCTCACGGACGGCAACAATGCGCTCTTGAATACGCTTTTGAACTCGACTTCGCTCAACGATTCGGTGCCGCTTCACTGGAAGAACGAAGTGACGATCAGAGCGCGCTTTGATTTTTCGCTGGCCGAATCTTGGACGCTTCAGGGCGCCTACTCATACGGGAACAGCCCCGTGCCGGCAGCCACGCTGACGCCTTTGACTGCGGCCATCATGAAGGGCGCAGTATCGACGGGCATTGCTTATCGAAAGAGCCGTTACCGGGTGCAGTTGGCATACCAGGCGAATTTGCCGGAAACAGCTCATGTGGTGTCAAGCAGCTTGCTGGCCGGTGAATATAGCAATACGAGCACCTCGTTGTGGTTGCAGACCATTGCGATGACCACGGGTATTCGGTTGTAGTCAAGCTTGTCCCGAGACCGGCGAAACTTTCATCACCAGAACGGTCATATCGTCGTGCTGCGATGCGTTTCCGGCAAAAATATCGGCTGCGGCGAAGATCGCCTTGACAATATCTTCGGCGGTTCCGTCCGAAGCTTGCTGGGCAGCCAAAATCATAGCTTCTTCGCCCCATTCTTCCTCAGCGGAGTTCATGGCTTCGCTTATACCGTCCGTGTAAGCGAGCAACAGATCGCCCGGATGCAGCGGGAGAGAACCTTGCTCATAGGATGCTTCCGGGAGGAGCCCGATCACCGGTCCGCCGCAATCGAGGCGAAGCCACTCGTAGCTGCCGCTCGCCGATTTACGGAGCAGCACGGGCGGATTGTGGCCGGCGTTGACGTAATCGAACCTGCTCGCTGCCGGATCGAAGATGCCGAAGAAGAAGGTGGCGTAACGATTGATGGCCGAGGCTTCATAGATCAGGCGGTTCATGTGCGACATCAGTTGCGTGAGTTCACCCGAAGTCGTGCGAGTCATGGTGCGAAGGCAGGCGCGCAGGCTCGCCATCAACAGCGCAGCCGAGATGCCTTTGCCCGAGACGTCGCCGATCGCCAGGCCGAGACGCCCGCCGCCGATTTCGATCGCATCATAGTAATCGCCGCCGACGCCAAACACGGTGCGGCACGATCCGGCAAGGCTGACACCTTCGATCGCCGGTAGACGCTGCGGAAACAGGCGCTCCTGGACTTCGCGCGCAATCTCCATTTCGCGCGCGATGTGTGCGCGTTCCACTGCCGCGGCAGCCAGCGACGCAGCCGCTTCGCTGAGTTCGAGCCCGAGGCCCGTCTGTACGCCGACCGATTCGAGCAGACGCAGGTCGGAAGGCGTGTACGGTGCTTCGGAACGTTTCGGACCGAGCGCCATCGCACCCAACAATTGCGTGCGTCCAGACAAGGGAAGCAGTAATTCGGGTGACTCCGGGTCGAGTGTGCGGCCGTCATTCGCGCTATTAAAGATCGGTTTCGATGAGCGGCCCTGGTCGAGCATGCGTAATGGCGTGACAAGCTCCGGCCCGATGGCGTAAGCAGGTGCGAAGCTGCCGTTGCTGCGCAGCAGCACCGTGAGCCGGTCGACATGCAGGACATCCGAGATCCGGTGCGAAACCGTCCGGATCAGCGCTGCCGGATCCGAGATCGTTTGCGCGGTCTTCGCAAGCTGGCTCAGCATCACTTCGGCGTCATACGCTTCCCGAAAGAATTTGCGATCGATCCACTGTTGCAGAAGGTCGGTGGGCGACTTCTTCTTGAGGAACAGAAAGCCGAAAAGCAGGAGCACCGCGCCCCAGAAGGCGGCGGTCAGCGGGTCGTGATGATGAGTGAAAAGAGGAACCGCGATAAACCAGATAAGAGCCGCGATCCCGGCAATCCGGAAGACCTTCAGCGTAGTACTGGCAAGCAAGTACTTGCTGCCCATGCGCAACAGAATGCGGACATCCATGGCGCGCTGGACGATCACGACATAAGCGAGCGTTAGCGGAAAGAAGAGCATCAGCACAATCGCCAGGAAGAGGAGCCATCGAATATCGTTCGGGTCGGCGATTCCCAAGTAGGGCAATAATCCGAAGATGATAAGAATGCTGCCGAGGCCCACAACGGAGCCCGCAAGCAATACTTGAAGGCGGCGCCGTGCGTCCGGCGAAGAGGCGGTTCGCAGCTTGTCGAGCAGCAGAACCCAGTACAGTGCCAATGTAGAAAATGCTCGACCACACGAAGACCGGGTTCAGGAATCGGTCGATGGTATCGACGCGCGGAAGCAGAGAAATGTCATACCAAACGTTGTATTCCGAAACGAAGGCAGCAACCACGCTCACGCCGGTCAATGCGATAACCAGCCACTTCAGCCAAGGAAGCCGTTTATCGAGGCGCGATCGCTCCGGAAAGAGCAAACCCAGAAGAAATAAAGCGGCCGGCGCTAAGAATTGAATCGCGAGGTGCCAGTAAAGTCGAAGGCCCAGCCAGGCCGGAATCCACCAGCGAAACGCCCCGGGATTGAACGCTTGCGGATAGGTCAGAAGAACGAGGATGAACCAGGCGTTGGGATCGAACGGGCGGGCAAATGCGACCCAAACGCCCAGCGCCAGGCAGAAAAGCGGAATTACGATCACCACCATCAGGACAAAAATCGCTTCCGGCAGCGTGGTCCGGACTGGCGGGTCCTCCACTGACCAGCCTTTCGGATAGCCCTCGAGAGGAATCGTCGCAGTGAGTGTGGTCCCGTTCTGTTTGCGGACAGCAAGCAGTGACTGTTTCGCCCGGGCGAGCGTACCAGCGAATGCGCTGCCAGAGCGCCATTCCGGTAAAGGGCAATCGGTTGATCGCGAGGACGGTGTCGCCCTTGGCAAGCCCGGCATGCGTGGCCGCCGCCGTCGGACTGTAGATTAAATTTCCGTAGAGCTGAAAAGGCGCTTGTACCTGGTTGCGGAGATTGAAGTTGCCGATGGTCGTTGAGACCGAATTTACGACTTCGTAGGTGCCCGCGATGCCGGCGTATATAAACAGCAGCGCGTAGAGGACACGGGTTGTGGCAGCTTTGGTAGTCGGAGGCTTGGGCACTGATGGACCGGTTTCCACGTACAACAATAATCGACATTAGATCGTATAACCGTGGATTGTCCGAACCAGCGATGCTGTTGGGAAACTCCGGCCAACTTACGAGTGGCCCCGTGATCCGACAATAAGCCGAAACTTGCCCTGTTTTCACTCGTCCGCTATGCCGACAAACCAGCCAAGTGGCCTTGAATACCCCAAGCAGAAGCGAAGACGTCTGCTGATTTCCGGGCAGAATTCGGGAAGCGGCCTACGGCAACCGACGCAACGCGACAAACACGAAATGGTGTCGAGTCGGTAATGGCTTTCGAGACACCGAAGAGCTTGGTTCCAGGACCCGGATTTGTCCCGAAACTTACCCTTTCTGACACAACTCTTTTCTTAGTCGTAACTGGGAGTAAAGTTGCCGCTACCTAAATAACTGCCTTGAAAAACCAGCACACGGTTATGTCCGGCAACCCTATTCCGGCCGATGTTCCAGGCGCATTCAGCACCGTCGCTTATGGGATCAACAATAGCGTGGGAGTTATCCATGAAACCGGTCGGTGGCGCTCCTGCAGGGGCTTTTCTTGCCGGTGGTGACGGCGACGAATCCATCCATTTTGCCGCCGTCGATTGCCTGGGCGGCCGCCCTCGAGGAATGTGGCGCCCCGCCGTTGCTGTCCAGATGCGTGACATAAGGCTTGTCGCAGACGCTCGAATTGGGGCCGGAGTTGCAAACCGTAGGAACACCGTCGCGCATCGGAATTCCGTCGGCTCCGGGAAGAGTGCCGAAGTAATGATCGAACGAGCGATTCTCCTGCATGATGACGATCACATGATGGATCTTATGAATCCCCTCGTCACTTGCCGCGGCCTAGGCCGGAAGCGCGTCCGTGTGCATACGCGAGAGCTAACCCAAGGGCAACGGGCAAACACACTGCGGTAATCATTAACTTCAAATGGCGAGTCACTTTCACTTATCGAGAAGCAGTTCCTGGGTAGCCGCTTACGCGGGAAGAGTGTCGACAACAGCACGAAAAATTACAGCCTTGAACAGGATCGTGAGACATGCCCCTTCGCTCGCAACTCGCCTTGTCTCTCGCCCCGAGATGTTCAGCCCGGATACTTAAGAAACTCCCAGACCGATTTCGGGATCTCTCGCAGGAAACGCGCTCAAGAACTTCCGTATCGACATCGATTATCCTCACGGCGTAACGTACCTGGAACAGAAGCAGGACGATTGTGGCGGTGACGTGAACACTGCCGGACCCGTTTTGGATGTAGATGGAGCGAATAATCTCGCGGTCCGCGCAATACTCCACCACTCCTACAGCTCTGAGAAGAGGAACATTCACCCTGGCTACCAAATCATCGAAATCGACGGCGGGCGTCAGAAGCTGTGGAAGATTACCGACGCTTCCGATGCATTGTCCGGCCCCGTTGGAGCCATAAAGCGGCTCCTCATTGGAAGGGACGGCAAAGAAATTCAAACGACGGCTGTAGTGGCGCACCTTCTGTAGCCGAACCGTAACTGAATCCAGCGCCGGCCTGAGAGGTCCTGCGTAAACAGCCACCGTCGGATCTACCCTTGCTGCCGCAATTTTTTGGCACTTTTTCCGCCGTGCTTACGTATTCTTCTCCATGGATTCCGTGCTGCAGGATTTTCGGTATGCGATCCGAATGCTGATTCGGGATCGCGGGTTCTTCATGATGGCCGTGATTGCGCTGGCACTTGGCATTGGCTCCGTGACGGCGATCTTCAGCGTCATCGATAATGTGCTGCTGGACCCCTTCCCGTACAAGGGCGGGACGCGGTTAACGGGCGTCGAGATTCACGATTCCAGCCGGGCGCAAGACGGCGGCAGGCAACAGTACACGCAAGCCGAATTTGTACAGCTTCAGCAACAGAATCATGTTTTTGAAGACAGTATCGGGATCATCCAGGATCGCGTGCTGATGACCAATCCGTCGGGCCGCCTCGAGTCATTCCTGCGCGCGAAATTGACCGGCAATGCCTTCGATTTCTGCGGCATGCAGCCGCTCATCGGCCGCTACTTTACTCAGGAGGACGCGAAACCGGGAGCCCCACCGGTGTTCGTGCTCAGCTACAAGGTCTGGCAGAGTCGCTTCGCCGGCGATCGTAATATCCTCGGCAAGAACTACATTCTGAACGGCATTCCCACGACCCTGATCGGGATCATGCCTAAGCGATTTACGCTGTGGGGCGCCGACCTGTGGATGCCTTTCACACCGAATCCGGCAGAAGCCGATGCGAACTCCGATTTTGTATTCCTGATGGGGCGTCTGAAGCCGGGACTCACACCGAAATCCGCGGCGCCCGATCTGAACATCATTGCCCACCGGCTGGCAAAGCAGTATCGCGTCTTCTACCCGAAGGAGTTTGACGTTCGCGTGCCGCTGTTGATCGACAACGTGGTGGGGAAGTTTCGCGAAACCCTTTACATTCTGCTGGGCGCGGTGGGGCTGCTGCTGCTGATTGCGTGCGCGAATGTGGCCAATCTGCTGCTGGCGCGCGCGGCGGCACGTGAGAAGGAGTTCGCAATCCGAAGCTCGCTCGGCGCGGGGCGATGGCGCGTGATGCGGCAGCTTTTGATTGAGAGTTCATTGCTCGCCTGGTGCGGGGCCGGGCTCGGATGCGCGTTCGCGGCGGCGGGGCTGAAAGCGCTGACGGTGGCGCTGCCGAAGTTCACATTTCCCGATGAAGCCGATATCCGGCTCAACCTTCCAGTACTGGCGGCAACGGTAGTCGTCGCGGTACTGACTCCTCTAATTTTCGGGCTGATCCCTTCGCTGGGGGCGTTCGCACGCAATCTGGCGGAGCCGTTGAAAGCGGGCGGCCGCGGCAACAGCGGCTTTCGCCGCGGGAAAATGCGGAACGCGTTGGTGGTGTTCGAAGTAGCCCTGTCGCTGTTCCTGCTGAGCGGCGCAGGCTTGCTGATGCGGAGCTTCCTGGTGCAGCGCGGCGCAGACCTGGGCTTCCGGGCCGACAAGTTGCTGGTTGCGCAAATCCAGTTGGGAAAGCAGTACCCCACTGCTGAATCGCAGTATCGCTTCGCCCGAAACCTGACCGATAAGCTGCGCGCCGTCCCGGGCATTACCTCCGCTGCGACTGCGCTCGAATTTCCACCGTTCGGCGGGATTCGTACAACGTTCGATGTGGCCGGCATCTCACATAGCGAGAAGTGGAACGGACAGGCAGGCCTGGTGGACCCTCGTTATTTTGAGACGGTGGGCACCCACCTTCTAAACGGCCGCACTATCACGGACGCCGACATGTTTGGCAAGCACATGGTAGCGGTGGTGAACCGGACGTTCGTCACAAAGTTGATGCACGGTGCGAACCCGGTGGGCAAGCAGGTGCGAATCGATGTCTTCGAGCAAGCTCCGGTCCCGATCAAGAACCCATGGTTTGAGATCGTCGGCGTCGTGTCCGACCTGCGCAATAGCGGATTGGTCGATCCGACGGTGCCGGAAGCGTACACTCCCATGACGCTGTCCGGATTCGGCGGTTTTGGAGTATTTGTCAAAACCGTCGGTTCGCCCGCCGCAATGAGCAAGACTCTGGAGAGCAGCATACTTTCTCTTGACAAGAATGTTGTTCCGCAACAGTCGGGAACTATGACGCAACTGCTGGATCAGTTCTTGTTCTCGCCAACCCGATTCGGAGTGCAACTGTTTTCTGTCTTCGCCTCCATCGGCTTCGTGCTGGTTTGTGTCGGCGTCTACAGCGTCATTTCATACACGGTGTCGCAGCAGCAGAAAGAAATCGGCATCCGCATGGCGCTGGGTGCATCTATCGGCAACGTTCGGGGCCTGGTGATTCGGACCGGTATGCGATTCGTGATTGTGGGAATCCTCATGGGCTCGCTTCTCTCTTTCTTGCTGCTACGCGTGTTTCAAAACCAGATTGCCGGGATCAAGACATACGATCCGGTGACGCTGATTTCCGTGATCGCAATTCTGCTTCTAGCAGGCTATGGAGCATCATACGTTCCATCGCGGCGGGCGACGCTTGTCGATCCCCTAATTTCATTGCGCTATGAATGACCGCTGAGCTGCCTTGCCGATTTTTCGCGACTTCGCTGCGCTCCGATCCTCAATTCCACATCGCGCGGAACAACTATGCGGCTGAATATTCCGCAATCGCATCGCCGAGCCGAGGAGTACGATATCCAATGGAAAAGATTCCGTACTGACCACCTATAACTGCCCGTGCGTCTTTTGCCTCACTAGCCCTCGCTCTCCTCAGCGTCCTCTGCGGTGCCCACGCGGCCGATCTCGCACTCAACCACGCGACAATCTACACCCAACCGGACCGGTCGCCTATCTACGAGGGCACCATCCTGATCCACGACACACGTATCGCCGCCGTCGGTCCCACCCGGTCCACCAAACTGCCCACGGACGTCAGAGCCATCGACTGCAAGGGCCTAACTGTCGCTGCGGGCTTCTGGAACAGCCACGTTCACTTTCTTCCGGCGCCACTTCTCCACGCCGACCACCAACCTCCAGCCGTCCTCACCTCACAGCTGCAAACGATGTTTACTCACTGGGGCTTCACCACCGTCTTCGATGTCGCCTCGGTTCTCTCGAACACCAACTACATCCGCTCGCAAATCGACACAGGCAAACTCCTCGGGCCGCGCATCCTCACCGTCGGCGAACCATTCTGGGTCAAGACTCCTATCTATGTCCAGCGATACCTAGCCACATTCAACATCTCAATACCCGAGGTCCACTCCATCCCGGAAGCCCGCGCTCGCGTCGACCGGCAAATCCTTGATGGCGCGGACGGCATCAAGATCTTCGCCGGCTCCATTGAGGCCGACCACGTCGAACTCATGCCCGCCGACCTCGCCGTCGCCATCGTCGCCGAAGCCCATCGCCACAACAAGCTCACGTTCTCACACCCCTCCACCATTAAGGGCATCGAGCTCTCGCTCGACGCCGGGGTTGACATCCTCGCCCACGTCACCACGTCGGAAGCTAACGAGCCCGGAACTACTTGGCCACCCGAACTCGTCGCCCGCATGAAAGCGGCACACATGAGCCTGATCCCGACGCTCACTCTCTTCGATTTTGAAATGCAAAAAGGCCACGCCTCATCCGAGGCCATCCAGCAGGTCATCGCGCTCGCAGTCAACCAACTTCACGCCTATGCCTCCGCGGGCGGGCAAATCCTCTTTGGCACCGACATCGGCTACATCGATCACTACGATACTGCCGAAGAATTCCAGCTCATGTCCCGCGCAGGCATGACCTTCCCCCAGATTCTCGCCTCGCTCACTACCAACCCCGCTCAACGCTTCGGCTACGCGTCCCACAGCGGCCTCATCGCCCAAGGCTTCGATGCCGACCTTGTAATCCTTAATTCCGATCCCGCCGCAGACATCACCGCACTCGCCCATGTGGCCTACACCATTCGTAAGGGGAAGGTCATCTTCAACAGCAACCGCGCACAGCTCGAAGCCGCCCACAGCGAATCGCAGTAGCCCACAAAAAAAGCTCACCTTCGTGGTCGTGAGCCTCCCTCTGTGGAACCACCGAAGCATCTGCTGCGATGTCACGAATAGCTCCGATGAGTCTCTCTCAAGACCGCCGCTTAATGATTGGGTGGTGGCGGAGGAGGAGGCGGCGGCGGCAGAGGCGGCGCAAGGGGTGAGAAATTGCGATGTTCCTTCGGCTTGGCCGCGAGGGACTTCTTGACCCATTCCTCAGCCTCTTTTAGGTCGGCTGAGGAGCCTGCGATGTTTTCGGCCATAAAGGCTTTCAGGCGATAGAGCAGATTCATGTATGCCATGGCGTCGGAGTAGTTAGGGTCGATTTTGATGGCGCTCCCCAGCATTCGGATTCCTTCGTCGATGGTGGGGCCATACTGATCGCGCAAGGTGGCGCGGGTAGAAGAGTCGGGGAGAAACGGGGGACTATCGGGTCGGAGGCCAGCGTTGTTTCGGGCGGTCATGACCTCGGGAAACGCGACAGACCAATCGGCAACCGCAAGCGAGTAGTAAGCCGTTTTTTCTTTCGGATAAGCGGCGACGATTTTGCGAGCCCACTCACGGGCCTCACGCGGTTTGTTGGTCCAAAGCGAAAGGTTCAACATGCCGTTAAGACCCTGCTGGTTCGCCGGATCGATCGCCAGGATTTCAGCGAGTTGCTGCTGTACCTGGTTGAGCAGTTGAGGATCGTCCCGATTCTCACTCAACTGCTGCATGAGCGGCTCGACGGCTTTGACTTTCGGCGTCAAATCCTCACTGGCCTGCGCGTGCGCTTTGACTGCGATTCCAGAAGTAACGACGCTGCACAACACCAACGTGGTGAGCGATGCCGCGAGGCGTATACGGGCGCGTCTTAAATTGACGGCTGGGCGGTGCAGTAGGCGATGGACGCGGCGTTCCAGAATGTTGCCGTTGAAGACGCCCAGCAGGTAGCTTTGTTTAGGCACGGCGTTGATTGCCGCCGCTGCGAAGCTCACCAACGAACGAGCGTAGACGCAAGGCTCCAGCACTCTGTCGGTAACGAACTCGTCGCATGCTATCTCCCGTGCTTCTTCGATGCTCCGCAAGATGAGCCAGGAAGCGGGATTGAAGCAAACGGGAAGATACAGCAACCGGTAAAGAACGTTCAAAGCGAAATCGTGACGGGCGAGATGGGCCATTTCATGGCCGATTGCCGTGGTTAGTTCATCTTCATTGGTCGAGCGAAGGAGGGTCTCGGGGAGAATGATAACCTTGCGCAAGAAACCGGCAGCGACCGGAGTCAAGATACGCGCTGAAGTTAGTAACTGTACATCAGAAAGGCCGAATGATTCGCCGCAACGCGCCCACACTTGGCGAACGGCGGGAGACTGGATCGCGACCGTACCGCCGCGGCGGATTAGCGCCGTGCGGATGAAGGCGCGGATGAGTTTGGCGAAGCAGACTGAGAGAAGCAGTAGATAGGCCAGGGTGACGGTGGTGGCGGTGGTTTGTTTGTATTCAATGGTCCGGCTGAGTCGGCTTGGCGAAGACCCTGTCGGTGTAGTGTTTCGCGAAGGTGAAAGCTCGCCCGGCTGGGGCGGAGCGGGCACGGTGAAGGCGATTGAGGTGGTGCGTTGCGGAGTGACCGTGCTCGTGCTGACAATCGGCAGTGCAGCGGATGCGACCAGAGCTACTACCCAAACAGCATGTCGATGGTTGGCGGGACCGTTGCGCAGCAGCCAAGCTGTCAGAGCCACCACAGAGGCGATCACGGGGATTTGCCAGAGAGAGTTGAGTAGGAATGTGAGGAGATACCAGCTCAATTTTTCCATGTTCATCTTTCTTTCTTTTCTTGGGCCAGGAGTTTTTGGATTTGGGCAAGTTTCTCGGGGGTGAGTTTACGGGTTTCAACCAGGTTGAGGACCAGGCTATCGGCTGAACCGCCGAAGAAACGATCAAGCATTTCGCCCACCGCTTGCGAGGTTGCGTTTTGACGGCTGACGATGGGCTGGTAGAAATAGGCACGATCTTTAAGGCGCCGTTTAACCTTGCCCTTGCGTTCGAGGACGTTGAGCATGGTTTGCACGGTAGTGTAGGCGAGATCGCGCGCGGTAAGACGCGCCTGCACGGATTGGACGTTGGCGGGTCCGGTCTCCCATAAGACGGTCATGATTTCGAGTTCGAGCGGGGTGAGCGATTGGTCAAGGCTTTTTCGGCGAGGCATTTGAAAGTCCTAAACAATTAGGAGTGTACTGCGGGCGAAGAGATCTGTCAACTAAACTTTTAGGAGTGAGAAAGCATTCTCAACGCGTGCGAGAGGTTGAGGTCCGATGATTTGTTCTCCGATAATTAACAGCCCTGAGTGACCACCTGTGTCATCGCTGACTTCCCATTTTCACCAGGTCGCGGACGCTCAAATCTTGTGCCCGATGTTCCGGGTTGAGCAGAGTACGGGCGTGATTGGGTATCCGGATGCCGAGCTGACAACAGAATCAACCGGACAATGCGGACACGTAACGGTGCACGCGCTGCAGCGGTATGATGCTGGTATGACCAAGTCGAAGATTGCGATCAGTCTGCCCAGGGATCAATTGGCGAGAGTGCAACACGAAGTCCGCGCTGGACGAGCGGACTCGGTTTCGGGTTACATCGCGCGGGTGCTTGCTGAACAAGAGAAACGCGAGTCTCTCCGGGCGCTGCTGCGGGATTTGGTCGAACAACACGGCGCGCCGGAGGCCGAGGACTTTAAATGGGCAGAACGCGCACTCGCACCGCGACGGGGATAACGCTGGATGCGGGCGCGCTGATCGCCTTGGATCGTGGAGATAAACGGATGATCGCGTTGCTCGATCGGGCATTAGCTCAAGGCCGGGTATTTCGGGTGCCTTCGGGCGTGCTGGGACAAGCCTGGCGCAATGGTCGTGTTCAGGTTACATTAGCGCGGTTCTTGCGAACTGAGGAAGTGGAGATTGTTCCCCTTGACGAGCAGCTCGCGCGTTCGTGCGGGGAACTCTGCGGAGCCACCAACACGTCGGATATCATCGACGCCTCAGTTGTGATCCTCGCCAGAGAGCGGCGAGACCCGATCGTTACAAGCGATCCGAATGATCTACGGCGTCTAGACCCGACGGCCACCATTGTTTCGGTCTAAGGTTCACCCGAGCCTACTCCCTTCGGGCGCAGTGCTTTCTCTTGACAAGAATATTGTTCCGCAACAGTCGGGACCGATCACGCAACTGCTGGATCGGTTCTTGTTCTCGCCAACTCGATTCGGAGTGCAACTGTTTGCCTTCTTCGCCTGCGCGGCTTCGTCTACCGGCAACGTTTCGGGGCCTGGTGATTCGGGCCGGTATGCGATTCGTGATTGTGGGAATCCTCATCGGCTTGCTTCTCTCTTTCTTTCTGCGCGCGTGTTCCAAAACCAGATTGCCGGGATCAAGACATACGATCCGGTGACGCTGATTTCCGTCGTCGCGATTCTGCTGCTGGCAGGCTATGGAGCATCGTACGTTCCATCGCGGCGGGCGACGCTTGTCGATCCCCTAATTTCGTTGCGCTATGAATTATCGCTGAGCTGCCTTGCCAATTTCCGCGACTTCGCTGCGTTCCAATCCTCAATGTACGCATTCCGGATTGGTCCCTCGCGTATGTAGTCGCTCCACTTGATCGAAAACGCGCATTGCATCATTTTGATGCTGGTCCGCCCAAGCGCCAAAGCACGAAGCAACGCCGACTACGCGTCAACTTGCATTGGTAAACGCTGCGCGTTAGGCGCGATCTACATGGCCGGGCGCTCTTCACCTCTACGATTAGCGCTTCTTACGGCAACACTTTGAAACAACATCACGCGCGGGCGGCCAACCCGAGGTCTTCGAAGCGAGTCCACCAGCCCATCATATGGGCGGCCAAATGAGGGTCTGAGTGACAGTTTCATGGACTTCGTTTCAACGTTTCAACACGTATCGATCCTTAGGTCTCTACCCCGTCCCAATCGGTATTTTCGGAGATAAGGGAACAGACCCTTGGTGCGCCCGATTCACTGAGCAATTGGAAAATCGAAGCCGCATGCTGTCGGCCCGGTGGTATCGAAACCTTGACTGCCGGATCAAAGTCAGCGAAGTGCGCGAGCGTCGAACGAATCTTTCGCCGGCCTTTTCCCCGGCACACAATTCACGATGGTTCCGAATCCATATCCAACGATTTGCCTCAACGCGACATCCAGATCCATCTCCGCGCTGTGTGGCGGTTGTATGCATGCCCGTGAGTAGCTGATCTGTACGGTCGCTTCCTGGACGGTCCGCCACCTGGAAATAACTTGCGTGTTTGCCGTTATGAACAGAACGCCCAAACGGGTAAGAGGGCAGATTTGTCCGGCAATCAACGATCTTCCACCTTTTTGTAGATGCTGTCCGGCGGACTACCGGGCTCAATCGCCACTGTCAGGTTCCGGCAGAACAAAGACCCGTCGACACCCAAGGTCCCATCGAGAATGAGTTCGTATCCGCCGACAACAGCCCTCACCTCAAGGCCGCTTCGCTGCTCGGAGTAGCGCTTCTCGTCCACCTGTCAGATCGCCCGTTCGGTTTTCAGGCTGCTCGTGATCCGTTCAATTGCCGACTGATCTACTGTCCCGACGACTACTCGCCAGCGCCCCGCATAGAATTGAACGCGGGGCGAAGTAATGGGGGTAGCTTCAACGGGTGCTTTCAACGGCCGCTGGTTAGATTCAGATACATTGGCGTCCCGTCCGGATCTTGGAACAGCAACGTCCGCACTGGATAATGGGCTGCCCGTGCAGTTCTTCGCAGGTTTGCAAAGTTTGGAATCGTACTTGGGGCAGCGTGGCTGATCTTGACACCACTCCCCGGTTTAACAACAATAAAGCCGTTTTCAAGTAATTTGTCGTATGCTTCGACAACCGTGTTCCTGGAGACATTCAGCAGCTTCGCGAGCAGTCGGGACGAGGGCAACCGAGTTCCATCAAGCAGCGCCCCTTGACCGACAGCTAACGCGATCTGTGAATAAATCTGTTGGCGCAAGGATCGCAGTGAGGCTCGATCCAACGTTATCTCTGGCACGGCAAAAGAACTGTTCATAACTGGTCCGGTCAGCTGGACCTTTTCAGTATGCCTCCACGTGCGGGATGATTCTCTCAGGAGGATCTTTCAGCATGATTTCAGGCGGCAATGCAACCATCATCGTTGCAAATATGGACAACTCGATTCGGTTCTACACAGACGTTCTAGGCCTCAAGCTAACGAATCGCTTCGGCAACGATTGGGCAACAGTCAGTGCGGGCGAAGGCCTTACGATCGGCATTCACCCAGCATCGCCCAAGTATCCGCACCCAGGAACAAAGGGCTCGATCATTCTTGGCTTGGATATTGACGTCCCGGCTGAAACAGCGGTGTCTCGGCTTGCAGACCATGGCGTTACCGTAAAAGGCAGTATCGTTCGCAGCGAACCCGGAAATTTCGTCAGTCTTGAAGACCCCGATGGAAACGAAATTTATCTTTGGGAGAAAGTCCGCCAACCAACATCAGAAGCGGAGCTGAGCTTCTCCATTGTCGGGTGAAGTGCCTCGGCTACCCCGAAGCCGAACTGAATGTAATGTTCCGTCGTCTGAATGGACCCGTGGCGGAGGAGAAACTGGAACCGTCGAGCTCGCCACCGGCAGTGCTAGGCGTTTTTCAGCATCTTGAGTTCTCAACTAGGGATGCGCGTTATCCAGCAGCGTGCAGGATACCGGTATGCCGACGAGTTTGACGGGCGTTGACCTTCCAAAGTCGGAGTCCGCCAGAATTTGGAATGGGCATAATCTTGGACGGGCAGCTCGATGACCAAGTTTGTGCTCTTTCTGGGCGTTGTATTGTCGGCCTTCGGGCAGTCGGCGCCGTGGGACGCAGCTAAGCTCTCCTCGCGCGAGCTGGCGCCGTTGATGAACGTTGTCTGCCCTGACCATTTGAAGAATGCTCAGACATGCGGCGTATGTCCGGCACAGTCGGAGTTTCCGAACAACGATCAGGGATGGCAAGTTGCTGCGGTTACGTTTGGAGAGTTCACAGCGCCCAAAAAGAAGGAAGCCGTGATCAGCACGATCGGATGCCACTCGCACGCGTCGGGTTTAGGCGGCAGCTTCCTGCTGCGCGACAACGGGCAGGGCTACGGCGAGGTGTGGAATCGGCCAGGTTACATCGCAAACGCTTGCAAAAAAAGGCGAGTGATAGAAGGGACGTGTTGGTCTGCGAATCGAGCGACATGCACCAGGGAGTCGGAGACGAGTTCTTATATTTACTGGATTTGAACTGGCGCGACCCGGAGACCGACTCGCCTGATCGGCTGTTTTTTCTGGTGAACGATAGTTTGGATAGTTGTGGGGTTGTGGAAAACGGCTATTCGATAGCCGGTTACAGCGAGAGCGTCAGGTTTTCAACCGGGCCCGGCTCGGGAACGGTCAGCATTGTTGTAAAGGCGCGTGCCGGAAAAGCGCGGCTTCCGCAAAGGGTTCTCGACGCGTGCAATCTGGATTCGAAGCCTGGCCCATACCCGAAGCTTTGGGTGCCGGGCCAGAAGATCTTCGAGAAGCAGAAGGCTGGAAGCTTTCATGCGATATCCGGGTGCCCCGAAGGAAGTAAGTAACGCCTGGCGGCCCTGGGCCCATGTGAATGCCAACCGGCGCGTCCAGTTCTTCGGCCAACGCGAAATACGGCTCGAATCGCACGTAGAATATCCAGACTCCCGTTGATCAGTTGCGAATCGGTCGCGGGAGAGCGCAGAGGGTGCGAGCAGGGTGGTTTTCTGACAATTAGCGCCTCATACGCGGCTGGCCCTGTCGCCGGATCCCATGCGGGAAAGAAGGGATAAGGAGCGCAAATGAACACCGGCGGAGGCCCGTTGTAATTCGCGGGTAAGGCATGCAAGTGCATGTCGATAACCGGTTCTGCGCCGCTCGACTGTGCTTTCAGCGCAGCCCCAGCGGTCATTGCCAGACAGCAGAATGTGCCGATTCGCTGCATTTCGAATTACAGGTCTTTCGACTGCAAACCGGCCCCCCTTATGCGGCGGGCGACCGATGATCCCCAGATGTTTATGAAATTGACATCTTCGGTGTGTAGGGGCGCCCAGGCCTGTGACGTCATGGCGGCTCGAGGCATCCGCGAACTCGGCGATCACTTTTCTAACCGCCGCCTCATCCGTTCTCGGTGTTTACCTGTGAGTTCGCTGCAGTCGCGAACAACCCACATACGATCAATACTGCGCATTTCGAAACATAAGAGCCTCCCAGCTTTGTCCGACGCACCACCCGCATGGTGAAAATCCGTATATTACGCCACTCGAGTGGCTTCGAAGATTGAAGTCTCCGGCGACGCTTCGATCTCACGTTCGAGTTGAAAACCTGAGGCGCTGAGCAATCGCGAGTATTCATGCCTGTGCCGCTGACGGCCAGTCAGCAGGGCAAGCATGAAGATGTCGAGGATCTGACCGCGATGCGGGCTGTCATCGGGTGGCAGCGTAGTTTCGGTGAGCAGCAATTTGGCGCGCTCCGGCGCTGCCGTTCGCACGGCGGTGAGAATCTGAATCGCCTCATTATCGTTCCAGTCGTGAATGACTTCCATCAGCAAGTATGCATCGCACGACGGCAGAGCATCGCGAAAGAAATCGCCTGCCTGCAGCGAAAGCCAATCAGAGGAAATCGTCCTTGCCTGCTCTAGCACGGCCGGCTGATCGAAAAGAACTCCGCGCGCCTGTGGAGCGGTGGCAAGAATCGCTTGGAGTAGATGGCCTTGTCCGCCGCCGATGTCTGCAACGGACGCGAACTGCGAAAAGTCGTAAGCGGCGAGAACACACCGAATCTGCGCCTGTGCTTTACCGCGCATGGCCTCATCAAAAATCCGGCTTGCCTCCGGCGAATTCCGAACGTAGCCCCAAAATCCTCCGTCGGCCAGCAGTTCGGCTGCCGGGAGACCCGTTTGTACTGAATGCTGCAAATGGAAGAATGAATTCCAGCAAATCGGGAGGCCAACCATGCGCACGAATGCACGCATCGACTGCGGGTGGTCCGTTCGCAGCAGTTGCGACGCAGGTGAGTGAGAATAGAGGCCGCCTGACATGTGAAAAATTCCGCGAGCGGCCAATACGCGTAAAACACGATTCAAAGCCCCTGCATCGGTTCCTGTCACTTCAGCCAATACTGTTGCGGACCGCGGTGCCTCCCCCAAGAGGTCCGCCACTCCAAGCTCAGCGACGACGTGAAGGCATCGCGACAGCACATAACCCTCGCCGAATCGCACAATCGTCTCAAATGGAGAATCCTTCATTTATCTCACGTGAGTCCCATGCTCTGGCCGGTTTCACTCGTTTGCGCGGGCGCGCTCATCGAAGCCAGCGCATATGCCGCAAGCAAGCCCGAAGGTAAACTGCGCAATTTCTTTTCATCGCCTTCACTCCTTCTCCCACACGTCGTTCATCACAACTCTCTTGCCGTCCGGCGACGTTCCTGTAAACCACGCGCGCTGCGTTCGCCCGTCTTCGCTAACCTCTACCCGCCGCTTGCCTGCTTCTCTGCCGCCTTTCATGTACGTCAACTCGCAATGCCGCGCATCGATTGGGTGAAACGTCACTTTGTCGTAAGCATCGACGCCGCCGTTGCGTGCCATGATCGGATCCACTTGGATGGTCGCGTCGCCGCCCTGGAGTGGCTCAGTTACGGTGAGCCGTATCGGCGAGCCATCCGGATTCTCTCCTTTGAAGCGGAGCACGCGCTTGTCCCCTTCGTTCTTCACCGTGAGGGTCACTTCCTTGGGCACCGGTACGCCCGTGTATTGGGATTTGCCTACGTCTTGTTTCCACGTCCCGACGAAGGGATCGTCTGCGGCCATGGCCGTCATTCCCAATGCCGCCAGAATCGCGGCGGAAATCAGAATGTGTATATGCATGGGTTCTCCAGTCAGTTGAGAAATCCGCCGGTTGCAGCGGAATGTGAGGATGAGGACGCTCGGTTCATCCACGACTGATAGAATGCTCGTCTGCCTCGGTGCAACTCAATGAGGAACATATGAGGAACGGTGAGGGAGTCGTGAGGACGCTGCTTCAGGCGGGCTAATTTATGAATTCCGGGGCAGGACCGGACACCGGGCTCAAAACGACTAGCGCTTCCTTAAGCACGCAGAAAATCCGGTTTGGCCGGTGGGAACTCAAACTTGACACCGGAGAGCTCTGGAACGATGGGGTCGCAGTTCGCTTACAGCCGCAACCAGCAAGAGTACTCTCGCTGCTCGTCAGTCGTGCCGGGCAGCTAGTCCCGCGCGAGGAAATTCACAATCTGCTGTGGGACTCCCGCGCTCAACTTGATTTCGATGCCGGCCTGAACTACTGTATCCGGCAAATCCGTTCTGCGCTGGGCGACACCTCAGCATCGCCCCAGTTCATCGAAACGGTTCCGCGCAAAGGCTACCGGTTTCTCCCGCGGGTCACTCCCGTCGTTGACGCTCCTGAGCCTAGCGCTGCCGAACCTGAACAGCCGGCCCGCGTCGGACGCGCTTCCATCCTGCGTCGGTCCCTATTCGCGGCAGTGGTTCTGGTCCCGGCGATATGTGGTCTGTGGACATACCGGAATTCGCCGGCTAGGACTGCAATCACGCCTCGCGTTCGCAGCTACCAGAGGCTGACGAACGACGGGCGGCAAAAGGATATCTTCCTACTGGAAGCACCGATATTCTGGGACGGTCAACACATTCTGTTCACTGAGACGGTCGACAACAAAAGTGTCTTGGGTCAAGTAGATTGGCACGGCGGTGACACCGTCTCTCGCGCAGTTCCGTTTCCGCAGGCCGGTCTGCTCGATTTTTCGCGTTCCCGTAACGAGTTTCTGTTCGGTTCCATCTGGCAGTCAATCGACCAGCACTCGATCGAAGTGCAGTCCATTACGGGAGGGCCTGCTCATGAGCTGGCGGGCATCTCTGCACAGGACGCAAGCTGGTCGGCAGACGGCAAGCGGCTCGCGTTTGCAGATGGCAACAGCGTGTTTCTCGCGGATGGTGATGGTTCCCACGCAAGGCGCGTAGCCTCGGTCGATGGGGTGACCTCCTGGCTGCGTTGGTCGCCGGATGGGCAGAGCGTAACCTTTTCGGAAAACGGTCTCGGCTTCCAGCACAGGGTATGGCAAGTCGGAATCAATGGTGGTTTACCGCAGCGCTTGCTCGCAGGCAGCCGATGGAGTGATCAGGTTTGTTGCGGGTCCTGGATCGACGCCAAGTATTTTGTCTTTTTAGTGGTTGAGGGCGGCCGCGCAAATATATGGATTGCCCGTGACCCGCGTCATATGGACCAAGCCGTTCAGCTAACGTCGGGAGCATTGGACTATTGGCGCGGCGCGTCTCCGGAAGGAGACGGTCACCGGATCCTCGCTATGGGGGAGCAACTGCAAGGTCGTCTGGTGCGCATTGATCCATCGTCGCGTCGCCCCACTGTCTACCTGAACGGACTCTCCGCTGAGGGCGTAGCATTCAGTCCTGATACAAAGTGGATTGCGTATACGGGTTTTCCGGACGGAACGCTTTGGCGCAGCACGTCCGCTCACACGGACAAACATCAATTGACTGAGCGTCCGATGATCGCGCGCTTTCCGAGGTGGTCACCTGATGGCCATACGATCGCCTTCGTCGCCAGCATCCCGGGAGGTGACTGGAAGCAGTACCTGATCCACTCCGACGGTACCGGTCTTCGGCTACTGAACCCTGACGACGCCAGCCAGGGTGTTCCGAGTTGGTCACCCGACGGGAAAGCCCTTGCTTTTGGGGGCGTGATCCGCCATTTACACAAAGAGGACGAAGCGTTTGGAATCCATGTCAAGCATCTGCAGAGTGGAGTGACAGAGACGCTACCGGGATCTCAAGGGCTGTGGACCGCAAGGTGGTCCCCTGACGGCCGCTATGTGGCTGCGGTAACCATCGATGATAAGGAACTGCGACTGTTCGATTTCGAATCTCGCATCTGGCGGCACTTGGCCAGCGCAGAAATCAATGATGTCGTTTGGAGTCCGGATAGCCGCTACATCTTTTTTGATACGCAGTACGGTGCTGAGCCCAAGATCTACCGCGTTCAAGTGGTTGATGACAAACTCGAAACTTGGGCCGATCTAAGCGGATTCCGGCGCGCCGGTTTTTTCGAGCCGTGGCTTGGAGTCGATAACTCGGGTGCTCCCATCCTTCTGGAAGATGTCGGAGTCCAAGAGATATACAGGATTGAGCTTCAACTCCCCTGAACTTAGGTGGAGCGCGCATCAGACGTCGCATTCTTGCTAGCCGCCGATAGATCCGATATTTCCCGCACCGGTGAAGAGTGAGCCGTTTCGGCTCGGCGTCGGTTCGGATGCGAACCCTCGAATTCGAGCTGTAATAAAGCTTGTTTCCGTACCGGGCTGCCACCCGCAACTGTCAATTTCTTGGAGCTGTCCCAAATGCCCCAGTGAGTAATCCGCAGTAGGGCGGAGCTTGGCGCATCAGAGGCAGCGCAATCCAATGGGGAATGATACTTGCTGCCGCGGCTGTAGCAAAGCTGCGAATGAATGACAAGTAGCGTTTTCGGAAAGTTGCCGAAGACAGATGCCATCACTGGTCTCACGAACGCCTGATTCTGCCGTGCGATACGCGATATCATCTCATCGGGTCGCATCGTTGCTGACGCGCAGGTGCATGCAATTGAAAAAGAGGTGCAGTATGAAGCGCAAATCAACGTAATTGGCCATTGCACCTTCACCGGACCAGAAGTGGTCGCGGTAGGTGAACTCACCTTCCATGGCCAGATGTGCGCCTTTGGCTATATTCCCGGCGAAACCAGCGAAGCACCGTATGCGATCATTCATGACGGTGACGTCGCGCGTATAGACCTGGCCGTCGATGACACCGAGCGTACCCTTCCACGACCTTGTATACTGCCCCAGTAACGGCGAGGATTCTGACGAGGGGTTCCTACATCATGACGCGAATGTCGCGGACGGCATATTGGGTGCTTGCTGTTTCGAGCATACTGGCATCAGCTTTCACTGCAACGGCGCAGATCAATCCCGATCTCTATGCGGGCCTCAAGTGGCGAAACGTGGGGCCTTTCCATGGCGGACGAATTGCCTCCGTCACCGGTGTCATAGGGCAACCGGGGGTCTTCTATGCTGGCATGCCGGTGGGCGGCATGTGGAAAACCACCAGCGCCGGCGTCACCTGGTTCCCCATCTTCGACCAGGAGAAGAGCGTCGATAGTGTTGGAGCCATCCAGGTCGCTCCCTCCAATCCCAATATCGTTTATGCAGGCGCCGGCGACCCCATTCAGGGCAGCCTCGGCAACGGCATGTGGAAGTCGAGGGATGCCGGCAAGATGTGGCAGCACATTGGCCTCGAAGACACGGTCAAAATCACCAGCATCGTTGTCGATCCCGCCGATCCTGACCTGGTGCTCGTTTCCGCGCTCGGCGATACCTCCCGCCACGGCGGCGGCATCTACCGCTCCACCGACGGCGGGCAGACCTGGACCAACGTCCTCAAGCCTGCCGACTACGAGGGCACGCGCGATCTCGAGTACGCATATGACGACCCCAGTGTGATGCTGGCCGCCACGCAGGGAACTGGCGGTGGTGGCGGCGGCACCGCCAATCGCGGGGCGAAAAGCAAGCCGCCCCTGGTGTTCAAGTCCACCGATGAGGGCAAGACCTGGACCGAGATCAAGATTCCGCCCTTCCCGGGCCGCGTTGCGGTCGCGGTCGCCATGCACACCAACGGCCAGCGCATGTACATCGTCGGCAATAGCATTGAACATGGCTCGGGGCTTTACCGCTCCGATGATGGTGGCGCCACCTGGAAGCACATGGCCGGGAAGGACCTGCGGATCGGCAACGGCCAGGGCGCTTATAGCAGCGGCGTGTTCGTGGACCCGCAGAATCCCGACATTGTATACACCATGAGCACCGCGATGTACCGCTCGACCGATGGCGGCGTCACCTTTGAGCCCTTCAAGGGTGCGCCCGGCGGTGAGGACTACCACAAGCTCTGGATTGACCCCACGAACGGCCACCGCATGCTGGTCGGCTCCGACCAGGGCGCCAGCGTCACCCTGGACGACGGCCGCACCTGGAGCCTCTGGTACACCGAGGTCATTTCGCAGATCTACCACGTAGCCACCGACAGCGCATATCCCTACCACATCATGGGTGCGCAGCAGGACACTGGCGCCGTAATGATCTCGAGCCGCGGCAACTGGGGACAGGTGAACTTCACTGACTGGAGCCCGGTACCGTCCTCTGAATTCGGCGTCGATACACCGGATCCTAAAAATCCAAACATCATCTATGGTGTTGGATATGGTCCGGGCGGCGGCGGCAGCGGCCTCGTCAAGATTGATATGACGACCGGCCAGTGGGAGAACGTCGCGCCCAACTTCGGAGCCGATGCTGACAAATACCACGCCGGGCGCGATTTCGAGAAAAAATTCGACATTGGGTTCGATCCCAGCGCTCTCTACGTTGCCTACCAGTGCCTTCTGGTCTCGCGCGACGGCGCCCATTCCTTTACAGCCGCGAGCCCCGATCTGACCACGCCTAAAGGCAAGCCCCAGGTGGCCTGCGGCACTGCGCCGCCGGTGTCACCACCGGCCCCACAGCCTCCCCAGCCGGAACCCACGCCGCCCGGAGCGCAGGCACAAGTGGAGACGCAAGCACCGAGGCCGAACGCCGGACCGCCCCCGTCCCTACCCTCGATCAGCGAGTTCTCCATATCCAGGGTCAAACGCGGCGTCATCTGGACGGTCAGCAGCAACGGACAGATCTACAACACCATGGATCACGGCAAAACCTGGACGAACGTCACCAACATCGGCAACGTTCCGCCCCACACCAACTTCAACACCATCGAGGCAGGCGACGACGTCAATACCGCCTTCCTCGCCGCTCGCATTGCCCCCGAGCGCGGCCAAACTTTGCCCCCTGACGAGAACCCCGACGTGCCGCTCATCTGGCGCACCACCGACGCGGGCAAGACCTGGACCAGCATCGTCAACGACCTGCCCCGCGACGAGCGCACCGGAAGCTGGATCAACAGTCTGCGGGTCGATCCCGAGCAGCCGGGCTTGCTCTTCGCCGGATCCGAGACCACGGTGTATGTCAGCTTCGATAATGGCGATCATTGGCAGTCGCTGCGCCAGAACCTGCCCAGCACCTCCATCCGCGAACTCGACGTCCACACCGATCATCACCAAAACGACCTGGTAATCTGCACCTACGGCCGCGGCTTCTGGGTGCTCGACGACATCACGCCACTGCGCCAAATCGCGGCCAACGCCCAAGCTATCAGCGCATCGCCCGTATATCTCTTCAAGCCCGAGGAGGCCATTCGCGCACGCATCAACAGCAACTGGGATCAGCCCTTCTCCATCGAAGTTCCCCATGCGCCCAATGTGCCCTACGGCACCATCGTGGATTACTACCTCAGCCACGCGCCGAGCGGGCCCATCCAACTCCAGGTCTTCGATTCGAAGGGCAATCTGGTGCGCACCATGTCCAGCACCCCGCCGCCGCCCATCGAGGACGCGGCGTATCCCCACTATTGGCTGGCCGCTCCCGAGACCCGCGTCCTCTCGACGCATGTTGGTCTCAACCGCGTCAACTGGAACCTGCAGTATGACGATCCGCCCGCCCTGCGGCACGACCTCGAGAATCAGATGAACATGGTGGAGGGCTCGACTACCCCCGGTCCGCATGGGCCGCAGGTGATTCCCGGCGTCTACACGCTCAAGCTGACCGTCGACGGGCAGGTCTGTACGCGCGACGTCACGGTCATGAACGATCCGCGCGTGGGCCAGAGTCCCGCGCTCATGTCCGCCCTGCGAATTCAGAACCAGCTCACTCTTCTTTCAGTGCAAGGGATGGAGCATAGCTTCCAAGGCCATGAGGAAGTGAATGCGGTGAAGGATCAGCTTGCAACCCTGATGAAGGGCAAACTGCCCGCCGATGTGGCCGCACAGGCCAAAACACTTGATGCCAGTCTGACCAAAATTGGCGGCGTCACGCCGGCCGGTTTCGAAAGCGGCGGTGGTCGGCGTCCGCCTCCCAATCCCAAGGCGCTGCAATCGTTCTTCGAACTGAACAACGCATTCAACACCATGGTCAGCATGATGCAGGTCGGCCTCGACATGGCGCCCACCCCCACTCAGATCGCCACTTGGCAGAAAGACTGCACCGACCTGAACCGTACCAGGACTGCCTGGGAAGACGCCCGGAAACAGATCACCGACTTCAATGCGATGCTGGTCAAAAACAATCTGCAGGAGATCAAGGTTGCCCCCACCAAGCTCACCGTTTCGGCCTGCAGCTTTATGCGCTAAGCGGCCAAGAAGGCAAAGAAGTTAACTTCACCTGGCTCTCGATCGTTGCAGACGATCAATTCAGAGGCTCGAAAGCGGGTCGAGGTGGTTTCATATCTCGACCCGCTTTCGCGGCGGGCGACGCTTGTGAGATCCCCTAATTTCGTTGCGCCATTGAATAACGGATCCGTGACTCCCGCTTTTTACTGAAACTTGATCGCGACCTCTGAACCATAACGATGATAATTCGAGAAATGCATCACGTTCCATTCGCGGTGACCGGAGTCCTCATACAGGACCGCGTACTCGCCTAAATTCGGAAGCAGCCACACTTTTCCGTTTAGGTCCACTTCCTTCAAGAGCACGTTCCAGCGAATCTCCGAAATCCCGGATGACAAAGGCATGCTGGTGGAAACGCGCTCGATTTTCAGAATCTGGCCATTCGCTTCCGAGACCCAGATCGTGGTGCGAAATGGAAGCCGGTAGTGCTGCGATTTCACCTCCAGGTCCCACGGACTCTCCTCGCGCGAAACCTCCATCTCGTAAACTGCGGCCCGCACTCCATTCACGTCCGCATAGCTGTCGAAAAACGGAGTCTGTTCGCTAAGCAGCACCTGGGTTTGCCGCAGCAGCGTCCCGAACTCGCCCTCAGACCAGGCCCCCGCCACGCTCGACATGCTGGGACGCGTCCTTGAGTTCTGGTGAATATCGGAGTAGTGCTCCGTCCCGTTCTCGAATGAGACGGTTGCCGTCACAGTGTCGATCTGTCGGCCCGTCTCGGCATATAACGCACCCTTGTAGCGCTCGATCTGTTCGTTGCAGACGAAAGAACGCAGATTTCTGTACAGCTCGTCATTTGTCTCGCGCGCCTTTTCCAAAATGCTGTTGCGTTCAGGCACGTCGTTTGCATCGGCTCGCACCGGCTTAGACGCACTCGTAATGTCAACGCCTGAACTATCGCTGCCGGATGACTTGGAGTCGCCCAGACAGGGACCAATCCATACCAAGCACGTGAAGACACACGTATACTGAACAACCTTTTTAGACATTTTTTGCTCCTAGCGAAATGCAACGGCTTGACCGACGCTGATGCGCTGCGCCTCGGAGTCGGCACTGGCAACCATCGGGAAACTCCTACAAGCCTCGGTCAAAATCCTCATCGGAACGCTGCCCTGCGGCATGAAGAAATCCTTGCGCAGCGCGCCTGATTTCTACCCAAACGCTAGCAGCGGCGCGAACCTCTGAGGCCACCTGTGCTTGAGGAAGTAATTGAGGCTAATCGAAAAAAAGACTCGATTCGAGCTGCTACTCGCCCGGCGAGAGCATCCCGCTAGAAATCTGCAAAACGGAGCGCATTGGTCTGATGTCGTGCATATCGTCGAATCATTCCCAAAAATCGAAAAAAAAGTTTTTCCCTTGGAATCAATTAGCTACGTCGAAAAATGTCGCGTCCGTAACACGCGCCTGTTTCATCCTGGGCTCGGGTCAGTAAGGAGCCGCCAGGAATGAGCATCATACTTGCTTACAAAAACTTTCGCGCGAACCGAAATATCAGCCATATTGGCTTGGGCGTCGCCGCCATCAATACGGCCAAAGTGCTACAGCGGGCCGGAATGCCGGCCGAAGTGTGGCCGGTGGTTAGCGCCGCAGATCTGCGCAAGCGATTAACAGCGCACCCCAGCAGTCAGGTCATCATCTCCGCGCCATGGATTCCGACGATGGACATGTACGCGCTCGCAAACGATTTCCCATACACGCAGTTTGCCGTAACCTGCCATTCAAACGTGGGTTTCCTCCAAGCTGATCGCAACGGTGTAAAACTCGTGCGGGAGCTGATGGACATGGAGATGTCGACTTCGAACGTTCATCTTGCCGGCAACAGTAGGCGCTTCTGCCAATGGATTAATCAGGCCTTCGGCGTGCCGTGCGCCTATCTGCCGAATCTGTACTACCTGCCATTCGATGCTCCGCGGGCGCGCACGCCGTTTTGCAGCGGCACTCTGCGCATCGGCGCCTTTGGCGCGACCAGGCCGCTCAAGAACTTGATGAGCGCTGCCGGCGCTGCATTGGAGATCGCCCGGGTTGTCAGAGCTCCCTTGGAATTCTGGATCTCTGCCGGCCGTACCGAAGGCGGCGGTGACGGAGTGCTCGCGGCTGTGAAAGAAATGCTGAACGGATTGCCTCACGTCACGTTATGCCTCAATGGCTGGCAGACATGGCCTGAGTTTCGCAAAACGGTAGCAAACATGAACCTGCTGCTGCAGCCAAGCTACACCGAATCCTTCAACATGGTGACCGCTGACGGCGTTGCGGAAGGTCTGGCGTCTGTTGTGTCGAGCGCAATCGACTGGGCGCCGGAAGACTGGAAGGCCGAGGTCGACGATGTGCCGGAGATCTCCCGTGTCGGTCGAAAACTGCTCGTGGATACTCATGCCGCGCGCGAGGGATTCGATGCCCTGCAAGCTTACGTCGCCGACGGACTGCTTTCTTACAAACGATACTTCGCTATTCAATAAGCATGCAGTCGCCGTACGAAAAGAAGCGATATCGCTCGGCTACAGCGTGTTTGTAAGCGCGTAAGGTCAGATCGCGTCCGGCGAACGCGCTCACCAGCATCAACAAGCTCGATTGCGGAAGGTGGAAATTTGTCAGCATAGCGCCGGCGCCTCCGAATTCAAAACCGGGGTAGATGAATAAGTTCGTCTCCCCGCTCATCGGGCGCAACCCTCCGCGAAGCAAAGCAGTTTCCACCGTGCGCACGCTGGTTGTTCCGACGCAGAACAGGCGCTTGCCTTCCGCCATGAGCGCGGCGTTCGCTGGGGTGATTTCAAAATACTCTTCGTGAAGACGGATCAGCGCAACTTCGCTCTCGCGAATCGGAGCGAATGTGCCGAGTCCAACGTGTAGCGTGACATGCGCAATCTGAGCGCCCGCCTCGCGGCACAGCTCCAGCATCTCCGGAGTGAAATGCAGGCCGGCGGTAGGGGCGGCGACAGAGCCTCGCTGGCTCGCAAAGACCGTCTGGTACCGGTCGCGGTCGGAGGCATTAGGCTCACGGCGAATGTAAGGCGGCAGCGGTATCTTGCCAAGCTGCTCCAACAGTTGGGAAACGTCCTTGCTCGAAATAAGTCGGATTGTGCGTTCGCCGAAAGGCCCTTCCGTTAAGACTTCCGCCTCGAGATCGTCGTCGAATAGAATTCGATCGCGAGTGTGAACGCGCTTTGCCGGCCGCACCAGCGCATTCCATTCTGTCTCATCGGTCGTCAGGGCGCGAATCAGGAACACTTCCACTTGCGCGCCGGGGCGGCTGTTTCGGCGGCCATGCAAACGGGCTGGAAACACTTTCGTGTTATTCACAACCAGGCAGTCGCCCGGCTTGATATACCGGTGGAACTTTGCGAAAACGTCGTCGTGGAACGTCTGCTTCTCGCGCGAAACCACCAGCATGCGAGACGTCCCGCGTTCAACCGGCGGTTCCTGCGCGATTAACTCTTCGGGAAGTTCATAATGGAAATCGGAAACTTGCACCCCACGCTCATTTTAGGAATTGAGAGTTCGTGCGATGAGACTGCGGCGGCTGTTGTGGCCGATGGCCATGAAATTCGCTCGAGCATTGTTGCATCGCAATTCGACACGCATGCGAAATACGGCGGCGTCGTGCCCGAACTGGCTTCGCGCGAGCATCTGCGCGCCATCGTGCCTGTTGTACGCGAATCCATACAGGCGGCAAACATCGGCCTCGGCGATCTGAGTGGCATTGGTGTCACAGCCGGCCCCGGGCTAGTCGGTTCTTTATTAGTCGGTGTGACCTACGCCAAGGCATTGTGCTTCGCAAAAAACATTCCGCTCATCGCTGTCAATCACGTTGAGGGACACATTCATTCGGTGCTGATGGAAAATCCGAATCTGCGCTTTCCGGCAGTTGCCCTGGTTGTGAGCGGCGGTCACACACATTTATTCGAGGTTCCGCGGCCGGGTGAGTACCGGCTTCTAGGCAAAACCCGGGACGATGCCGCTGGCGAAGCCTACGACAAAGTGGCCAAGCTGCTCGGATACGGCTATCCTGGCGGTCCCATCATTGACAAACTCGCGCCGTTCGGTAATCCGCGCGCTGTGCGATTCACACTCGCGCGCATGAAAGGCAATGAACTCGACTTCAGCTTCAGCGGCCTCAAAACGGCGGTCTTACGCTGGACCGAACAGCGTGACTTGCGAGAGGAAATCGCGCATCGTCGGCAAATCGGCAGTGCGGCCACGGAAGAATGGCTGGCGGCAACACCACAGCAAACGCTCGATCTGCTCGCAAGTTTTCAACATACGGTCATCGATGAACTTCTGCGTCGTGCAACCGCCGCAGCCGAACAGATCGACGCAGAATCGATCGTAATCGCGGGTGGCGTCGCGTGCAACGTTGGTCTTCGAAGCGCGGCCAGGAATCAAAACGGACTGCCGTTCTATTTTCCGAGTGCGGGGCTCTCCACTGACAATGCCGCGATGATCGCGGCCGCTGCATTTCCAAAGTTTGAACGCGGCGATTTTGCGGGCTTCGATCTCAAGGCACAACCCAGTCTGCTGCTAGCCTGAAATTTATGGGCCCACAAGCTCCTGGCGAGCAACCGAAGTTGCCGATACCTGGCGTTGAGAACATCATCGCTGTCGGATCGGGAAAAGGCGGCGTTGGAAAGAGCACGGTTGCGGTCAATCTCGCCATCACCCTGGCGAAGATGGGGCATTCTGTTGGGCTGTTGGATGCGGATGTCTACGGCCCGAACGTGCCTCTGATGATGGGCGTTCGCGCGACTCCGCACGCCATCGGCCAGCGCATCCAACCGCTCGAAGCATACGGCTTGCGGCTGATGTCCATGGGTTTCCTCAACCCCGGCGACAAGCCGCTCGTTTGGCGTGGACCGATGTTGAACAGCGTCATTCAACAATTCTTGCGAAGCGTTGAATGGGGGCCGCTGGACTACTTAATCATCGACCTGCCGCCGGGCACAGGCGATGTGCAGTTGACGCTCATCCAAACGACTCCGCTGACGGGCGCCATCATCGTGACCACGCCGTCCGACGTTTCTCTTGAAGATGCTCGGAAGGCCGTGCTTATGTTTGAGCAAGTACGCGAACCGGTTCTCGGCATCGTTGAGAACATGAGCTATCTCGAGCACAAGGGCGAAAAAATCTACGTCTTTGGAAAAGGCGGCGGCGCAAGAACCGCAGAGCAGATGAAGGTTCCGCTGCTTGCTGAAATCCCACTCGATCCCGCCACGCGCGAAGGCGGCGATAGCGGCAAACCGATCGCGGCGTCAAAACAGCCAACAGCACAAACCAGGAACTTCGAGAAACTCGCTCAAGTAGTCATTGAGAGAGCTAACGCCACAAAGCAAAAGGTGCGTCCGACGATCACCATCGCCGACTAATCGGTCGTGCGTTCGTCCGTTTTCAGCTTGGAGCCGTAGCTCCATTCCGTGAACGGACGTTGCGTAAGCACGACGTTGTCGCGTTCGCGCCAGCTTCCCCGGAAGAAGTCGCGATTCATCGCCGCGATCACTTCGAGCGGGATTTCTTTGGGGCACACGCCCGTGCATTCACCTATGTTCGTGCAACCGCCAAAACCCTCGGCGTTCATCTGCGCCACCATCTTGATCGCGCGCATGTCCTGTTCGGGTTTTCCTTGCGGGAGAATGCCCAGGTGCGCGATCTTCGCTCCCGTGAAGAGAGCGGCGGACGCATTCGGGCATGCAGCTACGCAGGCGCCGCAGCCGATGCACGCCGCGGCATCCATAGCGCGGTCGGAGGAGTCTTTGGCCACCGGAATGGCGTTTCCATCCGGAGCGCTGCCGGTCGATACGGAAATGTATCCGCCGGCGGCAATGATGCGATCGAACGAGCGCCGGTCGACGATCAAATCCTTGATGACTGGAAACGCACGGGCGCGCCAGGGCTCCAGCACAAGCTTCTCACCGTCTTTGAAGTGACGCATCGTCAACTGGCACACGGTGCTGGCCGGCAATGGGCCATGCGCAATGCCGTTTATCATGAAGCCGCAGGAACCGCAAATGCCTTCGCGGCAGTCGTGTTCGAACGCGATCGGCTCTTCGCCGCGCTCGATCAACTGTTCATTAAGCACATCGAGGCACTCGAGCACCGACATGTCGGGATTGACATTCTCGACAGGGTAGCTGACAAACTTGCCTTCCTTTCTACCTCCTTGTTGGCGCCAGACTTTCAAAGTCACGCGCATTACTTGTAGCTCCTTTGGCTCGGGTGAACATACTCGAACTCCAGCGGTTCTTTCACCAGTTCCTCGCGGTTGCCATAGCCGCGATACGACCAGCAAGCTGCGTACGAGTAGTTATCGTCGTCCCGCTGCGCCTCGCCTTCAGCGGTCTGGTATTCCTCGCGGAAATGGCCGCCGCAGGATTCATTCCGCTCGAGCGCATCGACACACATGAGTTCCGCTAACTCAAAGAAATCGGCCACACGCCCCGCTTTCTCGAGGCTCTGATTCATGTCATCGGAAGCGCCAAGCACTCGTACGTTTTGCCAAAACTCCTCTCGCAGATCGCGGATTTGATGGATGGCATTCTCAAGACCTTCGGCGTTGCGAGACATGCCGCAGTAATCCCAAACGATTTTCCCCAGTTCACGATGGAACGAATCCACCGTTCGCTTGCCGTTGATCCCCAGCAGCTTGTGGACTGTTTGCTGCACACATGCGACTGCATTCCGAACTTCCGGGTGCGAATCGGTCACGGCCTCGAATTTGCTTGATGCTAGATAATTTCCGACGGTGTAGGGAACGATGAAGTAACCATCCGAAAGCCCCTGCATGAGGGCGCTTGCCCCTAACCGGTTTGCGCCATGGTCGGAGAAATTCGCTTCACCGATTACAAAAAGCCCGGGGATCGAGCTCATCAGGTGATAGTCCACCCACAACCCACCCATGGTGTAGTGAATCGCAGGATAGATGCGCATCGGAACTTTGTAGGGATCTTCATCGGTGATGCGCTGATACATGTCGAAAAGATTGCCGTACCGCTCCTCGATCGTCTTCCTTCCCAATCGATTGATGGAATCTCCAAAGTCGAGATAGACCCCCAGCCCGCTCTCGCCTACGCCGCGGCCTTCATCGCAAGCGTACTTGGCGTTCCGGGAGGCAACGTCTCGGGGAACCAGGTTGCCAAAACTCGGGTAGCGGCGCTCGAGATAGTAATCGCGCTCGCCCTCGGGAATCTGATCCGGCGAACGTTTGTCGCCCTTTTTCAGTGGGACCCAGATGCGGCCATCATTGCGAAGCGATTCGCTCATCAGCGTTAACTTCGATTGGTAGTCGCCCGAAACGGGGATGCAAGTCGGGTGAATTTGCGTGAAGCAGGGGTTCGCAAACAAGGCGCCGCGTTTGTGCGCACGCCAGCACGCAGTCACATTCGAGCCTTTCGCGTTTGTCGAAAGATAGAAGACGTTTCCATAGCCACCGGTCCCCAAAAGGACTGCATCGGCGATGTGCGTGTCGATCTCGCCCGTGACGAGATTGCGAGTGACGATGCCGCGTGCCCGGCCATCGATGACGATGAGATCGAGCATCTCCGTCCGGGCAAACATGGTGACGCTGCCGTTCTGGACTTGCCGCTCCAGCGCCTGATAAGCGCCGAGTAACAACTGCTGCCCGGTCTGCCCTCGCGCATAGAAGGTGCGCGAAACCTGCGCACCGCCAAACGAGCGATTGGCCAGCGTTCCACCGTACTCACGAGCGAACGGTACGCCTTGCGCAACGCATTGATCGATGATGTGAACGCTGATCTGCGCCAGCCGGTAGACGTTGGCTTCGCGTGCGCGAAAGTCGCCGCCCTTGACGGTGTCATAGAACAGCCGCCAGATGCTGTCCCCATCGTTTTGATAATTCTTCGCAGCGTTGATGCCGCCTTGCGCCGCAATGGAGTGGGCGCGGCGCGGCGAATCCTGGAAACAGAAGCAACTGACTTGATAACCCAATTCCCCGAGCGTCGCCGCCGCGGATGCACCTGCGAGACCCGAACCTACAACAATGATGTGGTGCTTGCGCTTATTCGCCGGATTGACCAGCTTCATCTCGAAGCGTGTGTTGTCCCATGCTTCCTGAATGGGGCCGGACGGAACTCTCGATCGCAGTTCCATCTACTTGACCAGCCCCAGCATGATGCTCACAGGTATTGAGATATACCCGACGACTATGAGGACGGCGAGAATAGCCGCTGCTTTCTTCAGGATCGGTGTATGACGAGGATGGTTGATTCCAACGGACTGGAACATGCTCCACGCGCCGTGCCGGATATGCAATCCCAGCAGAATCATGCTGAAGATGTACCAGGCCGATACGTACCAGACCTGAAAGTCGGACACCATATTGTGATACACGTCGCCTGCGATGAAGTCGCCACCACGGTGCGCCACGCCGGCCGTCAAATCCAGCAAGTGATAGATGACGAAAGCAAGGACAATGGGGCCGCTCCAGTACATGGTGCGCGAGGCGTATGTCGATACGGTGTTTTCTCGTTGCGCGTAAGCTACCGGTCGCGCTTGTGTTTTTCGAACCGCGAGTTGCACCGACGCCCAGATGTGGAGGAGAACGCAAACCAGCAGAACCACTCGAACGGCCCAAAGAAGCGCGGGTTCGACGCGCAGAAAACGCCCATAGGCGTTCAGCTTGTCGGGCCCTTCAAATATCTGCAGATTGCCGATCATGTGTCCGATGACAAACAGGAAGAGAATGACGCCGGTGATCGCCATTACGATCTTCTTCCCGTTTGTCGCTGCCCAAAAGCGCACAGGTTTGGTTTCATGTGCGGCGATAACAGTCGTTGCCATGTTTTCCTATGTACAGTTGCGAACGAAAGCGCGTTGCCGCGGCTGCAGAGGAGTAGCGGGTGAGCGAGATCGCATCTGTACCGAAGCGAAGAACTCTTTAACTCTCAGAGTAACAGCGGAGGGTAGGCCGGCTATCGCGTGCGATAGCCGGTTCCGTTTAGTCTCGCTAGACCGATCGCCGGCGGCCGCGGACGAAGTGCAAAATCAGGGCAATCACTGCGAAGACAAGCAGCAGGTGAACCAGGCCGCCTGCCACATGTAGTGCCAACCAAAAGATCAACCACGCGATGATCAATACGAAAAACAACACGATAAAGATGAAGTCCGATAGCATACGCAGGGTTCTCCGTCATCCAGTTGATGTCCGTGGTTGCAATTTGTTACAGCGGCAGTTAACCAACAGCGGCGAATCCTTAAACGGCAAGGAGGCCGCGGCGGATACCCACCGAAACAGCTTCCGTGCGGCTGCCCGCGTTTAGCTTGGCGAGAATCTGGGCAACGTGGAATTTTGCGGTATGTTCAGAAATCCCGAGGTCGGCGGCGATGTGCTTGTTGGCAAACCCGTCGGCAATCATTCGAAGGACTTCCAGCTCTCGCGCCGTGAGCTCTTCCACAGCAATCTCCTCCTCGGAAACTTGCCGCGCGGGAATCCAGCGGTGGACTTGTTCAGTAGTGAGCACGGTCAGATCTTGCGCGGCGGCTTGAACCGCCGCGCTAATTTCTGAGGCAGAAGCTGAAAGCGGCAAAGCGGCTTTGACATTCCGGCCGAACTCGATCCGGTGGCCGGAAACAAGCACGACCGGAACACCGAATCCGGACGACTCTGACGCCGGCAGATTCAACGCGATCAGCACATCTATGGACACTCCGACATGTGCCGTGCGTTCGGCAAGAACTTCGACGACTTCGAGACGCTCATCGTCGCTGAGCACATCGGCAAGACGGCGCGCGCGGCCGATTGTATCAGCGACGATCGCGATCCGGATGACGCGGCTCCCCAACGGTGGTCAGTTCGCTTTCCTGGGTTTCTCCGCCACCCCGACTTGTTTGTCGATTATCTCGCCGGCACGAATAAAGCGCGCGGGCAGATTCCGTCCGACGTTGTCGCCGCGCAGCGCAGCTTGCAACTCGTCGACATCGGAGATCGGCTCGCCGCCGAGCAGCACCAGAATGTCCCCGAGTTGAACACCGGCTTCGTCGGCCGGCGATCCTGCTTCGACGCTCAGAACGATGAGGCCCGACTCAGAGCCATTACCGATCTTTTCGCGCAAGTGCACCGGTATTGCGATCGGCTGCATGCCGATTCCTAAATAGCCGCGCCGGATGTGGCCAGTCTTGAGCAGCTCGTCAAGAACTCGATTGAGTGTCGCGAAGGGTACCGCGACCGCGGAGTGCCGGAGGAGTGCGGGCGTTGCTAAGCCGATGAGTTCACCGGCGTGATTCACGACAGCGGCACCGGACTGCGACGGATAAAGGTTCACGTCGAGGCGATAGAAATAGTCGAGCGTTGCTCCACGCCAGGTGCGGCGAGGGCCGCCAACCGCACCGAGAATACCGATGCTGGCCGAGGGACCGACGTCGATAGTGAGACCGACAACCGCGGCGAGACTGCCGGATTTCAAAGATTCAGGACTAGCGGCGTTCAGCGTGTTCACTTTGAGACCCTCCGCTTTGAGGAAAGCGAGGTCGAGGCCGGGGTCGCGGCCGAGTATTGTGGCTGAAGCCTGACTGCCGGTTGCAGTGTGAACCGGGACGCGATCTTCGCGGCGAAGCGAGTGATCGGCCACGGCGAAAATTTCCGGGCGTATACAGATGCCGCTGACTACTCGATGGGGCGCAGCCTTAACGGCGACGACTCCTTCAGCAGCTTTGGCGACCAACTCCACATAGGATTGCGAAAGGCCGGCCAGGTCTGAAATTGCTGTACTCATGGCTTCATTGTGCGGCTGTTTCGAGGAGCCGCACATCAGCCGTTCGGCTAGGTTGCGAGCGCAGGCTCGCTCGGGTCGTCTACGGCTTGCGGCGCTTGTAGACCAGAGCGCCGCCGATACCGATCGCAACTGCTGCAGCGCCGACGCCGACGGTAGCGCGCACCAGGCGATCGGGCGGTTTCGGCGGCAGATAAGTTATGCCGTGATCGTCGAACAGCGCCGACTCCGGCACATACCGGCCGTGCTCCGGAACTTTGAAGTTTGCAGCCAGCTCCTTCATTGGATTGGCCGCATTCCGAAACGGCTTGCCGTGGCCCGCGGCGACGATCGACGGTTTCAAGTCCGCGAGTCTTTGAACGGACTCGTGCGCCTGCGGCCAGTTGTAAGTGGCAGGCGCGGGGGGCGGCTGCAGAGTCAGCCGCTTGGTAAGAATGCCGGTGAACGTGTCGAGGTCCATGGTCGAGAGCGCATCGCCGGCGAGCACGATTCGGTCCTCCGGCCGGAAGAACGCGAAGTGTCCGGGTGTGTGACCGGGCGTATCGATACTTTGCCAACCGGAGATACCGAAGGGAGCGAAATCGCCGTTCCATTCGACGATACGCGTTCCCAGATCGACCGAACCCGACGGGAAAAAGCGCGCCATGAAAGAGAACGCGCCGGGCGCGGTCACGTCCATCGGCGGATAGCTCGACATGCCAGTCAAAAACGGCATCTCCAGCTTGTGAACATAAACATCCACGTTCCACATCTCAGCGAGCTCAGGACTAGACGCAGCGTGGTCGAAGTGACCATGCGTGAGAACGATGGCGCGAGGCTTCGCACCAGGCCCGAAGCGTTCCTCGGCAGCTTCCTTTATCGTTTCGTGGTTGCCAGGGGTACCGGAATCTACAAGAACCCAAGACTGAGCGTCGCCAACGAGGTATGCGTTGGCCATTTTCATCGGCACAACAGCTATGCCGGGAGCAATCTCTTCCATAGTTTCAGCGTAACTTGACGACAGATATTTACTGCTGCCGATTCCCGGCGACGCTGCCGATTCGATTGCCGGCGCTGATGCCGTGATTGTAGTTCGGATATGGCGGCTTGTGCGGTTGCGGCGGAGGATTCTTTTTGAGTTCCTCCATCGCAACAGCGACCGCGCGCTCAAGCTGAGGATCGTGGCCTTCGGCGCACAGTTTGGGGTCCATGTCGACTTCGAAGTCAGGCGGGACACCGTGATTCTCAACGCTCCACTCACCAGTCGGGCTGAAGAAACCGAAGCTGGGCGATGTGACTGTGCCGCCGTCCATGAGAGTCGGGTAACCCGAGACGCCCACGAGGCCGCCCCAAGTGCGCTTACCTACCAGTGGACCGAGCTTTGTGTAGTGGAAATACCACGGCATGGCGTCGCCGCCCGATCCCGAAAACTCGTTTATCATCATCACCTTGGGACCAAGAATGGAAGCTTCGGGTGTACGATAAATCGCGCCGTAACGCGGAGCCCAGTAGCTCAAGAGCTGGCGCTGCATCACCTGGATGATGTAATCGGCTGCCTGGCCGCCGCTGTTGAAGCGCTCATCGATAACCGCTCCATCCCGGTCCGTTTGCGCAAAATAGTAGCGGGTGAAATTGGTGAGCCCGCCCATTGCGGTGTCGGGAAGATAGACATAGGCCAGCTTCCCGCCGCTGAGTTCGTCAACCTTCTTGCGATTCGCATCGATCCACGCGAAGGTTCTAAGGCCGGTCTCGGTTCCGATGGGAGTGACGGTTACTTCGTGGCTGTTTGCCCCTGAAGCATCGGATGAGATTCTTAGGACAACTGTATGACCAGACGTACCTTCCAGGAATTCCTGAATGTCATCCGTGCCCGTCAGGTTCTGGCCGTTGACGGCAAGGATGAAGTCGCCATTCGCGACCTTGACACCGGGCTGAGCCAGGGGAGCACGGAGCTGGGGATCCCAAGGGCCGCCCGTATAGATGCGCTTGACGCGATACCGATTGTTGCTGATTTCGTAATCGGCACCGAGCAATCCACCTGGAACTCGCGTGGGCGACGGGAGCGTTCCACCTCCGCCACGTAGATGACCCACAGTGAAGGCACCAAGCATCTCCTGAAAGATGTAGTTGAGACCTTCGCGCGACTCGATCTGATCGAGATAGGGCTCGAACTGCTTTTCAGCGGCAACGGTGTCGAGGCCGTGGAAGTGCGGATCGTAGAAAAAGCTACGCTCGATCAACCAGACTTCGTGATACATCTGCTTCCACTCCGCCTTGGGGTCAACGCGAACCTGCAAGCCAGAGAGATGCAACATGCCTTCACCCGGTTTGACCGGAGCGTTGGCAGGCACGATAGCCATCTGCGGGACGGGCGGCTGTGAAGGCGCGGCGGCACCGGGAGCCATGGCAGGTCCGGCGATTTCGATCAGCATTTTCTCGCCGTCCGCCGAAAGGTCGAACGAGGCAATGTTGTCGGCGAGTTTCTCCGGCTTGCGGCTTTTCAAATCGAACTTAGTAAGGACGCGTCCTCGCATTTGCTCCGCAGGCGCGGCACCTTCGAGCACGTAGAGTACGCCGGTTTTTCCCACCTTCAGGTCTTCGTAAGCGCGCGCGGGCAGCGGCAGGGGAACAATGCGCGTTTCGAGATTTTCAAGATCGATGCGAACCGGCTTGGGCGGCGCTTTTGCTTCGGCATTGTGGGCCGGCTTCTCGGGAGCGGACGCGTCGACTGGCTTTTCTTCATCACTCTCGGGCGGTACAGGCGATGCGCCCTGATTGCTCAGAACGAGCGCGTAGACGGTTCGTGTGACTTCATGCTCGTCGCTGCTCATATCGAGATGCGAGGTGGTCGGGCCATAGTTGGTGCTGGCCGTCATATAGAGATACTGGCCGTCCTTATCGAAGGCGGGATAGCGAACATCGCTCATTCCGTCGGTGACCTGAGTGCTTTTGCCGCTGGCGACGGAATACAAGAAGAGCGCATGCAGGCGATTCGGAAGCGTGCGGGTGTAGGCGAGCCACTTGGAATCCGGCGACCAGGCGGTTTCGTCAGACGACACGCCCCAGTTGTAGTCGGCGTCTAGCTTGGTCAGCTTGCCGGTTTCGGTATCGAAGTACAGAATGTCGAGCTTGTTGTCGGTGAACGCGAGGCGCTTGCTGTCAGGCGCCCATTGCGGGTCGGAATAATAAGTAGCGGAATCCAAGAGGGGGAACTTCTTGACGGCACCGCCGCCGTTCTGTTCAGCAATGTGCAGCGCGTACAGACCGGATTCGTCGGAGAACCAGGCGATGTGTTCGCCGTCGGGCGCCCACGCCGGCTGGCGGTCCATCACGGCGGGCGAATTACTGACATTGCGGAAGTCACCTTTCGCGGCGGGAACAGTGAGGATTTCGCCGTGCGCTTCAAAGACGGCGCGCATGCCGGTGGGCGAGATACGCGAGTAACGAATCTGACGGCTTACATCTTCCAAGTGCGGCCGAACTTCGGCGAAGTCGCCCGAGATCTCGACGGGGACTTTCTTGCTTTTGCCACTCTTCGCGTCGAAGACGAACAATTCGCCGAACTGGTCATAGACGATGCCGCCCGGGCCGGCGCTGATAGAGCGGATATCGTAGCCGTTGCTCGGAAGAACGTCACTGACGCCATTAGACGCAGCGTCGTAGCGGAAGAGAGTGACGGGGCCGCTGCGATCGGAGAGGAAGTAGATCTTGTCGCCGACCCACACGGGATTGAAATCGCTGGAGCCATCGCGCGGAATCTTTTTCGTCGTCAAATCGGCCATCTGGGTGATCGAGATTGCGGTAGCGAGGCCGCCGCGATAACGACGCCACGAAACGAAACTGGAACCCTGGAACGAGAACGCGCCGCCGGTGGGCGTGTAGGCGAAGTGCTTGCCATCGGGTGAATAAGCGCCCGAGTACGCCATGGGCAAGGGAAGCGGTTGAGGCAGGCCGCCATCCACCGACACAGAGAAAAGCTGGGTATAACGCGGCGAATTGCTTGCACGGCTGGAGCGGAAGATGACGTTCCTGCCGTCAGTGGTCCAACCAACCGCGTAGTCCGCGCCGGGATGATATGTGAGCCGCTTGGGAACGCCGCCGGAGACGGGCATGACGAACACGTCGGTGTTGCCATCGTAGTCGCCGGTAAAGGCGATCTTTGTGCCGTCGGGCGAGAAGACGGGATCGGTTTCCATTCCGATGCCGGTGGTGAGCCGGTTGGCGTCGCCGCCGGAGCGACTGACGGACCAGAGGTCGCCGGCAAAGCTGAAGACAATCTGCGTGGCGTTCATGGCGGGGCGCTCCAGCAGGTAGTGAGGTTCGGGCGCGGCGAACGCGGCAAACGAGAATGCGAGGAGGACGGAGAGTTGGTGCTTAGTAGACATCTTTGAGATCCAGACTATCGGGTATACCAGAATATCGAATCGCAGCGTTGGCGCGGAGTGCGGGCGCGAGGCAACGGCCGTTGCAGCAGTCAGAGGTTCGAAAAGCGATTTACGCCGCGATTTTTTCCTTCTGAGGCGCTTCGAGGACATTCATGCGCTTCGCCGCAGCGGCGGTTTCGTTGAAGAGTCGCATTTCTTTGAGTTCGAAGGTCTTTTGAGCGTTGGCGAAGGCGACTTTGTGCTGTTCAATAGCGCGATTTTCCTTGGCGTCGCGGCGCTTCTCCTGAGCTTCAGCGCGCTTCTGCGATTCAAACCCAATTTCCTCTTTTCGTCTTTCATTTCTGCGCTTTATCAGTTCGGCTGAAGCGCGGGCGTAGGCACGGTCGTGATGGGCTTGGTAGCGTTCGTAACGTTCGAGCTCGGGGCGAACGCGCATTTCGGCTTCGTTGTTGGCGAGCTGGTCGGGGCTTTGGGCAATGACGAGAAAACAGGCTTCGAGGAGATTGGAGGCGCGGCGAGCGCACCAGGTATGCTCGGCCATCTTGCGGACGAGTTCGATTTCGACGCTGCCGACCGGATTCTCGTCGAGCATGAATTGATTGAAGAGTTCTTCGAAGCGCTCCTGCTTTTCGTTGGGGAGGACTTGGAAGCGGCCAGTCAAGCCGTGTAACGTGCGGTTCTGCGAGACCTTTTCTTTGCCTGCGGCGCTGGTCGGGCCGGTACTCTTTTTCGCGTTCTCGCGGTTGGCGGCGAGCTGGCCGTCGCTGAGCTTTTTCCAAAGCATAGATGAGTTCTCCTGGACGGGCGTCTTGGCTTGCGCGCCCGACTGCATTGTGGAATGCGGCCGTGCGGAGATGGGCGATGGGGAGGGCTAACGCGTTAGGAAGAAAGGGAGATAAAAAAAGAGACAGTTTTGAACTGGGTTCTCGCGAGGGAGGTGAGATGAGAGGAGGGAAGCGCGTTTATCGGGACTTATCGTGAGTAGGGCGGGTCTGGGCCGCATATCCGAGCGATCTGATCGTGCTCGACTTCCCGAACATAAAGGACATTATGTCAGGAAATCACTCTTCTATCTCGTTATCACCTTCGTCTTCGAAATCTTCTTCCGATTCCATCTCCTCTATATCCCATTCATGTGAACCAGTCATACTTGAATAGTGGCGATAGCGAGTTTTAAACGCTGCCATAGCCGCTTTATGTTGAGAGAGGATTAGCACAACATCGCTATATTGCGGTAGGTCTTCGTCCGGCAGAAGATCAAGATATTTTATAGTAGGCTCGCGGACTAGGAGACTTTGCAGATCTGTCAGGAGTCGGTTGACGAAACTTACCTTCGTCTTGCTAAGGGTCGTTTCCGGCTTTTTGGAAGCTAGTTTCCTAAAATCTTCCGCCATCGCCTCAAGCAACGGTTCAGTAGCTTCAAATAGTGCGACTTGCTCAGCTGTCACTGTTTCGGGTTCTTCTTCCTTGCTCATGATGGCTCTACTTTCTCGACTTTAGAGGGGGCGCAGCTCTCATCGAAGTGCCACTGTCTTTAGGAAGATCATAAATCCATCCGCCGGCCGGTCCCGGGCGAATGTTATCGCTCCGAAACTTCTCAAGAGCTTGAAGATACTGTGCCGCCACAAATGTCACATCGCCATTTGACGGAACGGTATCAGAATCAAACTGCTCAAAATCACCGATAGGCTTGTATTCTACTCCCAGCATTTCATTACACTGAAGCAGGACTGCATTAATAATCTTCAGCTTGAAGTCGTTTACTGCATCCTTCGCAGACTTTTTGGCGAGAGACGAAATCTCGGAATGTATGCCCTCAAGCTGACCCAGCAGCTTTTCCAGTTTGTCTGCTTTTTCCCGTGTAATCATTAGACTCCTTATCTATCAGGATGGGCACGCTCTTCTAAACTCGACATATTTCTTCTTAACAACATCGAGCGGAAGACGTTGTTTGCTTTCGAACAGTTCGACCATCTGCTCAAGATCGGCATCCGTCAACGCAACAACACATTTCCGCTGACCGGACCAAAGGTCGATAGTGCTTCTAAACCGTGCCCTCGGCAATTCGTTTCGTGTGATGAGAACTCCGAATCTCCCCAGTTCGGCGGCCATATAGCGATTGAGCTGTTCTATATGTTCGCGCTCCACTGTATGTACGTTTTTGAGCTCCATTACTAGCTGCTTGCTTCCGTAATCATTGAAAAGCTCCGCAAGAAATGGGTGACTCTGGTTGTTGTAGAAAATTAGGTCTCGAATATGAACGCCTGAATCTGTCCGGCTCTGGTCTTTAGCAAAGTCAAGATGCGGGTAGAGTAGGGACGCCATCAATTGGACTACCGCATTCTCGTATTTCTTATCGGCATTCTCATCCTTGCCGGAGGGCAGCTTCTTTATCTCGGAAAGCTTTCGCTTTGCAGAGAGCACTGGAATCTGCGTGAAAAGTGGATCGGTTAGGCAGTCTTCCGCCGTACGTTCCTTTTCTCTGATGTAGGCCTCTACGACCCCATAATTCTCTCTGTTAAAGGTGAGTACCTTGACTCGTTCCTCAGGTTCGCCAGGGTTGAAGATTTCATCTCTCGGACAGTGCTGCTTGAAATAATTATCGAAGTTGAGCCACGGCGAATGACGCAACCATCTCTTGGGAACCAAAAGCAAAGGCACATTCGTTTGCGGATTCACAGGAAGCTTTTGACGTTCGTTGTCAAGAAAGCGGTGATGCCCCGGATCGTAGTAATCTCGCACGACACAATCGGTAAGGGGAATACCCAGCCGCTCGCATTCGTCCATGGTGAAGTCGATAAGGAAGGATTTTATGAAGTTGCAAGCTAGATCGCTGATTCGATCCTTCGAGATCCCATCTACGAAAAATTGAATCTCCTCAAAATGGTGAAACCCTCGTTGTTCATATTGCGGTATCCGGCTGAAAAGGGCTAGAATTTGCTCCCCCTGATCGCGTGACATGCGTTTACCCGTTCGCTTGGCCGATACACCCAGCCCCACTTCATCGCATTCTGAAGCCCGGATGAGCGTATTGAGCCCTTCTTCAAACTTGCCATTTTTTGCTAAATATCCGAGGTGGTTGAAGCTGTTTAGCAACGAAAGATGAAGGGCTTTATCTTGCTGCGACCTGGACTTCCGCAACAGGAATGGATCCACGTAGAGCGGGATGTCCTCATCTAGAAACGGAATGGCAAATGAGACCTGGGACTGTGCCAGAAAGACACCGTGATAGTCAGTTAAACGCGGCCGAATGAGGCTCACTGGCACCTCGCGGGTCAAGCTGATTCCTGACGCTGCTCGCGTACCATTGCCGTCCGCGAGCTGGACGAATGTTGAGGCGGTTCAGGTCATGCGCGATGGCTCGTAGCGTTTTACCCTGTGCGCGCCATTCACTCATCAGCTTTGCCACTTCCGGCGCAGGCCCGCGTGCGCGATGCGTTGCAACCGCGCGTGCTGTTGCTTCATGGATGCGCGGGTTTCCAAGCTTAGTGCCCCGACGCTTCGCTTCCGCGAGTGCGGCTTTAGTGCGCTTCGAAATCATTTCGCGCTCATGCTCGGCGACGGCCGCCAGGATGTGAATGGTGAGCCGGTTCGCGGTCGGCATGTCGCACGCTACAAAGTCAGTGCCGTTTTCCATCAGGGCCGCGATGAAGGCGACGTTACGCGCAAGCCGCTCAAGCCTGGCGATCACCAGCACGGCACGTCTCTTGCGGCATTCTTCCAGCGCTGCGAGGAGCTGCGGCCGGTTCGTGTGCCTGCGGCCGCTTTCGATCTCGGTGTACTCGGCCACGAGCTGATGCGCGCCGATGTGATTCCGCACCGCCTGGCGCCGCGCGTCGAGTCCCAGCCCACTCGCGCCCTGGCGGTCGGTTGAGACGCGATAGTAAGCCACGTAAGCGGTCATGATCGTAACGAAACAATCTCGCGGTTTTTGTTTTATAGACCACGAAAGTACCCATTGTACAGAATCCAAACGCTGGTTTGGATTTGTACGATGCGTCTGTCGGGCAGGTCTTCGATTCACAAGTCGGTTCGAACTGAGGAACCGGGGCCCGATTACTACCGATAAGTCCCGCTCTATCCCATAAATCCGAGAAACGCTGCGATTGACGAGCCAATTCAAAGTGTCCCCCGACCATCGATTCGATAGCCTAGCTGTGTTGCTGTCTTTGCCCAAAGCGCGCCTGATCAAACAGTGGTTCGCGATCGTCACGACCTGCCGACTGCTCGCTCCTTTATGCTCCTTCGCGGAAATCATTGATTATCATCAGCACCTATACAGCCCTGAAGCAGGCGCAAGGTCCTCTCCAGGCCCCAAGGGCATCGATGCCAGGTTTCTAGTTGCGCAACTCGATGCCGCCGGCATCGAGCGGGCAGTGGTGCTCTCGGTCGCATATAGCTTTTCGAATCCGAATAAGCCGCCAGTTCCGAATGAATACGCACACGTGATGGCCGAAAACGATTGGACTAGCGCGCAGGTGGCCAAATATCCTGATCGATTGCTTGGGTTTTGCAGCGTGGACCCGCTCAGGCCTTATGCACTCAAGGAGATTGCACGGTGCGCGAAAGATCCAAACCTGCGCGTAGGGTTAAAGCTGCATTTTGGCAACTCTGATGTTGACGTCGATAATCCTGATCACGTAGCGAAGGTGCGAAGAGTCTTCCGCGCCGCCAACGAACATGGCATGGGAATCGTGGTACACATGCATGCCAACATAGATCATCATCGGCCGTATGGGGCAAAGGAAGCTCGCATCTTTTTGGAACGAATTCTGCCAGAGGCTCCCGATGTGACGGTACAGATCGCGCATCTTGCTGGCGGCGGAGGTTATGATGACCCGGCCATCGATAAAGCTCTATCCGTATTCGTACAAGCCATCGAACGAAAAGATCCGCGAATGAAGAACGTGTACTTTGACGCCTGCGGGATAGCGATTCCCGGCATGTGGGAAGACAAAGCCAGCCTAATCGCGGAACGCATTCGGCAGATCGGGATACAGCGAGTTCTTTACGGAAGTGATGCACCCACTCCAGACAACCTGCCGAAGGCCGCTCTGGAAAGATTCCACAGACTTCCGCTGACGAAAGACGAGTTTCGCACCATCGAAAACAACATTGCGCCTTATGTAATCAATTGGCTCAAGCGTCCACACACGAATTGATGCAAGCTATCGCGGGTGGGTCTTGAGAGTCGTTCCGGTGTTTCAGCACGGATCCTGGTTCCAAGGGATGCGCGGTCGGTCACTCCCAAACTGTAAGCCAGATACGGAACAACAAGTCCCGTTCACGTCTGCATTATTGATCAGCGGAGATCAGCGCGTTCTTCATTCGTAAGGCTCTTCGGCGATCGAACATTGCTAATTGCGCATGGATTCGCTACCACAACCTTCTGTTACGGTTCTTCCACCGTTTACGAAGGAGTCGGTTAATGCGTGGCCTGCCAACGCTCAAGCTGATGCCGTTAGGCGTTCTTTGGAGAACGCTTTGTACGCGGGAACAAACGTTTCGGAGACGAACTGCTCAAACGATGTGGCCGTCGTATTGCTCGCTGAGCGCGGCTCCAGGGGGCGCACGTGGCCGGCGTTTTGAGCGTCTACCATTTCGGCCATCAAGGCCGCTACGTTTCGAGCCCATCCCATCTGCTCGATCATCCCTGCAAATTGCTCGCTCGAGATGACCTGGTATTGGAGATCAGGCTTGCCGATCGCGGCGCCAATGATGCTTGTGATTTCGAGGTACGTGAGATCACGTTGGCCCTGCAGTTCGTGAGTTTGATGGCCAGTGAAATTCAGTTGCTGAAGCGCGTTGAGAGCGGCGTTGCCAATATCGACGCTGGCGATGAGAGGGATTTTGAGATCAGGCTTGAGTGGGCCGACGACTGCGCCCATTTGATGGATCGCACCGGCTTGTCCAAGAGTATTCTCCATGAAATAACCAGCACGTAGAGAAAGGGAGTTCAGCGTCTCGATCTGTTTGAGGCGCTCTTCGAGGAAATGAAGGCCCAGTATTGGACCAGTCTTGGCGTCTTTGTCGGCACCGAAGCTGCTGAGGACGACGACGTGCTTGACCGAACCGTTCGCTTCCAGCGCAGACCCGTAAACGTCCACGAGCTTTTTCTGGTAACCGCGGAAATCCGGGTCGGTCATCGCCGGCGGGATCATGAGATAGGCCGCTTGGACTCCTGCGAACGCCTTTCTCGCGGTGTCTTGGGAAGTAATATCGCCGATAAGTGTCTCAGCACCCAGGGACCCCCATTGTTCCAGCTTTGCCTGTGTACGGGCGACGACACGCACTTTCTTACCTTGTTCCAGAAGGCCCTTTGCAACAACCGACCCGGTATTCCCGGTGGCTCCGGTGATCAAATACATTTCTCTCTCCTCCGCAGTTGATGCGCGACGATTGAGTGAAGATGCGCTCGTCTGTGCGAACTATGGAGTAGAATCCGCTGACAGCGGAAGATAAGGTGCTTCACTTTGACGTGTTGCCGCGATCCGGAGAGTGTCAGCCAGATACGGACCCGTAAGTCGGCTTGTAGTCAGTATCCGGTTTGCGCGTCGTTCGGAAAGTTAGGCAAACCCGGATTTCATTGATGGTGCGTCGCTACCTGTGCCATAGCCCGCAACAAAATCGCCAGTTCCTTCCGCACGGCCGATGATCGCCACGCATTTAGATGCGATGTACCGTTGTTGTTCCGTATCCTTCATCTCTGCGCCGTAGGGCGTGGTTGCCGCGGCTGATGTTCGACCTCAAAGATCGAAACACGATAGAATTCTCCACATGCCAACGGCAAGAAACCAGTTCGTACTAGATCTCGCCCACGAAATAAAGCAATCCAAAGATAGTGAAATTGCTCTGGTCATCACACTAGACCTTAAGATCATTGGAGCCGGCAAGCACGCTCGTGGCGCCGAGGCCGCTACTTACAACACAGCCATTGTTAATGCACTTTCGCATGCTGCGAAGGCCGCAAGTCCGACACAAGTCTCGGATGAGTGCCTCTGCGTGGCAACTTATGTCCCGACGGACATGTGCAAAGGCATGAAAGATACTTTGGGACCGAGGCTGGTCTTCCGCGGGATGCCTGGTGGTCTGCCGAGACAGGGTTCTTGGGCGCAGGATATCAACGCGGCAGACCAAAGCAAAGTCCGCGAACGCAGCCGGGCCGTCATCTTTCACGACACGAGATACCTGGATGACCATCTCAGGAAGATCTTCACGACCGTACCGACCGGGAACCTTGACCCTGAGGCTTGCCCCTGGATTCACCAAATTTATATTCGCCTCGTGATGGCGATGTTAGGAACGACTTGGAATCCCAACAAAAATCATGATCCACAGCTCACGTCGGGAAATAAGTTCGGTGGTAATAACGTGGCTGCGATTCTCGTTCGAAATGACTCCATAGCTGCCTGGGGCCTTAACGTGATGGGTCAGAATAAAACATTTCATGCTGAGACAGTGATGCTGTCGGCTTATCTAAGGAAAAACAACTTGCAAAAGCTACCGGCGGGCACAAAGATATACACATCGCTGCAGCCATGTCATATGTGCGCCGGCTTGATCTACCAGGTAATGGACGATACGACGGAGGTTATCTACGCCATGAAGGATGGCGACCTTAACACGGTATTGACGAGGGAAGGGTCGGAGAAGAATATGAACGACTTACCGGCCACGATTGTAACTAGATCGATTGAGATAACACCTGGCGGTGGTTCGCGAACGCGAATGATCCCTCTAGCGTCAAGGCCCGGAACAGTTCAAGAGCTTCGCCCTGCTACTCAAGCCGCGACTACTGCCGTTCTAACGGACACGTTTACCAATAAGCTTGGCAATCATTTTCAGCAGTTCCCCGAGTGGTTGCTCGAGACTCGCCGGAAGGTGAACAGTGCGAGTGATAAGAAGGCGGTGAATCACGCAATTGAGATGCTGAAGATCGTTGCAATTAGTGGGATGATGACCACGTACGGCATTGATCTAATTCAGACTTTCATCGCCGAAATGGCGGAGCGACCTGCTCCGCCTTCCTATGCAGCCCTCATTTCATCTGCATCCCAAAAGAAACTCATGAAACATGGCTGAGGCGCCCGGGACAGGTGCTTGCGCGCAGCTTGTGGAGCTAGCGAAATCGCAGAACACAAGTACGGAAGGCGGTACCTCCATCGCAGCGAACTTTCTACGGGTTACTGTGAGTCTCTGAGAACTTAATGCCTGGATTTCGGCAATTCGGAAACTGGACGGATTGGTACCAGGAACTCCGCATCACGTCAGTCAACCTTTCAGTTGGCTCGCGATGTGGGAGTGGGAGCTTGTGTCGTCATTCCTGAAGTCCCGCTGCCGCCTAGAAAGTGCGAGGCCGGAGATCGTCATACGTGCCTAACCCAGAGTAGAATTCACCCATGACTCGTCTGAGTGTCCTCGTCTTATCTGCGGGGGTCGCATTTGCGCTTACGTGCTTCGCCGCAGTAACGACTTATGAGATCGTTCCACTCGAAACTGTTTCTGAGACATCTTCCAACGCCAGCATTGGTGATCTCAATGGTGACGGCCACCCGGATATTGTCCTGGTCAAAGGTCGCCACTGGCAACTTACAAGCAAGGTATTGTTCGGCGACGGAAAGGGCCACTTCACTCAGGGTCCTCCGCTGCCCAGCAACGCTACAAAGAGCTATTCCGGTTCGCTCGCCGACATGACGAAGAGCGGGCATTTGGATATTGTTTTGAGCAATGACGCTCCCGATCCGAAACTGGTTCTAGTGAACGACGGCACGGGACACTTCACCGTGGGCGGAACCTACGGCGATCCGAGATGGCCAACACGGAATGCGGCAGTTGGAGATCTGAACGGCGACGGGTACCCGGATATCGCGGTCGCGAATCGGGGGATGACGTCGTATGTTTGCTACAACGACGGAAAGCTGCATTTCAAGTGCAACCCGCTGCGCGATACCCCCAGCGCGGCGAGCATCGTCATCGCCGACGTTGACGGCGACGGCCTAAACGACGTCATATTCCCATGCCGCGACAATTGCCAGAGCCGCGTGTTCTTGAACCGGAACTTGGCGGGCGAGGGCCAGCCTTGGGGACCGGCTAAAGCATCGATCCGCGCAGTCGCGGTGGCGGATCTGAATGGCGATGGTCATCCCGACATCGCCGCTTGTCCGGAGAGGCTTGGTTGCTTTGTTTATTTGAACGATGGCAAAGGCAATTTCAGGTCCGGCATTCAGTTCCAAAGACCGGACGCGCTGGAGCTAGGAGCGAAAGACGAAGAACGTATGCCGTACTCGATGATAGCCGCGGATCTCAATGGAGATGGGCACCCGGATCTCATTGTGGGCTACGTCAATGGCCCTGGCGTAATTTACTACAACGACGGAACGGGTAGAAACTTCGAGGCGCATCCGTTCGGGGATGGGAAGGGCGCGATCTATGGGATGGCCAGCGGCGACCTGGATGGAGACGGGCGGCTCGACTTAGTGGCCGCTAGAAGTGATGCACCTTCTTTTATCCTTTTCAACCGAGGGTCGAAGTAAAAGAGACTCGAGATCTGGGCCACATGGGTGCAATGTTGCTCGCTTTCGATTTTTGCTATCATCGCGTGCGATGAAGAAATGGATGAGCGCGGCGCTGCTGATTGCCACTGCCGCAGCCGCGCAGCAAACCCACAATCAGTATGAGCCGCCGAACGCGACGGGCGCCGGGCAGAGGCTGCTGGCGAAATTTGCGGGCGATTGGGAGGTAGTCAAAACGTTCTTTCCGATGAACGGGAAGCCGATCGTGACGAAAGGCGAGTGCAAGCAGTATATGATTCAGGACGGCAAGTTTCTGCAGTCGGATTTCACCTTCTTCAACTCCGACGGAACGAAGAGCACCGGCACGGGAATTTCCGGCTTCGATCCCAAAACGAATCGCTTCACCACCGTGTGGTACGACTCGCGGCAGACGACGATGTCGATTCGGCAAAGCGACGGCACCTTCGACGGCCAGAACATCGTGCTGTGGACCACGGCTCTCGATACCGAGCATCCCGGGCGCAAGACGGTCGCGCGCGCGCATCTTGAGGAAGACGGCCGCGTTCTCCTGCATCGCCATTTCATGATCGATGAAAAAGGGGGGGAGCGCATGATGATCGAGCTTCGGATGACGCGGAAGTAGCGGGCTCGCGAGATGGTGCGCGGATGCGGCAGAATGGAAGGGGAGGCTGCGTTGGCGAACCTAATCATTACGATGCCGGATCACCTGGTGCGTTCCCTTGAAGGGATCGCCGCTGCGCAGCGCAAGACCGTAGAGCAACTCGCTATCGAGCAACTGCGTTCGCTGGTGAAAGTGGCCGGCGAAGCTCCGGTCGGGTCGGCGAACGCTGTGCTCCGTGTCATGCAACAACCACCCCATCCAAGCGCGCTGGACGTTGCTGAACTTGAGGCGGCGATCGCGGAGGCCCGCATTCCCATCCACAGGCACGATCTGTTTCCGGATTAGATGAGATCGTGATCTATTTGCTGGATACGAGCGCGATCAGTGCCCTGATGCGTGAAGATCCACGGATTTTGTCATGGCTGGCCAGTTTGGAATCCGACGACCGGCTCGTCACCTGCACCATTGTTCGAGGTGAAATCCTTTTCGGACTGGAGAGACTGTCCGAGGGGCAGCGCCGAACGGTACTGGAAGCAAAAGCTCATAATGTGTTTGCGTCTATGCTGTGCGAATCGGTATTGGCTGTCGCTGCGGAGCGTTACGCAACGTTGAAAGTGACGCAGCAGCGCCTTGGACTATCACTCGACGAAAACGACCTCTGGATTGCTTCGACTGCTTTCGTCATCGGCGCAACCCTGGTGAGTAGCGACCGGGATTTCCAACGAGTCGAGGCCCTCCCTGTGTTGGCGCTTTGACAGCCGGCTCGCGCCGAGCACTCGGCTACGATGTTTACTTGCGCCGGACGCCTCGCATCTTGCTTGCCTGTTGCCTGTTGTGCAGCTTACCGCGGATTTCGCTTCCGTATTCGGTACTGACGCACGAGCAGTTGATCGATCTTGCCTGGAACGGCCTGCTGCAGCCGCTTCTACAGAAGCGATTCCCTCAAACAACAGCCGCCGCCTTACAAGAGGCGCACGCGTATGCTTATGGCGGTTGCGCCATCCAGGACGTCGGTTACTACCCATTTGGCCAGGAGTTTTTCAGCGATCTAACTCATTACGTGCGGACAGGCGACTTCATCACGCACCTACTAAGCGATGCGCGAAACGTGAACGAGTATGCATTCGCGCTGGGAGCTTTATCTCACTATGTCGGCGATAACGTGGGACATCACGATGCAATCAATCCAGCTACCGCGATCAGTTTCCCAAAGCTCGAAAAAAAGTACGGACCGGTGGTGACTTATGACGAGAATCCGCACGCCCATGTGCGAACGGAGTTTGCGTTTGACATCGACGAGCTGAGCCGTCACCGGCTGGCGCCGGGCGCTTACCTGCGATTTATCGGGTTGCGAGTTCCCGTGCGTTTATTGAGGCAAGCGTTCGAGGAGACGTATTCGCTGCGGCTGCGCGACGTGCTGGGCCGCGGACGCCCGGCGGTGCGATCCTACCGAACCGCGGTGCGAAGTTTTCTGCCGCGAATCGCGCATGCGGAGACCGTTCTTCACAGGAACGATTTTCCGCCGGATGTTGCCGATGCGGAACTCCAAAGATTTCTCGATGGCATCGCGCGCTCCGACTTTCAGACTGTCTGGAACAAGTATCGGCGCACGCCGGGCGTGCAAACGCACCTGATCGCCTTCTTGATTCGCATTGTGCCAAAGATTGGCGTGCTGTCTGAGCTAGCGATTAAGATCCCGACGCCGGACACACAGCAGCTTTATATAAAGAGCCTCAATCGAAGCGTCGATGTGTACGCAAGTCTCCTTAAGCAATTGAGCGACAGTCCTTCGATTCCGATTCCCGATCGGGATCTGGATACGGGGGAAAAGACTCGACCAGGGGGGTATGCGTTGACAGATCAGACCTACGCAAACCTGCTGCATCGAGTAACTACCGATGGGCAAGAGCACGTAACGGCGGGTCTGAAACAAGACATTCTCGACTATTACTCCGATCTAAACGCGCCGTTCGCTACTAAGAAAAACAAAAAAACGTGGGCACAGGTGCTGACGGATCTCACGACGCTGCGGGCCATGCCGACGAGTGCCTAGGTTCTATTTCGGCAGACCTTACTCACACCCTGGATTTGGCCGAATCAGCTTGCCAACTGCCAAAGTTGGGCTAACGAAGCTAGGCTATTCGGTGGATGTGTGGTTTTCTCAACCGTAACGGACCGCCGAGGGATTGGAAGCGATCTTTTCCGCAGCCGGACTCGGTTTCGCCGGACCACGAGTGGCCCAAAATTCGCGTACACTGTACGGAATCGCGGCATGACCAACTTGGCCTTCAGTAACGCAATCGGCTCGTTTCTTGGGATAGCCCTGCAAGCCGGGTTTGGCCCCGTAGAAATTAGCCTTGGCGATATCAAGATTGGTGTAGAAGACGTAGTCCGAGCTGAGTCCGACCGGCTCTAGTACAACAATAGTGATGTCGATAACGTCGGGGATTTGTTTCACGGCGAGCTTCGCGTTCATCCCATTTAGAATTTCCCGAAGCTCCTCTTTCCAGAAGATGGTGGCTTTTCGTATTCCAAAAACTTGCACGGCGGTGACGTGCCCCAGGGCAGATTTGCCGTATTCCTTTGACGCTGCAGACCAGTAACCCTGCACGGCATCCTTATATTCAAAGGCACCATTCAATAAACGCGCGTCGGTGGTCGCTTCGAGCTGACCGAATTGGTCTTTGGTCCCTGGTTTTTTGTTCCAGTTTCGAACCTGGCCGACGAGCTTGTTGGCATCGACGCCGCTCCAGAAGACACTGCCGCTCTTAGGTGTTTCGTAATCGAAAGCCTCAGCGAGGTACTTGACCTGTTCGGATGGACGGCAGAGATCGACCCAAAACTTTTGCTTCGGTCCCTCTTCCGGTGGAGCGTCGGTACGAATGCCGCCGGCCCGTGCCATAGTGCCGCGCATAGCAAGAAGGCGGATTTGCTCCTGAATGGGCGCGTCCGGATTACCAGTTTTGTAGTAGTTGAGAATGTCGCGGTGAACCTTTATCTTCTTGCGCCATTCCTCGTCGCTCTTCTTTCCAAAATCGAGAAGCGGTGGTGGAGGGGGTATGGGTATTCCGTCGGGCATCGGCTGATCTTAACACGGGCCGGCTCTACCGCGGAACCTGCTCACAACAATTCAGAGCTGTCGATAGGCACACGCTGATGCTTTAAGCACTAGAGGCATAACGGTAGTAATATGGTCACCTCGCTGATATACAGACTGCTATGACACAAAACGGATTCGGACGCACATTTCTCGGTGGGGTTTTGTCAACGGCCCTGCTACTCGCCGGCAGCTTTGCCCAAGCCACGGAAACCGATCGTTTCCCGGCAAACAGGGGAAAGATTGTGGGCGCCTATTTCGAAGAGTGGAGTATTTATGGAGCGAACTACAACATTGCCGATATTCAAAATAGCGGGGCGGCCGACGTCCTGACTCATGTACTGTACGCGTTCGCGAATGTCGGCTCCAACGGTACCTGCGCGATTGCGGATAGTTGGGCCGATTATCAGGACCCGTATCTTCCGTCCGTTAGCGGACAGCTTTACGCGGGTCCGCTGTATGGAAATTTCGCGGCGCTTTTGCAACTGAAACAGCTTCACCCCAACCTGAAGGTTCTCATTTCGATCGGCGGGGCATCGGCCGCAAACACGGCCGATTTTTCGGCTGCGGCAGCAACGGCGGGCGGGCGCAGCGCACTCGCCGCATCTTGCATCGACATGTTTATCAAAGGCAATGTAGCGGCAGGCGTGTCCACAGACAGTCTTTTCGACGGCATCGATCTCGATTGGGAGTTTCCCGCAGCCGCCGATAAGGAGAACTTCACAGCGCTGGCGACCGAGTTTCGCGCGCAGCTCCGGGAACCGGGAAGGAGAAACAATAAAGCGTATCTGCTGACGATCGCCGCGCCGGCGGGTTCACAGAACTACTCGAACATCCAATTGGCTGCAGTGGCCGAGCAACTCGACTACCTCAACATGGAGACCTACGATTATCACGGCACTTGGGAAGCCGCTACGAACCATGCCGCACCGCTGTTTGAATCGCCATTCGATCCTTCGCGCGGCCAGGGGCTCTACATTGAGAGCACGATTGAAGCGTATCTGGATGCCGGCGTGCCTGCCCGCAAGATGGTGCTCGGCATACCCGCTTATGGCCGCGGCTGGAGCGGCGTTCCCAATCTTAATCACGGCCTGTATCAGTTGTCGTCTGGAGCCGCGCCGTCTCCTTCAGGTGATGCTCTGGCGACAGACGGCGTCGCGACGTATCGAACTCTCGAAAACCTACCCAACGGCGGCTTCACCGTGTACCACGGTTTCTTCTCGTTCGCCGATTGGCTCTACAACCCGAGCAGCGAGACCTTCTGGACATATGACGATCCCCTTTCCGTGGCAGTCAAAATGGAGTACGCCAAATATCGCGCGGGCGGCCTGGGAGGCGCATTCGAGTGGGCCCTCAAAGACGATGATGCAAACGCCACGCTTCTAAAAACGATGGCGAGAGGCCTGTCTGTGAAGCGGTAGAACGGCGTTTACAACGTCAGTTGCTTTGAGAAAACCGCTGAGGTTTTTGTCTGTGTGTACCCTTCGCGAAGGTAGAAACGGTGAGCGGCCTCCCGGGTTGTTCGCGAGCGCACGATCATTGTTGCGACGCCTTGAGCCGCAACCCACTCTTCGGCCTTGGCGATGAGTTTTCGGCCGATACCGGATCCCCGGTGTTCGGCGGAAACGACGAAGCCCGCGATCTCGCCCTGGGCGCCGGAGGAAAGGTGGTGAACGATACTTACATCAATCCAGGCGATCACGTAGGCCGCGATCTGCGCAACATAGACAACGCGGCCGCGTGAAGAGTTCACTACGTGTATGCGCTGTTCCATTTCGTCAACTTCAGCCGGATAGCCCAGTTCCCCACTCAGTTGGGCGGCGGCTTTCGCGTCGGTAAGCGCGATTTCGCGGATCAGGAATACATCATTGCTTTTCCGCGGGTCCGCGGACTTTTCCGCGATCTTGGACGAGGATTCAGATTGCATAGGGGTTCCGGCCTGTTAGGATCGCACGACGCTCTGACGTGATTTGTCAAACTAGTTGCGTGGAATGGACCCCGGGCGGCACCAGCAACGACATTGAAGACGAGCGCGATAGCAGCGGAGGCGGCGGCGGTTTTGGATTTGGCGGCGGCGGGTTTGGCGGAATTCACATCGGTTGCGGCGGGCTGATACTGCTCGGCATTCTGAGTCTTCTTTTCCATCGGAATCTGTTTACGCTCTTTAGCGGCCAGCCCAGCACCCAGACACAGGCGGTTCAATCGCAGCCGGATTATGCCCAGGATCAGCGCGAGCAACCGGAAGTGCAGTTCGTGTCATTCGTTCTCGACGATGTGCAAAACAACTGGAGCCATATACTGCCGGAACAAACGAAGGTCAACTACACCCATGCAAAGCTGGTGCTGTTCCGGGAGGCGTATCCATCCGCTTGCGGGTTGGCGCAGGAAGCGATTGGACCGTTCTATTGCCCCGAAGACCAGAAGGTTTATCTGGATCTCTCCTTTTTCGATGAATTACGATCGCGCTTCCAGGCGCCGGGCGAATTTGCGCAGGCTTACGTGATCGCCCATGAACTCGGGCATCACGTCCAGGATTTGCTGGGTACTTTGCCCAAAGTGCACCGGCTGCAACAGTCGCGCCCGGATGAAGCGAACCCATTGTCGGTGCGGCTTGAATTGCAGGCCGACTGTTACGCGGGTATCTGGGGGCATACGACCGAGCAGCGCAAGATCGTGAATGAAGCCGACATTGAAGCGGCGCTGAACGCGGCGGCGGCGGTGGGCGATGACCGGCTGCAGCGAATGGCCACGGGCCGGGTCAGTCCGGAGACATTTACTCACGGCACTTCGGCGCAACGCGTTCAGTGGTTCAAACGCGGGTTTGCTTCCGGTCAACTCTCGGACTGCGATACGTTCCAACGCCAATGACGCGAAGGCGCGGTCCGCGTCTGCCTTGGTTCTCGCCTGGTACGGATTGAATTTGTGCAGCGGAAGCGTTGCTATCGGCATCCATTAGCGTCAGGAGCAACAGCAATGGCAGCAAACAAGAACCGAACAATCGTCGTCAGCGGCGCCACGGGTAAACAAGGCGGCGCTGCGTTCCATCATTTAAAGCAGCGTGGCTTCGCGCTTCGCGCGCTGGTACGCAATCCCGAAAAGCCGGAAGTACGTGCACTCGAAGATAGTCACGTAGAAGTTCTTCGGGGCGATTTCGACGATCCAGAATCGATGCAGCGCGCACTGGACGGAGCCGACGGCGCTTACTCGGTGCAAGCGTGGGAAGGCGGCGCGGAAACGGAAGTCCGCCAAGGTATTGCGTTCGCCGAAGCAGCGAACCGGCAGGATGTTGGGCACTTCGTTTACAGTTCCGTTGCCGCTGCGGATCGGAATACAGGCATTCCGCATTTCGACAGCAAGGGCAAGGTGGAGGCACGCATCCAGCAGATTGGCATACCCTATACGATTCTTCGGCCGGTGTTCTTCATGGAGAACTGGCTGCCCATGCGCGAGGGCATCGAGAACGGCTCAATTATGCTTCCGCTCAGCCCGCAGACGCGACTGCAAATGGTTGCGGTAGACGACATTGGCGGTTTCGTGGCACTCGCGTTTGAACATCCGGGGCGCTGGCATAACCGCGCGTATGAATTGGCCGGCGACGAACTGTCGATGACCGAGTTGGCCGAAGCGTTCAGCCGTGTGTCAGACCGCGAAGTGCGGTACCAGCAGGTGCCTTGGACCAGTTCGAACAACGGGCCGGACATGAGATGGCCGTGATGTTTCGGTGGTTCGAAGACAACGGTTACAGCGTCGACATCGCGGGAGCGCGGCAGGAGTATCCGCAATTGACAGGCTTCAACAGGTGGCTTGAACAAAACTGGAAACGGCCGGCGGCGCAGCGGGCGTCGGGCGCCGTTTGACTGGGCACTTTCGCCTGAACTACATTGATTAAAGCTTTGGAGGCCCACACAGATGCCCAGGTACTTCGCTGAATTCATCGGCACCTTCGTTCTTGTTTTTGCCGGCTGCGGCTCGGCCGTTTTGGCGGGGGACAAAATCGGATTTCTCGGCGTAGCGCTCGCGTTTGGGCTCTCGCTGCTTGCCATGGTTTATACCATCGGCCACATTTCGGGATGCCACATCAACCCAGCGGTCACGCTTGGTCTATTTATCGCGAAAAAGATGGAGCGCCGTCATCTGCTGGGATATTGGATTGCGCAGATTTTGGGTGCTATCGTGGCGTCGGCTCTTCTGCTCGCAATTGCGAAAGGAACGCCAAATGGATACGATCCCGCATTGCTCGGGTTTGCGGCCAATGGGTTTGGAGCGCATTCACCGGGACATTATGGGTTAATGGCTGCGGCCATTACCGAGGTGATTCTCACCTTCTTTCTGGTTCTGACCGTGATTGGCGCGACCGATCTGAAAGCGCCGGTCGGGTTCGCCGGCATTCCGATTGGACTTGTCTTGACGTTAATCCACTTAGTGGGTATCCCGGTGACGAATACGTCCGTTAACCCCGCTCGTAGCATCGGCCCGGCGCTTTTCGTGGGCGGGTGGGCATTGGAACAACTATGGTTGTTTATCGTTGCGCCGCTTGTTGGCTCAGTTCTGGCGGCGGTTGTGTACAGCGCATTCCGAGTACCGAGTCTCACTGCGAGAGAAGCGGAACAAGCTTTACCGACTGAGGTGGAAGAACGCTTGCGGAATAAGAGTGCGAGCGCATAACGCGGGCGGGTATTTGCTCGCGTAAGTTCGCGCACTAGCTGATGACCCGTGGACCGCGTACGCTTTCGGTTTGCCTGTCAGCGAGGAGTTATCACGTTTGAAGTGAGACAGCCGAGTCAAGCGATCAATGCATAGGTGAGGGCAACAAGTGCTCCGGCCAGGAAGAGAATGCGGACCCGATGGAGGGAGTCCCACTTTTTGTGATCGTGCTTCCAGCCGGGTGTGGGCTTCGTCATGTTCAAGGAAGCGATGCGGTTGTTGATGGGGCACGAGTATGCCGATCGTAAAGACGATGACACCCACCCAGATCAGCGTTGCCGCGAGCAGAGGGACAAAGGCAGCCTGATGGCGATGCAGGAACGCCTCCAACGCAAGAAGTGCCAGACACAATCCATACCAAATAGGCATCACCCGACCCAGGGAACCGGCGAGAATAGACAACACCTGCGCTTGCGGAGTGCTCTCTAACTGCCGGACGGCCGGGTTGAAAAAGGCCGATACGGCCAGTTCATTGCCCACCATCAGACCCGCGAAAGTGATCGTGATTATGCCTAGAAGGTACATTTTTCTTGCCTGGCTAATTGACTTCTGCGAAGCAAGCAGTGATGCGGGAATGCGTACTGACTAATTTGTCAGTTTGAGAGCGATACTGGAAAGCGTATGCCGGTTTCCAAGAAAGAGGTTTCACCTTGCCCGATCGATTCCATGCTGTCTGTCATCGATGAACGATGGAAAGGAACGATCTTATGGCGGCTGCTCGGCGCGCCGATGCGCACTAGCGAACTGAGGCGAAGCATACCGCAGATGACGGAGCGCTATAGACGGAGTTCCGGAAAATCCTGCTTATAGCGGCCCGGGTCGAGCGTCATCAAGCGATCCGCTTGTAGCAGAGCATGTGCGCCCACTAGAAAGTCCGCCAGGAGGCGCTTCGGATCTCCTCCTTTTGCTCTTCGGCGACGGTTTGAGTACTTGGCGAATCGTCGTCCGGCTTCTACCCAGACACCATCCTGCAATCGAAGATCTTTCACTATGCCGGTTTGCTCAAAGAAGTCGTTGAGGAACGCCTCGGTTGCTTTCGGATACGCCAAAAGCTCTGCATAAACAACACCCGAGACGAGAATGGCGCCGGCCTCTTTCGCTTCGCCCAGACGTATCGCGATGCCGGAGGCGCCGGGTTCGTTCGACCACAATGCCGAGAGAATGTTCGTATCGATCGAGGTTCTCATGCGTCCCCGGCGTCATCGCGCAAGCCAGCCACCCACTTGTTGATTTGCTGCTTGCCCCGAAACGCCGGAAGGATCCCGACAAACTTTTCAAAAGGGTTTCCCGCCAGTCGCGCGGGACGCATAATGGTCTGATCGTTCTGGATAACGAACTCCACGTGATCGCCCTCGTTCAGGCCGAGACGGTGACGAATTTCGAGCGGTATCGTAATCTGCCCCTTGCTGCTAATCGTGCTGGAGTGAGACATCTTTACCCTCATCCTTTACATTAAGGATAACAAATCCTACCGCGAATTTTCTCGCCCAACCCCTCTGGCAATCATGCGGGCCGGCACGCAAAGCAGTTCAGTTATGAAAAAGACATCTACACAGGCGCAAGTCGGTTAAGATCACCGGCAAGATTCGACGATTTTACAGCGAGACAAGACGATGGACAATGATCCAGATGCGCCGACACTCCCACTTCAGAAGTGGGCACGGGGCGAGATTGGGAGGTTTTATCGTCCCTTGAAGGCTCCGGTCTCGGTTCGTCTCGACAACGATATCCTTGAGTGGCTCAAGACCAACGGGGAGAGACATCTGACGCGAATCAATCAGATACTTCGTCATCAAATGGGAAGTGAAATTTACAAGCGGAGTAATTCGAAGGAGGGCACGTGATCGCACGAGTTTGGCACGGATATACCAAACCGGAACACGCCGATGCATATGAGGCGTTGTTGAATCCGGAACTCTTACCCGATGTCGGCAAGGCTGAAGGATATAGGGGCAGCTACCTGCTTCGGAGGGTGGCGGGAGATGAGGTCGAGTTCATCACAATCATGTTATGGGACTCTATTGATGCAATTCAGACCATCGCCGGGCCGGATTACGAGACTGCGAAGCCGTCTCACAGAACCGCACCACGCATGGCCTTGTGGGCGCGTATAAAGCGCAGACCGAAAGCGAACTCGAAGAGTTCCGCCGCTTAACCGACAGTTTCATCAACGACTACAACGCGACCTGCCAGACCGAAATTGTGTTGATCTTCAAGATGGCCGAAGCGCTTACTCGCTCCACCCGCGCCATGCATTATCAGGACACGTCCATGATCTCGATCGAATCCGACGATCCTGAGGAAGCCGCTCGCGCCCGCAAAGAGTTCGAACTCTACATCCGCTACAGGCGCACCACGATCGCGCCTATCAGCGCTACACCGCCGAGCTTCGTAAGTTCCAGAGCGAGAACAAGAAAGCCGAAATTGGCTTTGAATTGCAGAAGCGGAAAGCCGCTGACGAAACTCGCAAGCAGGAAAGTCACGAACTGACAATTTCCATCGCTAAAGCACGCCTCGAACACCAGATTTTGAAAAACCGGAGCCTTTCGCCGGCGATCAAAGGGCACAAGGAGGACGCACAACCGCAACCCATCGGCTTGGCAGCCTGAAGTTGACTATCGAGGAACCGAGTTGAGCCTTTTCGTGTAGCCGTCGCGCTGTCGCGCTTGAATGTCCTCGGCCAGCTTCCGCTCGTGGACCGCTTCGGCAGCTTGCCCCGCTTTGCGCAGCGCGGTTCCCAGCAGGTAGTGTGCCTGCACGTAATCCGGATCGATTGCGACCGCCTTTCTCAGCGCCGCAACTGCCTCGCTCGCGTGATCAAGCGCCAGTTCGCATTTTCCTGTGCCGAGGAATGCCTCCTTGTAAGCCGGGTTTGCTGCTGCAGCCGCCTGGAAATGAGGCAATGCCGCTGCCTGCTGGTTTTGCTTCAGCAATATCTCGCCAAGCAGGCAGTTCGAGACCGGATCTGTGGGATAACTGGCAAGCTCGGCTTGGAATTCTGCCGTGGCAGCATCGAAGTTGCCCTGCTTCCAGTAGATCTGGCCTAAGCCGGAATGCGCGCCGGGAAAGCGCGGATCGGTTTTCGCCGCAGCTTCGAATTCGGCGCGGGCGTCGTCTTCGTGCGACATCAGATCGTCAGCAGCGCCCATCATGACGTGCGCTGCGGGCGAATTCGGGTTTACCGCCATGATGCGCGCAAACACGCCGCTTACCGCGGCATAATTGCCCGTGCGCAGATAGCATCTGCCGAGCATGTCCAGAGTAGGCAGATCGCTCGGATTCAGATCGCTGGCTCGTTGCAGGTATTCAGCCGACTCGCGGAAGCGGTCCAGCGCGAACAGCGTCAAGCCCGCGAGTTCGAGGCTCTGGAAATCCGGCTGCTCGGAAGCGACTCGACGCAGCAGCGGCCACGCGCGCTCGTACTGTTGAGCCCGGAAGTGCGCGATGCCTAAATTCTTGGTTGTGGTGAAGTCGTCGGGTTTGATGGTGAGGGCGCGTTGGTAAAACGCGATGGCTTGGTCTTGCTTGCCTTCGCGTGCAAGTGCGATTGCGAGATCGTTGAGAATTTGAATCGAGTCGGGCTGGATCGCCAGCGCTTCACGGAACGATTTTTCCGCAGCGGCGTTGTCACCCGCCTGCAAGGCCTGGGAGCCCTGAACAAGTAACTGGTTCACAACAGCAACCGAAGTAGATGCCGACTGCCCGTTCGAAGGAGGACACAGAAACAGAACGAGGCACGCCAACTGGAGTAGCGTGCCTCGAACTGCGTACAACTGGATCAACTACTAAAAGTACAACTTCAGCGCTAACTGAATCACGCGCGGATTATGCGCGCCAGTCAACTTGCCGAACGTGGACGGAGTATCGACGTTCACGCCAAGGCCGTTGAAGTTGGTGTGGTTGAACGTATTAAAGAACTCGCCACGGAACTGCAGCCTTGCGCTCTCGGTAATCTTGAAATTGCGGATGCCCGCCATGTCCCAATCTTCGATGCCCGGTGACAAAAGGATTCCGCGGCCGGCGGTGCCAAAGTGCCCGATGGCATCGGTAAAAGCGGCCGTGTTAAACCAATCCAGCCGCGAGTTGTTTCCGGCGAGCGGAACACCCAGCACAAGATCGGCGCGCGGTGGAACCGAGGAGGGATCGATGCCGATGCCGCCTGGATATACGTTCGCGGTTCCGGCTTTATAGTCGAACGAGTTAAACGGATCGTCCGCTTGCCGGATGGTTTGCGATTGGCCTGACTCGAGCGTTGTAATGCCGGACCACTCCCAGCCGCCGAGAACATGCCCGATCACGCCGTGCTGCTCTCTGAAAAACGGAAGCTGGTACACGTAGTTTGCAATAAACACCTGCGGAGTGTTGATCGAAGGAGGACCGTAATCGAGCGAGTAGTTGTAGGTGTCGGCTACGCCAGTGGCTCTGTCCGCTGGATTGTTGGCCAGGTTTTGCGACCACGTATACGCAATCCCCAGCGTCAGTCCGTTCGAAACGCGGCGGTTCAAGGACACCTGCATTGAGTTGTAGTTGCTCAGGAAGACGGGCGCGCGGGACGTAATGGTCGAATAACCCAAATAGGGACGCAGCGCATTCAAGGCTACTGTCGGATTCGCAAGGCGAACGGAAACGGGAACCTGGTTCAGGTCCACGTCTCCCAGCAGGTGACGCCCTAGGGTTCCGACATAAGCCACCTGAAGGACCATGTTCTGCATGATCTCCTGCTCGAGCGAAACATTGAAGTCCTGATAGGAAGGAACTTTGAAGGTGGGAGTACCGGTAGCCGTTATGCTGGCCGGTCCGAGTCTCGTTGAGAGTGTTCCACCGAGCGGATTATCGAAGCTCGTGTTTGTGACGGTAACCGTCTGAACGCGCGGTGGGTCGGCAAATGCATTTTGTTCCCAGATACCGTTGAGCGTACGGTCATAGTAGATGCCGTAGCCACCGCGGAAGGCGGTCTTGCCATTACCAAAGACGTCATAGGCAAAACCGAACCGGGGACCGAAGTTGTTATTCGAGTTCGGATTCACCATCGAGCCAAACGGGGAACAGATTGCTGTGGAGACTAGCTTTTGCGCATTGGAGCAGGCGGTGCCCGCCGGGAAAACAAGTCCGTTGATGTAGTTGGCCGGAGTCACTGCCTGACCCGCAACGAAGTTTCCGCCCGTAGAGGCGCTGCTTCCGTTAATAATTGGGACTGCGGCCGGATTAAAGACGGCAGGATCGAAATTCACCAGCGTATTGTTCGAGTCTGAAGGCGACGGGAAGTAACTGTAGCGCACGCCCAGGTTGAGCGTCAGCCGCGGAGTCACCTTCCAGTCGTCTTGAACATAACCTTCGAGGTTGAAGTAATTCAAATGCGGAATTGTGTCGGGGTTGGCTTGGGTGAACGTAGCCACGTTCCCCAGGAGAAAGTTCGCGAACGCTGGATTGCCATACAGCCCATTGAAGCTGAATGAACCCGGCCCTACAGGGCCGTTCTCGGTCTTCGTCATCCACTGGACGGTGAAGCCGGCACGCACCGTGTGATTGCCTATGACCTTCGAGAAGTTGTCGTACACGTTTTTATCGATATTGCGCTCGAAATACGGTGCACTCGGCGCGGCGATGCTGGTGATATTTGAGATCGACACCGCGGGAACACGGCCATAAGGATCGACGAAAGGAAGGCCCTGCCCAACCGAGGCAAAGAATGAAGGCGATTGGGTGATTCCTGTGAGATTGCTGTTGATTGCCCCCCACGAGTAGTTGAACGCAGCTTCGTTCACGACAGTTGGCGAAATCGCCCAGCTCATGTTGGCGACAACGTTCTTACCGGGCGCGTTTGTGGCGGTCGAAAAGACGCCCGGCAACGGGCTGCTGGCAAAGAGTCCGCCCGGCTCGGTCGTCGGCACGAAGTCCTGCATGTAACGGCCGAAAAGATGGATCTTGTCTGTGACGTTCTGGTCCAGGCGAACCAGATCTTGCCGATAATTTTGAACGGCAACGTAGTTGTTGATGTATTCACTTCCGCCGGCGGCGTTGCCGGGGAATTTGGAATAAATTTCGTTGATGTAATTGACAGCGCGCTTGCTGAAACAGGAGGGACTGATCTGAGAAGTGTTAGCTGCCGCGTTGTAGGTGATGCAACTCGCCGGTGCGGTGCCGGGCGTGAGCTGTCCGCTGAATGTTCCGGCTAACTGGGCCGGAGTCGGCACCAGCGCGGTATTCGTGCTTGGATTGCCGGTCTTGCGCCATTCTTCCGACCAGAAGAAGAATGTCTTCGACTCGCTGCGCTTATAGACCTTCGGAATGAATAGCGGGCCGCCGATCGTGAATCCGTAATCGTTGTATCTGAGTGGCGGCTTCTTCGCACCGACCAGATTGCTGAAGAACGAATTGGCGTTGAACTTGTCGTTCCGGACAAACTCGTAGAGGTCTCCGTGAAATTGGCTGGTCCCGGATTTGGTTCCGACCAGGATCTGTCCGCCGCCACTACGTCCGTATTGAGCGTCGTAGGTGCTGCGGCCGAGGGTAAACTCCTGGATTGCGTCCACGCTCGGCACGTTGAGAAGCGTTCCGTTCGATCCGCTGTCGTTGATATCGGCGCCGTCAACGGTCCAGTTATTCGCGGTGGATCGCGCGCCGTTAACCGAAATAGTCGTTGTGTTGTTCAGACCGAAGCCGACCACGTCCGGAAGTTGGCTTGTGACTCCGGGCTGCAACACGACAAGCTGCTCGAAATTACGATTATCGAGTTCAAGCTCGCGCACCTGCGTGCCGGTGATGGTTCCCATCTGGGCCGCGCTGGATGTCTGCACCGGCGTGGCGGTTTCCGCGACCGTCACAGTCTCAGTAATCTGCCCGGTTTGCATGCTCACGTCGAGACTTCGTTTCTGCGCGACGTTCAGCACCACGTCCGACGACACGAACGTCTTGAAGCCAGTTGACTTCACGGTTACGGTATAGTTACCTGCGGGAAGATTTGTGACGGAGAAGTTTCCGCTGCTATCGGTTTGAATGGTGCGGAGATCTGTATCTGTTTCGTTGTTGTGCACGGTGACCGACGCAGCCGAAATCACAGCGCCAGTCGGGTCTGTGACCGTTCCGATCAACGTCGCATAGATTTCTTGTGAGAATGCTGCGATCGCCATCACGAACGCAGCGAGGACTACCCAAAGAATTTTTTTCATTAGCTCCCAAAGATGGCCCCGTGGCCGTAGCAGCAAAGCGATACACACGGGTCCCTGAACGTCTTAGGGGATGTTACATCGAAATGCAATTAAGTTGCAATAGCTTTATAGGCGAAGTGTTAACTAGCGTAAGAATCCGAGGGGCGCGGGCGCCACAGAGATAACATTCACTTGGAAGGTTCGCTTTGAATTTTTGCAATCGAAGTCTTAGAGCCCTGGCGCTGGCGGGCATGGGTGTTCTCGCATTGTCGGCGCAAAAGCCACAAAACATGCAGAGCCCGAAGGTTGCGCCACAGTCCGAATCGCAGGGGATGGTGAAGGCTGGGCAGCAACTGTTTCAACAGGACTGTGCCTTCTGCCATGGCAAGGATGCTGCCGGCGGCGAGACCGGACCCGATCTGACAACCTCGAGCTTAGTGGCCGGCGACGTCCATGGAGATAAGATCGCCATGGTTGTCCGCCAAGGAAGACCGACCAAGGGGATGCCGGCATTCCCGCTCCCCGATCCGGACATCAATTCGATTGTCGCGTTCATCCACAACCAGAAGGACCAATCCGACTTGCATCCGGGCGGTCGCCGCCGAGTGGATGTCGCGGATCTGCAAACCGGCAATGCCGAAGCGGGAAAACAGTACTTCAATGGCGCCGGCCAATGCAGTAACTGCCACTCTCCCACAGGCGATCTGGCCGGCGTCGCGCGCAAGCTGGTGGGGTTGAAGCTCGAAATGCGCCTTCTCTATCCGTGGGGCGCGCAGTCAAAGGTGACGGTGACCACGCCGGGCGGCCAGCAGATCACCGGCACGCTTGAATACCGCGATGAGTTCACCATCGGGATGGTAGACCAGGACGGCTGGTATCACTCGTGGCCTGTCGCTGGGGTCAAGTACAAAGTCGACCAGCCGGCGCAAGCGCATGCCGATCTGCTTGGCAAGTACACCGATGACGACATTCATAATTTGATGGCCTACCTGCAGACTCTGAAGTAAATATGGAGACTACGTTGCGAACACACATGAGAGATTGGGCGCGCTTCGCTGCCGTCGCCGGCGTATTCTGTGCGGTTGTCACCGCGCAGGGACTCGATCCCTCCATGCTGCTCAAGCCGCCCCCCGATAGCTGGCCCGGATATCACGGCGACTACTCCGGGCGCCGGCACAGCTCGCTCACGCAGATCAATCCGCAGAACGTCGATCAGTTGGCTCTCGCTTGGGAATTTCAGACCAATCAACCGCAGATGCTGAAGTGCTCGCCGCTTCTGGTGAACGGAATCCTGTACTTCACCGTTCCAGATAACGTGTGGGCGGTGGATGCGCGCACGGGCCACCAGCTCTGGCATTACAACTATCCGCCTAATCCAGGACTGCACATCGGCCACCGTGGTGTTGCCATGTTTAAAGACTGGCTGTACTTCCTCACGCCGGATGCGCACCTGATCTGTCTCAACGCAAAAGACGGAAGCGTGCGGTGGAAGGTCGTCGTTGCGGACGTGTCCAAAGGTTACTGGACGACCATGGCTCCGCTTGTAGTCAAGGATCACGTCATCGTTGGTGTCTCGGGCGATTCAGATAATCTGCAAGGCTATCTGCGGGCCATCGATCCCGACACGGGCAAAATACATTGGCAGTGGGATAGCACGCCGCCCGCGGGCACGCCGAATCGCACGACGGGCGGCATGACCTGGATGACCGGCACGTACGATCCGGATCTCAACCTGGTTTACTGGGGCACCGGTAATCCAACTCCCGTTCTGCAAGGTTCTACGCGCCCCGGCGAAGACTTGTGGACGTGCGCAATCGTCGCGATTAATCCGGACAACGGAAAGCTGGTCTGGGGCTTCTCTGCCTCGCCGCATGACACTCACGATTGGGACGCAATCGAGACCCCGGTACTGGTGGACGCCGATTTCCACGGTACGCCGCGCAAGATGTTAATGCAGACGTCCCGGAACGGCTACTTCTTTGTGCTGGATCGCACCAACGGCAAGAGCCTGCTGACGACACCGTATGGTCCCGTGAACTGGGCGAAGGGCGTCGATGACAACGGCACTCCGATTCCCGATCCGAAGAAAGACCCCGCGCGCGACGGACGCCTGGTTGCTCCCGACGAAGGCGGACTGACGAACTTTCGTTCGCCAAGCTTCGATCCCAAGACCGGACTGTTCATCGTCGACGCTCACCCGAGCTACGGAGTCTACTTCACCAAGGCCGCCGATGGTGAGTATGGTTGGGCGGGCGCAGATTACGGCGTATGGGGCAAAGGTGTTCTCGAAGCAATCGACTACCAAAGTGGCAAACTCCGCTGGACACACGAACTTGGTCCGCATGGCTCCGGCGCGGGGGTGCTAACGACCGACTCGGGGCTGACATTTTCAGGCGATGCGGAAGGCAACGTAATGGCCTTCGACACAAACGATGGCAAAACCCTTTGGCACGCCGGAGCCGGCGCGGAGATGGCCAGTTCGCCGATCACATTCGAGCTGGACGGACGGCAATATCTCGTGACGGGCAGCGGCGGTGTGCTCTTCGCATGGGCGCTGCCGAAGAGCGTAGTCGAGCGTGCAGCGGCGGCTGCGCTTCGTTAACGACGTACGCCACAAATCGCGTAGTATTCCTAAGCAAATCTTCACAGCAATTCAAAATATTGCCTTCAACTTGCCGATATAGGTATTTCGGGAAACAGCATGTCTTCCGAAGGAGGCATTATGAGGCCGGCGCTCGCGTACCAAGATTTACTCTCGACTATTCGGGAGGCTACTGGGGACCGTTCTTGCACCGGGTCTGCGGCGACCTCTGTGGGGCTGAAGGCCTCCAGCCGCCCCGAGCTCGACATTCCGACTCAAATCCGGTTCGTTAGCAATCCGAAGTCGATCTTAGACGTGAAGATTCGCCGCGTGAACAGCGGCTTTATGAAGCTGTGGTCGCCGACCAGGCTGCTCATCACCGCGCGGATCGTCATTCTCTTTCGCAGCGAAAACATCGAAGCGCAGATAGCTTATTGCACCGCCCAGCCGGACGGCTACGCAATTGGCGCAAACTTCACGCAAGCGGGATTCATCCGCAAGGAGCTGCGCGTCCCGGTGGATCTGCGCGCGATGCTCACTTTGCCGGAGAACGCGGAGCCTGTTCGCATCCGTGTGGTCGACATGTCGGCGTCGGGCGTGGGTTTAGCGGTCCCGATGGAGATTGCACCTGGAACATGCGTCGCTGTCGATCTGGACAACGGCACCGTTTTTGGCGAAATCCGGTGGTGCCTGAAGAACTCGGGCTTCTATCGCGCAGGCTTAGCGACCGAGCAATTCATCCAAACAGATGAATCCCTGGACACTCCTATTGCGAGTGCCGACGATCACGAACCCGGCGTTCTGAGTAATTTCAAACATAGTGTCCTCGCGAAGCTGCGCCTCAGCAAATCGGCGTAGCTGGCATCTAAGTCAAACTGGAGTTGTGGCCAGTACGCGAAAGCACGGCTAAATCCATCCTGACTCCGACAAGCGGATTCATCAAAGAGGCTGGGTTCACGCACTCGCTTACGCCGGCCCGAAACTGCACGTACGGTTGCACCTATTGCTACGTGCCGACGATGGGCTTGTTCGCCGGGCTCTCCGTCGAGGACCGAAAGTATTGGGGCCAGTTCACGACCTTCAAAGTAAACTCGCCCGAGCTATTGCGAAGCGCGAACACGCGCAATGCAGTTGTGTACTGTTCGCCGCTTGTGGATCCATACCAGCCGGCGGAACGCGATTTCCAAATGATGCCGAAGCTGATAGCGGCGCTGCTCGAACATCCGGTCCGCGCCTTTACGATTCAGACACGCGCGCCTCTAATACTGCGCGACCTCAAACTGCTGAAAGAACTCGCGCGCATGACATCCCTACGCGTCAGCATGTCTGTGACGACGGACGATGACACCGTTCGCAAACGCTACGAGCCGCATTGCGAGCCGAATGACGAAAGACTGGCAGCCATCACGGCCTTGCGCGAGAACGGTATTGAGACTTATGCTACGCTCGCGCCGCTGTTGCCCTGTCACCCAGAGTGGCTGGCGGAACTAGCCCTGGGTGCTTCGCAACGAACGCTGATCGGCGATCCGCTTCATGTCAGGGAGACGAAACGGCACGGCGCCACTACACGCGAAGTTGCCGCTGTACTGGCCGAGCGCTTCGGTGAAGAGAAGTGGCTCAATCCCAAGTTCCAGGCGGATGTGGTCGCGAGAATACGGGCGCATGCCGAAAAGAGCGGCTTCGGTTTCGAAGTAGGGCCGCGCGGATTTTCTGTTCTTGGGGGCGCGAGCCTATCGCTTTAGATGCTTCTGAATGAGAGCGGCACTAATCTCGCCTACCGAAGGGTAGTAAGTACCGGCCAGATATTGGCGCCTTAGTTCGTCAACTCGAGCCTCGCGCCGCGATCGCGGATTTTGTTCGCAAATCTCTGCCGGCAGACTCTTGCCGCGGTTTTCGGCGGCTCGAAGTGCTGCGCTAAAACGGTCCAACTGTTTGTCGACGAAACGATTCCTAGCCACTAAACTGGTCTACCCATAGCAAATCTTAGCGCAAAACGGAGCACCTGAACACCTCCTGCTTAGAGATGTGCACCTGAGACCGGTCGGGGTAAAGCGGTCAGGCAAACCCCGAACGCGAAACTCTGAAGTTCTCGCCCAACTTGACCGAATATTTCTCTAGCAAAGAGATTAGCTACCCGCAGTTGAGGGTAGTAAACGAGGTTTGTAATGACTGCGCGTGAAGACGTGAAGAGCTTGGAAACAGCGGCCCTAACGGCAGACCTGCGGGAGAAATTGATCCTAGAGCACCTAGCTCAGGTGAAGCTGATTGCACGGCGGATACACGAGCGCCTGCCCGTGTCGGTGAGCTTGGACGATTTGATTTCGGCCGGAGTGGTAGGACTGATTGCCGCTATTGACCGCTACGACGCCAGTCATGACGTGAAGCTGAAGACTTACGCCGAATATAAAATTCGTGGCGCAATTCTAGACAGCTTACGCGGCTTGGATTGGGCACCCAGGCAGCAAAGAAAACGGGCGAAGTTGATCGAAGCGGCGATCGCGACGCTTGAACAGAGACATCATCGGATGCCTACTGAGGAAGAGATTGCAAACCAGTTAGCTGTTTCTGTCGCCGAATATCAGGATTGGCTCTCGGAGGTTCGCGGCCTAACGCTCGGCAGCCTTGAAAACGCGGGCACGGAAGAAGACGGCTGTGATCTACTGCGGTATCTGGCAGACTCCGACGAGGACTGGCCGTCGCAGATTGTTGAGCGCGCCGAACTTGAACGGTTACTGGCAGAAGCGATCGAGCGAATGCCACATCTAGAGCGAACTGTTTTGTCTCTGTATTACTACGAAGAAATGACTTTGCGCGAGATTGCGAAAATCGTGGATTTACACGAATCGCGCATCTCACAGCTTAAATCGCAGGCCATATTGCGACTGCGCTCCTACATGCAAAAGCGCTGGCCCCAACAAAAGCGCGCTTAGACGGGGTACGGTGAGGTTATCAAATCAACGCGCTTGTGATTACGCATGACCGACACCGGCACGTTCGCGGTGCCTTTCGCGTAGCAGCAACGAAAAGTCGTGTTCTGTCGACAGATCTCTGTTGACCGACGCTGAAGATCACGTCGCCGGCTTTCACGCCTGTGCGGTCCGCCGGCGAACCGCGTTGGACAAATCGAACGAGCAGTCCTTCCTTCACTCCAAAAAAGTCGGCAAGTTGAGAGTCTATGCGCTCCAACTCGATTCCGAGAGCCGAGTTATCCCACACAAGCAAAGGACGGGGTGTATCGATGTGGGTTGGCCAGTTGTCGCTCGGAAACGCGGGCATGAAAGGAGTTGGATCGGGCGAGGCAGCGATCATTACAACCGTGTAACGTGTTTTGCCGGCACGCCAATACTGCACCTTGACTTTTCTTCCCGGAGGCGTTTCGCGCACCATTCTGGCAAGTTGCTGGGCGCTGAGAACACCTTCGCCGTTGTAGTTCAGGAGAACATCACTTGGCTGAATGCCGGCCAAATCCGCAGGGCTGCCTTCCTGGACCGCTTTGATCTCGACCCCACGTTCTTCGCCAAGCTTCAGTGTGTTCGCCCGCTCCGAGTCGATGTCGCCGATACTTACGCCGATGTAGCCCGTGTAAACAGACGGCGTTTGCGCAATGCGCCGAACGGTTATTTGCGGTCCGCGTGCCGGCTCTGCCTGGAGGTGTGCAGCCAAAACGGCCACGCAGGCGAGAAAGGCCGATAACAATCCTGCTCGGGACATGCTGGTTAGAACACAGGGCTCGAGCCGTTCACGGCACGCAAGACCTGCTGTGATCGGGAACGGACGTAATCGTCCTCGCGCTCGGAGTTCAGGAGGCCTTGGAGTGTTGTGAGCACGTCCGGGGTGAGGCTGAACGACCGATTTGCCGGCACGAGGATATCGATGGCTTCCGATCGCACATCGGCATTCCCATCGTGCTCGAGGACGAACTCGATTGCCTGCCGAGTCTCAGCATCATTCGAAAAGCCGCGCAGACCTTCCAAGGCTTTCATGCGCACAGCGGCATTCGGGTCATGCTGGCACAGTGTTCAGCAGAGCGTCGCGCACGTCGCTGCCGCGCTCGTTCTCAAGCGCCTCGACAGAATTTACACGTATTCCCGGATCAGATGGATCACGCATGGCATTCAACAGCAGTCGCCGTACAACGTCGTCGTCCAGCCGGCCGATGACTTCCTGCCGCTGCACTCTATCCACAATGATGCGCACGCCGTTTTCGCCGCTAGGCTGAATGTCCCGCACATGCGCGTTCGGAGCATCTAAGAGGCTCATTCCGGTGACTGGCCCGCGTTCAGCAATGGTCGGGAGGTAACCCCTATCCATGAGGCGTGCCGCTGTAAATCCGGCAAAAACTAGAAATGACGCCGCAGCGAGTTGGGTTGACCAGCGCGTACCAGAAAACTGACCGGGTAACAGCCTCTTGAACCAGCTTGCTTTGACTCCGCCGCGCGATTCACGGTCTAGAGTCACACGCAAATCGCGGCGGCACTCGGAAAGCAACTCAAAAGACAGTCCCTGCTGTTCGGCCTGGACCGAAGAGTGCCACGACCGCTCCCGCTCCGTTGCACTGTGACACAGAGCGCAAATTTCCAGATGACGTTCGATGGCCTCTTCCTGAGCGAATTCCAGCTCGCCGTAGAGGTACAGCGAAAGATTCATCTGGACTTGCTGGCACGTCATACGAAATCACCCAATGCGTTACGCATCTTCTGCGTGGCTCGGAATAGACAGTTCTTAGCAGCTTCCTCGGTAACGCCCAATGACTCGCCAATGGCACGAAGCCGCATCCCCTGGAAGTGCCGCATCTCAAAGACCAGCCGCTCGCGTGGCGTCAGGGTGTCCAGGACCTCATTGATCCGCGTTCCCACTTCGGCACTCATCAGTTGCCGCTGCGGATCGACATCGGCGCGATGCTCCGGGAGGAACTGAAAACGATCCATTTCGCCGGCTGCTGTTTCAACAGCGGACCCTTCTTCCTTGCGAACCTTCCGTTTGCGAATCTGATCAAGACACAAATTCGCCACAATGCGGTATAGCCACGTACTGAAGCTGCAATCGAAGCGAAACTGCGGCAGTTTGCGGTACACCCGCAGAAATGCCTCCTGATAGATGTCGCGCGCATCCTCCTGCGAGTGCAGGAGGTTGAGCGCCATTCGAAGAACGGTCTGGTCGTAAGAACGCACCAACTGTTCGAACGCTTCGCCATCGCCGGATTGGGCGGCTCGAATCAGCGCGGTTTCATTGGGCCGGTCCGTTGAGCCGTGCACGGCTACTCGTCCGATTGTTTCGACGCGGGCTTCCACCAAGGCATTTGACGTGTCGGTTTTGCTTTCGTCACGATTGTGGACGAAGGGGGCCTTAGTAATAGTAGCCAACGAGCTGCTAACTGGCTAACTCCAGCTCTATCAGTTTCTTAGCTGGGTCGAGACTGGCGATGCGGAAGCTGCACACCTGACCGGCTCGCGCGCTTTCCTTCGCCGGGCCAATCGACACGCCTTGCTTCCACCTTGCCGCCAGCATGGCGCTCAGGGAGCCTACATCAGATGCTTTCGCCTGACTGCCGGAAGCGGCCTCTTCAGCTTTCTGCTTGAGCTGACAAGTGCCGACAACGCCTTCGCCCAGTTCGACTTTGGCACGATCCCCTCGCACTTCGAGAAGTCGTCCACTGACCGTTTCACCCGGCTGGTGTTCAGAGATGTAATGGTCGACGGTCGTTGGCTCTAGTTGCTTCATTCCGAGCCGGATGCGGCGGCGCTCCCGATCAATTTCCAGCACGGTGGCTTTGATTGTTTGACCTTTGGCGAGTTTCTCCCTCGGATGCTCGATGCGCTTCTCATTCGTAACGTCGGAGATGTGAACCATGCCTTCGATGCCGTCCCCCAGGTCGATGAACGCGCCAAACGGAGTCAGGTTCATGACAGGGCCTTCCACGACAGCACCGAGCGGGTACTTTTGAGGAACCGCTTCCCACGGATCACCTAGTGCTTGCTTATAGCCCAAGCTGATACGGCGATCCACAGGGTTGACTTGAAGCACAACAGTGTCGACGCGATCCCCGATTTTGAGCACATCGGACGGCTTACGAACCCGCTTCTCCCACGAGAGCTCAGACAGGTGGATCAATCCGTCGACGCCAGGGAGCAGCTCAACGAAAGCGCCGAAATCGGTCAACCGCTGGACTGTACCGCTGACACGATCACCGACGTTGAACTGACGGGCAGCAACAGACCAAGGATCTTCCTGAAGTTGTTTGAGACCGAGCGAAATTTTGCGGCCGGCCGGATCGATTTTCAGTATCTTAACTTCGAGTTCATCGCCGGGCTTGAGGACATCGCCGGCTTTTCCAACTCGCGAGTACGACATGTCGACGACATGCAGAAGGCCATCAACGCCACCGATGTCAACGAAAGCGCCGAAATCCATGACATTCCTGACACGTCCGGGGACTACCGCTCCTTCGCGAAGCTCAGAGAAAACGCTCGCCCGCTTTTGTGCTTCCTGCTCTTCGAGCACGACGCGGCGATCCACAACGATGTCTTCTTTCTCGACATCGAGTTTAGTGATGCGGCACTGGATGTCTTGGCCCACTAGCCCAGCCATGTCGGCCATCTCGCGAACACCGCTGCGCGAGGCGGGCATGAATGCACGAACTCCAATGTCCACACGGAAGCCGCCCTTCACCTGTTCAGCCACAAGGCCGGAGATGGTCTTCTTTTCCGCGAAGGCGTTTTGCAGACCGCTCCAATCTTTGGGGCGTTCGACTCGAATGGTGGAAAGTTCGTAGTAGCCTTCTTCGTTGCGCGGTCCGATTGATACCATGATGGCCGCACCGATTACCGGCTCGCCTGTTTGCGTCTCGTGCCAGCGCGAAAGAGCGAGAGATCCTTCCATTTTTCTGCCGACATTGACAAGAATCGCCTCCGGCTGAATCGAGACTATCGTGCCGTTTACGGTCTCTGCGCCGGCGCCCTCTGCGTGCTGCCGCTCGAAATTCGAGAGCATTTCGGCAAACGTGGAATCTTCCCGTGGATCGGCGGTTTCCCCGGAAACAAAGGGATCAAAATTCACATTACTCATGACTGCTGGGGGTTCCCTTTATTCTGTCATAGGGTGCTGAAAATACCGGGAGAAGTACATACGTCCGGCACGGGCGAGCGCAAGCCGGAAAAGGTCTTTCGCGCAAGCGATTTTGTGTGGCTTCTGTTCGGAGCCGCTCTTATCGCGTTCGATCCCGAGACGAACTACAACGGAACGATTGTATTGGCTCTTCTCACGGCGTTTCAGATCGCCGAACCGCGCCTGACGGCATTCGGAACGAGACGCGGCCAGATCATCTCGATCGTTTTCAAGATGGTCCTTAGTTATTTGCTGGTCGGCTGGACCCACACGTTATTCAGCTACTACTTTCTGATCTTCCTGATTCCCATCATTTCGGCCGCGACGGTGTTCGATGTTACGGGCGTCGTGCTGGTCACGGCTATTGCGACGGCGGCGTATTTCTCTTTCCTGCTGCCGATTTGGCCGGTAGACTGGGCCGCGCTGACGACGGAAGACATCCGCATTATGTGCTTGCGTGCCTGCTTTTTTGTGATCGTCGCTTACGTCGTCTACGAACAGGCGAATGCAAAACGCAATGAGATGAAACGGACTCAGGAAGCGGCAGCGCGCCTGGCAGAGTCGAACCGGAACCTGCGGCGTGCGGAAGCGTCTTTGCGGCGAAGCGAGAGACTGGCTGCGTTGGGGCAGTTAACAGCCGGGCTTGCTCATGAACTCCGAAACCCAATGGGCACGATCAAGGCGTCTTCGGAGATGCTGCTTAAGCCTTCGACGCGATCGCGGCCAGAGGTTATGTCAGAGATGGCCGGATACATTGGAAGCGAGGTGGATCGGATGAATTCGCTGATATCGAGCTTCCTCGATTTTGCGCGGCCGCTTCAGATTCGAGCTGTAGAAGCAGACCTCGGCTCGGCAATCAATGACGTGTTACGGCAAACTTCAGAGCTCGCGGAGCGATGCGGAGTCGTGGTCATTTTGCAAATTCCGGACGAGCCGTTAAAGCTGGAGTTCGATCCCGAGCTGATGAAGGTAGCTCTATCGAACCTGGTACAGAATGCGATTCAGGCCAGCAAAGCCGGACAGCAGGTAGAGGTTCGTGTCGCCGCAGCCCAAGATAGGGTGAACATTTTTGTGACGGACCATGGGAGCGGCATCCAGCCGGAACAGCTCGAAAACATTTTCAATCCATTTTTCACAACGAAGCCGAGCGGGGTGGGATTGGGGCTCGCGATTGTGTCGAAAATTGCGGACGAGCACAACGGTTCTATCCGCGTGTTCAGCGAGCCGGGGGCGGGCAGCCGCTTCGATCTCATGCTGCCTAAGGTGCAGCAGACATAGCGCATGCCTGCCGAACGGATACTGGTTGTCGAAGACGAAGATAAACTACGCCGCGTAGTTCAACTGCACTTAGAATCCGCAGAGTTCGAGGTTGACGGAGCGCCGTCCGCGGAACAGGCATTGCCGCTCGCAACCTTAGCGGATCTCATCATCACGGACCTGCGCTTGCCTGGGATTGACGGCTTGCAGTTCATCAGAGAGCTGCAGAATCGCGGCATTGGCGCGGCCATTATTGTGATGACTGCGCACGGCTCAGTAGAAACAGCCGTAGAGGCTATGAAGCTGGGTGCAGCCGATTTCTTACAGAAGCCTTTCTCGCTCGATCACTTGACCACGCTGGTTCACAAAGTAATGGCGGTGCAATCCTTGCGCGCGGAGAACCAGCGCATGCGCGAGGAACTCGATCATCGTTACCAGTTCAACAATATCGTTGGACGGAGTTCCGCGATGCGTGATATTTTTCACACTGTCGAGCGGGTGGCGCCGACGCGCGCGACGGTTTTGCTGGCGGGCGAGAGCGGAGTCGGCAAGGACATGATTGCGCGTGCTATTCATCAACATTCGCCGCGCAAGACGCATCCGTTTGTCAAGATCAACTGCACGGCAATCCCAGAGAACCTGATGGAAAGCGAGCTTTTCGGATACGAAAAGGGCGCGTTCACAGGCGCCAACACAAGCAAGCCGGGGAAGTTCGAACAAGCAGACCAGGGGACCGTGTTTCTGGACGAGATTGGCGATGTGCCTGGAAACATTCAGGTAAAACTCCTCCGTATCCTGCAGGAGCGCCAGTTTGAACGGCTCGGTTCAAACCTAACACGCAACGTGGATGTGCGCGTTGTCGCCGCAACGAACGTGGACCTGCGCGCCGCGTTGGAACAGGGGCGGTTCCGCGAAGACCTGTACTACCGATTAAATGTGGTTCCCATCAATATTCCGCCGCTGCGCGATCGGACGGAAGACATCCCATTTCTGGCCAAACATTTCGTCCAAAAATTGTCGAAGGAACTGGGCACGGAGGGGCGCGAGATCAGTCCGGCCGCTATGGAGCGCTTGCTTGCGCACTCCTGGCCCGGGAATGTCAGAGAGCTGGAGAACACGATTGAACGCAGCCTGGTGTTAGCTTCCGGCGAGGTGTTGCAACCGTCTGAAGTCCGGATTGAAGCACCCCGAACCAGCCTTCATGCAAGCAGCCAGCAGACACCGCTGCTGCCCGAAGGTGAGACGCTGGAGCACTGGGAACAGATGATGATCCGGGAGGCATTGCGGCGGGCCAACGGGAATAAGAGCCAGGCGGCGCGTATCCTCGGCTTAACGCGGAATGCGCTGCGTTACCGGCTTTCGCAGATGGGTATGGAATCGGCGGCGGCCGACGATGGAGACGCGCCGCGGCTCTACAGCCAGCTAAAGCCGAACAATTTTGTCTGAGCGGTAGCCCTTTAGCGCATTGCGAGTATCGACGATCAACTTGCTTCGTTCGATGACGGACGAGTAGTCGATTCCGCTGTGATCGGTGACAATCACCACGCAATCGGCGGCTTCGACAGACGGCAACATCGGCTGCGATTCCAGGTAACCACCATTGATGTGAATACGGCTAACGTGCGGGTCCGAGAAGGTCACATTGGCGCCCAGACGTTGGAGCAAGAGGATGATGTCGAGTGCAGGCGATTCACGCACGTCATCGATGTCACGCTTGTAGGCTGTTCCCAAAACATGCACGTGCGAGCCGCGCACTGGTTTGGTAGCGTTGTTCAGCGCGTTCTGCACCTTTTCCACCACGAACTCAGGCATGCGGCCGTTGATATACCCGGCGAGCTCGATGAAGCGCGCTTCGATACCCGCTTCCTTGCTCTTCCAGGACAAGTAGAACGGATCGATCGGAATGCAGTGGCCGCCGAGACCCGGGCCGGGATAGAACGGCATGAATCCGAACGGCTTTGTCGCGGCGGCGTCGATGATTTCCCACACGTCGATTTTCATGCGATCACACATCAGCGCCAACTCGTTTACCAGACCGATGTTGATCATCCGAAATGTATTCTCAAGCAGCTTCACCATTTCGGCGACGCGCGTGGAACTGACTGGAACCACTGTCTCAAGCGCTTGCTGGTAGAAGAGCGCGCCCACTTCGGTGCAGGCGGCCGTGATGCCGCCAACGACCTTAGGAATGTTTGACGTCTGGTACTTCGGGTTGCCGGGATCAACGCGCTCAGGGAAAAACAGAGGAAGAAGTCCTTTCCGACTTCTAATCCGCTCGCTTGCAGTTTCGGAAGAACCAACTCGTCCGTTGTGCCCGGGTAAGTAGTGGATTCAAGCATGACGAGAAGCCCCGGATGCATGTGTTGCGCGATAGCGTCTGTTGCAGCAACCACGAAACTCATGTCCGGATCTTTCGTCTTGCGCAGGGGCGTTGGAACGCAGATATCGATGGTGTCTAGCTTTTCGATGACGGAGAAGTCGGACGTGGCGCGGAGCTTTCCACTTCGCACGAGCGGGCCGAACAGGTCGTCCTGCACGTCTTTTACGTAGGATTGGCCGGCGTTGAACTGGTCGACCTTGCTCTGCTGGACGTCGATACCTGTGACTTCAAAGCCCGCACGGGCAAATTCAACCGCGAGCGGCAACCCCACATAGCCCAGTCCGAGCACACCAACGTGCGCTTTCTTGCTGGAGATTCGCTCTCGTAAATTCGCTGCGACGGACTTGGCGTCTACAGCTTTAGTTGGTATTGTTTCAGAGATCAAGAAAGAGCCTACCTTCACCTATTAGTTCCGCTGGTCCGGTTAGGTGTACGGTGTCATCCCAGCGAAGAGTCATGCTGCCAGCGGGCGTGCGGATTTCGATCGGGCTATCGACAGCATTTCTGAGAATAGCAGCGATACCGGCCCCTGTTGAGCCGGTCCCGGAGCTCCGCGTTTCACCCGCACCGCGTTCAAAAAAAAGTGCTTCTATCGTGTGCCTGTCCAGCACCCGAACAAAGGAGACGTTACTGCGATTCGGGAAACGTTTGTGGCTTTCCGCCTCCTGAGCGGCAGCGAGCCAATCCACCGGAAAATGTTCGACAAATATCGCGCATTGCGGATTGCCGACATTGAGCAGAGTGGCATCGTATTCCTTTTCGGCAAGATGCATGGCGGCGTGAAGTTCTTCAACCATCGGCAGGCCCATATTCATTTCAAACAGAAACTCATTGCCGCTGCGGGAGAGGAGCCGGAGCGATTTCAAGCCGGCAGCCGTGTGAATGGCGATAAGTGGCGGGGCAGCGACGTTTTTGAGCAGCGCGAACGCAGCGGCGCATCGTGTTCCGTTGCCTGAGATCTCAGGTTCACTGCCGTCGGAGTTGAAGAGCCGGGTGCGCAACCCATTCGGTTCGACCGAGACGAGCATCCATCCATCGGCGCCGATTCCCGTGGTACGCGCACAGATTCGGCGCGCAATCTCGGGGAGATTTGCCTTCGGCGCATCTTGCGCGAACGTGAGCAAGAAATCGTTTTCGACGCCGTGCAATTTCGTGAACGGGATTTCGATCATTTTTCACGCTCAAGAATTTCAAGGACAGGCGCATCGTGAACAGCGATGGACTTTGAAAGGCTGTACGGCGAACCTGGATTGGCGAGCGTGCGCGAGAGAGGATCTCCTGCCTGATGGACAACCCATAGTTGCCGATGAATCAAATCAGGGCGCGCGCTATTTGCCATCCAATACGGGCCGTTGCCGATATTTATCGTTTCTCGCAGGGGTATGCGGGCCCGGCAAAATATCCCGGCGACATCTCCGGAAGCGGAGGGCGTGAGAATTCCCTGCCCCGGACGATAATTTGCTCGCACGAAATCGGAGCCGCCATCAGTCCAGGCGCGACGCGATACCGAATTCACTTCCGACTCCTTCCAACAGATCCAGTTCTCCTTCGAGGGCTTCAGCAGCCAAGGCAACACCGCGATGAGCGGCATTAAATACGCAAGTCTTCTCCACTTTGGCAACAACATGCTGACGAGCGCGCCTGAAGCGAATGCAGCGCAGCCGACGACTGCGATTCCATAGCGCGTGTTGTAGTACCCGTGGGGCGGAAGCTGCGGAACGAAGATTGGGTTCTTAGAGGAGTGGATGCTCCAGATATAGAAGGCGGGCGTGAGCAAAGGGAAGAGGATTGGGCGGTAAACGCCTCGTAAAAAAGCAGATATAAGTCCGGCTACTCCTAGCAAGAGAAGAGCCCAGCCGGCACAGAGCTGACCGGCTTTGGCGTAATAGAGCGCGGCAACCGGCCAATTGTGGTATCCGGGATAGGGTTTGTCGCCTTGAATGGCGAGGGCGGAATAAGGCCCGTTATAAAAATCCAGCGCATTCGAGGTTTCCCACCAGTTATGAGCGGCCCAATACAGGGGCGCCAAGATAGCAAAGAAGCTGAATACGAGAAACGTTCGCCAGCCTTTCTTTCCCGCCGACCAAGCGAACCAAAGGGCTGCGAACGGAAGCAGGAACCAACCGTCATATCGGGTCAGGCTCAGCCACCAACTAGCGAGGACGCCTATCACAAGAAAGCGGGACTTAGCGGTTGCCTCGAATCGTACAAGAGCAAACAGCAACACACCCACACCGGCGGCAAAGACTACTTCCGTCATCGGAATGGACGCGAGATAGAGAACGTTCGGATTCAACACGAAGCAAGCGACGACAACGTATGCTGCCAAGCGGCTGCCGTACGTCTGTTTGGCCGCAAAGAAGAATGCGGTTCCCGCAACAATGAAACAGAGTGCGACGGGAATGGTTCCGGCCAAACCTGTCGACCAAAGCGATGCGTTCCGAACAAACGGCAAGCAGATGACGTGGAGAACAGGCAGCCACACTGTGCCGAGTTGATCGTACCCGGGCGTGAGCGAATCTATAATGCTGCGGCTGAGATTGAGATGCGACTGGGCGTCACCGTAATAGAGCAGGTATCCCTGCCGGTAACACCAATACCCGGAGAGCGCGATGATTCCGGCCAGAAACGAGCAGAGGAGCAGTGCATCCGGCAGCCTCCGCGGATTAGAAGGCGGTGAATTTTCGGAACTCTTCAAAGCGTTGGTCGATATCGGAGCGGGTGAGTGTCCGGAAACGGTCGACGCCGAAGCACTCACAGCAGAAACTGCCCATGACTGACCCATAGATTACAGCGCGATGAAGGTCCTGGACATCGAAGCCGCCGTTGTGAAGGTCGAATTGCTTTTCGGCCAAGTAGCCGACGAAGCCACCGGCAAAGCAATCGCCGGCGCCGGTTGGGTCGAAGACGTCTTCGAGAAGATATCCCGGAACCATGAACAGGCTGTCGTTGCGAAACAACATTGCGCCATGTTCGCCGCGCTTGATGACGAGAGTATTGGGACCCATGGCAAGGATCTTTTCGGCCGCGCGGCGCAGGTTGTATTCCCCGGAGAGCATGCGCGCTTCGCTGTCGTTGATGAGAAGGAAATCCCAGTTGCGGATAGTGTCAACAAGTTCGTCGCGCGTGGATTGAATCCAATAGTTCATGGTGTCGCCGCCGACGAAGCGAACACCGTTCATCTGTTGCTGAACACGAGCTTGCAACACGGGCTGGATGTTGCCCAGAAAGAGATAAGGATGCTTGGCATATTCGGCCGGCAGTTTCGGATCGAAGTCCGCGAAGACGTTGAGATCGGTCCGGAGCGTCGTGCGGTCATTCATGTCGGCGGAATAGACACCGGACCAAAAGAATGTTGCGCCGGGTACTTGCTCCAAACCTGCCAGATCGATTCCCTTCCCTGAGAGCAGTGAACGATCCTCGTCGGCGAAGTCGTGGCCGACCACAGCGACGATGGCCGTTTTGGTGAAATAACTCGCGCTGAGCGCAATGTACGTGCATGCGCCGCCGAGGATGCGTTCTCGTTTTCCGTGCGGCGTCTCAATCCCGTCATACGCGACGGAACCCACTACGACCAATGACATCGTTTGAATTGTAGCTGGGGAGCAAATTCAATTTCCGCCGAAAATGTTTAATGGCTCTAGCTGCGGCTACAATTCGGATGTGCGCTTTCTCATATTGAGCGACACTCATGCGAATTGGCATGCACTGGAGGCCGTTATGGCCGATGCAAATGGCCCGTTCGACGAGATCGTTTGCTGCGGCGACTTGGTGGGCTATAACGCTCAGCCAGCACGAGTGGTGGACTGGACCCGAGAAAATTGCGCGCACGTCATTCGCGGAAATCACGACAAAGTAGTCGCGGGGCTGGAGAATTTGGACTGGTTCAACGATGTGGCGCAAGCGGCGGCGCGCTGGACAATTCATCAACTCAATGCGCCGCAACTGGACTACTTGCAGAAGTTGAAACGCGGGCCGATAGAGTTAGAGCATTTCCACATTTGGCATGGTTCCCCGCAGGATGAAGATCAATACATAACCACCGCTCGCGAGGCGGTTCCCTGTTTCTCCCATTTCACGTTGCCATTAGCATTTTTCGGACACACGCATTTAGAAGGCGGCTTCTTCAGCCGGCATGGGCGAGTGGGCTCGATACCCATGCTTCGCAAACAGGATCATGAAAGCCTCATAGAGTTGCAAGCCGACACGCTTTACATGGTGAATCCCGGCTCAGTGGGCCAACCGAGAGACGGCGATCCGCGGGCTGCTTACGCGATCTACGACTCCGTGCAGAAGACCGTCAGCCTGCGGCGGGTCGAGTACGCGGTTGCTGAGACCGCGCAAGAGATCAGGCGCGCGCGGCTACCCGAGGTGCTCGCGTTGCGGCTATTCCAAGGCGTCTGAAAGAGCAGGGATGGCGTCGGGCTGGATCTGCACGAGCGGATGCACCGGCTGACTGGCGAAGTAAGTGCGCAGCTTGTTGGCAGCAGATTTGCCTATCGCGGCGGCGAGTTCCCGGTCCGGAGTTTGCCGCACACGTTCAAGGCTCCCAAATGTGCGCAGCAACTTCTCCACCGTTTTGAGCCCGATACCAGGGACTTCGTGCAACTCCGAGGTGAGGCGCTGCGCGTTGCGGCGGGTGCGATGAAACGTGACTGCGAAGCGGTGCGCTTCGTCACGGATGGTCTGAACCAAATGCAGAATGGGAGAAAATTTGTCGAGGATAACGGGTTCATCCTCCTGCCCATAGACGTAAATCCACTCTTCGCGCTTCGCGATGGAGGCGAGGGGCTGGTACGTGTTGCCGAGCGCTTCAAGAGCTTCGGCAGCGGCATGCAGTTGCCCCAAACCACCGTCTACCAGCACCAAGCCAGGGAAGGCTTGCTTTTCTTCCTGCAGCTTCGAGTAGCGGCGCGTGATCACTTCGCGCATGGAAGCGAAATCGTCATTGCCCACAACGGTTCGGATGATGAACTTGCGGTAATCGGATTTTTTCATCCGGCCGTCTTCCCAGACGACCATGCTCGCGACTTTGTCGGTGCCCTGGATGTGCGATATGTCGAAGCACTCGATGCGTTTGGGCGCATCCGGCAAGTTGAGCGCGTCGCGCAGCGCTTCCTGAATGGCCTGCGAGGAGGGCTTGAGCACGCGAAAGCGCTGGTCGAAGCTATGCTTGGCGTTCGTTTCGACCAGGCCGAATAACGCTTTTTTGGTGCCGCGCTGGGGCGTGGAGATTTCGACTTTGCGGCCGCGAAGATCGGAAAGAAACTCTTCCAACTCTTCGCGCTGCTCAAAATCGGCAGGCACGTGAATTATGCCGGGAATATGCGGACTGCCAAGGTAAACCTGCTTGAGCAACGCCTCGAAGAACTCTGAAGCATTGAAGTCGTCCTGGTCTTCCCAGAAGAACTCGCGGCGATCCACAATCTTTCCTTTTCGCAGGTGAAACAGATTCACTGCGACCAGTGGCGGTTCGGCGTAACAAGCAAAAATGTCTATGTCGTCGCCTTCCACTGCGGCCATTTTTTGACGTTGGTCCATCTCGCGAACCGTGTTCATGAGGTTACGCAGGCTGGCGGCTTCTTCGAACCGCATGTCTTGCGAGGCAACGTTCATGCGCTGTTCCAATTCGTCCGAGAGATCTCGATGGCGGCCTTCCAGGAATAAACGGACGTCACGGACGGCGGCCGCATAGGCTTCATCGGTGGTGAGTTCGGGCGTACAAGGGCCCAGGCATCGATGGATGTGGTATTGCAAACACGGGTGAGTGTGCTTGCGGGTCAGGTCGATCTTGCACGAGGGAACTTTGAAGTGCCGGTGAATGAAGTGCACCAGACGGTGAGCCAGGTTGCCAGGAAAGTAAGGGCCGTAGTAGCCGGCGCCGTCCTTCAGAATGCGGCGGGTGACATAAACACGCGGGTACTTCTCATGCGTGAGCTTGATGTAGGGGAAGGTCTTGTCGTCGCGCAGCAGTATGTTGAAGCGCGGCTTGTATTGCTTGATGAGATTGTTCTCAAGCGCGAGCGCCTCTTTGTTGTTATCGACCTCAATGAATTGGATGTCGCGCGCTTCCGCGATGAGGCTTCCCGTTTTCGCCTCGGCCAACCTGTCTTCATTGAAGTAGCTCCGCACGCGGCTGCGAAGATTTTTCGCTTTGCCAACGTAGAGAACTTTTCCCTGTGCGTCCTTGTAGAGGTAAACGCCGGGTTGGGTGGGAAGCTGCGCAACTTTCTCGCGAAGTTCCATCGGCAGCTATAATCCAATTGTGACACGCAAGCTCTGGGTGGCGTGCCTGCTGTTTTCCACGCTGGAGATTACATCTTTTTCGCTGGGCCAGAGCAGCAAAGGCTCTCAGCCGCAAACACACCAAAGTTCTCCGCCCGCAACGCAGCAGCCCCCCGACGAAACAAACCCACCGGAAGAAGACGCTTCCGTGGCGCCGAAAACGTACGCTTTCGACCCGTTAGAGGCGCAGCGCTGCATCGGTGTGGGAAATTTCTACATGCATAAGGGGAGCAAGGGATACCGCGCCGCGCTCGGCCGCTACGAAGACGCGACTCGTTACAATCCGAACTCCGCCGAAGCTTTCTTCAAGGTGGGCGAAGTAGAAGAGAAACTGAACAACAAGGACGCAGCCAAGATCGCATTCCAAAAAGTGATCAAGTTAGCGCCCGAGTCCAAGTTTGCGGCAGAAGCCAAGAAGAAACTCTCCAATCCGGGCTAAGTCAGGACCTTAGTTTCAAGCGTCAACGCTGGTGTTTTGGGCCGTTTGACTACTTTCAAAAGAGCTTTTATTCCTGTGTCCCAATCGGGAAACAGATCGATATACTGTGTCCTGCGAGCAATCTGAACAGGCACTTCGCATTCGCTGAGCCGCACCGGCAGCAGAAAGATTTCGTCGAGCGGGACGAGCGCGGCAACACCAAGGGCATAGCGCAATTCCGACTGGAAGAAACCACGTTTGCCGGCTGAGCGGCACGAGAAGCACGGCACCACGTAGTCTGCGACCTCGATCGCTCGTTCGATGGCACGCGGCCAATCTTGACCTGGCAGGAGCTTCTTTTCGTCCATCCACGGTTCGAGACCGTTTGCCTGCAGGATGCGATAGAGCTTGCGAGCCTCAGTCCGGTCTTCTTTCGCGTAGGCGATAAAGACCTGGGTTCGTCCGGTGGCCTCAAAGACGACTTCATTCCCATCCAGAGTGAAGCTACCGACGCCGTCGACATCGACAGGATTGCCTTCTCGAACGCAACGGCGAATCAATCGGACGATACGGCGGTTATTAAAACCGAGCTTCACGACGATTCCTGCTTATGGGAGTCGCCGGGGTGCGTACTTGATAGTTTCACCGGCTTCTTAAGCTCCATGAGCAGACGGTGAATCAGCTTGTCTACCTCGTCGGCAGCCTGCGCACGAGAACGGTGCGACTCCTTAGCCAAGCGGCGCTCCAGGTCTTTCTTGTTCACGGCTTCACGTTAATACGCGCACTGCGATCATCCGAGGGGCTGAACGCGTGCCGCCGCTGCGCAAAACACTGGTGCGATTGGACTTATTCGGACGAAGAAATTTCGTTGAAATTGTGAACGTTTTACAGGACTCGAGACAAATGGCCTTAACAGGTCGCATTGGAGCGTGAAAGCAGGCGTTTTTATCAGGCTTGTTGCGGATTTGGGCTGGTGCGCAACGCCGATTTGTGGTGTCCAGCCTCCAATGGGTTCAGATGGGCGTTAAGCAACAGAGCTGTATAGACTTACGCGGACAAGCTGCGCCTGTGGGCGACGAACCATAATGGCCACGCGAGGGCGCGCAAGCGCCGACAAGGCGGGAGACGTAGATAGCGACTCAACTACGCTCAGGCGCCGCTATGAGGTACGAAGTTGGGGAAAAAGGCGTACGACAAACCCGCTCCGTTCCCGTCGCGGCTCCGCCGGCTTTTCACGGGTTCATCAGATCCGGGCAGCTCCGGTATCACTGAATCCGCTGCGCGCCGTAGTACAGACCGATAAAAACCCCAAGGGTCGCCACGTACAAGAGACACGTGGCGGCTGCGTTGAAGACGATGCCACGTTGAGGAAAACGCCAGAATCGCTGTAGCGCTGAAGCGCTCCCGATGAAAGGAACTCCGAGGATGGCGACTATCGGGATGTGACCCACGATATCGCGAGCTCCGAATTCCGGCATAGCGCTCACGAAAACAAGCAATAAAGCAACCGCTCCCAGACGAAGCAAGCCGCGTCCAGTGGCCAAATAGAAAGCCAAGGTGAATTCTACGAACGCCGCTATGACGATAAAGAGGTCAAAGTTCATTCCCATCGCCAAGTGAGGACGTTTCACCAAAATTTGCCGCGTCCACTGCGGATACAAGAGCTTCTCAATGGCAGTCCACATGATGCTGAAGGCCAATCCGCCGGTGATGGCCGGTATTCTTATTCGACGAAGACGCGCATTCGACAGAGATATAGACGCGAGAAACAGCGCCAGCCCGAGGAAGTACACGTAATCCAGCATGTGGAAAAAGCCGTACTGGAAGATCGCGTAAACGTACAAAACGCCTATGCCGAGGGCGGAAAGCACACAGGTGGGCCGCCAAGGCGTGAACAGTGCAATGAGGAACTGCAAGCCGAACACCCAGGCTCTGTTTGGTGTGTAGCTCCGATGTCAGGATATAAAGCCCAAGAATCCAAATAGACAAAAAGAAACCACCGGTGCCTAAGCGCACCAGCTTCTCCAGCGCGGCATCAGCGCTTGCTCCCGCCGATTCGAGACGAGCCCATCGTTTTGAGATAAAGCCATCAAGCCAGAAGCCTAAGAAAAGCAGAATGAGAAATCCGGCGAGGACGGCGAGAAAGTATGCGCCGATTACGTCAGCCAGGTGTTTCGGAGGTTTTGTAACGTCATAGGAGGCAAACCATTTGACGTGCGCCGAAGCGATCATTGGCAGTGCCAAGGCCGCAACGATGGATCTCTTGAAATGTGAAACGGTGCAATTTGCCGGCCTCAACCTTGGTATACGTAGCGTCCTGCTCGCTGGATGGTCGGCGTGAGTTTTTCGTAAGAACTCTGGACGGTTAGAGCGGTGTCAATCGAACAGAACATGCAGGGCGACAATGGCCAAGACCCCACCGGCCGTTAACGCAGTTGCTGCGACCAATGCTGTTCCCACATGCGCACGGAGCGCTGAGGCCGTGTTGCGCGCGGCGAGGCGAAGTTGCGCGTCCCGACTCCATCGCCGAGCAAGCGTGAAGCAGCCGGTGACCAGAACCGTGAAGGGCAGAGCAATGAGGAGCAGCCACAGGCCTATGCGGGGCCGCGCGGCGTACCACGTTACGATTTGCGCGGCGGTATGGGCCGGTTCATATTGCAGCGGCTGCAGGTTGCGCACAAATAGGGAGATCATGAATAGGGCGGCGGGGAAGATCAGAAGCAATTCTGCGGCCGCCATGGTGTATTTTGAGGAGCGCATCAGTACTTTATATCGCAAAGGCCAGCCAAACTCAAGGGCAAAATCGCTTCTTCCTTTCGTAACGATGTACGTGCGGATGGGGTGACATAGGCTCCCCAACATGGATGTGATGGAGAGGACGGAGGAGTTTCGAGCGCTCGAGCAATTCGACATCGTGCAGGAGAGTGACGGGCTCTCCCTCGCCGGCCGTCCGGCCATCCTGGAGAATGTAGCAGCGGTCGGCCACGTCTTCCAACGTGTCCAGATCATGAGTAGCGGTGATCACGGTCTTTGAACCGTCCTTTCCATGAGCTCAGTAATTGACGACTTGGGTTTGGCTGCTCGGGTCCAGCCCGGCGGTCGGCTCGTCGAGGAGCAGCACTTCCGGATCGAGCACGAGAACGGACGCGAGCGCTACACGCTTCTTCTCTCCTCCGGATAAGCGGTGCGGGGGCGATCTCTCAGATCGGGCAATACCCATCGCCGAAAGCGTCTCCTCTACTTTTTGGCGAATTTCATCCTTTGTCCATCGTAGTTGCAGAGGACCGAAGGCCACTTCGTCAAAAACGCTGGCATTGAACAACTGGACGTCCGGGTTCTGGAAAACGAGCCCCACTCGGCGCCGGAACCGAAAGAAGAAACTCTCCTCCTGCAACCGGCCTTCGTCAGGCTTTCCCCAAAAAATGAAATCTGCACCGCGTTGGAAAGGCGAGCGCCGCCAGCATCCGGAGCAGAGTCGACTTTCCGATCCATTCGCGCCGAGCAGCGCAATGCGCTCGCCTCGCCTGATCTTCGAGCGATATCCCGTGTAACGCCACGAATGTTGTCGTACGAGTACGAACGTCCCGAACGTCGAAACGCGATATCGGAATTCTGCGGCATCTCTGTCTACCGCCCCCAGCCAGACCAGAAGAGCACGACGATTCCGAGGAGGACGGTTAATTGGAGCCAGTCGCTGGATTTCATCCGGAAGATATCTAACAGATTGTACCTCTCCCCGGAAGCCGCGCGCCTGCATCGCCGTATGGACTTCGCTGCTGAGCTGAAGACTTTTGTCCAGGAGCACTCCAACCGTAGCAGCGGCCAGACGCCGCTGTTCGACCGGTTGGAGATAACCGATCTGCCGGGTCTGGCGCGATTCGAACATAGTTACGCGCAATTTGCAAGAGCAGGAAGATGTAGCGATGAGCCGTCTCCAGGATTACACCACCACGGCCGGAACCCGAAAGAATCGTAGAGCTCGCAACAGACGATTCCATGGAGTACAAAGGACGAGAAGGAGCGAAAAAGTTGCAGCCGTTTCCGCCCGCAATGTCAGGAAGACGGCACTGGTGAGGCCCTGGTTGTGGCGGGCCATGCGAAGCCACGGCAGGTGGAACGAGCTGTATCCCGGCACCAGGAATATGGCGGGTGAAGCGATGACGCCGGTGAAGGCGAGCACCGGAATCCAGACTCGCGTGGCGAGTAAGGCCAGAGAAACACGGGAAAGAAGGGCAAGCAGCAGACACAACCCGAAGAGAATCAAGCAGCGCCCAAATTCGATGCATGGCAATGGCTGCCACGATCAGCGCGCCGATGCCGGCTAATTTGACCGGAGCATCAGATGCTCTGTAACAGCCCCTTCGACCGTGCCAAATCTTCGGCAAACAGAGAGTCCTGTATTGCGGTCAGGAGGCCGGGCAAGGTTCTCTCGATAAAGCCTTTTCGGCGCCGGCGATTCGACAAGACGGAAACGCCTGCGTCGGCTTTACTCGGCCGCGTGCTGCAGTCATCTCGAAACGAACCAGCCGGCAGCCGACGTAACAAGGATGATGAGGCCGACCCCGATTGACGCAGAAACGAAATACCCAAGATATGAACTACGGATAAACGACGGCTCGTAGCGAGCGAACGGAGCCTTCCAGAGGAGCGATAGGCGTTGCAGGCCGCGAGGGACATGTTCCGGGGCCGGGCTGATTCCGAGACGCGCTGGCGATCTGCTGACGAACGGATGGATTCAAGAAATCGGTGGTGGTCCACTCTCCCCAGGCACTGCCAACAGCCAAAATGCCCAGCGGTGTCAAGATTAGGACCAACGCCAGACCGAACCACAATTTGCGCGCAGTGGGCCAGATGGGGTGAATGCCGGAGTTGCCGATGGGCGCCGAAACGCGGGCGTCGGGCGCGGTAAGCCGGAGCAGTTCCGGGTCCGCCCGTCTGGAAATAACCGACGAGGCCGGCGGTAAATGACAAGTTCCGCAAGGCCGGCGAAGGTGAGATGCCCAATCATCATCGCCGGGATGGAAATGCTGAGCGGGTACGGAGCATAGAGAGGCGCGCCGGCGGCGTCGTGGAAGAAACCCGGCTGAATGCCGAATTCAACAGCCGCGCAAAGGGCGGCGACATTGATGGCTGCATAGCCGGCGAATCCCGCCGCGAGGACACGCCGGGTGGACGCGATCGCCGCTCCATGGGCCGCTATGCGATAGACTCCATACGCGGTGAGTGAGCCGACGATCGCCATATTGAAGCAGTTGGCTCCCAGAGCAGTGATGCCGCCGTCGCCAAAAAATAACGCCTGGATCAACAGAGCAACTGAGATCGCCAGAATGGATACCCAAGGCCCAAGAACGATGGAGGCTATTCCCATTCCCACGGCGTGACCGGTGGTTCCACCCGGCAGCGGCAGGTTGAACATCATGACCAAAAAGCAGAACGCCGCGAATACCGCTAAAAGAGGAATCGCACGGGTGTCGAGCACTCTCTTGACACGCCTGAGCGCCAGGTACCAGAAAGGGGCAGCGGCAGCATACAGGCCGGCGCAGGTGGACGGGCTTAGGTATCCATCGGGAATATGCACGGTTCAGGATCACCCGGGAAACGGTATTGCCGGCATAGCGCGCTCCCGCGGGCGGCGCGGACAATCAGAGTAGCACGCTAATTCTCAACGTGTTACGGTGACGTGATTATCATACAGGAGCACTCATGAGCCAGCTAACCCGCACCGGCATTGCGATCGATTCGGACTTATTGGCTCGTTTCGACCGTTTCATTGCGAAGCAAGGCTACACAAACCGTTCGGAAGCATTCCGCGATTTGATTCGGGACCGACTGGTAACTGCGGCTGTCGAAGATCCGGAGACAATTGTTGTGGGAAGCATAACGCTGATATACGACCATCATTCCCGGCTGCTTCCCGATAAATTAACGAACCTGCAGCACGATCATCACGACTTGATCATCGCCACAACACATGCTCATTTAGATCACAATACTTGTCTGGAAGTGATTGTCGTTCGCGGCAGATCCGGCCGCGTACGAAAGCTGGCAGACCTCCTGATTGGAACGAGAGGCGTACAGCATGGACGATTGGTCATGAGTTCCCCAAAAGCGTCTCTGCCTAAAACGGCCTAATTTTGATGTAGGCAATTAGAGGACTCTCAGCTTAGAATTAATAGCGTATTTAAGCACTCGCAATTTAGGAATGAAACTACTCGCCCGCTTCAATCTGATTTTTGCCGTTGTGTTTGGACTCGGTTTAGCCGTTGCAGTATGGCTGGCCAATCGATTTCTGCAGGATGATGCACGGAACCGAGTTCGCGACCAAGCCCGGTTGATGATGGAAACCACTCTCGCCACCCGCGATTACACGTCACATGACATCAAGCCGATTCTGAACCGGCTCAGCGCTAATGGCGCTGTGTTTTATCCGGAAACAGTTCCGGCTTTTTCGGCGACACAGGTCTTCGATTATCTGCATAACCGCAATCCCGAATACAGCTACAAAGAGGCTACGCTGAACCCCACAAACCCGATTGACCGCGCCACCGACTGGGAAGCCGAAGTCATCAACAAGTTTCGCAACGACCGCAGCGTGAAGACCTTCTACGGCGAGCGCAATGGCGTGACCGGCAAGTCGCTCTTTTTTGCGCGGCCGCTCTCCGCCGGGCCGGAGTGCCTGCAATGCCATAGCGTGCCGTCGGTTGCGCCCGCCGCGATGATCCGGCAATACGGACGCGACAATGGATTCGGCTGGAAAGCGAATGAGATCATCGGCGCGCAGATTGTCAGCGTGCCTGAGTCCCTTCCGCTTCAGATAGCCAACACGGCGCTGAAGACGCTGGTGATTTATCTGTTGGTGGTGGCGGCGATTACGCTGCTGATTTTGGACGGGGTGCTGATTGTGACGGTTATCCGGCCGGTGGCTAAGCTCTCACGCATGGCGGATGAGATCAGCCAAGGCAAACTCGACGTAGAGGATCTGCCCGTTCGCGGACGCGATGAGATATCGGTGCTTGCCTCTTCGTTCAACCGCATGCAGCGCAGCTTGGCGCGGGCGATGAAGATGCTGGATGAGACGGGCAGCGAACCAGAGTAGCCTATCGGCGGCTATTGGCGAGGAATTTCTTTCGTTCCGCGCCTTCGGGGACTTCGGCAGAAAGCGCTTCGTAGAGTTTCTGCAAGGTCTGTGACTTGCGCGCCGCCCTGTTCGACGAGAACTCTGGCCATGGGCCCGACGTAAACGGCCAGTTCCCGCTTGATGCGGTCCAAATCGGCACTTTCAAATCGTTGGGCATTTGTACTTTGTCCAGAGCTGGGAGTCGGCGTTGCGCTTTTCACGCTTGACGGAGTGTGAGCGGAAGCGGATGCGTTCCGAGCGCTTGGAGCGGGAACGCATTGGCGTCCTGCGGGTTGGACGGCGGTGTTGCGGCGAGTAGATGCGGACGAGACGCCGGAATCTGGGGGCCGGGTTCGGCTGCCTTTGCCGGTGCCAATCTCGTTCTGATGACATTCAGGACCTCGGCGAACTCGGTTGCGTTCTGGTACCGATCTTCTGGTCTTTTTTCAATCGCCTTCAAGATTGCGAGCGAGAGCGCGGGGCTCAGATTGGGATTGACTGCGGCGGGCGCGCGGGGTATTTGGGTCACGTGCGCGCTCATGATGGCCCATGACGTGTCGCCGGTGATCGGCTTTTCCCCAGTGACCATTTCGTACAGGGTGATGCCGACCGAGTAAAGATCACTCCGAAGATCGATTGCGTGTCCCTGCACTTGCTCCGGAGACATATAGTGCAACGACCCAATAGCCGCGCCTGTACGCGTCAGTTGGTCGCTATGGTCGACAGCGCGAGCAATTCCGAAAGTCCATCAGCTTGACGATGCCTTCGTGTGTGAGCATGATGTTCGCCGGTTTGATATCGCGGTGGACAACGCCGATGCGCGTGCGCGTAAGCAAGCGCGTTGAGGATTTGCTTGACAATATCGATGCTTTCGCCTGGGCTGAGGGCCGATTCGCGCATGCGCGCATACAGGCTGACGCCGTCGATGTACTCCATCACCATCAGCAGGCTTTCCCTGACCCGAAGCGCGTTGTGGAGAGAGGTAATATTCGGATGGCTTAAGCGTGCCTGCAACTTGATCTCGCGCATGAATCGTTCCGCCAGGTCAGGCGAGTCGATCAAGCTGGGCAGAATAATCTTAAGGGCTTCGAGCCGGTCGGAAATAACGTGCTGCACCTTATAAACCGTGCCCATGCCTCCGGATCCGATGACATCGACGATTCGATAATCGCCGACGACTTCTCCGACCGTGAACTTCACAATTGCCCTCAGCATAACAATCGGCGTTGGACAGTCGTACCGCTAGTGAAGTACGCGGGATAATGAGATCGGAAAGGTGGCGTCTGCCCTATCTCTCATTTTGTGAAGTGACATATCAAGTGGACGGGCGCTTGATCCTGGACGACATCAGCTTCGATGTGGAGCGCGGAGAAACTCTTGTACTGCTGGGACGCAGCGGCTCGGGCAAGACCACCGCGTTGCGGCTGATCAACCGAACGCTGAGTCCGACATCGGGAACCATTCTGTTGGAAGGAAAGAATGTAGCGGACATCAACCCTATCCAGTTACGCCGCAAAATCGGCTACGTCATCCAGGAATTTGGGCTTCTTCCCCACTGGACAATTGAGCAGAACGTCAGCCTGGTGCCGAAACTGCTTAATTGGCCCGAGGATAAGCGAAATGTGCGCGCCCGCGAACTGCTCGGTCAAGTTGGGCTGGATTACGGCCAACTGGCAAAGCGGAAACCACATACACTCTCGGGCGGCCAAAGGCAGCGTGTGGCTGTTGCACGCGCCTTGGCAGCGGAACCGGGACTCTTACTGTTCGATGAGCCTTTCGGCGCGCTTGATCCGGTGACCCGGCATGAGATGCAGCAACAGTTTTTGAAGCTTCGCGAGCAGTATCAAGTGGCTGCGATATTCGTGACTCATGACCTCTTGGAAGCGCTCGCGCTGGGGACACGAATTGCGGTGCTGGACGGTGGCAAACTCGAAGCTCTTACAACGCCCGAAGGACTGTTCGAGGCTGGTACCCCAACCGCAAGAGCCTTCCTAGACACACTTCCTGAACAGTTTGTTAAGGGAATGCAGGCGTGAAAGCGCCTATTAGTTTTCTGATCAGTGGCATGATGTGCTTCGCACAAGCGCCGTTGCCCGACAAACAAGTTCTTCGACAGCGTACGCTGGACAGCCTTAAGAAATCCGAGAAGGCACTCGAGAAATACTCCTGCACGGTTCGGACCGCCGAGGACGAACTGAACGGGGACGGTTCTATAAAGAAGCACAAGACACGCGAAGAAGAGCGCTTCTTTGTGAACGGTGTCGAAGTGAACCATCTGCTCGCTCGCGATGGCAAACCGCTGTCGGCCACAGATGCGAAAAAGGAACAGCAGCGAGTCAATTACGAAGCAAAGAAGTATAGTGACTTGAAGAATGTCGAAAAACGTCACGAGGAGGATGAAAGACAGATCGACATGTTCTTGAAAGCAATGCGCTTTTCCAATGAGAGACGCGAAGTTCGCAATGGCCGGAACACGCTCGAATTCGACCTTTCGGGTGAAAATTCATTTCACGCCAAGAACGTTGAAGAGCGATTTGCGTCAGCCATGGTCGGGCATCTCTGGATCGACGAAGAGACGGGCAACATTGTCGAGATGCATGCGCAGACGGACCGTGACGTGAAGATTGGCGGCGGGTTGATCGCGTCCGTTCATAAAGGGTTTCGCGTGGGTCTGATTCAGCAGCGAGAGCCCGACGGAGTCTGGATCGCGAAGATGGTGGAAGGGCAGCGGCGATGCACGTGCCGCGCTGTTCCTTCACCCGCGCTTCCGCTTCCGGCAGGATCTCGACAAATGCCACCTTTTTAGCGTCGATATGCAGCAGTCGGTGCAGAGTCCAGGGTCCAGCAATCCCACACCCTCGGCGAAGCCGTAGGGAACAACTCAATTGGATCCTTACGTCATTCGGAGCTTGCTGCATGATGTTCTCCGGCTCACGGGCGAACACATCGTCCTGGTTGGCGTCTCGTGCGGAACGGCCATCCTGATTGGCGTATTTGTAGGCATTATGGGGACACGACGTCCGACCCTGCGCCGGATCTCGGTTGCGGTTGCGAGTGTGCTTCAGACTATCCCCAGCCTGGCTCTGTTCGGTTTTTTGCTGCCTGTACCTCTAATCGGTGGAATCGGGGAGCATACTGCGATCATCTGCCTTGTCTCTGTATTCGTTGTTGCCGATATTGCGGAACACAATTGTCGGAATCACGAGCGTGGATGCTCCGGTTCGCGATGCCGCTGTTGCCATGGGGATGACGGACTACCAACTTCTGCGCATGGTTGAACTGCCGCTGGCTGCGCCGACGATTCTGGCGGGCATCCGGATCGCGCTTGTGACGAATATCGGGACGGCGGTTATCGCGGCGGTCATCGGCGGCGGAGGACTGGGTGTACTGATCTTCCGCGGTGTGGCCTCTGTGAACACGATGGAAATACTCGCCGGAGCTATCCCGGCTGCCATACTGGCGTTGCTTGCCGACGGGGGGATGACTGTGATCGAGCGTCGTCTCAGGGCGCAATGAAGAACGTGTTGCCGCCAGCATCCTGCTGGCAAGCACGGCTCTGTGGTCGTGCTCGCGCAGCTCGACGATAGTTGTCGGTTCGAAGAACTTTACTGAGTCTTTTATCCTGGGTGAGATTGCCGCTCAGCAGATTGAGCGCAAGCTGCACCTGAAAGTAGACCGCCAACTGGATCTAGGCGGCACACTTCTGACTCAAGAGGCAATCGTAAAAGGCGATATCGATATTTATCCCGAGTACACGGGCACGGCCAGCAGCGTCGTCCTGAAACAAAGCAGTGCCGAAAATCCGGCGCAGGCGTATCTTGCGGTGAAGAAGGCGTACCTCAGAAAGTACCGCTTAGTATGGCTGCCGCCACTCGGTTTCAACAACACGTTCGCGATGATTGTTCGGAGCGCGGAGGCACAGCGCCTGACCTCACGGGACTTGTCGGCCGCGGTTTCGCGGAATTGGCGGCTGGGAGTCGGTTACGAGTTCATCACGCGGCCGGACGGGCTTGCAAAAGCTCGATACAGTCTATGGCTTCCGCTGGAACGGAACGCCGAGAAGCATGGATTTAGGCCTGCTCTATCGGGCGCTTGACTCAGAAGCAGGTGGACATGGTGGCGGCGAATTCCACCGACGCGCAACTGACAGACGCCGCAGTTCGCCATGCTCGAGGATGACAAGCACGCGTTTCCGCCTTATAGCGCGTGTTATGTCGTGCGCCAGCGCTTGTTAGAACAGCAGCCACACGTGGGTCTGGCGTTGACCATGCTTTCAAACCACATCAGCGCCGAGATCATGCGTAACCTGAACAGGAAAGTAGAAGTGGAACATCAGCCGGTGGTCAAAGTGGTGCGCGATTTCTTGTTGACGCAGGAGTGAATCATTCCGAAATATCGATCGAGTAACAACGATGATCAATAAACTCGTTATCGAAAACTTGAGACATCGGTGGGTGCGAACCTTATTGGCCGCGTTGGTTGTGGGTGTGCAGGTCATGTCCATCCTGACGCTGATCGGTCTCAGCCGCGGTCTGCTGGACGAATCCGCCAATCGCGCGAAGGGATCCGGTGCAGATATCTTCCTGCTGCCCGACACGCAAGGGACAATCTCATTCTCAACCGGGCAGGTTAACGAGGAATTTGTTCCGTTTCTGCAGAAACAGCAGCACATTGTGCAAGCGGTGGGGGTGCTGTCCGTTCCGGTCGAGCTGATCACACGCCTCAACGGCGTAGACTTTCCTGCTTTCGAGAAGATTAGCGGTGGATTTCGATTTGTTGCCGGTGGGCCGCCTACGGGCGCTAATGACCTGGTGGTGGATGCCGACTACGCGCGCGAAAAACACCTCCACGTGGGTGATACGGTCAACCTTCTCAATCACAATTGGCGGTTAAGCGGGGTTGTCGAAGGCGGAGTTCTTGGGCGGCTGGTTGTGCCGCTGACAACTCTGCAGCAACTCACCGGCAATTTCAAACCGGCCCGCATCTCGGAGATTTTGGTAAAGATCGACAACCCTAAGCTCACGATCGTGGAAGTTGAGCACCTGAACGCTCTGTTGAAAGGCAATCTGCGAGCAGTGTCGCTTGCCGATTTTGTTGCGCAGTTCAGCGTCAACAACATTCCGGCGCTGCGTGCTTTTATCGGCGTAATTACAGGGCTTGCGGTCGTGGTGGGATTCCTTGTAGTTTTCTTATCGATGTATACGGCTGTCGTTGAAAGAACGCGCGAGATCGGAATTCTGAAGGCGCTTGGGGCCAAGCCACTCACCATCCTCGATATTTTGGTGCGAGAGGCCGTACTGCTGGCTGTTGCGGGTTGCCTTCTCGGAATCGTGTTCTCTTTCGCCGCGCGCGGGTTGGTGACCACGTTTATGCCCGCGTCCTTAGCCATTGTGAATACTCCCGATTGGTATCCGATTGCGGGTGGTATCGCGCTCGTAGGCGCATTACTCGGCGCAATCTATCCAGGAATGAAAGCTGCGCGCCAGGATGCGATTGAGGCGCTCGCCTATGAGTAGCGCAATACCGGAAGCAAACGCGCAGGCGCAATCCATCATCATCGTTCGTGCGCTTACGAAGACGTTCCATGTGGGCGACGTGGACGTGCATGCGTTGCGCGGGGTGGATTTGAATGTCAGGCGCGGCGAGTTCTTGTCTGTCATCGGCCCGTCGGGCTCCGGCAAGTCGACTCTGTTCCACATTCTCGGTGGATTGGCGCCCCCCAGCTCGGGTGAAGTGTTTATCGACGATGTTGACCTTCGGAAGCTGAGCGAAAATCAGCGTACCGAATTACGTCAAAAAAAGATCGGCTTCGTATTTCAGAAATACAATCTTCTGCCGACGCTGACGGCGCGAGATAACATCAAACTCGCTCAGTCCCTTGGTCGTGTTGCAGCGCCGCCGCCGAATTTCGACGACATCCTCCAGTTACTCGGCATCAAACATCGTTTGGATCACAAGCCGCGCGCGCTTTCGGGCGGCGAGCAGCAACGTGTCGCAATCGCCCGTGCGCTGGTGAATCAGCCCGCCATCCTGCTGGCCGACGAACCCACAGGGAACCTTGATACTGAAAACTCGACCGCGGTGCTCGAAATCATGCGTGATCTGAACCGGCGGACCGGGCAGACCATTTTGATGATTACCCACAATCCGGAAGCGGCTGCCTTTGCGGATCGAACGGTCACAATGCGAGACGGCAGGATTGTTTAGCGCGGATCGGTCGTGCGGAATGCCTCGGTGACCCAACTGGATCTTCTTCAAAAGGGATCTTCCTCACGCTTCGGAGGCGTGCGCTTCGCGGGCACCGTTTTCCTAGGTGCGCTCTTCTTGGCCGCCGCCTTCTTTTTTGCAGCAGGCTTCTTCCGTTGTACGCCGAGACCTCGCTCCAGTGTGGCTTCCAGAAACTTCTTCTCTGGAGCCGTCATTGTTCGATTGAAATTGTCCGGCCGCCGCAAGAACAAGGCGTCCGCTTCGGCTAGCCATTCGAGGGACGGTCGAGCCGGGTGACTCTCGATCTGCCGCACCAGGTTCAACGCGGCTCCGAAATCGGGAATCGACCGATAGCATTTCAGTGCCTTGTCGCGATCGCCGATTTGCATCCAGATCTCAGCAGCCTTGGCAAATTGGTCCGTTTCCTCGTAACACTCGGCGGCAAGCCTCGGGTTTGGTTCGGGTAAACGATCCAAGATTGTCAGAGCCAGTGCGTGACGCCGGCTCTTCATTAGAATGTGCACGGAACGCTGGGCTAAACGAGCCTTGCGCGCCTGCGCATCGGGCAACGCGAGTGTGTCAAAGAAAGGCGGAAGGATCTCCTGCGCGAGAATCGAGTTATCGCCTGCTTCGAGGTGACGATCAAGCTCCTCTAGCCATAGACTCGCGCGCGGCGTAATCTCAACAAGCAGCCAAGCAGGGAGTTGTTCGCGGGCTCTGGTTATTTCCTGAATAGCGGTCACGATCCGATTCAGCCGGTCCGGCCCATGAGATTGCTCAGTGGTACCAATCGTCTGGATCGCATTCGCCAGAAGCAATTTTCCGGCGCTGCGCGCGGCCTTAGCCGATTGTTCATAGAAATCCAACAGACCGAGTTCGGGCGAGAGGCTTTTCCTTTGAAAGCCGAGCTGAAAAGCAACCTCTGTCAGCATCAGGTATGTAGTATCCCGGGCCGCTGGATCCGTAACGCTGTTCAGGTCGCCGGGCCGGCCCAGAAGGCTGACGGCCTGCTGGGCGCGCGACCATGCCAGATCGGGCTTAACCGAAACAAGCTGACGCGCATCTTTCCGGCAGCGCTGAAGCCGGTCCTCGATATCCCATTCGTCTTCTTCGAGGCAGATCCGTAGCGCCTCGGCCGTTATGGGATGCAGAGCGATGTCGGCTGGTGGCCGAAGCAATTGCGCAACTTCACTCACAGTTGCTGCTTCGGGCGCGATATCGACCCAGAGCAGACGCTCTGTGGGCCTTGAAAGCGCCACCCTAAGTTGATCGATAGCAAGCCGGCGCGCCAGCATATCCGGGGTGTCTGAAACCTGCGTATCTACGATGTGCCGCAGCAGAGAGCCTCCATTCAGTACGCACACTGAGTAGAAGTCCAACCCTTTCGCTTCCGCGGGTGAGAGCACGAAAGGAAGGATTTCGCTAGGCAGGTTTTTCTTGTCGAAAGCTATCAGCGCAAGCCCTTCGCGCGTGCTGAGCGAATTTAGCAACCCCGGCGCTTCACCGCGCGACACGGCCGCATAGAGAATCTGGTCCGGACCGTCGTTGTCAATCTCGGCGTATCCCGTTCCAGAAGGGCGGTCCTGCTTATGTAGGTAGTCGTAGAGATCCCACACCCGATTCACTACATCCGCTATGCGGCGAGGACTCCGAAGATTTGCAGTCAGCTTGAATTCCTGCGCCTGCCCGATCATCGAATGCAGCATGTCGTTCAGCCAAGCCCATTCGAAATCGGTAGGCCGGACCGTCTGGGCCTCATCCCCCGCGAGCAGTAACGAGGCGCTGCTGCGATCAGGCCCAAAGCGGCGCGCCAGCACCACTACAACGAAGGCTTCGAGGGGTGTTAAATCTTCAGTCTCATCCACGGCTATGCAGCCGTACTCGATGAGACTAGATTCCAACTGCCGGGATCCAGAACTTAGCGCGCTTGCTGCGCGCCACGCCAGAGCTAGCTCAGGAAAGTAACTGTCTGCAAGAGGCGCGTCAGACATACGTTCGAGCCGGTGCGCGGCATCCAGAACCCTGTCGGCGGCCGGTCCGAGATAGCGATTACGCTGAGCTCGGTATGCGTTTCGGGGAGACGCATACGCTCGGCTTTCGGAAAGCGCCCCGCGATGAGGCACGGCCGCACCTACCAAGTGCGCGTGCATCTCGTCATACAGCGCGTCGAGGTTGTTGGACCAAACGCCAAGCGATCGCCGATGATTGAAAAGATCGCTCCGGAACTGGGCGCGCGCTTGACTTCCGCCGGGCGGCGCCATTTGGCCGCCTAACAGTTGCGAGAGGAATGCCGGATACGTAAGGACTGTAAAGGTTCGGGTCTTCGAACAAAACCGATCGAAATAGTCGCGGGCCAGCGAGGCCAGATCTTGTGAAAAAGTCAGATAAAGGACGCGATCGGCTTGGGAGGAGTCCGCGGCATGAAGTAGCGCGGTGGTTTTGCCCGAACCCGGATGGCCTTTGAGGATTCGGACCCCGCCGCGGCCGCGTGCGAAACGCGCTTGCGGCGAAGTCCACGGTTCCGGAGCGTATTCGGTGCCGCGCAGATCGGGCACGGTAAGCAGCAGATAATCGTTCGACGGATCACCCGGGTTGACCGGGGCATGATCGTCGTGATGGCGTATGTCTCGTAAAAAGACCGCCTCGGAGTCGGCTTGGAATCCGGCATCTTTGAGTGGCGTCGCAGTCGCAGGGGCCCACCATGCATAAAAATGCGAGCCCGAAGCGCCTCCCAGCCGTGAGCGTCGCCACCCGCTGTTCACGCCGTTCGTAGCTTTGTAGTGCAGGCGGCTGATGTCAACCGCCATCCGCTGGAGGATGAGTGCGGCGCGTTTTCCGACGGGCTCATTCCGCCGCTCGGCGAGCTTATCGAGAAACTCCTGGTGGCAGTAAACGAGACGAGGCGGACGGGCGGTCCTGAAATCTTGCTCGAAAAGAACGGGGTAATTCAACGAGTTATTCTAACGCCGCGAGGATGTGAAAGGGCTGGCGAATAGTGGAACACCCCACTTGACGACTGTTCATTAATGAGGTTCGAGAAAATTTGCTACCCTGCTGGCCGACGAAACCACCGGACCTGACGCATCAGCTCCAAGAAGCTCGATCATTCGATCCACAAGGTCCCTCTCCGGGCCATTGAGCCGCGGCGGCCGCAGGCTCGAGTCACGGTCGGATTGCCCATGCCAAACCGTCCGGCTCGCCGCCAACGTCGATGTGGCTCGTAACCTCTAGTGTTTTCAAGTCCAGTACAGCGACGTAGTTGTCAGGACCACAAGAGATGAAGGCACGATTACCATCGCGATCCATCAGAATGCCGGCTGCTCCGTGGCCGATTGGCACTCGCTTGAATTCCTTGCGCGACTTTGCATCATAGATCGCCAGGTCGCCATCACCCAGGCGTGAAATCAGCACAAGATTTCCATCGGGAGTGAACTTCAGCCGATTTGCGCCGAACGCTTCGCGTCCAGCGTTGCCGCCACGGTGCGTGTCGCGAGGTCAATCACCGAGAGCGTACCGTCCTGAGCATTCGCAGTCCATAGCTCGCGTCCATTCGGGCGACACATCGAACCCTTCGTCGCCTTTGCCGACTGGAATGACGGTCTCATTCCAGTCCATGCGCGGTTGATTTCCGCCCGGCGGGGCTTGAGGAGGTTGTGAGCTCTGTGGCGGGCGCATTCCCGGAGGAGGTCCCATCGGGGGCAAAGCGATTTTTTCCAGAATGCTGACGCGTCGCGGAGCTTACGTTGGTTGTGTAAATCTGTTTCTGATCCGGCGTGACGTAGATCATGTGGGTCCGGTTCTGGCCGGTGCCCATGATCCAATCGATCTTAGTGGACGCCGGATCATAGGTCGCGATGGCCTTCGCGCCTTCGGCCGTGAACCAGACCTTTCCTCCGACAAACGCGAGACCGTGTGGGCCGTTCAAGGCGCCGGTATCGATGTCGGGTAGCGCTTTCTGCCCGACCAGATCGATAACGGAGAGCGCATGGTATCGGCCGCCACCATAGATCGAGACGTAAGCCGTTTTTCCATCTGAAGATGCGATCACTTCATGCGGGTCAGGACCCACGGGAGCACGCGCAATGACCTGCAGCGTATTCGGGTCCACAATGGCGAGCGTGTGGTTACGTTTCGAGAGCGCCAACAACGACCGGGTTGGCGGTAACTGAGCAACGCCTCCAATGGCGGCCCAGAGTAAAGTCGAGACAAAGGCGAGAGGAGCAAGTTTAGTCATGGGTCATCTTTTCCATCTAATGAAGCAGTTCGCGAGCCGACGGCTGGTTCAGATTCACTCCAGTGTTGTGTACGATGGTTGCTTGCCGACGAGTCCGCCGGTGGAATGTATATTGTGACGCAACCACAAAACGATGGTGGCGATGAGTAAGGAAATCGCGATCCATACTCCGCGTCTGTATGAGGCCAACCAGCCGCGATAGCCGGTTCACGTCCCGGAAGGTGGGCGCAGAGCGTGAACGGCGGAGACGGCGGAAAATAGGCGAATGCGGCTCACTGCCGAAATGCCTGCTAAGACTCTCCCGGAATAATGAGTAGAACCTCAACCGCGGTCGGCACGTGATCGCGGCTGGCCGCGCGGAAAGCCCAAATTTTCAGCGAGTTGATCAGCAGATCCTTTTGATCGAATTGATTTGGGAAGACCATCGCGAGCTGGTCGAATCGGCCATCCTTGTCAATCAGTCCGTGAACGATGACGTAGTCGTTTGGTTCGACCAGATGATCCGGCCGGAAAATCAGGAAAGGCCAGGGCGCGTCCACCGAAGTCGAACCGCCCCTTGGTATTGACCTCAGCGCCTCTTTCGCCAAGCAGTACTGCAGAATCCACTTTTTGTGCAGACCCACGTTGAGGTAGACGGTGTAGACCATCTTGCCGGTTAGCGCGCCGACCGTCTCGGGATAAGGAACCGCCTGAGAGGAACCCGTGACGACGACGGTGTACTTACCTTCTTTGGGCAGGGTGATGCGTGTGACGCCGACAATGTTTACGTCCAGTCCGTCTCCGGAACCGGCTGCCCCGTTTCCGTGGCCTGGGCCGCCGGTACCGCCCGAACCGCTTCCGGAGGAGGAGCCGGAACTTGAACCCGTTCCAGTCCCGCTACTGCCGTTTCCCGTGCCGCTATTGCCGTTTCCGATGCCGCCGCCATGGCCGTTCGATGCCAAATCCCCCACGCCGGACCCACTGCCACGCCCACCAGCCGATCCCGCACCACCCGTGTTGCCGTCGCCGCTTTTGCCACCGCCGGGCTTGCTATCACTTGTATTTCCAGAACCGGCTCCTTGTGGCTGACTGCCGCCGCCGCTGCCCTCGCCCTTATCGGTCGCCGGACGCTGTCCTCCGGACGAAGAACCCGATGCTTCACTGCTTTGGTTCGCGGGCGGTACGATGATCATTCCGTCCGGCTTGACGGGAGAAGTCACCAAGGCCATCAGCGCTGCCGATTCGGCCGAATTCGTATCGGGTACGACGATCTGAGGCACTTGGCTGCTCAGTTCCGGGTTCGGCACTCGGATAGGAGCAGTCGTGGCAGGAGGAACAACGAAGTGCCGTGTTTGCGCTGCCAGCAAAGCCGCAAGTTTCAGATCGGCGACATTCGGTTCGTTATTCGGGAGTTGAAGCTCCGGCGCGGGAGTAATGTTTTGAGCTATTACCTTTTGACGAGCCTGTTTGAGCGGGGGCGCAACGAATTGTCTGCGGAAGGGCGGAGGCTGCCGCGCGGTCCAAACGATGATGTTCGGGAGCGGCATGTCCTGCTTGAGAGCAATCTCCGGCGGGACTTGGAGTTGAACGATCGTCTGTTTTTCCGGGACGACGGGTACTGCGACGGAAAGCTCGAATTTCCGGTGCGGGGGCGCCACTTGCGCAGTCTGGGTCTCGGCAGAACTCTGCTGCGATGCTACCGGGGCGGGTGCCAGCCGTGACGCCGCGCTTCCACCTCGCTGTCCTGCTCCCGCAAGACCTTGTTGCCCCTGTGAACCTGAGCTTTGATGCCGCCGCGCCGGGTAGGAAAAATCCCGCAGGTGCAGCAGGATCACGGACCTTCTATTGCTTACGAGGGAGGGACTTTCCTTTTCCGCGCCAGCGTTGGATAAGGTTAAAACGACAATCAGCAGGACGTGCAAACAAACTGATATTGGGAGCGGTGAACGCCGGGCCAATGGCCGCGTATCGAGAAGGGATAGTTCGTTCATAGTGGCGGAACGTGAAGAGCCAAACAGAATGTAAAAACGATTGAACGCAGGAAGTACTCTGCCTGCAATAAAGAGGCCCAAAGTCGAAATGCCTCTAACCCTTTCTCGGGCAAGGAGCAACTGTCAACGCAGATACGCTTGCGGAGTCGAGGGTGTAAACAACCGTTCACATGCCGTCTCAGCCGACGCAACAATAGACCCTGTAGTTGCCACCGCTTCTGAAATGCCCGAGTTGGAATCTGAATTGCCCAACTGGTTCTGGGACATTTACCCATGCTTAATGAGAGGTCGACGCAAAAATGAACCGTAGGCTAAGTACAATTCTTTTCATTGCCTTTGTCGTAGCCGCGATATCGAGTTATCTGGTATATCGAATCGCCGCGAACTCACAGGCGAGGAGCGCTGGCCCGAAAATTAGCAAAGATGAGTGGTCCCCAATCGCGACATTCAGGTGGGAAACATCATTCAAGACTCCGACCTCACGACCGGTAACTGGGTGGGTTCACTTCCGAGGGGCGCGGTGGTCAGCAAGACTGACGCCGTGGGACGCGGCGTCATTTCCCAACTCTATGAAGGCGAACCAATTGTGGACAATCGGTTAGCCGCGGCGGGGACGGGAGGCAGGTCTGGCCGCCACCATCAAGCCAGGCATGCGTGCCTGCGCTGTGCGCGTGGATGATGTAGTAGGCGTGGCCGGATTCGTTTTGCCAGGTATGCGAGTGGATGTTCTCGTGTCCGGAAATCAGCCGGGCGTCGGTGCCTCCGATGGACCTAGAGTCAAGACGCTGCTACAAAACGTTCAAGTTCTGTCCGCTGGGTCCAATATTCAGAAGGACAACGAAGGCAAGCCCATACAGGTGCAGGTTGTTAACCTTTTGGTCACCCCGGAACAAGCGGAGCTGTTGAGTTTGGCAAGCAACCAGACCAAGATCCAATTAGTTCTCCGCAATCCGCTGGACACGGAAACTCCCAAGACGCCGAGTGTCGCAATGGCTAATGTTTTTTCCGATGGGAACGCGCCGCCGAAGCTTCAGCACGCCGGCTTCAAGAAGCCTGTTCCTGTAGTTGAGACGCCCGCCCCGCGCATCTACCTGGTCGAAGTTTTTAATGGCGGGAAGCACTCGCAAGAGAAGTTTGCCGATTCGCAGCACCAGTAAGACAGACCCTTGTTCTCGGCCATGGAGGAGTTTTGAACCAATCCGGCAGACTTGTAAGTGCCGCCATCTTGGGCGTTTTAGCGATTTTGTCAGGGGCAGATCATGCAGCAGCCGGGCAACAGCCATCCCCGCCCGTACAAACACCGCCACGCGCACAATCACCGCCCGGGCAACAGCCACCGCCAGCCGGTCAGTCACCTTCAGCAGCACAAGCGCAAACACCTCCGAGCTCGCAAGAATCGGCCAATGAACTCTTCGTAACCGTCGGGAAATCGGTTATCGTCAACAGCTCCGTCCCGATCGCGCGGATTTCTGTGGGTTATGGCGATGCGGCGGAGGCCAATGCGGTCAGCCCTACTGAGGTGCTTGTGAATGGAAAAGCTCCGGGAGAAACCAGCCTCATCATCTGGCAGGAAGGACACCAGAAGCTCTTCTTCGACGTTACGTTCAGCCAAGCCGATATTGCACTACCAGCCCGCGCGGATCAAATCCGGCGTCAGATTTCGACCGAACTGCCCGGTGAAAAAATCGATGTCAGTGTCGAAAACGATCTGATTTTCTTGCGGGGTACGGCCAAGGATCTTGACCAGCGTCGACCGGGCCCTTGCGATTGCCAGCTCCGTCGGAAAAGCCGTCAATCTGCTGTATGTAGATGTGCCCGCGTCGGAAGCGCAAATTTTGCTGAAGGTTCGTTTTGCGAGCGTAGACCGCAGCTTGAGCAGGACGCTCGGATTCAACCTTTTCAGCACTGGCGCGACGAACACACTGGGGACTGTCAGCACGCAGCAGTTCTCAGCTCCGGTTATAAGTAGTTCCGGCGCGATAGCACACCGGCGGTGTGGCAGGCAAGAATCGGGGTTACAGCTACTCTCACGAATGCTCTTAACTTGTTTTTCTTTCGTCCCGATCTTAATTTGGGAGCAACCATTCAAGCACTTGAAGACGAAGGGAGTGGTAGAAATTTTGGCCGAGCCGAATTTGCTAGCCACCAACGGCAAGCAAGCAAGTTTCCTCGCCGGCGGACAATTTCCGTACCCTGTGGTCCAAGGTTCACAAGGCGGAGGAACGAATGCGATCACAATCCAATTCCAGCAATTCGGTGTTCGGCTGAATTTCATTCCGACTATAACGCCGCGAGGCACCATCAGGCTGCAGGTGGCTCCTGAAGTCAGCTCACTGGATTATGCGAACGGAGTGACGATCTCGGGCTTCACGGTTCCCGGCATCTCTGTGCGAAATGTGAATACGGAAGTTGAATTGTCCGAAGGGCAAAGTTTTGCGATTGGCGGGCTTCTTGACAATCGTGAAACTGAAACGTTCAATAAGATTCCATTCATCGGCGACATTCCAATACTGGGCAAATTCTTTCAATCGAAATCGAAAACCAGGAACAACACCGAGCTAATGGTCATCGTGACGCCGGAGATTGTACGTCCGATGCCGGCAGGCAAGCAGATCGCCATGCCTAATTACCCAGTGCCGTTCTTACCTCCAAACACGAATAGCCCGATGGCTTCACCCGGGCAAAACATCACCGGCCCGGTGCCCGTATCGCCACCCACGCCTTCGATCCCCGCCGAAACTTTAGTTAAGAGCTATCAGGAGAAGCCATTAGTTATCAACTCAACTACGCCGGGAGTTGTTTACGGACAGGGCGGAGCAGGCGCAGCGGCAACCACAACCCAACCTGCCGCGCCTACTACTCCGCCTACAACAACACCTCCGCCGGATCTGCTTTGGTAGCGGACGGACATCAATAGTTGTTTCGAATAGCAAGCGCAACGACAAAAGTGGATCTCCCGAAAGTCGAGAAATGCTCGTTCACAATGTAACTCGGGATAGCGTTCTCGCAGAATGGGCAGAAGTAGCCGATTCCAGCGCAGCGCGCCGCCGCGGGTTGCTTGGGCGGGACGGCTTGTCGAAAGGCCAGGGACTTTGGATCGTACCTTGCGAAGCGGTTCACACATGGGGCATGCGCTTTCCTATAGATGTCGTGTATCTGGACCGCAAACAAACAATTCGGAAAATTCGGCGTGTTTTACGGCCTTGGCGCCTTTCGATGTGCCTTTTGGCGCATTCGGTTTTAGAACTTCCCGCCGGCATCGTCGATGACAGCGGGACAAAGGTTGGAGATCAGTTGACGATTTCCGCCTCGTAGCTTCTCAGCCGCCCGGCGAGGGGCATTTTCCATCCTCGACGCTGATTTTGGTGACATGTCGATTGCACATGTAAACAGTCGTACACACTCGCTCCCCACGACCAAGCGCCATGACCCTTGCTTGAGAAGGGCAAGCCTTATTGCGAAATCACCATTTCAGACGAACTGTTCATCGTGATCGTCTTCGAGAGTGCAAACGGAATTGTCAAGGGAAATTGATATTGGACGCTCACGTGGACCAGATTGCCGGGATTGTTGCAGGGTGCGGAAGAAGGCGTACAACTTGTTCCTGTCGTAGGCCAAGACGTGGCTACTGTCATTGCACTCGGATTGATTCCCGGGAACGCGAGGCCACGAACGTAGCTCTGCACCTCCGCAGAGGTGGCGGGACACGCAGAAGCAAAACCCTGGCAGGAGGACCCACGAACGATAGCGTAACGCGTGCCTTCCCGGGCGGCATCGGAGATGAAGTGATACGTATACACCGCCAAGCAAATCTTCATGATGCCGAATATGAAAGCCAGAAGGAGAGTGGAGGACAATGCCGTCTCCACGATCGCGGAACCCCGCTCGTCCCCCACCCGGCTGAACATCTGGGGGGATTGCCCGGGCAGTTCATAGGGCGGTCTCATGGAAGGCATCGGGGCAAAAGGAAGTTTCATCAGGGCTTTCCGCTCACCGCAGTGTTCGCGACCGGCTATTGCTCTACCCGCATTACTGCTTGTCCCGTGAGCGTGAATATTCTCGGGAGGCCGGGGTAGTAGAACAGAGGGTTCACCGAAGCGGATGTATTCACTTGGACGTATTCAACGATTAGCGCCCCAGCACAATCGGTCGGCAAACAGGTCGAAGCCGTACCGTTGGAGCAGGAACAAAAGTGGGTGCCTGTCGCGCTCAGTCCGGAAACATTCGCGCCGTCATTGGTTGCGGCTTGCTGCATTCCCGTCGCGTCCGATGCTGTGATGTGGTTTTGCGCGCCATATGCGACCCCGGCTCGCGCGGCGTTGGAGACTTCGATGCTAGCGTACGCCAATCGCCCAAACTCGGCTCCGCCGACCAGCAAGAGCACGAAAATTGGGAGCATGAGAGCAAGTTCTATAACCGCTTGCCCAATCTCGTCGCCCAACATGCTGGAGCTGTCGGTCGCGCCAACTGGCAAATTCGTCTTGATCGTTCTTTTCACGATTGTTTACTCCACCAGTTTTGCCGCTGTCAGCGGGGGAGCGGAGCCCGCCAGTGCAGCGTAACTTTTGAACGACGCGTTACCAGTAAGGGTCAGCGAACTCACGACAAAATCGGTGTAGATTGACGATCCGCTGTTTCCCGTAAAGCTCACCGCCGCAGATGGCGCATCAATTGTTCCTTCTAGCGTTGAACCGGAATTACCGACAAGACTTATCGCATTGTTATTGCTAGAGGGCTGATAAATCAGGATGCCACTATAGGTCCCTGTCGTCGGAGCGCTGAGGTTGAGGATCCCATTGCCAGTAAGATTACTGCTGCCCAGCAGATCGAGGGTAACGTTTGTTCCTGTAAGCGTTGCGTTGCCGGTGATACTAATCGGACCATTGATGATGTAAGTCCCGGGAGCGAGAGTCAACGCAGTGTTCCCCGATGCCGAGATTCCGCTGTAGCAACCCTGCTGTATCGTTTGTGATCGGCTCCCATTCAAAGAGACACTGTTCGTGCAGGGCGACGGTACGGTTGGCGGCGGTATAAAGGCCAGCGGATTACTCGCCGGAGCAATTCCTGTCACTGGCGTGGGAGTGACAGTTACGTTGCCAGTTTGCGTTACGCCGCCTACCACCCCGATTGATTGGGCACTCACGGTAACGTTTCCGGTTAAGTCAACCGCGTTCTTGCTCGCCGAGTCATCAAGGATGGAGCATTGTGTCACGGATATGTTGGCATTCCCGGTAACGCTCAAGTCGGTTCCGGAGGTTCCCATGGTATATATGCAACCTTGATTGCTGCCAAGAGTGGCCACGGCTCTTCCGCTCACCGCAACAGAACTGCGGTTGAAGATTCTCATGAAAAATACCGACTGGGGTTCAGTAACAATGACTTCCACGTAATTCGCGAGGCCGGTGTAAGGCCCGTTCGTGGGAGGATTGTTGACCGTTACGGTGGCTCCTCCCGATCCATTCGTTACGCCGTTCTGTGCCGTCGCGGCCTGGGCTGCCGATTGCCAGGTCCCGTATTTTAGTTCGGCCGCTCCGGAAATGGCACCAGCGTCGGCCGCCTGTTGCATTGCTCGTTTGGCACGTAACAGTATTCCCACGTCAACCCCGAACGATACAAATCCAAGCAGGCATGTCATGCAGAGAAGAATGAACACCATTGCTTGGCCGCGCTCATTTCTTAGCCGCACCCCCCGCAGGATGCCGTTACGAGGTCTGCGTCCGCACGAAGCGTTAGCGAGATTCCGGCCGCTAGCGATTGAACGGGTGTGCATCCTAAACCACCGCCATTGCACGTCGGTGGCCGTCGGGGACTGCCACGTGCAAGGTACAGTTCAGTGCTTTCGGCGATGCTGTTAGTCTACGGCTGTTCATGTACCCTCCAATTCGTGTATACGGGCGATGACAGGGTGATGCGCAAGGACGCGCCGCTTACGATGGCACGCGCTCCACAGTTTTCCGCAAAAATCGCCTTAAAGCTTTGCGCTCTTTGTCCTCGGCGAAGACGAAGCATACGCCCATTCCTCCATCGGAATCGTGACGAACAATGCGACACGACACTGAAAAAAATAAATCGGCGATGGGCGGCCCGCCAGCTGCGGTAGGCTGCTGGTCGCCAGCCAACGACTGTTCCTGAAATGTGATTCTCAGAACTGTTCCGACGTACCATCGCTCTTTAGCGCAGATGTAAGCGCCCGTGGCGCTGATGTCCTTCACCGGGTGGCGCGCCGGCGAACCGCCATCCCAGTAATACGCGACAAGAGAGTTGCCGGCGTATCTGGGTGCGCGAGTGCGATGGGCCTGCTCCTTCGTCCACCATTCGGTGAATCTCATGATTAAGCTCCTGCAGGCGGCCTTCCTCAGCTTGCAAGCGTTTCCAGGTTCAGGGGCGTTTGACTCTGCTTTAGATAACTTTCCATTTCCTCCGACGAACAAATGAGAAGCTCGTCGCCGACGCTCGTCTGGGAGGAGTAAATCGTGCGCGTCGGCAATTCCAAAACACTGGCGCAATTCCTCCTAACCGGCCCAATGCGAAAAGTACCCAGAGACTCTACCGTGTGTATCACTCGATGTTGCTCGTCCAGGTAAATCAAGTCAATCGCAAAAAGCACCCCTATCGTGTGAACCCCCTGCGATGGGACGACCCAGATTCCTTCATCGGATTTCAACCGAAGTCTTCCGACGAGCCCGATCAGCCGTTGGAGATGGGTATCGGCCGGCGCCACGTTTAGACTTAAGAACGATTCACGCGTCTTGTTGAACACACAGTAGTGCTCTTGCGGTTTGTTGTTATCGCGGTCCAATACTTTTCCCCACATACTCCAACAGATGCTCAGTCCTCTGATTCCCCACTTCGACGACTTATCGAACGCGCGTGCGGCGGCGCTGGATCAAAACCAAAAGCACAATAACAAACAAGACACCGGCAATAACCCGGATTGTAGTTGCGTCCACAGTAATTCTCCTTTCTGCCGATTGCGGCTATTTCAAATATTTGTCGAAAGACTCTGACATGGTGATTAACGCCGGTCCGAGCGCCACGACGAATAACGAAGGAAAAATGAAGAGCACCAGCGGGAACACCAGCTTCACCGGAGTCTTTGCGGCGAGTTCTTCAACACGCTGCCGGCGCTGTACTCGTAACGTCTCCGAGTAGGTGCGCAGCGTTTTGGCGATGCTGGTTCCGAATTGTTCGGCTTGGATCACTGCGGAAACAAGCATTCGCATCACATCTATATCGACTCGCTCCGCGAGATGCCTCCAGGAATCCACACGCGCCCGGCCGGCCCGCTGCTCAAGGAGAACCAAACCAAACTCATCACTGATTTCGGGCTGGCTAGCGTGCAACTCCTCCGCCGCTCTGGTAACTGCCTGATCGAGACTCAACCCCGCTTCGACGCAAACTACTATCAAGTCGAGAATCTCCGGCAACCCCATCCGTATATTCAACTGCCGCGATGCGATACGGCGTCCCAGCCAGAAGTCGGGCAGTAAATAACCTAAGCCCAAAGCCAGCGCGTAAAGGATAAAAGCACTCACGTACTGGCTTAGTCCGGAAATCGCGGCTAAGAGGCACAAAGCAAGCGGCACCAGCACCTTTGCACCATACAGGATGCGAACATGAGCGTCCTCGCGATAACCGGCCCGGATCAGCCGCTGCTGCGCAACCGAGACCTCCTTCGTACTCTTAGGCAGAACTTTGTCGAAAGGCTGCACGGCCGCCTTCAGCGAACTGCGGGCGCTGCTCATCTTCAGATACTTGAGCCAGCCACTTCCTTCGGAGTCCGGCGATATCGCCGCTGAAAGCCGCTGCAGCATAGCCTCGCGATAGAAGAGCAGAAGGCCGCCGCTGCCGAGTAGCAGGAAAATCGCCGCGAATGTGAAAAGAGCAAAGTTCATGGGGAGTTCCTCAAACGCGAATCCGGATAATTTTCCGGATGATGAGTGCACCGATCAACGTCGAAACCACAGAGTAGTACAGCATTTTGACGCCCATAGGTTTCTGCCACAGCATGCTTATGCCTTCGGGATTAACCAAGAAAAGAAGCAGTCCGAGAACCGCCGGCAAAAAGGTGAGAATCCAACCTGTCAGGCGCCCCTGGGCGGTTTTGATCCGAATCTCCTTCTTCAAGCGGAATCTCTCACGGATGATATAGGAACACTTGTCCAAGACCTCGGCCAGGTTTCCACCGGTTTCCTTCTGAATCAAAATCGCGGTACTTAGAATTCGCACGTCTTGAAGCGGTATGCGCCGAGCTAGATTATCCATAGCGGTGCGCAATTCCAGACCGTAATTCTGCTCGTCATAGCAGAGGCGAAACTCCTTTCCAATCGGGTCGGCCATTTCCCGAGCTACGAGACCGATGGAGGCAACCAAGCTGTGTCCGCTTCGCAATCCGCTGACCATCAGATCCAGGGCAGGAGGCAGCCCCTCCTCAAACTTGTAGAACCTTTTAGACCGCTTATAAAGCACATAAACAAACGGCAAAGCGGCGGGAACAAGCCCAAGAACAACCGAAAATGCCAGTACTCCCGTTCTCCAATAGAACAGATAAGTTCCGAATACATACAACGTGAGAGCCATCAACAGCAAACCGCCGGGAGCCCATTTCACCTCCGCCTGATACAACAACTGGCGCAATTTCGGCGTCAGTTCGAACTTCAGCAGGAGCCGGTTTAAAAGCGGAATGGCGCTTAGCAGTTCCTGCTTGCGCAGATCCACAGTTTCATCTTTAATCCCGCTGGCCTCGGTTGCCAAAACAGCGTGTAACCTCGCGATGGCTTGTTTTTCCCGTTCAGACGCGCCCGCGCCCGTGGCAGCGATTAAGAGCGCGGCCACAACGAAAATGGCCAGGAAAGCGATAATTGCAATCAGCATAGATTAGCCTCCAATCACCTCACCCTACCTCCAGCGCCTTTTCAAACAGGTCGGCCGGGAGCGTCACTCCCGCAACACGCAAACGATCGAGGAAGCGCGGGCGAATACCGGTGGGACGAAACATTCCAATCACATTTCCGTTCGGCCCAATTCCTTTTCTTACGAAGGTGAAGATATCGTGCATATTGATCACGTTTTCATCCATTCCGGTGATCTCTGAAACGTTCACCACTTTTCTGGTTCCGTCGCTTAAGCGCGCGCACTGGACGATAATCGTCAGCGCGGAGGCAATCTGCTGCCGGACAGTGCGTTCGGGCAGGTTCATACTGCCCATGGCAACCATCGACTCCAGCCTGGACAGCGCATCGCGCGGAGTGTTGGCGTGAATTGTGGTCATCGACCCTTCGTGGCCGGTATTCATGGCTTGCAGCATGTCAAACGCTTCCTCCCCGCGAACCTCACCGATGATGATCCGGTCGGGCCGCATGCGAAGGCTGTTGATCAAGAGCTGCCGTTGCCGGATAGCTCCCTGGCCTTCCACGTTGGGCGGCCGGGTCTCCAGCCGGACCACATTCTCCTGGGCCAGTTGCAGTTCAGCCGCATCCTCAATCGTGACCAGACGCTCCGTGTTGGGAATGTACTGCGACAGCATGTTCAAGAAGGTTGTTTTGCCGGCGCCGGTTCCACCCGAGATCAGCACACTGATGCGCGCTTTCACAGCGGCGGATAGCAGTTGCAGAATCTCGGTTGAGGCGCTCTTTAAGCCAACCAGCGCGTCCGCCGTCAGCGGACCGGTGCCGAAGCGGCGTATCGATACGGCGGGCCCATCCAGCGCCAGCGGCGGTATGATTGCGTTCACACGCGAGCCGTCCGGAAGACGTGCATCCACCATCGGCGAAGATTCGTCTACGCGCCGGCCCACCTTCGACACGATGCGGTCGATGATCTGTAAAACGTGGCGGTCGTCCCGAAAGACCACATCGGTCTTGTGCAGAATGCCGCCGCGCTCAATGTAAACCAAGTCCTTGCGGTTGACCAGGATATCCGATATTTTCGGGTCGCGAAGCAATGGTTCGAGCGGCCCCAATCCAAAAACCTCGTCCAGCAGATCGTTCTGAATCCTCTCCTTTTCAGCGGCGCTCAACGGCATCTTACCGTCCAGGATGATTGTCTGAACCAGGCCGGCAACAGCTTGGCGCGCCTTCTCGGGCTGCACAGTCGATAGCTTTTCCAGATCCAGTTTGGAAATCAGCGTCCGGTGGATATCAGCTTTAAACTGCTCGAAGTTGACTTTTTCCATCTATCGTTTTTCCATCGGAACAATCGCCATGACCGCTAGCGGAACAACCCAAACTTTTTCTTCTTGCCCGGATCGGCCGGCCGGCCGGCAGCCGCTTTAGCCATCTCGGCAAATGCGCGCGCCAAAGCGCTGTTGTCAAGCGCGACCGGCGTTGCGCTATTCTGCGCGCGCCTCACGGCCGCAAAGTCGTTGGGCAGTTTCCAGCGGGCGGGCTCCGTCAAGGCCTTAGTGATAGCCGCTTCATCGATCTCCAAGTTGCGCGATGCGTAGCGGTTCAACACAATTTCCAGCTTGCCCTGGTCGCTGCCGCTGAAATACCGCGACACGAAACGATTCGAGTTGCGGAGGTCGGCCACGCTCACCTGCGTGACCAAATAAACCATTGTCGCCATCCCGAAAAGCGCGTCGTACATCTCAATGGAGTGCGACCCCGCATCCACCACGACGAAACTGAAGTCACCGCGAGCAATGCGAAGCAGTTTCTCGACGCCATCCTGCCCCGGGTGCAGAGCGGGAATGTTGTCCGGCGCCGCAAGTATGGCCAGTCCGGAGCTGTGCTGCGCCATCAGGACGGACAAGAAATCCGAGTCGAGCCGGCTTGGGTTCTGTAGCGCATCCAGCACAGTGAATTTACTCGACGTGCCCAGCGTAAGAGCCGCATCCCCCAATTGCAGATCGAGGTCTATGAGCGCAACCTTGCCCTCACCCTGCTTCGCGAGCGCCACCGCGAAATTACTCGCGACCGTGGTCACACCCGATCCGCCCTTCGCGCCCGCAAACACCAGCAGTTTGCCCGCGATTTTCTTCTGGCGGCGCACTTCGTCGCGGCGGACCGAAGCGCGCACGAGCGCCTCGCCGGCCGAACTGGGAAGCACCGGCTCGCTTAGGAATTCGCGCGCTCCGGCGCGCATGCAGCGCACCAGCAAATCCTGGTCGGCGCGCGCGGAATAAACCATCACGGTCGCCAAGGCGTTCTGGGCGTAGACGTTCTCAACCACATCCAGAGCCCGCTCGGGATTTGAATCCAGATCCACCACAATTACGTCATAGTCGCCCGCGGCGATTTCCGCGAGATTGTCTATCGGCGGATACTGCCTGAGCTCGCGCATAATGCTAGCCTGCGGTCCGCCTAAAGCCTTTGCTACGGCCCGGCGCCGCTCGTCATGCGGCCCTATCAGAATTACGGAAAGGGCGGTCATACTCAGCGACTCAGTATCGCGCATAAAGGTTGACATCACGTCGATCTTGCTTCCGCCTGTTGGTTGTTCCTTAGACATAGCTCTACCCGTTATCCTCCGAAGTCGTAGTTCTCCGTCACTTACTCAAGACAAGGCAAAAAAAGAAAAGATGGTCCCGATCGCAATAGCCGGCGCATAAGGCATCCTGCGAGCCTTCGGATTATTCAGAACCAGCGTCGGGTGCGGGCGCAGTCCACGTTTTCCAACCCCGACGAGGAGGTCGCCCGCGCCGCTCAAAGACTCCTTCAAAAACCCGCCGCATACCGCCCAGACAACCGCCATGACGCCACCCGCAATACCCATCATCACCAGCGCAAGCACCAACTGAGAAGGGCCGATCCAGGCACCAATCGCGGCGCATAGCTTTACGTCGCCCATGCCCATCCCGCCCAACCAGTGCAGGATTCCCAAAATCAGGGAAGCCAGTAGTATTCCTTCGAGGCTAGAGCCGAGACCACCCCATCCGCGGCGAAGCGCAGAAATCACTATTCCTGCGGCAAGAAAGGGAACCACCAGCCAGTTGGGAATCCGCCGGCTGCGGAGATCGGTGATCGTAGCCATAACGAGCACACTAAGCGTAGGCCACCAGGCAATCGAATGCATAAATGGTTCCCTGTGGACACAGTTCTACCGGAAGCTTACGTGATCGAGGTTCAGTCGCGCCGTTAGTCTTTTTAAATCTCAGCCGCCGCCGTTGCGGCCGCCGTTGCCCCCGTTGTAGCCGCCGTTGTAGCCGCCGTTGTTGCCGTTGTTGCCGTTGTTGCCGTTATTGCCGTTATTGCCGTTTTGCCGTTATTGCCGTTATTGCCGTTATTGCCGTTATTGCCGTTATTGCCGTTATTGCCGTTGTTGCCGTTGCCGCCGTTGCCGCCGTTAGGTCACTATATCGGTGTACGTGCCCATTGTTGTTGCGATATTGCTGAACGCCGCGCTTACTCCCACTAGCGACCTTCTTCACTCCGACGGTGGCTCCGAGCGCTACCAGGGCCACGAGAAGCGCATACTCGATAATGTCCTGTCCGGCCTCATCTCGTATCTTTTTAAAAACCTTTAACCACATCCGGTGCATTTAACGCTCTCTCCTCTCTGGAAAAGCTTGCGCCGCCTCACCTGGCGGCAACACTCTTTGTGCAATCCGCAACCCAATTTAAAAAGCGCGTGAACCGCCTGAAAACGCGTGTCGAAAAACGGCCGGGAGCCGCGTTACGTGTCAACGCCTGTATACAAACGAATTCGCTCAGTGCCGCCTAGTAGACACTTTTTGTAGCCGCCAGCCAAGCATTCGCGCTTGATTCCTTTTGTTTTCGGCTATTTGCACTTTGGCTGACTGTTTGCGAAAGCTAGCGCGGACCTGGCCCGGCTGGGAACCAAATCGAAATAGGAGACAAATTGAATGCGAAACACCTTCCTGAAAGTGTTTGTGAAAGGTCAAGTACTGCTGACCAGCCTGAAGAACGAAGAAGACGGACAGGATCTAATCGAGTATGCGCTGGTGGTGGCCCTAATCGCCTTCGCAGCCGTGGTGGGAATGAAGACCGTCGCGACCGGCATCAACGCGGCCTTCACCAATATTGCGACCGCACTAAACACCAACATTACATAGCAGCGGAACCCGGCAAAACAGCGGGCGGCATAGATTTCTAACTGTGTCCGCTCGCCTGTTTCGCTATTCGACCGCGAGTGGCGCGATCACCGAAGTGCAAGCGCCGCGAGGATTGGCCTCTCACCCTCACTCATTCCTATGGGAATGCCCGAAACACAAGGGACGACCGGTCCCTCCCTTCTGCTGATCGAGGGAGGAATCACCTTGATTGCGATCGCGATCGCCTTGTGTTGGCCGCGGGCGGGCAACGGCATTTTCAGAAACATCGAGCGCGCGTTCAGTGCGCTGGCGCGCAGGCGAACGTTATCGGTCGTAACGGTAGGTCTCGCGGCTGGTGGCTTGCGGCTGCTGATGCTGCCTGTTGTTCCGATTCCGAAGCCCTTCATCGAAGACGATTTCAGTTTCATGCTGGCTGCGGACACCTTCGCTTCCGGACGGCTCACAAATCCTACCCATCCCATGTGGGTGCATTTCGAGAGCTTCCACATTACGCAGAAGCCGAGCTACATGTCCATGTATTTCCCCGCCCAAGGTCTGTTAATGGCAGCAGGGAAATTAATTGCCGGGCACCCCTGGTTCGGCATTTGGTTTAGCGCCTCGTTGATGTGCGCTCTGATCTGTTGGATGCTGCAAGCGTGGCTGCCACCCGGTTGGGCTCTGCTGGGTGGAATGCTCGCCGTTTTGCGCCTCGGTTTATTCAGCTACTGGATGAATACCTATACCGGAGGCGCTGTGGCTGCTATCGGTGGTGCGCTAATTCTGGGAGCGCTTCCGCGAATTCGGCGCGCCTTTCGGACGCGCGACTTCCTTTGGATGGCGCTGGGAATGGCTATTCTCGCCAACAGCCGCCCGTACGAAGGACTGCTCGTGTGTGTACCCGCAGTGGCCGCCCTTTGCTGGTGGTTCTCGAAGGAGCCACATCCCGCCTGGTCCCTCCTCATGCGGCGCATCGCGCCATCGGCCGCGCTGTTAATCGCCACGCTCGCGTTCATGGGCTATTACGATTATCGGGTCTTCGGAAACGTGCTTACACCTCCTTATAAAGTCGATCGCGATACTTACGCGTCGGCTCCGCATTTCTGGTGGCAGTCGGCACGGCCCGAACCCGTATACCGGCACAAGGTCATTCGAGATCTCTATCAGCATTGGGAGTTGGATTGGTACAAGAAATCGCGCTCTTTCACAGGCTTTGTGCAAATGAACGTTTTGAAGTTGGCGTGGGCTGAGTCTTTTTTCCTGACATTTGCCTTGCTGATACCCATAGTCATGCTGCCGCGAGCTCTACGCGACCGCAGGATCCGGTTTCTCGCGATTGCCGGAGGGGTGTTCGCAGGGGGACTCGCGATAGAGACGTGGCTCATTCCGCAGTATGTATCGCCGTTTACCGCCGGCCTGTATGCACTGCTCATCCAGTCGATGCGCCACCTCCGGGCCTGGCGTCCTTCCGGCCAGCCTTCCGGAGTTTTCCTGGTCCGGGCCATCCCTGCTATGTGCGTCCTGCTGGCGCTTGCGCGTGTGTACGCGGGGCCGCTGCATCTGAGACTGGCTCGCGACACCTTCTCGACCGAGGCTTGGTTCGGGACCAGGCCGCTTGGACTTGCGCGCGCAAACATTTTGGCTCAGTTGGAGAGTCTTCCCGGAGACCAACTGGTGCTGGTGAGGTACTCTTCCAAACACAACGTGGTGGACGACTGGGTTTACAACTCTCCGGATATCGACGCTTCGAAGGTGGTTTGGGCACAGAGAGATGGACCCGGGCAGTGACGCTGAACTTTTTCGCTATTTTCGCGGCAGGACAGTCTGGTTGGTACAACCCGACCTGAACCCGCCGACGGTTTCCCCCTACACGCCCCCTCCGGCCATCAGTCCTGAAGACGGGTTGAAGCATCGGCTTCAGGCAGCCGCATCCGGCGGAGGCAAATCCTGATGTCCCGAGACCCAAAGACGGTGAGCCTTGCATCCGTCCCGCCCAAGCACACGCGGACGCCACTGAAAATACGCCGCTACGCGTGCGGCCTGTGTTGAAGCCGCCCGTAGCAGAGCGTCCACCAGAGCTTCCCATATACTCGGTTGCAAATTGTCCGCGGGAGGCACAGAAGCATGCCCTCCTGCAAAAAGAATCCCTGTGGGCCACAGGCTGTTGTCTCATCGCCGCAATCATCGTCTGGCTGGCGAAACCGTTCGTTGCCGCCGGCTTTAATGACGACTGGTCGTATGCCAACATCGCCCTAGTGCTCGCGGAGACTGGACGCTTTCACTACAACGGATGGGTTTGGTCGATGGCTTTGTTCCAAGCGTTCTGGGGCGCAGCTTGGATCCGGTTCTTCGGATTCTCCTTTGATCTTTTGCGTTTCGCGACCTTGCCATTTTCGCTGGGGTTCGTCTGGCTTTCATTTTTGCTGGGCCGCAAAGCCGGGCTGAGGCGAGATCTCGCCTGCTTTGCGGCACTTGTAATCGGCACATCGCCTCTATACATTCCGCTCGAGGCGTCGTTCATGACCGACCCATACGGCTGCTTCTTTATAGCCCTCTGCCTATATGCCGCGATCCGCTGTATCGAATGCCGAAGCAGCCGATCTGCAATTGCCTGGCTATGGGTGCTCACCCTGTCCGGAGCTTTCGGAGGCTCGGATCGGCAAACCGTTTGGGCCGCTCCGGCAAGTCTGATCCCCTATTTAATTTGGACTCGGCGCGCCGATCGCAGATTTTTCGTCAATGCCTGGTCTGCCTACATACTTTCAATCGCTCTCATTGCGTTAGCGCTGAGACTGATGCCCAAGTATTCGCCCATCGAGCTGCCGACAACCCAGGGCGCGCCTTTTCTCGTTCATAGCTTTCTCCTGGCGTCCGGGAGGCTCGTAGATCTTTGTCTTGCCTGCTTGCAGACCGCCCTCCCAGCTCTGCTCTGCTTCGCGCCGCTCTGGAAAAATCTTGGTTACCGGAGATGTGCCCTGTCCCTGGCCGGGGCGACCTTTGGCGCCCTTGCGCTCCTGTGGCTTACCGATCCCCAGGGCGCGGTACCTTATGTTGCGTCGGTCCTTTCTCAGTTCGGCATTCTGCCGGAGGGTATTGATGCGCTTGGCTACAGACCCATCCTCCTGCCGCCATTGCTGCGTGTCGGTTTGGGCTTGCTGATTCTGTTCAGCCTGTTCGCGTTTCTTCAATTGAGCAAACGGTCCGATGGAATGCCTAAAGAACCGAAGGTGGTATTTGGAGTTTTCGCCATTGCGTACGCCGCCCTGCTGGTCCCGGGAGCAATGGCCGGTTTGGTCCATGACCGATACGTCCTGCCCCTTGCACCCCTAGTGGCCGTGTCCGTACTGCATAGCTTTCAGTCGTTTGGACGAACCCGCTACCTGGCCGGATGGTTGTCTCTTGCGGTGCTCGCAGGCTATGGCGTCGTGATTACTCATGATTACTACAGCGCACTGCGCGCGCGGGTAACGGCCGCCGACGAACTTCAAGCGCGTGGCATACAACGGACCCGCATCTCAGCCGGTTATGAGTATGATGGCTGGACCGAACTTCAGGCGCTGGGGAGCGTTAAACAGGTCCATAAGCTGGAGTGGAATTATACTAACGAGTTCTGGTTTTGGAACTACGCCCGGGGATTGCGGCCCGAATATGTCGCCAGCGATTCAGACTTCCCGGAACTGCCGCGACAGAACATGGTTGAAATCCCGTTCTCGGCCTGGATGCCGCCGTTTCGCCGCGTAGTAGTCGCTAGAAGGCGTGAAGATCTGCCGAAAAGCAGGATGTGCGATGTAACGCATCCTTGTGCGGCGAGGAATAACTGAGCGGCATGTCAAGGCTGTCAACGCCACATACAAAAAGGAAGGATCTCGGAAACAGCCCTCCCGCCGAGTCCGCAAGCAACCACGCTCCGCGGGGAGAACCGGATACGACGCTGGACGCGGACGCGAGCATGCGCCAACTTCCCACCATCGATGGCGAGCTTACCCGGAACGATTGCCGGGATGGCTGCCAGCCGATCTCCGCCGAGACCTCGCAGGAGCGGCGGAGAAAATTCATAGACTCATTGTGGTTGGTCTGTCTGCTTGCTTTCGTAGCGGCGGTTTCGATACGGCCAGAGGCTAGCGTCGAGGGGGATCTCTGGTGGCATATGCGCACCGGCGATTGGATTATCCAGCATGCGACCGTGCCTTGGCACGATATGTTCGCATGGACGATGATCGGAAAGCGCTGGATTGCTTACACGTGGTTGTTCGACGTCCTCACAGCAAAGATTTACGCGCTTGGCGGTCTGCATGGAATCCTGACGCTAACAGCACTATTGGTCCTCGCGTGTATTAGCGCGCTGGTCGTGCTCCTGTCAAGGTACGGCAGCCTGCTGCGGGCGGTGGCACTCTCCGCCCCCGTGTTCATCGCCTTTATCCCTCTCACCAGTCCGCGGCCCTGGCTATTCACGATTTTGTTCTTCACTGTTGAGCTGTACTTTCTTGTACAGGCGCGGGAGACGGGAAATCCCGCCTGGCTCGCCCCCATCGCGCCCCTGTTCGTCGTGTGGGCAAACGTACACATTCAGTTCATCTATGGCTTGGGAGTAATCGGAATTTTTGCGCTGGAGGGGATCATCGCTCGCGCGACGAAGCTAACATCCTCAGCCAAACTGCGATCAACATGGTTTTGGTGTCTTCTCCTGCTTTCCGGCACCGCCACATTGATCAATCCATATGGCTGGCGCCTTTACCTCGTCGTTGCGGAGTATGCGACGCAGAGCGTGCCGCTGTGGTTTGTGCAGGAAATGCAGGCACTCCGTTTCCGTACCCTCTACCGACTGGACTCCCTTGGCGCTCTTGTGCACGGCTCTCTTTTTCGCGGCGAACTCGCGCCGCAAATGTCCACTGCTTCTGTCATTGCTGGCCGTATCCTGCTGGTTCGGATTCCACACCGAGCGCGACGTCTGGTTCCTGGCTATCGCAGCGGCTTTGGCGCTGGCTGCGACACTGCGAACGCCGGCACAGGGGCTTGCGAAAACCAGATCCGTGCAGTGGCTAATCGCGGCGCCTATCAGCCTTGCGATTATGTTCGCCGTTCTGTATTCAGGAGGCTCTTCGGAGGCCGAGCTACGGAAGGCTGCCGCCAGGATCTTCCCGGTAGAGGCGACTGCGTACATAAAGACCCATGCCCTACCCGGCCCGCTATACAACCCGTACGGTTGGGGCGGGTACCTGATATCACAGCTCCCCAATATGCCTGTATCCATTGACGGCCGCGCGAACCTCTACGGCGATGAACGACTGGCCCGTTTCTCGGCCACCTGGGGGGCTAAAAGGAATTGGGCGAACGACCCCGATTTAGTCAGAGCAAATACACTCATCCTGGAACGCGACGCGGCGCTGGCTGCGGTCCTGAGATCGGACGCTCGTTTCAAAACCGTTTACCAGGACGAGGTCGCCTCCGTGTTTCAGCGCGTGCGACGCGTTGGAGTCTATGCGGCAGCGCGGTAGTTTCTAAACAGCCAAACGCACCGTGCGGCCGGGTTGCTCCTCAATAAACGGAGACGCTAGGTTCCATCGCTCCCGAGTTGCAAGCCAGTACCAAGAGCCCCAAACCAAAGGACTCCAAAAGTACAAACCCGATCCAAGGCTCACACCCCAAATCGTCATCATCAACAACAGAGTACTGGCGGCAACCAGGAACCAAATTGCGAAGCGCCCCTTTCGGCTCCAATTCCGGCCGTTGATGGTCAGGCCTGCGTATAACAAGACCGGCAGCAGTATCGCTTCGTCATTGAAGAAAGAATAGGGAGCAACCAGGATACAAACCAGCAGGACAGTGAGCCCATTTTTTCGCCAATCCCAGACCGTCACCCGATTGAAATACCAGACGGACCAAATCAAGCCAGCCGCGAGCGGCACAAACTGGACCCATATGTACTGTGGAAAAAGCAGCGCCCGCAGAGTGCCGCTCAGACTTGGAATGAACAGCTTTCCGATTGATTCCCCCTGCATCGCTATTTTGTAATCGGTGAAAACCCGCGCCTGCATGGCCAATGCGAACACAATAGCGACACAAAGCGAAGCGAAACAGCCGGCTAACGCTTTCCATCTTTTTTTTCGCAGCGCCCAAAACACGAAAACAGCAAAGAAGGGCGCAAAGAGGTGTGGCTTGGCCAAAGGCATAATCAACGCAGCACCTGCCCAGAAAGGATGAGCGGTCTCCCAGCGCAGGAACACCATAAAGCCCAGCAGTAACAAGATGCCTACCTGCCCCGCCATCAGGCACGCCAGCACCGGCGCAAACCCAACCGCAAATAGCAGGCAAGATGAGCCGGCTGACGCTTCCGAACCGCCATAAAGATTGGTGCAGCAACGAACCGAAACGATCAGCGCAGCAACGGAAACGGCGAGCCATACTGCGAACCCAGCCGAAGAATTCAGAAAACCCAATGGATACATGAACCAAAGTGCCACGGGGGGTTCTGGGTACGAGCGCTGAAGCGCCGCTGTAACCCTCCGCTCGTTCCGACGCCAGTAGAGCCACCGAGTCGTACGGGTTCCGACGGGCAGTCATTAAGTGACCCGCACTCCAATACGCGATGAAGTCCCTGTTTGGGACGTTCCCGGAGTCTTCAGCGCCGAAGGCGAGGGCGGGGATGGCCAGTCCGAACAACGCAATCAACACGAGTTTCCGAAGCATGTTAGATGTTCAACGCAAAGCCCGTCACGTTTTCCCAGCTTTCAACGGGTTTAGAGTACACAAGCCGATTATCGG
>CAWJUL010000018.1:0-275819 GCA_963846045.1 Terriglobia bacterium | reverse complement strand
TCCGCTGTCTGAATCTGGAGAGCAGCGACGAAACGTACACAAACGATGAACAGACAGTAGCTCCCGTTCTGCAACAAACGATTGCGTACGCGGAAGACGAAGTGGGCCAGCATGTGTCACACCTGCTGCTTTGTGGATTTGGACAGGAAACAGATAATTTGGGCCGGCGTATCGAGCGCGACTTTGGAATTTCGTACGCGCCGGTGCGCTCGCGATTCGGAGCTGCCGCGCAAGAGAATGCCGGATTGCTCGGGTTGTTGGAGCAGTACGCAGCGTGAAACCATTTATTCCTTCCACCATCAACCTGGCATCCCAGCCGTTCCGCCGCGAGCGCGCGGAAAACGCAGCCTATGCCGGGGCTTGCGTGGTGCTGGCTTGTACGCTGTTGGTGCTTGTAAGCTTGGTCATGAGCGGCAGACGACAGGCTACCGACTTACGCAGCCGGATTGATGCAGACAATCGCAGATTAGCGGCGCTCCAGCGGGAAGACAACCAGCTTGCGGCCGTGCTGTCGCGGCCCGAAAATGCAGACGTGTTCGCACGGAGTGTATTCCTCAACGACGTCATAGCGCGCCGCGCTGTGAGCTGGACGCGCGTTTTCAAAGATTTGGGGACTATCATGCCCACGAACATGCGCCTGGTAGGCATCCGTCTTCCGCAAGTGGCTGCCGAGCAAAGAGGAGAAGCAAATCACATTGAACTTGAGATGACTGTTGGCGCGGATCGTCCGGACGTGGTGATTGAATTACTGAGGCGTTTGGGAAAATCTCCACTTTTCGGCGTGGCTCACGTGATGTCGCAAACTCCGCCGACGCAGAACGATCCACTTTATAAGTACCGGCTGAATGTAGCGTATGCGCAAGAACTTTAAGAGGATGCCCGCCATCCTGGAAGGCGAGCGGCTTACACGCAAATTCTGGTTGGGCTCCGCGTTAGCGTTGCTGGTCATCTTGAACGGGATTGCATTATTTCTTTACTTGGACCCGCCTGGCGGAACAAGGGCGGAACTCGAACAGGAAAGCTTGACAGTTCGGAACGAGATTCAAGCTGCGCACCTGAAGACGGATCGACTGAGGAATGTGTCGGCGAAGGTGACGGTCGGGAATGCGCAAGCGACAGACTTCACTCTCCAGTACTTTCTTCCCAAGCGCGCGGCGTATGCGAGCGTACTGGCTGAAGTCCAACGAATGGCCGCCGCCGCCGGTTTGCAAGAGAAGGATGCGGTTTACACAGAGGAGCCGATAGAAGGAACTGCGGACCTTAACGTCTTGAACTGCACGGCAAATTTCGAAGGCACGTTCGATAACCTGATGCGCTTTGTCTATGAGGTGGACCGTTCGCCCATGCTGCTGATGCTTGACAACCTGCAAGCGGCTCCGCAGCAACATGGCGGCCGTATCAATACCTCAATCCGTTTCCAGGTGATTATGCAAGACAACGCTCCGGGAGGCCAACTGTGAGCGCAACGGCACAGACAAGAATTTTCGGCATCCGGGTGGGGGCCGATCCGAAAATTATTGCAGGAGCTTTGATAGCGCTGGCCGTCTTTCTGTTCTGGTTCAACTCACGATCGGGGGACGATGGCGCAGGGCCAACTGCCGCGGTTCGCCACCAAGCAGCGGTGACACAGGCACCTCTGCATAACAGCCTTGCGACGAACCCGAGACGCCAAACGAACGTAAACGACAGCGGGGCACTGCGACTGCGTCCTGTCGACGCCTCGCGAGGCGATATCGATCCCACTCTCCGGCTGGACCTGCTCGCGCGCTTGCGAAGCGTGCAGGCTGGCGGCGGGGGCAGAAGCCTTTTTGAATCGGGACCCGCACCGTTAACCGTTCAGGAACAGCGGCTGATCGCGCATCCGCCCGTTGTACCGAAACACGATCCCGCGCCTCTTCCGCCTTCGCCAACTCAGCCCATAATTACCGAACCTGTGGTGAACATTCCGTTGAAGTATTACGGATTTGTGAGATCGGGACCGAGTACTGAAGGCCCGCACGGATTGTTTCTGGATGGTGACAATGTTGTTGTTGCTTCGGAGGGCGATTTAGTCCTGAAGCGCTATCTGGTGGTGGCGCTTAGTCCGAACTTTGCAAGGCTGGAAGATACGCAGATCAAGAAAGGACAGTCGCTGCCTGTTACTCCAGCGGCGACCCCATGAGCTCCACCAGGTCATTGCATTTGCGGAAAGACGCGCGGCGCATGCGAAAGTGCGGAAGGGAAAGCGGTTCGGCCCTGCTCATTGTTTTTTTACTTGCCGCGACACTCGCTATTTATTTGTACATGGAGATGCCCGTTGTCGTGTTTGAGGCGAAGCGGGCAAAAGAGCAGCTTCTTATCGATCGTGGCAATGAATACGCACATGCGGCGAAGCTGTACTATCGAAAGTTCCGTACGTACCCTCCTTCTATCGATGCATTCGAGAATACGAACCGAATTCGTTTCTTGAGACACCGTTTCAAAGATCCAATGACCGGCGAAGAGAACTGGCGGTTGCTGCATGCCGGTCCGGGAGGGCAGTTGCTCGATTCGAAAGTGAATCCAATCGGGTTAAATGCCAACGGCCAGAGTTCCGGGGCAGCAACTAGTGGGTTTGGTAGCAGTGGCACTAATGGCGCCTCGGCAGGCGCAACAGCCGCTGGGCAATCGGGTTCCTCTTCGGCGGCCACCACCGGCCCTGCGTCCGGAACTGAGACGGTAGCCGGCCTGCCGCAGCGAGCGCCCGAGATGCCGGTTTCATCGAGCGCGACGAACGCAATGGCCAACGCAGATCCGACGCAAAGTCTACTGACGCCCGGTTCGTCAGCGCCGGTTACGGGTGCAACTTCAGCTTCGATGTCAGGTAACTCGGCGGATAACAATCCCAATTCCCAAACGTTGATTCCGCTGACGCCGCAGACGCAGGCGGCGAACACTTCGAACCCATCGAATCCGATGCAAGGCGTGCAACAGCTAGTGACAAATCCAAACCCGCTCAATGCGCCCAGCAATCTGAACAATGCCGCTTCCCCTATGGGTAGGTCGGGTCCGATGATCGGCGTGACAACACCAGGAGCAAGCAACGGCACGGGCAGTAGCATGGGCGTACTGCAAAGCGGAGGTATTGCGGGCGTGGCGAGCACGGCGAAAGGGTCGAGCATCAAAGCCGTGAACGATCAGACCGACTACTCGCTTTGGGAGTTCTATTACGATCCGAGCAAAGACGTGGCTGGAGTGGGGCAGAGCGGGATAAATCCAATGAATGGAGCTACACAGACGCAAGGAAACGGCGTGACGATCCCCGCGGGATCTACGCCGACTACGGTACCGCTTGCGGGTAGCACCGGTTCTCAAGGAACGGCTGCACCGCCGCAACCACCGCAACAGCCGTAGACGTTATTGGACGCAGGCGACTTGGGTCCGTTCACCCAAGGTCTTCATCTTGGCCAGCAGCGTGGTTCGTTTCATTCGCAGAAGACTGGCGGCACGGGCCTTATTCCCGCCGCTAGCGGTCAACGCCTGATTCAGCAGCGACAATTCGAATTGACTGACTGCATTTTCGAAGTCTAAGCCATCTTGGGGTAGCTGGACCGTTCGCAGCGGTTGTCCGCCGTCCATAACGTCCGGTTTGCGTTGCGCGCGAGGAACAGCTAAATCTTGTACGTGGAGGATGGTCCGATCACCGCTTAAAGCGACAGCCATATGAAGCACGTGTTCGAGTTGCCGTACATTGCCGGGCCATTCCAGGCTCATCAGGTACTCCATTGCGTCATCGCTTACCCACTTTGAACCGGTCTCGGCGTCTTCCAGTTTGTTAAGCAGGTGATGTACAAGGAGCGGAATGTCTTCGCGACGCTCGCGGAGCGGCGGCAGATGGATGGGAACGACGTTGAGCCTGTAATAGAGGTCGTCCCTGAATCGCCGTTCGGCGACAGCGCGTTCCAAATCGACGTTAGATGCAGCGATGACGCGTACATCAAGTCGGACCGTTTCCGAGCTGCCGACGCGCTGAAGTTCTTGTTCTTGGAGAACACGGAGAAGCTTAGCCTGGAACGGAAGTGGGATATCGCCGATTTCATCCAGGAATAGAGTGCCTTTATTGGCCTGTTCGAAGCGGCCGATCCGGGCAGTATGAGCGCCGGTGAAGGCACCTTTGGAATGCCCGAACATTTCAGTTTCGATCAGGGTTTCCGGTACTGCCGTGCAGTTCACAGCCACCATCGGGCGAACTGAGCGTGGGCTGGCGGCGTGTATGGCTTTTGCGATGATCTCCTTACCGGTGCCCGTCTCGCCGGAGATGAGAATGGTACAACGCTTTGCCGCGATCAATTGGATGACGTTGCAGACGTGTTTAATAGCGCGGCTCTGGCCGATGACCAACTGGCGCCACGGAGGAGATTCTCTGCTGTGAGCCACTCTCTTCCTATTTCGGACCTTTGAGCTTCAAACTTTATTGTCGACGCGGTAAGCCGTGAGTAGAAGGCCAGATCTCTTGTGAGACGCTCTCCGCTTCCTTATCGGTCGAATGCTGCCATTCCGCGAACTTTCGCGCTTTCAATTTCGACACGAGCTTGACTCTTTGCTCCTCGCGCTTGACTGACACTCGCTGCCTCTGTATTGCCTGCCCGGTTTGGGCTAATTGCTCATGAAGAACGATATTTTGAGCTTGCGCGTTCAGGTTGTAAAAGGTCAAAGCGCGGAGATCGGAGCTATGCAGTTCGATCTGCTCGCGTATGGAGTTGTTCTGCAGTCTAACTTCCTCGGTGCGTTTGGCGATCAAATCGAGAATGCGCTGTTCCTCTGCCAGCAGATGTAAGAGCTTGCCTTTTTCTATGTCCAGTTTCGTTTCGTAAAGGCGAAGCGCGGAACTCAACCGGAACTCAAACTTCTTCATTGTTGGCTAAAGCGCCCTAGCCAAAACGGCCATGGAATCAAGTGTCTCGTTCAGCCTTGATTTTGCGTTCGGTTCCTGGCGCAGGAAGTGCATGATGTTTTCTCGGACCCGGATACTCGCATCGAGGCGGGTGTTGGAGCCGGACACGTATGCCCCGAGTTGGATCAAGTCTTCCGAATGACGATAGACAGCGAGTGCTTCACGAATTTTCTTGGCTGCTGCGAGCTGTTCGGGCGAGGCGACGTCCCCTGCTACGCGCGAGAGCGAGGACAAAACATCGATGGCCGGGTAATGACCTGACGAGCCGAGGTCACGCGACAAGACAATATGCCCGTCGAGTATGCCGCGAACAGCGTCGGAGATGGGTTCATTCATGTCATCGCCCTCGACAAGCACCGTGAAAAAACCCGTTATGGATCCGTTCTTGAACGCGCCGGCCCGCTCGAAGATCTTAGGCATCATGGCAAACACAGATGGCGGGTAACCTTTCTGGCTGGGCGGTTCTCCCGCTGCAAGTCCAATCTCACGTTGTGCCATTGCCAAACGAGTCACGGAGTCGAGCACCAGGAGAACGTTCGCACCCTGATGCCGGAAGTATTCAGCCACCGCGAGAGCGACAAAACACGCTCGGACGCGAAGAGGGGCAGGGCGATCCGACGTGGCGCATATGACCACGGATCGTTTCTGGCCTTCTGGACCCAACTCGCGTTCGATGAAGCTGCGCACCTCGCGATTTCGCTCTCCTATCAGCGCTATGACGGAAACGTCGGCAGAGTTCTGGCGGGACATTGCTCCCAACAACGTGCTCTTGCCTACGCCACTACCGCCAAAGATTCCGATTCTCTGGCCAAGTCCGCACGGCAGCAGACCGTCGATGGCGCGAACGCCGGTGACGAGTGGGGTCTCGATGTGCTCACGTTCGAGAGGGCCGGGCGCCTCTGCGAAAAGATCTTGCTTTGCATCAGCATGAATCGGCGGTCCACCGTCGATCGGCCGGCCAAACCCGTCGATTACACGGCCGAGCAGGGCCGAACTGACCGATAGCTGTGAGTCTTGCGGCCGCGCGTAGATCGCATCGCCTGGCTGTAACCCGTTGATCTCTTCGAGGGGGATAGAGAGGATGCGGCCATTGCGAAAACCCGCCACCTGAGTCCTTATCACACGCCGGCCTGCGGTGCGAATTTCACAAAAGCTGCCTACGCGGGCAGCCGGTCCTTGCGATTCGACCAGGAAACCCGTTACATCTGTGACGGTTCCGCGCGAGCGGATGAGGTCCAGATTAGTAAGATCGGCGATGTAAGAGCTCAGGTCAATAGCAGGTTCGTTCATCATCGGAGTGCCAGGCGCTCGGCAAAGCCGCGCTCAATTTCATGCAATTGCGTATTCACAGAAGCGTCGAGTTCGCCCGAAGGAGTGTCTATCAAGAGATCTCCCTCATGCAGGGCAGGATCGGCGATCACTTTGATGGTTGTTGCTAAACCGGCATCTTCGACATAGCTGCGGACGGTTTCGAAGGCTTGAGTGCCCACGCGCACCTGCCAAGTCTCTCGCGCCTGAAGCCGGCAGAGTGCAGCATGCACAACGCCCTGCAATGCGTCCGGATCCGTCGACAACTCCCGGTTTAGAATTCGGCGTGCGATTGCGACTGACAATTTGACCACTTCGCGTTCCGCATCGGCGCGAAGCTTGCGTTTGAAGCTAGCCAACTCAGCCAGTGTCCTTCCGAGTTTCTCGGCTCCTTCGGTGATTGCGCCGGCCGCTTCGGCACGGCCTTGCCGCAATCCGTCATCGAAGGCCTTCTGTTTGGATTGGGCAGCCTCGACCTGGCCTGCGGCGCGGATCTCCGCGATTCGTCTTTCAATTTCAGATGTCTCAAGCAGCGGCGCGGCGTGCGCCGCTCTTGCCGACTGTGGCTTGGGAGAGCCGATTTGGCGCCAGGCTATCGGCTGGGCTTCTTCGGCCTGGACAACGACCTTACACAACATATTGCTCACCACTCGCACCTTTGAGGCTGAGGGCGCCTTCGCTGTCAAGCTGTCTTACGACAGCGATGACTTGTTGCTGCGCGGTTTCCACTTCCCGGATCTTCACCGGTCCGAGCGCCTCGATGTCTTCCTTGAGCATCTCTACGCCCCGTTGAGACATGGTGCCGAAGATGTGATTGCGGAGGTGCTCACTTGTCCCTTTCAGCGCGATCGTTAAAATCTTGCGATCGACACGGCTGGTGATTTCCTTGATGGCCGCGTGGTCGAGCAGAACGAGATCTTCGAACACGAACATCAGTTCCCGGATAGTCTCAAAGAGAGCTTGGTCGCGATCCTCAATATCGGTCATGATCGACTTGCTGGCACTCGAATCCAGGCGATTGAACATGTCCGCGACTGCACGTACTCCGCCATAGGATTGCCTATTCGTTTGACCTAATGCTTTCAATTTGTGGCCGATTACGGAGGCGATTTTCTGTACGATTTCTGGCGATATCCTGTCGAGCGTGGCCATTCTTACCGCAACTTCGGAACGCAGTTTGGGAGGCAGCGACGAAAGCAGAGAAGCGGCCTGTCCCGGGCTGACGTGGGATAGGACGAGCGCCACTGTCTGTGGATGCTCACTATGAATGAATCGCGCCAACTGCTGCGGATCTGCGCGTTGCAGAACATCAACAGCTGCGCCATCCGATCCGGCAAGTTTGGCCAAGCGCTCGGTTAACCGCTTGGCAGTTTCGAGCCCGAAGGCTTTCTCGAGCATCTTCCGTGCGTACTCAAGGCCGCCTTTAAGCACGAAGTCCTGCGCTGCTGTCATCTGGTGGAACTCATTCAGGATGGACTCAACCTGATGCGAGACAACGTTAGGCAGACAGGCAATCGCGCGGGTAAGAACCTCAACCTCGTCTTCGGACAGGTGCTTCAAGATCTCAGCGCTAGACTCCTCGCCGAGTGAGACCAACAGCATGGCTGCCTTATCAATGCCGGTTAGTTCCTGAGCGGCTGCTGTTTCGGCCATCATGCGTGCCGCCCTCGCCGATTCGTGCCCTCTTCTTCAATCCAGGTTCGCAGCACGTTCGCCGCAGAAACGGGGTCGTTCTTAACCGATTCCTGTAAACGCTCCCGAATCACTTCCACTTTCTTTGCTACGGGCGGAAGTTGGAAGTTAATCTCAAGCGGTTTCTCCTGAACCTGCAGTTTCGGTTGCTCGGTTACGGCCGCAGTACCGGCAGAAGTAGCTGACGCGATTGCTGCGGGAGTCTGCTCGATGCGAGTCTTGCTGCTGCGTCGCTTCAATAGGAACAAGGCGAGCAGGCTTACGACCACGGCTGAAGCCGCACCCGCGGTAATTAGCAGCCGAGCTTTCGAGGCCAAAGGCGGAGCGGAAGCCGGCGGTGCCGGAGTATTGCCCTCTTCACCGGCGGAAATTGTTTGCTCAAAGGGCAGACTCTCCAGTACAAGCTGGTCGCGATCTTTGACCAGACCGAGAGATCCCGAGACGAGGTCTCGAATGGCACTCATCTGCGCGGCCGGTATTGGGACCAAAATCCTCTTGCGCATCTTGCCGGTACCTTGCCACTGAGCCACTTCGTCGAGAAGTACTGAAGCAGATATACGCTTGATCGCTCCTTGAGGAACTTTAGTGTGGCGAACAGTCCGCGTGGTATCGTAAGCGACGTTTTCGGTTCGGCGAGTGTTAGAGCTCGGCGTCTGAGGCGGCTTGACAGGCGGCCGCGGGCTGTTCGACTGGGTACCGGGAATTCCCGCCGTCAGCACCCCTCCCGCACTATCTTCAGACACCTGGGAGTTGACCATAACGGATCGCGAGGGATCGTAGACCTCATCGCTTTGTTCGGTTGTGGTGAAATCGCAGTCCACTGAGACGCCGACGCGAAATTTCCCAGGTCCGAGCAGGGGTTCCAAAGTGGATTCCACTTTGGAAGTCAGATCCTTTTCAATCTGATGTTTGTAGTCGAGCGCGGCATCGGAGGGTTGACCATCCTCCAGCGTCACGGCATGCGGCCGATTCAAGAGGTTTCCGCGCATGTCCACGATTGACACCGAATTGGGGGTCAGGCCCTCCACGGCGCTTGCGACTAAATTGGCAATCGCCGACACGTTCTGCGGCGTCAGTTCCGAACCGGCCCGCACATCGACCAATACGCTTGCTTTGGCGGCCTCGCGAGAATCGAGAAAGACAGAGTCTTTCGCGAATGTGACATGGACTCGCGCCTGCTGAATCTGGGAAATGCCGCGAATGGAGCGCTCCAGTTCTCCCTCGAGCGCACGCCTATAGTTCACTTTTTCGGTGAAATCGGTGATGCCGATATTGGTCTTGTCGAACAGTTCGAAGCCCACGCGCCCCGACTTCGGAAGTCCGGCAGCTGCAACTTGCAGCCGCAACTCGTCGACGCGATCTTTGGGAGCAAGAACAGACGTCCCGTTATCGGCGAGGCGATATTCGGCACCAGACCCTTTGATCTTTTCAACCACAGAGGAAGCATCCTCCGGCGACATGCCCGTGAACAGAGGCCGGAAATCCTGCTCATGATGCCAATGAACAAGTTCGGCAACGCCGGTAGGAACCAGGATCGAAGCTGCAATCACGGCGATCCGCTGCCAAACAGATAAAGCAGCAACGATTTTCTTGAGTTGATCCATGAGCGGGGTTCACGTTCAACTCAGAGTTGCATTCGCATGACTTCTTCATACGCGGAGACCATTTTGTTCCGAACCTGCATCAGCATGTTGAATTGAAGTTCCGCGTTCTGTGTAGCCAGGATGGTCGAGTGTAGCTCCTGATCCTGACCGGCAACGAATTTCTGAATGGCATTGTTGGCAGTGGACTGTGCGTTCTCGACTTGCCCAACCGCGGCCTGCAACGCCGCTTGAAAACTTGGCCCCTGTGCGCCGCCGTTTTGCAACGACGGCATCTGGATTAACGAAGGAAAGGTGATTGGCGATACAGACATAGGCTATCGGAATAGATCGATCGATCTCTGAATCATGTCCTTGACTGCGGTAATTGCTGAGACGTTTGCCTGGTACGACCGCTGCGCACCCATAAGGTCAACCATGTCTTGGGCCGGATTCATGTGCGGGACGAGAACATAGCCGTCTTTATCTGCATCCGGATGGCCCGGCATATAACGGCGGTTCGGCTCAGTTGTGTCCGTTACGATTTGCGAAACTCTTACTCCGTCTGCTTGGCCCATCTGCGAACCGAGCTCGGACGAAAACTGGGAAGATACCGGCGAACTCTCGAATACAACGTCTCGCCGCTTATACGGCCCACCGTCGGCGGTGCGAGTCGTTTCGGCATTCGCTATATTTTCGACGAGCAGTTCGGCTCGCTCGCGCTGAGCGGACATGCCCGAGGCACTTACGTCAATGCTTGAGAACAAGCTCATGAGCTGGTATTGCCTCCTTCGATAGCCATGCGCACAATTTTGATCTGCGAACGAACCAGATTCGAAGCCATGCTGAAGCGGAGCGCGTCTTCTGCGAGTAGGCGGCTTTCCCGGTCGAGGTTCACGTTGTTACCGTCGTTCTTTGTCTTCAAACCAGGAACTGTGGAAGGGGTCGGTGAAAGGCCGGTGTTCACGTTTGCAAGTTCGGTTTGGAAATCGATGTCCTGGGTCTTGTAGCCAGGCGTGTCCGCGTTGGCTATGTTCGATGCAACAACTTTCTGGCGCGCGCTGAGTAGCGTCATGAAGTGTTCCAGCGTGTTCGCTATGGGAGCTAGCATGTTCGCACTTCGTACTGGAGCAACTGAAGTGCCAACCAACAGCCCGCTTCTGAAAAGCGCTAGCTTTGTCCTAAGTGTCGAGAATTTGACACTGAGTTCGACAGTGGCGATTTTTCGACGCTATGCGCTTAGACTGAGGGCCCGTCCCTCAAGTCTGGTGAGAGGGCCGGGTAATTAGCAGGTCCGGTTAAATTCCGGAAAGATTGTGATTGATGGGCTCGAAGCACGCGAAGAAATCGCAGCGCTTCTTTCAAGGGCTGCAGTAAGTCATCGAGAACAGGACTGTCAACTGCCGAGAGTCCGTCTAAGCAGTGCTTTAGCGACTCCCTATATGCGATCGCAAGCGAGATGACCTGATCGAACCGGCCTTGTTCGAGGGCTGTGAACAACTCTCGACGGAAATCGTCAGGCCTCATCTTGAATCTTAACCACCGGAGCCTGAACGGGAATTGTCTTGCATGGTCGTAAAGAGATCTGTTATTTCCGTCACTTGCTGTTCCAAAGAGGAAATTGCCGCATCGGCTGAAGACATCTGCTTCGTCAATGTGGTCTGGAGCTTTGTTATGGAGCTCTGCTCGTCTGTAATTTGTGTTCCGATTTGGGATAACTGGTTCGTAATGGATTGCGTGTCCTGCGGCAGGATTCCGGTGGTTGGGTCGGTGACGCTGTTGAGAACGTTGTTTGCCGCTTGCAGGAAACCGCCGTTCGAGGTGTTTCCGAAAAAGTTCAGCACGGATTGCGGGTTTGCGGCGCTAAGTGCCGAAGCGTCGAATTCGAGGTTACCACTTGTATCGAACGAAACACCGATATCGGCGAGTGAAGTCACTGTTCCGCTTCCACCGGTTGTGTATTGAGCGATTGAGCTCAACTCGTTCTGCAACTCGTATACGATGCTCTGGCCGGCAAGAGCGCCTCCGTTTTGGCCTCGATTCTTCTGCAAATCGCCGACCGCGGTGTTATACAGACTTACGAAATTGCCTAGCGCATTCGCAACAGCACTGGTGCTAGCGGCGACTGTGACGTTCGTCGAACCTGTGCCGTCGAAGGACACGGTGAGCCCGGGCGATATGGTTGCTTCTCGGGACGTAGCGTTGACAGGTGTTGCCGGCTCGCCATTCACCTGGTATTGCACGTAAGAACCGGGAGTGACGGTGCTAAGAAGGTTGTTCGTGCCGTCGCTGAGTTGAATATCCGCAGGCGCGTAATCGACGCTCTGAACGGACAAACGATAGTCGGGTGACTGCGAACTGCCAACGTTAACCACGGTGGCCTGTACATTCGCGCCGCTGCTGTTGATGCCTTGAACCAAGGCGTCCAGGGAGGGCCCGGTAGGAGTGATGATGTATGTCTGACCCTCGACGCTCAGAGTATAGGAAGAGCTCGAATCGATGTTGCCGGTTGACGGGTCCGTCACCTTCGGGAGGGAATCCGCACTGATCGTGTTCGCCTGACTTCCCAGGTTGGTTACATCGACTGAATAAGTACCCGGAAGAGCCGTACTGGTCACGCTGGCTGTTGCGACGCTTGTGTCACTGACCTGAGCCGCCAGGCCATTGCTCTGGGCGACAGTGTCGAGCGAAGTAAGTGCCGATTGCAACGAGGAGAAATCGCCGGCCAGCGTCGCGAGTTCGCTCTGCTGCCCCTGCAGCGTACTTTGCTCATTTCCGAGCTGCGTCAAAGGAGCCGACGCTCGTGCGACGGCAGTGCTTATCACTTGCTGCAATTGAGCGGTGAAAGCGCTACTACCAGTAAAAGGAGTTACCGAAGTCGATCCCATTTATATTTGAGGTGCTGGGACCAGTCTGCAAGGACCGGTCCCCTTGACTGATTACTACTGCAGGAGCTTTAGCACGGCCTGCGGCATAGAGTTCGCCTGGGCCAGAGCTGCGACCGCGGTCTGCTCGAGGACTTGGAAGCGGGTGAGGTTCGACGCCTGCGTCGCAACGTCGGTGTCCTTGATCTCGCCTTCGGCGCTCGAGAAGTTTGTGATCTGCGATTGCGCGAGACCGATGGCGTAGTTCAACTGGTTTTCGCCGGCGCCCACGCGACCCTGAACAAGGCCAAGGTTAGTGATTGCGGACGCAATCGCGGTGATGGCGGACTGCGCATTGGTCGTTTGTCCGGTGACGGGAGAGGTTGCAGTGTTGTTGCCGGCAGCGCTAAATACACCCGAGCCGGTGCCGTCGTATACGGAAAAGCTGTTCGCGCCTTGGAATGAGATGCTTGCGCTCGCGCCACTACCTTTCTGAATCGCGTAGACGCCCAGCGGAGCCGTCTTGGCGTTAATATCGGCGATGGCGGAAGACAGAGTTTCGTTTGCTGTCAACGTGACGCTTGCGCTGCCATTGACAGTCTGGAAGTTCAGGGTTTCGCCCGGTGAGCCGCCGCCTGGATACGTAGTCCCGTCGATGATGTAATTCGAAGTATTTTGGGAGATTTTGTCGGCCGCGACACTTTCGTTGGTCAGTGCCGTCCCGCCAGTTCCGCCGCCGTCTGAAACTGTAAATGCCGTTGAGCCGCTGAACTGCAAATATCCGTTGTTGTCTACACTGGCTGTGACGCCATAAGCATTCAGAGTGTTATTCAGTTGGGTAAGCGCTTGGCCAAGCGTGACGCCACTGCTTCCGCCGCTCACTTGAGCCGAGACGGACTGAGCAGTTCCTCCCGAGAAGAGATTGAAGGTGAAGGTTTGGGATTGGCTGCCGGCCAAGAACAGAGCATTGGGGTCGTTCAACTGCTGAGTGTTGTTGTTAAAGCCGACGCCACCCGCAAGAATATTGGTGTTTGACAGACCCAGGGACGTTGCGTCGACGGCGCTGTTGTTGCCGCTCAGGTTTACTGAGACAGAGCCATTCGAGAGACTGCTGGAGCCGCCGATGAACACGTTCAAGTTGCTGTTGAAGAGACCGCCGGAATTCAGGTTGATGTTACCTGCCTGCCGTGAGATCTCACTGATCAGATTCTGATATTCCTGATTCAAAGTTTGGCGGCTTCCGGTGAAAGTTCCGGTCGCAGATTCGGTCGCGAGCGTCTGCATGCGGTTGAGAATGTTTGAAATGTTTCCCAATCCGCCATCGATTACCTGCAACTGCGCGATGCCGTCGTTGGCATTGTTGACGCCCTGCGTCAATTGGGTGACCTGGTTTTGATAGCCATTGGCAACAGCGAGACCCGCGGCATCGTCCGCGCTGCTGTTGATTCGATAACCGGAGCTGAGCTGCTGAATGGTTTGGCTCTGCGCCGCGTTGACAGTGTTCAAATTTTGAATGGCGTCAAGGGCGTTGACGTTCGTCTGAAGAGAAATCATCTTATATCCTGTTTCGTGAATTTTTCCGGTGCCCCGGAGCAGCTTTACTCAGCCACTGATGTCTTTTCGAAACTCCCCGGCCCGATTTCTAGTTTTTCTTGCTGTTGCTGCGTGTTGTGCCTTCGGGTTCGGTACGCATGCCAAACTGGCTCACAATGACGACATCGACGCGGCGGTTTCGCGCCCGGCCTTCTGCCGTGGCGTTCGATTCTGTTGCTTCAGTATCTGCGTAACCGACAATGGCCATCCGGCTGGGGTCGATTCCAAAACGATCCTGCAAAAGACGCAGCATCGCAATGCTTCGCGCCGCAGAAAGCTCCCAATTGTTGCGGAAGCGAGATGTATTAATAGGAACCGAATCCGTATGCCCTTCGAGCCGGAGCGGGTTCGGTAACGGGCCCAAGACCCGCGCCAGCTTCTCGACAATGGGATAAGCTGTCGCGGTGACGACGTCTTCTCCGGAGGGAAAAAAGGCGGCCTCTTCGAGTCCGACGACAAGTCCACGCTCTTCCAGTTTGAGCTTGACTTTCTGGTCCTGTATCTCCTGTTTCAGTTCACGGGCAAGTACTTGCATGGACGCCTCCAGATCGGGGCTGCGTGCAGCGCCGGCGTGAGCAGCCGGTTCCGACGATTTGCTCTGGTGAGTTGCCGGTTTGCCCTGGCCCGGTAATATAGCGGCCATATGGGGCGAAAGCGCTCCGTCTCGCAGCGCCCGATCGACGGCGTCCGATACCTGCTTAGCGCGTGCTTTGTCGGTTTGGGTGGAGGCAAACAAAACAACGAAGAATGCGAATAGGAGAGTTATGAAATCGGCATAGGAGACGAGCCAGCGCTCGTGGTTCTCCTGTGACTGCTGGTGGGACCGCGCTCTCATGCGATCTTGGCCGGGCGAACTGAATCGATAGACTCAACGCTATGACGACCAGTGGCGCCGTGAGCAGCGCCGGGTTCGCGGTACGGGTCGAGCTTGATGCTGATGAGCTTCGGATTTAGACCTTCCGCAATTGCCAGCGTCCCTTCGAGCATCAGCTCTTTGGTCTCCAATACCTGCTTTAAACGCGATTTCATCTTGTACCCGGCCGGCAATAAGAAAAGATTGGCGGCGGCCACACCATAGACAGTCGCGACGAAAGCGACCGCGATCCCGTGGCCTACTGCTTCGATATCTTCAAGATGCTTCATTACTTGTATCAGCCCGAGCACAGCTCCGAGGATGCCGATTGTAGGCGAGAATCCGCCGGCCGATTCGAAGACTTTCGCTTCGGCCTCGCCGCGGCGCTCAATTAAATCCAGTTCCACATCCATGATCCGGCGTACATCCTGCAAGTCGGCCCCGTCCACGACAAGCAGCAGCGCCTTTCGAAGAAACGGGTCTGTGATCTCCAGCGCATCGTGCTCGAGCGAAACCAAGCCACTCCGGCGAGCTTTCGTTGCGAGACTCAAGATTGTGTCGATCCACGTGCCCGGTTCCTGGAAATTATCGAAGAAGACCGAGCGCAGCGCGGCTAACGCGGAGCGAAGGGTTGAGAACGGGGTTGTGACCATCACGGCACCGGCAGTGCCGCCCAGCACAATCATCGCGGCGGTGAGTTGGCCGACGTCACCGAAGCGGCCACCCTCCAGCTTGAGACCACCGAGTATGCCGGCAAACGCGATGCCCAATCCGCATAGCGTTCCCACGTCCAGTTTGCGTTTTCCAGCCGCCCGAGTTTGAGGCATATTCTCGAAGGCTTTCCTACTGCGGTTTATCAACGCTGTCCGGCGCTGAATACTGGGGTCCATCGCGTTGCGCGGTCAAACGCCGGCGGAATTGCACAACTCTGTCGACGATTGTTTCAGCGCTCTCGAGCACTAGCAGTTTCTGCCCCGTTGTGAGTGCGACCACCGTATCTGGAGTCGCCTCTATGTGCTCAATTAAGTCCGAATTGACCACGATAGTGGCGTGATTGAGGCGTGTCAGGGCAATCATGGAAGGGCAACTCGCACAGGCGCGAACTGTACGCAGCAGGTATAGTTCCATTTCGGCGACTAAACGCAGCGGAGCGATTCGCGAGGTGTTGAAGCAGTTCGAAACTGCTGGCCACGTTTTGATAGCTCGGCGGAGATGCTGCATTGACGAAGGAACTCGAAAGCTGAAGGGCGATGCTGTTTAGAAGTTCCCGCTCCTCGATCTCAAGGGCGGATCGTACCGCAGTGCTGAACGGTTCATTACCAGCTCTTTGCAGCTCCGACTGTAAGTCGTCGACACTGCCACTCACATATGCGGCCAAAATCCTGTTTGCGCGTTCCGGAGCGGTCATTGTTGCTTCCCCGCTGCTTGTATCGCAGGAAAGTGCCCGGATTATAGTGAAAATCTGGAACGATTCAGATTGTTCCGATTTAGGCGAGGTAGCTAAACAGGCTCTTAGTTGGCAGTTGGGATTCGGCCGAAAGCGCGGCATCGAGCGCCACTTGGGCTTGTGACATGTCGGTTGCGACTGCGGCCACATCCGTGTCCGCCAGTGTACTCTTGGCACCCGCGAGATTATTAGACATAGACGTACCGGATGAAATCTGTTGCTGAATCCAGCTCTCGGTGTTGCCGTAGAAAGCGGCTGATCCGGCCAGATGACTGGCCGCTGCCTGTACCGAAGTCAGCGCGTTCTGAATCCCGGTTTGGTCGTTATTCGACAATGCCGTGCCCAATTGGTACACGGCTGCGAACACGTTTCCTGCAGCCGGCGCGCCATTAGAACTCGCATCGAAAATTTGCGCGGCCGTGAGGCCCGGGACGATCGACGCCCCTTCGACACCCATAATGGTCAGCGTGTTCGAGGGCGTACCGCTGCTTTGGACTCCTTCCGGGCTACTCCAGTTATAGCTGTAAGGTTGAGTGCCGGACGCGTCGCCGCCGAATATATATTGGCCCTGCACGTTGGTATTGGCGATGCCGACCAATTGCTGTTGGATTTGTTGTACTTGCTGGCTCAGGGCCGTTCGTGAACTCGCCGTTTCTGTCGCGGTTGCTCCTTGCGTAGCAAGCGAAATCAGTTGATTCATGAGAGTCGAGGCACTTTGGAGCGCTCCGTCGGCACTCTGCGCAAGGGTTTGTTGCTGGTTCAGATTTGCGAGCACTTGTGTTGTCTGGGAAATCTGATTTTCGTAATCGAGCAGGGGTGTGACCGCTCCCGGTTCGTCAGAAGCTACCGTCACTCTTACTCCCGAACTGATCTGCTGGTCGTCGTTGCTGATGCGCTGCTCGGTTGCGTTCACCTCGGTGAGGAAGATGGGTGTGGATGAAAATACTCCGCTAATCAAAGTTTCTGTCCTCCATTAGAGATTGGCGACTGTATTCATGAGGTATTGGGTGGTCGTGTTGATGACAGTGATCAATTGCGCCGCCGCTTCATAAGTTTGTTGGAATTGCAGTAAGTTTGCCGCCTGATCGTTCAAAGAGACTCCGGAGACCTGGGACCGGAGACTTTGGGCTTGTGCCAAGAGACTTGACTGAGTGCTCTGGGCAGTGGACGCCGTTGAAGCTTGCAAACCGATCCCTGTCGCCATACTGCCGTAAAAGTCTGTATAGCTCTGGCCGGCGATCATGTCGGTTGGGTCCGAGGGCGAAGCTAAACCAGCGAGCGCGTTGGCCACCCCATTTGAAGTGGCTGCGGGTCCCGGAGCGATTGGGGCAAGCTGCGCGCCGGCGATACCCGTTGTAGTCAGGCTGGCTGCGATGGACGTTGGTGAGCTTACGTCGTAACTGAAGAGAGCCGTTCCGCTGGCTCCGGCGGACGTCTGGCCGCCTTCTAGCAGTTGATTTACGCGGTCGGCGATGGCTTGCGCAAGCTGGTTAAGGCTGCCTTGCTCGGAGCCGTTCCCTAAGACCGCTGGCAGCGTGGTATTTCGAACGCTCAGTAAACCGCCTAATTCTCCCCACTTGCATCTGCTGTAACATCTTCGCCGGAGCTGGTAGTCAGTTGCGCGTTCGGGCTTGCTCCTGGATACGTTTCAGGTTGCGGAGCTGGGTAGTCGATCTGTAACTGATTGGTCGTCGTCCCTACCACGAGCGGCACTTGTCCATTCATCAGGACTGTCATCGTGCCATCGCTTTCCGTTTGGGCCTGAATGTTGGTAATCCCAGATAGTGTCTGGAGCGTGTTGTACAGCTGAGCCTGAAGGCCGGCGTCGTTCTCGTCCCCGTTCCGTATTTGCGCATTGAACGAGGCGATCTGTCCGGAAATTTGATTGATCTGAGTGACTGTGGACTGTAGTTGCTGATCTGTTTGCTGCTGCAGTTCACCTATTCCGGCTGCAGCCTGGTTGAAGGTTTGGGCGACCGACTGGGCTGCCGAAAGTACCTGCTGTTGCGCAGTTGCGGTGTTTGGGCTAGAACTCCAGGCCGAAAAAGCGGCGTACAACGAGCTCATCGCTGAGGGAATCCCACTCGTGCCCGAGATGGTGACGATGTTCTGAAGAGCCGACAGGCTGGAGGATTGCTGTGTCGCCGAGCCGAGCTGGCTGTTCTGGCTCCAAACGTTCTCTTCGGCATACTGGTTCCGAGAACTTGCAACCGAGCCCGATTCGACGCCGCCCCAAGCATTGGCGGATGGGTCGAACGATCTCGCGTCAAGCGTGGGCGTCTGGGTTACGTAGCCCGGGGTCGAGGCATTTACCACATTGTTCTGAATAACCGACATGGCCTGCTGCATGGCGTCCATGGCGGTACTTGCTGTTACAAGAGCGGAAGTAAGGCTTCCCATAGAAAAAGTATTAGGTTCAGGCTTTCAGTTGAAATCTGGGGGCTTCCGGTTGCACGTTACATTTCGCGCCGGGACCATACCCTGTAGAACTCTGCGATGCGCTGCAAGCAATCGAGGCGCAGTAGAACGATGACGCACTGTCCAGCAAGGTTTGGAGATGCCGTACACGAGACCGAAGAGCATCGAGTTCCGGTGTCAGTGTTCGCAAATCTTCGGTGCCGGTATGTCTGACTGAGTTCAGAGCTTCTGCGACTCGCTGGAGCGAAGCGGGTATCTCAGTAGCTGCAGCTTTCATTTCGAGAGCATTTTCGACCGCTCGCCTGACCAGCGTGTTCGCGCGCTGCAATGCTAGCCGGGCTTGTTCTGCCGTCACGTGTGCAAGCCTTTTTAGGACGTAAGGTGCTCATCGACAAGCGAATGGCTTACCGCCGAGGAATCCGTGGCGTATCCGCCGGCATTCACCAACGTGCTCAGGGATTGGAATCGGGCCAGTCGATCGCCCGGTATAAGAGTCTTTGCCAAATTGAGCAGATCGCTACCGTGAGACAGCGACGTCTTGTCCGACCCGCCGGTGCTTAATGCGCTGCTAGCTGAAAACGGCGCGCTGCTCCTCGCTGGCTTCGCTGTGTAAATGTCGCTTGATGCGCTTGTGAAGGCGTTGCTGTCTATTCTCATGCTTTTCTCTCGCTCAGTACTGAAGCAATATCGACAGCTTTCCGCGAGTTTTCGCTTAATTTTTGTACATGAGAGTCCGCTGCTGCGCGCTTAACTGCCTGAAGCTTGACGATCAGCGTGACCTCCTCTTGGGAGATGCCGAGTCTCGAGGCAATGCTCTGCGGTGTGGCGCCCCGTCTGAAAAGCTGCGCCACTTGCCCGCGCCTGTTCAGGTGCAGCGATGCCGGCCCGGTGAACGTGTCCCACCCCCGCGTATAGCAGTGGCTCGCTTCAGCCGTCTGCTGTCGGGAGCTGTCCACTTCTTTGGTCAATGCGTCAACTCGCGCCAAGAGCTCCTGTACGGAAACAGCCGACAGCATTGTTGAACGGTGGAATTTTCTGCTCAATCCTACATAGGTCAACAGTGTTCCACCTACGCTTACCGCGAGCGGAATCAACCCGGAAGCAATTGTGATGTTCATCTCGAATAAACTCCTCGACTGCTCGGCCAATACCGCTCAAGAAATGAGCGGAGCCGAAGTATAGCTTGCACCCTCAGTTGTGCAACCCGGGTTAGGTGAAGTCCCATAATTTCCGCTACTTCGCGCAGATTAAGTTCTTCTTTGTAGTACAGGCTTAAGACCAACCCTTCACGTTCGGGCATACGATCGATGCCTCGGCTAATCAATTTTTCGAGTTCTGTCCTCTCCAGAATGCGGTCGGGAGATTCCTCGCCGTCATCACTGATGAACTTGAGAAGGCTGAACTCCTCGCCGTCGTCCACTACGTTCAAACTTCCAAGTGAAACACCGCGGAGATCGACCATCCATTGCTGGAACTCGTGTAAGCCGATGCCCAGTTCGGCAGCAATTTCCTCCTCGCTTGCGGACCGCTGAAGTTTCGTTTCCAGGTGCGCGATCGCTTGCTGGACCTGCTTGACGCGCTTGCGTTTGTGAGATGGAATGCCATCCAGACCGCGTATGCTGTCGAGGATTGCGCCGCGAATCTTGTACTCAGCGTAGGTTCTCAGCGACGCGCCGTGGCTCGGATCATAGTTGTCGACCGCGGCTACCAGCCCAACTACACCTGCGGAGATAAGGTCGTCTAGTTCAATGCCGGAAGGGAGTTTCTCGTGAACCCGAATGGCAATCCAGTTCACCTGCGGAAGGTGCTCGAGGATGAGTGAATCCCGCTCCTCCTTGCTGCGCGTTTCCGTTTCACACCCGTACATACGGTAATTCTCGATTCTCCTCAAGCGGCGGCGCAGAAACTCTTATTGAGGCACGCCGCGAGCCTATGCCGCAGGTTCGACTTCGTTGCCTCGGAGAAGTCTTCCGGTATCTGCTGCCCATGTGTAAGGAACGACACCGGCAGCTTGGAATGAATAGCCGTTTCAATCAAACAGGCTGGGCTACTCACTTCATCGAGATGGGTGAAAACTATCTTTGATGGCCGAAATACTTCGAAGCGCTGCAAAACAGAACGTGCCGCCGCAACACTCAGGGTCGCGGGGACGACAAGGTGAACTTCGACCTGTGCCCGGTTAGTAAGACACGCTGCAAATTCACGCGCTTCGTCCGCATCAGCTGGACCAAATCCGGGGCTATCGATCACTGTAAGTTTGTTCCTGTCAATCGCCTCGAATGTACGCTCGATCGCGGACCCGCCGGTCAGGGTCTCGAATTGGGCCCCAATCAGGCGTGAGTAAGCATGCAACTGTTCGGCGCCCCCGAGTCGAAACGTGTCAGTCGTCAGAATCTGTACGGGAACGTTTTGCAACGTTCCATAAGCGACCGCTAGTTTAACCAGTGTCGTGGTCTTGCCCACTCCGGGCGGTCCCACCAGGAGAATCGGGCTCTGTTCTTTGGTTTCAGATCGGGAAGCGGTCGCCACGCGACCTTCAATTTCGTCGAGAAGTGCGGCATTTGCTGCCTCCGAGCCTTTGATGTTGTCTCCGGCCCAGGTGGGCTTGCGCGCATTCGTGCGCGGCCGACTGGCCGCACTGGGCTCTCTTGCCGGGAGTTGCTCGCCCATAAGGCGCGAACCGACCGACTCGCAAAGATCATGCGCGAAGGCCGGCGAAAACCCAAGGTCAATGAGATGCTCGACCGAAATAGGGCATGTGTCTTGCCGATCGGATTCGTCCGAGGGCGCGCGTCGCATGGAGCGTTGCATCAGCGCAATCTGCTCCCGCAAACCCGCCAGTTGTTGTGAAACGAAATCATTTTGGGACGCGGGGTTGGTCTCGGGCCTAAGGTCGTCCGCGACCCCGAATGTCACCTCGTATGAGGCCCCCGCGGCGGTATGCATTGCTTTCTTTGAATCGAGAAGCAAGGCTTCGGGGCCAAGCTCGGTGCGAGCCTTACGCATGGCATCATGTACCGATTCGGCAAAGTAGGATTTAATTCTCATCGACACCTCACAGCACTCCTAACGAGACAACCTTCATCCCCGGAGGGATTTCATTGTGCGAAATGAACCCGATGTTGCTGAACGAGTTCTCAACCATCTGCCGCAAGAATGGCCGTGCACCAGCACTGACCAGCACCGCGGCTTGCATCTCGGGCTTTTTCAATTTCCGTTCGAGTCTGGTTGCGATTTCACGTGCCGCCTGCGGTGACAGAGTCACAACGCTGTTTTGCTCGCTGTGCTGCACGGATGATTCAATCGCTTGCTCGGACTTCGCATCTAACATGAAAGCAACAAGATCACCGTTCGAGTCGAGGTAAGGCTTAACGACTGTTCTGCGAACTGCCTGTCTTACGTATTCCGTCAAGAGAACGGGATTTTTCGTAGTCGAGCCTGCTTCGCCCAGAGCCTCCAAAATGGAAACTCCGTCTCGAATCGAAACACCTTCGCGTAGCAGATTCTGCAATACGCGCTGGATCACCGCGAGAGGAAGCAGTTTTGGGACCAAATCCTCGACGACTTTGGGGTTTGTTTCTGCTACGCGATCACAGAAGGCTTTCGTATCCTGCCGTGACAGCAATTCACTGCAGTGGCGCCGGATAGTTTCTGATAAATGAGTTCCGATTACGTTTACCGTGTCGACTATCGTGTAGCCAGCAGCCCGGGCGGCATCCACTCTGTCCGCCGGTACCCACAATGCGGGAAGTTGAAATGCCGGCTCCTTGGTCTGCTGGCCGGGGAAGTTCTTGTCGGCGCGCGGCGTGGGTATCGCCAATTCGTTTCCTTGTAGAAGTTCAAAACGTCCAATCTCGCTGTCTTTGAGCAGGATCGCGTATTCGCGAGAACGCAGTGAAAGATTGTCTGTTACCCGGACGGGAGTAAGCAAAAATCCCATCGAAGATGCAAACTGCTTGCGGATCCCAGCTATCTTGCGGAGCAGCGGCGAGTTTGCTCCTCCCGTGACCAGTCCTGCCAAGCCGAGCCCAACCTCCAGGGCGAGAGTTTCCACCTTCAGAAGCTCCTCCAGATTCTCCTTAACCGGTGCGGTCGCTGCCTTCGCTTCATCTTTCTTGACAGCGGTGTCAGCTTTTCGACGCTTGGTCCATGCCGCAGCGCCCAAGCCCCCGCCCATCAACAGAAACGGCACCGTCGGCAATCCGGGGAAAGCCGCCAAGGCCACCAGGACACCGCTTGCAAGCAGCAGTGGTTGTGTGCGGCCGAATAGCTGCTTCTCGAACTCTTTCCCGACACGTTCGTCGGACGTAGCGCGCGTAACGATCAAGCCGCCGGAAACCGAGATCATCAGCGCCGGTATTACTGTGACCAGTCCATCGCCGATGGTGAGCACTGTGTAGGTTTGTAGCGCCTGTTTCAACTCCATCCCGTGCTGAAACACGCCGATGAGGAAACCAGCCACGATGTTGATGCCGGTGATTAGAATGCTGGCGATTGCGTCTCGCTGCGTGAAACGGGAAGCGCCGTCCATGGCGCCGTAAAATTCGGCTTCTGCGGCTAATTGTTTGCGTCGCCGGCGGCCTTCCGCTTCATCGATCAAACCGGCGTTCATCTCCGCGTCAATCGACATCTGCTTGCCAGGAAGTGCATCGAGAGTGAAACGGGCAGCAACCTCCGAAATGCGCACCGCGCCATGATTGATCACCACGTATTGAATCGCGATGAGCACGAGGAAGATCACAGCGCCAATGATGTAGTTACCGCCTACGACGAAGTTGCCGAATGCTTGTATGACTTCCCCTGCGGCCGCTGTTCCGCTGTTTCCATTCAGAAGGATCAAACGGGCAGAGCTGACATTCAGGGCTAGCCGGAACAGTGTCAGCAGCAGAAGTGTAGTAGGAAAGACACTGAAGTCGACCGGCTTCAGGATGTACATCGTGACCATCAGGACAATCACCGAGGTCATCAGGTCGAACGCAATCAGCAGATCCAGGAGGATCGGGGGCAGCGGCGTGATCAAAGCGATGACGATCGCAAGAACAGCTATCGGAACTACCAGTTCGCCCGCGTTTTGGAGTGTAAACTTCTGTGTGGCTTTACCCGCCGGTGTTGGTAAGACTTGAGCGCGCGAAGACATCGTGTGATTCGCGCGGATTCCGTACATCTACAACAGCACGGCATTTCCGCTGGTATTGCTAAGGCATTTTTCTGCCCATCATGCGATAGATGTACGCGAGCACCTCGGCAACAGCTCGGTAGAAATCGGGCGGAATGGATTGACCGATCTCACAGGCCTGATATAACCCGCGCGCTAGGGGGGGATTCTCTATAATCGGCACGTCATGCTCACGAGCAATCTGCCGAATCCGCAGCGCCAGCCAGTTCTTTCCCTTGGCGAGCATAACTGGACAAGGCATGTCTTGCGCGTCATAGCGGATGGCGACAGCGAAGTGAGTCGGGTTCATGATTACTGCGGTTGCCTTTGGAACATCCCGCATCATCTGCCTGCGCAGAAGTTCGCGCCGAAGCCGTCGAATCCGGCCCTTGATTTGAGGATCGCCAGTAGCGCGTTTTTGCTCCTCCTTAATCTCCTGTTTGCTCATGCGAAGTGTTTTCATATGCCGGCGATACTGGCGAAAGAAGTCGATACCACCGAATAGAAGAAACAGCGCAGCGGCTTTCCACAGCATGTCCTCAATGGACGCAAAGATCTGTTCCGCGCCGACCTGGACAGGCTCAAAGGGAAGCCGCAGGAGACCGGTGGCATATCGCGCGAAGAAGGACTGGACCGACAACCCGAGAGCAGTCAGAAGCAGAACGGCTTCAATTGCGGACGGAATACCCCGCCCCGGAATTTCTTTGAGTTTCGAAACCGGATTCAAATTGGAAAACTTGGGTGCGAGCCGCTGCAAACTGAAACCGAAGTTGGTAATCGCGAGATGGGTCGCCAACGTGACCGAAAATACTACGGCGGCAGCTTCCAGGAGGGGGGCGAAAGCGGAATTGAACGAACTTCGGAGCAGCGCCGGCCATTCCCCGATCCCAATCTCACCCTGAAGGCTGCGTGCGAGCAGCACTACTAGAGCGCCGTGCATATGTTCACGCCACCCCGAGATCAGATGCCCGAGTACGAGCACAACAGCGAGGAATTGGATGGCGGCCACCATCCCGCGTGCGGAAAGAAACTGTCCCTCTTGCCGGGCTTTCTTGAGCCGCTCCGGTGTTGGCTTCTCAGTGTTGCTACTGCTTGAGCCAGCCATTCCCGCCTACCGAACGAAGTAGTGTTCGAGAACTTGCATGATTCGGTCGCCAAGCGATCGGTACAGCACTGGCGCGGCTGCGAACACTGTCGTGAGCGCGATTAGGTTCAGCAACATCTTGACGGGGAACGATTGCATGCTGAGATGAATCTGTGCGTTCAGCCGGCCCAGGAGCGCCAGTGCCAAATCTGTCATCAACAAAAGCCCGATGACTGGGAAAGCAAGCCGTAATCCAAAGCTGAACGTATTCGCGCATAAAAGAAGGACGGTTCTGGCTAGTTCTTGACTCAAACGGAAGTGGCCCGGCGGATATGTCCTAAGGGTAGAAGCGAGTACGCCAACGACATTACGGTGCAGCCCTGTGGTGAAAAAAAGCAAGCCTGCCAAGATTTGCGCAGCGGCGGGCAACACGTCCGAATCCGCTTGGGTTACCGGGTCGACGATGGAGGCATAAGCGTAACCGGCTTGTTGCCCTAAAATCTGCGCACCGAAGGTCATTGCCTCGGCAAGCAAGCTCACCATCAATCCGATCGCAAGGCCCAGCGTAATTTCCGAAACCATCCATCCGGCCATGACACCCAGAGTTGCGGTTTCCGCATCGATGGCGGGCCAAAATGGAAATAGCGCGATCGTACAGGCCAGCGCTACGAACACACGTGCAACGCCGGGTCCTGCATCTTTGATTGGCATTGGAATCAGGACGAAGATTCCAACGAGTCGAATCAGAACCAGTGCAAAGCCCAGAAGCGTTGAAGCAGGAATTGTGAGCTCACCGTGCATACTGCCCTAAGTCGCCGAAAACCGCGATGGCGAAGGCAGCAGCCCGATGCAGCATCCAGGGCATGAGGAATAGCAGGCCGGCCAGACACGCGACGAGCCGTGGCACCGTGCTGAATACCGGATCCTGCATCGATGTTGCAACTTGGATGAGGTTGATGACGATCCCCACCGCAAATGCAATTGCCAGCAGCGGTGCACAAATCCAGAACGCTGCCAGCAATGCTTCGACCAACATATGGATCGCAAATTGTGGTGTCATGCAGACCTCTTATTGGTAAAAGCTTTTCATCAAGGAACCGATGACGAGGTTCCAGCCATCCACTAGCACAAACAACAAAATCTTGAACGGCGCAGAAACCATGGCGGGGGGCAACTGCATCATGCCGATCGACAGTGTGACTGAGGCGACAGCGATATCGATGACCAGGAACGGAAGAAACAGAACAGCGCCAATTTGGAAGCCTGTCTTCAGTTCGGAAAGGATGTAAGCGGGGATCAACACTTTCAAACTAAGTTCGGAAGCATTTCGGGGTGGTGCTTCCTTTGCGATTTCAAGGAAGAGTTGGATGTCGCGCTCATGCGCGAACTTCAAAAGAAAATGGCGCAACGGTTCGCTGCCTTGATCGAACGCTTGTTCAGTTGTTATTTTTCCGGATTCGAGCGGCTCCCAAGCCTTCGTATATACATCGGAAAAAACCGGTTGTACGATTAGGAGCGATAGGAATAGCGACATTCCGACCAAGACCTGATTTGATGGCGCTGTTTGCGTTCCGATCGCCTGCCGCAGGAAATGCAACACGAGCGCGATCCGAAGAAACGGAGTGATGCACATGATCACGGCCGGCAGCAGTGTAAGGAGTGTTAGCCCGAGAGCGATCTGCATCGGCACACTCAGCACTACGCCATGTGTACCCGCTGTACTGAACCCGATAGGTCCTGCATTTGTCGCCGGCAGGCTTGCGCCCCGCAGGTGAGCCGAGAACATGGCCATCAAAGTGGCTATTGCAGCGGTTCTCATAGGCCGGCGTCCAGGTCTCGGCGGTGAGTTGCTTGCCTGAAGACGGCGACTCGTGCGCAATTCGAAGGCGACGCGCCTATCAAGATCAGCTCGTCGCCGTACTGAACTAAGTGAAGTGAGTGTTGCGCCGTGAGCTGCACTCGCTCCACAACCTGGATAGCCTTCGGTCCAGCAGACCGCCTCCAACTCACATTAGTGACGGCCAACCCTTTACGGCGCAGCACCCAGACGGTCAATAACAGTAGGCCGATGACGAACAGGGCCGCCAAAATCTGCTCAACCATACCTTAGCCATCGTCGGTTTGAGTGGGAAAGATTAGGTTCGCCAAATCCCGGGCTAGCTACTGAATCAGATTCAAGAGGTCTTGCGCCATCGTATTCGCCGTTGTGATTACTTTCGAGTTGGCTCCGTAGCTGCTTTGAAACACGATCAAATGCGTGAACTCCGATCCCATATCCGCATTAGAGGCTTCGAGGGAGCCGCCCACTATCTGTCCGCGACCACCCGACTGCGGCAATCCTATAGCCGGCGTTGCCGTTTGTCCGCTGACAGTGTAGTTATTGTTCCCTAGATTCAAAAGCGAGTTCGGATTGCTAATGGACGCCAACGCGATCTGCCCGGCGACGACCGATTGCCCATTTGAGTAGCTGGCCATGATCTGGCCCCCGTTTGCGATGGCGACTTGTGCTAACTGTGCCGCCTGTTGCCCATCTTGACTTGAGGAATTCAAGCTGGACGGCTGGTCATATTGCGTGATTGCCCCTGAGCCAGATGAATTAAGCAGGCCCCAGCTCATCGATAGGTCTGCCGCTCCATCCGCCAAACCGTGAACATTCAGACTGACTGGGGAGGCGGTGTTCGACGCCAGCGTTCCATCACTGTTGAAAGCCAGAGTCCCCGAAGCAATGGTCGAGTTGACCGGGCTTGTACCCGGAACATAGCCGCTCAGATCGCTCCCGGGCAGCGTGACGTTATAGGTCCAGCTATTCGCCCCACTCTGCGCAAAGTTCATCGTCAGGGTATGGGTGTTTCCAAGCGAATCGATGACCTGAATGGGCGTCGAGAAGGTGCCGTTTGCGTTGGCCGATGCGGCGTTGAGGTTCAGATCGGCACTAATGTTTTGGGTAGGCTTCGGGGGTAATATGGCGCCGGTCGGAAATACCAGGTTGCCTGGCGCGCTATTGGCGTTTACGACCCCGTTCGTCGCCATCCAGCCCTGAACGTTTTCGCCGGTCTGCGTTTGCAGAACGCCGGTCGAACTCAGAGCGAAGCTGCCGTCCCGTGTAAACTCCTGTTGTCCGTTCGGACTCTGCAGAACGAAGAACCCGCTTCCCTGAATTGCGGTTGCCAAAGGAACCGCACTCGATTGCAGCGAACCCTGGCTGAATACCTGTTCCGAACTGAGGGGAGCTACGCCCATACCAACACCAGCGCTCGCTACTCCTGTGAGGTATTCACTTACTAGATCGTCGAACTGGGCGACGCTCGCCTTGAACCCGGTGGTATTCAGATTCGCAAGGTTGTTGCCTGTGACATTGATGGCGTCCGAATCGGCTTGCAGCGCGGACAGAGCTATTGAAAACGTGCTGAACATAGTGGTTTGCTCCTTATAACGTCTGAGTGGCCGCGGCAACCGAAGAGGTCTGATCGGTACTCGCCGAAGGCGGTGTCGATACTCCAAGGTACTTTTCACTTACCGCGTCCATGTCGGTCCGGACTGCCAGGTTCTGCTCCACGTTGTTGAATTCGGCGAGCTGCGTCACAAAGGTTGTGCCATCCACCGGATTTGTTGGGTCCTGGTTTTGTAGCTGCGCTACAAGTAAGTTCAGGAACGTGCTGGTATTTCCAAGCCCGTTCGCAAGGGCCTGCCCACTTGAACTGGAAGAGTTTGACTGACTGATGGCCGGCGTTTGATTCATCGCCGGCAAAGTAGTTCCGATTGATGCCATTTGTTTATCTCCTTGTTGCAAGTAGGGTAGAGAAATTCAATTGCTCCCAAACTTGCCGTTTTTGTTGCTGATTCTGTTTGCCTTGTGAGTTTTGCTGACTGGATGATCCCGAGTGTCGAGCTAAACCGTTGTCGTGCGCATTGGGTCTTCCATCCGCACTCGCAAAGTGCTGCCCGTTCGAGCTGTCTGGTAGAACGACCTCTGTTTGATACTGGTGCTGATCGAGACGAGTGGTTAGCTCGGGCACCCGCTCCTGCAGCGTCTGCGTAAGCACTGGGTCGTTGCTGCGCACGATGACGCGCAACCCATCGCCTTGCTGCACCAGCCGCAGGCTGACATGTTGGTTCGCGTCCCCGTTCAACTGCACCCGGATATCGGATATTGTCCCTGAACTGTGCGTCGGCGCTGGTTGATCGTGTTCGACGTACTCGGTGGCGGTTCTCAATCCGGAGGATTGGACTTGCCCTGCCTCCGCGACAGGCAGCATCGAAGGATCCCAATTAAATAACTCTCCGGACGCGCTTTTGTCGGGCGGAGAATCGCTATCGCCTTTGCTGTCACGGGGGCTTGCCCCGAAATTTGTATCTGCTGGTGAGCTTGCGTCAGAAACATTGTTGGCGGTGACGCCGGCAGCTCCAAGCGGAGTAGTTTCCCTACTCAACCCAGGATTGTCCGTTCCCGTTCCGGTGGCCGGCATCGATTTATTGCCTGCAGCGGCATCGCTTCCCTGCAGCGCCAAGTTCTCCGTGTCGACGCCGGAAGTACTGGCCGCCGAAGTTGCTGCTAAGTTCTGCACTCCCAGGTTCTGCACTCCCAGGTTCTGCACTCCCGGGTTCTGCGGGCTTGCACCTGCGGCTTCGGCCGACGCCTGTCGCGTTTGGATATCCAATGTAAAGACGGCGTGAGTGTTCGCACCCCCAGTCTCTGCGCGCCCAATCGCTGCGGCATCTAAGGCCTGAACTGCCGTACTCTGCATAAGGTTTGCGATGAATGGCGCGCTCTTCGACGGCAGGTTTGGCCCGCATTGCTCTTGAGTCGAGGCAGCATTGACCGTTGGTGGTATTGACCAGGTCCCAAACACCAGCGGAGTCGTGGCAGCCGCCTGTGTGCTGGCATTGAGCACGATTGCTTTCGGATTAGAGCTGGTTTGCACCGATCCGTTTTTTGTCGAATTGAACGAAGCCGCCTCGCGATCCGCCGCGTTGCCTGATGTACCGGTCGGTGAGAGGGCAGTAGAAAGTCCGGCGGTGATTTGTGACGGCTGAGGCAAGCCAAGCTCTGACATCAAAAGGGAAGCCGCCGAAGATGCGGGTCCGGCGTTTGTTTGCCAAGGACGTGTTTCATTTTGGGAGGGCGTCTCCGGGCTTGGCTCCGCCGGGTAATTAGCCGACCCATTAAGTATCAAACTGGACTGGCATTGTCCTGAACAGGAATTCGCGGCAACCGCCATTGCCAACACGTTGTTGAAAGCTCGGTTGCTGGAACCTTCCCCGGTAGAGGACAACATCGCCACAGAGCCGGCAGGAATGACCGGCGTTCCAACAGAGCCCGCTTGCGGCAGTATCACCGCCGGTCATTGAAGCACGACTTAGGCCAATGCCCGAAAGCCTTGCATGGAAAGAGCTTAGCGTTGTTCGGGAAATAAAAGGGTGCCTGCCGCGATCATCAACGTCAAGATGTTGACGCTGGCGCATTCAGAACGTCATGAATTTGGCGCCAACTCGGATTTCATGAACTTCGGGTCGATCCCTATTGCCAATTTGAGTGCATTTTCGATTGGTACGTGAGTTGCATTCCAACAAGCCGCAACGCATGGATCCACTTACAACAGCGGCGGCTAATGGACTGCAAGCGAGTCTCGATTCACTCGATATGCTGGCGAACAACATCGCCAACGCGTCCACGGGGGGCTTCAAGGCGGACCGGGAGTTCTTCAGCACCTATCTCGCGCCCGAACTGCAGAACGGGCAGGAGAACGCAGTCGGGCAGTCGCCCGTTGTGCAGCGCCAGTGGACAGATTTCTCTCAGGGAACGCTGGTCTCAACAGGCAATCCCACAGATCTCGCCTTATCAGGCAACGGGTTTTTTGTCGTAAGCGGGCCAAATGGTCCTCTTTATACTCGTAACGGCAATTTTCAGATCTCCCCATCTGGTGTTCTAACAACCGCCGAGGGCTATCCCGTACAGTTGACATCCGGAACGGTTACGCAAGCGGCGACGGGCGAACCGATCACCGTCGGAAGCGATGGATCCGTGCTTCAAAGCGGCAATTTGATCGGCCAGCTACGGGTGGTCGACTTCACGGACGCAAGCAAACTTAACCGTGCGACCGGCCCGTATTTCGAGAACACAAATTCGCAATCCAACCCGGCGACTTCTTCGCAAGCATCTGTTTATCAAGGGAAGATTGAAACTTCCAACGCCCAAGCTACCGAATCCGCTGCCCGAATGGTGCTGTTGCTGCGCCGCAATGAGATGCTTCAGCGCGCCATCAAGATCGGCTCTGAGATGAACCAGCAGGCTGTTCAGGAAGTCGCGCGAGTTGGGTCTTGACGGCAGGTCACACGCGATAGCAGGAGAAAACAAACAACATGATACGTGCTCTTTATACGGCGGCAAGCGGCATGACGGCCCAACAACTCAACGTCGACAACATCGCAAACAACCTCGCGAATGCGAATACGGCTGGATTTAAAATGCGGCGCGCGCAGTTTGAAGATTTGATTTACCAGAACATGCTTCAGCCGGGCACTGCGGCGGGTCAACAAACGACGGTACCTGTTGGATTGCAGTTAGGCCTGGGAACGCGCGCTGCGGGCAATGACATTATTCTGACCCAGGGAAATCTGTCTAGCACGGGGAACCCGCTTGATCTCGCAATTCAAGGAAATGGATTTTTCCAGATTGTGCTGCCTTCCGGACAAATCGCTTACACGCGGTCCGGTTCCTTTCAGTTGGATCGAAACGGCAATATGGTCACCACCGATGGTAATCTCTTGCAGCCCCAGGTCACTATTCCCGCAACCGCCCAGAGCATCACCATCGCTCAAGACGGAACCGTCAGCTACACCGTGGCCGGGCAGACTGCGGCACAAAAGGCCGGCCAGATCCAATTAGCCAATTTCCAGAATCCCGCGGGCCTGAACAGCATGGGAGGGTCGCTGTTTACGGCAACCGATGCGTCCGGGGATGCGCAAATCGGGGCTCCGGGCAGTTCCGAAGGCCTCGGTACCGTGATGCAGGGATATATCGAACAGTCGAACGTGGATGTGGTTCAGGAGTTCGTGAACTTGATTCAAAGCCAGCGCGCCTATGAGGCGAATTCCAAGGTCGTGAAAGCGGCCGATGAGATGTATCAGCAAGTGAACCAGCTATCACAATGATGGCGTTCTTGGTCCTGGCATTTGTTGTGCCGCAAATGGACTGTGTTGCTATTCAGCACGAAAAGGTCCTTGGCAAAGATCTGGCTTCTGCTGTTCCCGCATTACAGGCTCTGGCTGCCGACGGGGAGTTTGGTCCGGCGCCGCTACCCGGAAATAAACGCGTGTTTGAGCGCCGCGAGCTGGCGCGGATCGCCGCAGAGAATCAGATTGCAGCGGTACCGGATCGCGACGTCTGCTTTGCCTGGGCAACCAAACAGTTGGCCCGGGAATCGATTCGCAATGCAATGCAGTTGGCGCTTGGACCGCGTCAAGTGCAGATCGACGTTCTCGATCGGAGTTTGTGGCCTGCGCCGGAAGGGGAGATCGTTTTCCCGCTCTCGAGCCTTACATTGAACGCGAACGGGATTGCACTGTGGCGCGGTTTCGTCCGGTATGGGACCGCTCGACGCTTCGACATATGGGCTCGCGCGCGCATTTCGGTTACGGAAACCCGTGTGATTGCGACTCAAAAGATTAGCGGCGGCCGGCCTGTAGCGGCGGCTCAGATCGGGACTGAAACATATGAAGGCGCGCTGACGCGCGAACGGCCGTATGCATGCGTCCAAGACGTAGTCGGATTCATTCCAAAGTTCGACCTGCTCCCTGGGACTGTGCTGACGGATCGCTTGCTGGATGCACCGCATGATGTTGAACGCGGTGAAACGCTGGCCGTCACTGCCCAAATAGGGCTCGCTCGCGTTGAAGCTGAATGCGTTGCCGAGGACAGTGGACGGGCGGGGACGATCATCCCGGTTCACAACGCGCGAAGCGGCAGACGGTTACGCGTGCTTGTCGAGGGAAAGGGCAAAGCAGTGGTCGCGTCAAGCGATGCATTAGGACTCCTCGCCGAGGACAGCCGCCGATGAAAACGTTCTTCGCATGCTTTGTGTTCAGCACGCAGATTTTAGCGGGGCCCAAGATTCCCTTTCAGAAGGCTCCGCAGAAATCCGCTCTCGACCTGTACATCGAAGATTCTCACCGCCGCTCGGCAAATGCAGTTTCAGAAGATCCCGGCTCACTCTGGTCGGGGCCGGCCGCTTACTCGGACATGGCAGCCGATCTGCGCGCGCGCCGTTTAGACGATATCGTCACCGTATTGGTGAATGAACAGGCATCCGCGGTCACAACTGGAACTACAAAAACACAAAGGCAGTCGAGCGCCAGTTCGGCAATCACCTCCGCCGCCGGCCCTCTGAATGCGGCCGGTGCCTTGGCGAACCTTCTCAACCTGAACGGAAATCAGCAATTGGATGGTCAGGGTACGACGACTCGGCAGATAACGCTTACCGCGACGCTTACGGCTCGTGTGACCGACGTTCTGCCTAACGGATACTTGGTCATCGAGGGTACCAAAACTGTTCTTGTGAACTCTGAAAACCAGGTGGTCACGCTGCGTGGCGTCGTGCGGCCGGCGGACCTCTCTACCGGAAATATGGTGCTTTCCAACAACGTTGCGCAAATGGAACTCAAGATAAATGGCCGCGGTGTTGTGAACGACGCCATCCACAGGCCTAACCTTCTTTATCGAATTCTGCTCGGCCTGCTGCCCTTCTAGATGCTATGAAGCTTTCCTTTGCAGTGGTTACATGTTTGGTTTTTGGGGTCGGTGCTCAGGCCGAAGAAGCGGGTATCCGTCTCAAAGACCTGGTTACGATTGAGGGTGTACGCACCAACCAACTGGTTGGCTACGGACTCGTTGTCGGACTGAACGGAACAGGCGATCGACAGCAGACGCTCTTTTCCGCACAGAGCCTGACGAATCTTCTGCAACGCATGGGCGTGAGCATATCGCCGACACTTATCACGGTGAAGAACACCGCCGCGGTAATTGTCACCGCCACTTTGCCGCCCTATGCGCAACCGGGCACAGACCTTGATGTGACGGTGGCGGCCATCGGAGACGCCACGAATTTGCAGGGTGGTCTCCTGGTCCTGACGACGCTGCGTGCGGTCAACGGCGAGCCTTACGCGATTGCGCAGGGACCCGTTGTCACGGGAGGATTCGTCGCCGGGCGTGGGGCCGCGAACTCGCACACCGTGAATCATCCGACTGTCGGACGGCTTCCCAACGGAGCGACGGTCGAAAAGGTTGCGCCATCCGCTCCAATCGGCAAGGTGATTCGCCTGCAACTCAGAGACGCCGACTTCACCACAGCAGCGCGTATCGCCGACGTTCTAAATCAACGGCTCGGTGCTGGACACGTCATTGCCCGTGCCGACAACTCGGCTCTCGTTTCTGTCGATCTCCCGCCGGCGTTCGCGCAGGAGCCGATTCGCTTTATGTCGGAACTGGAAAGGCTCTCGGTAAAGCCCGATCGCGTTGCGCGAGTAGTTGTGAATGAGAGAACTGGAACGGTAGTGCTTGGATCGGACGTTCGAATTGCGCCCGTCGCGGTGATGCACGGCAACCTTACCGTTTCTATCGAAACGACCTATCAGGTTGCGATGCCTGCACCCGACACGCAAGCACAACCAACTGTGATTCCTCAAACCACCATCAGTTCCAAAGACGAAAAATCGCGCAATATTGTGCTGCAGGAGGGAGCGACGGTGGAGGAACTTGTCAAGGCCCTCAGTGCCATCGGCTCGACAACTCGAGACGTTGTTGCGATTCTCGAAAACCTGAAAGCAGCCGGCGCTCTGGACGCTGAGCTAGAGGTCATATAGGAGGTTAAATGGTCCTGAGCAATATCGGCCCGCCGGCAATAGCCGACTCGAAAGAAGTGGCCCAGGTACAGCCCTCAAAGTTGCACAACGCAGCACAACAGTTTGAAGCGTTGATGATCGGCGAGATGTTGCGTTCGCAGCGCGAGTCAGGTTCCGATGGATGGCTTGGAAGCGGAGACGATTCAGGCGGCGACTCGGCAATGGATTACGCGGAGGCGCAGGTTTCGAACGCGATCGCCGCGGGCGGCGGACTCGGGTTGGCAAAGATGATCGAAAAAACGTTAAGCTCGCCGGGTCCGAACGTTCAGGCAACCTGAGAAGCGAAGCGCATGTAATCCGGCTCATTTGCATATGCGAAGTAGCCGGAGTTGGCGCTACTTGCCGACGCATCGTTGCTCGACGATTCCGGTTGCAATACGGTGCGCCGGCCTTCCGCGCGAGCAGTGTCCCGCCAACCTTCCAGCAGGTTCTGCAGTATTCGCTCGACTTCGGCGAGGGGCTCCCCTTTCTTCTGCGAGTGTGCCTCCTGCAATCGGCCCAGCATATATCGATACAAGCGGTCTAGATTCCGGCCGATCTCAGGGCCCACGTTCGGATCCAGACTGAGAATCAGTTCCGTCAGGATATTGCCGGCCTTAGAAATAGCCCGTGCACGCCCCCATACGTCGCCCGCTTCAAGGCACATCCTGGCTTCGCGGCTTCGCCGTATAGCAGCCTCGTACAGGGCGACCACGAGTTGCAACGGATCGGTGCCCACTATTTCGTTGACAACGTAAGCCTGATAGCGATCCCCAATCATTTTCTAAGTACCCGCAGTTATATCGACGATGCCGGCGGCGATTCGAAAAAATTTGCGTTGGGCAACGAAGCTTCAGGATGTACAGGCTTCTCGTGGCGCAACCGATGTCTCCTTAGAGGTAGTTCTCACGTCAGATGTTCTCGATCATCGGCATTGTCGTTGTTTTGGGTGCGATTATCGGCGGTTACCTGATGGAGCGCGGAAATATGCGCGTACTCCTGCAGCCGGCCGAGTTAGTCATCATCGCTGGTGCGGCACTCGGTACGTTGCTCATTGCGAACCCGCTACCCGTGGTCATCAAGATCGGAAAGGGAATTGTGGGCACTTTCGGGACCAGCAAGTTCAACAAAGGCTTTTACCTGACTGCTCTTACGCTCCTTTATGAACTGTTCAGTAAGGCCCGAAAGGGTGGCATGTCAAGCCTTGAAACGGATGTGGAACATCCTGACAAAAGCGAATTGTTTAAGAAGTTTCCCAACGTTGCAAAGATCCATCACGCGGTCGAATTTATTTGCGACACCTTGCGGATCGCTATGGCCGGCAATATATCCCCGTTCGAATTGGATCAGATGCTCGAAATCGATCTTGAAGTACATCACAAAGAGATCGCTCAGCCTGTCAGTGCATTGGTGACTGTGGCGGACGCGCTGCCAGGACTTGGGATTGTCGCCGCCGTGCTGGGCGTTGTCATTACCATGGGAGCGCTCGGCGGTCCTCCCGCGGAGATCGGGCACAAAGTGGCAGCAGCTCTGGTTGGCACCTTTCTCGGAATACTGCTTTGCTATGGGTTCTTCTCGCCTCTTGCCGCCAACATGGCTAAGGCAAATGACAGTGAATCTCAGTTCTACGCTTGCCTGCGCACCGGTCTCCTTGCTGCCGTTCGCGGAGCGGCGCCTATAATCGCCGTGGAATTCGCCCGACGCTCGATTCCGCACGCCGTTCGGCCCTCGTTCCAAGAACTGGAAGCCGCCGTGCGGGGCAAATCTGCAGATCAGCCCGCAGCGGCCGCTTGAAATGCCAACTTCCGAGCAGACAGTAATTGTCATTAAAAAGAAAGCCGGCCATCACGCGCATCATGGAGGCGCTTGGAAGGTTGCCTACGCGGATTTCGTCACAGCAATGATGGCCCTTTTCATCGTGCTCTGGCTGATGAACGCAAGCCAGGAAGTGCAGCGTGATGTGGCCGGCTACTTCCGTGACCCGAAAGGCTTCGGCAAACAGACCGGAAGCGCCATGACCGGCAACGGCGAGAGTCTGACGATCTCGAACGATCACATGGAACTCTTGAAAGGCCGAATCGAAAAAGCCCTGAAGCAGAGCCCCGAGTTCTCAAAGTTGAAGGACTATGTGCAAATGACGGTTACCGGCGAAGGTCTCCGCATCGAGTTGCTGGAATCGGAGAAGGGAATGTTCTTTGAAAACGGGCAAGCGGCGCCAACGGATATCGGGAAAGACCTGCTTGTCCGCTTAGCTAAAGAAGTTAGCAAGCTTCCAAATAATATCCTCGTCGAAGGGCATACAGATTCGAAGGCATATCAAAGCTCGACCTACTCAAACTGGGAGCTCTCCGCGGATCGCGCTAATGCCGCCCGGCGAATCATGCAAGAAGGTGGCCTTAGGCCTAACCAAGTCAAGCAAGTGCGCGGATTCTCAGATCAACAACTTCGCCTTCCAGCCAAACCCGACGATGCGTCGAATCGCCGCGTCTCGATTATCGTGAAGTACACCGACAACGAGGCACCCAGCGCTGCTACAAAGCCTGCGCCTTTGCACAATGGCAATCCTAAAACCTGACCTGCTCGCTGCTATAGCCGTTGCGATTGCGCCGTTCGCGTTGCATGCACAACAGTTTGCCGGAGCAAGAACGGCCATGACACTTTCGCTCGATCAGCAGCGAAAGTCATTTAACGCGCAACGGGCCTCTCTAAAGCGGCAATTCTCAGAGAGCGGATTATCTACTGCGCTGGGGACAGGCTTAGAATCCAGATCCCGGCCGCCGCTTGAATCTACTTTCACATGTCCTCCGCTTCCACCCGAACAGCGGGAGAATCTCATCTTTGAAGCCGCCGATGAGCAGTCCGTTGACCCCGACCTGATTCGGGCTGTGATGCACCGGGAATCGGCGTTCCGGCCGTGTGCTGTTTCTTCGAAAGGCGCCCTCGGGCTGATGCAGCTTATGCCCGCCACGCTGGCGCAATTCCGCGTGACGGATGCGTTCGATCCAGTCCAGAGCGTCCACGCAGGAGCTGCACTGATTCGGACGCTGCTCGACAAATATCGCGGTGACCTACGGCTGGCATTAGCGGCCTACAACGCAGGCCCTGCACGTGTCGAGAACCTGGAACCAGACACTTATCCCATCGAAACCAAGAACTATATAGACGCCATTCTTTCCGAACTGGGTGTTGCTTCTGAACCTGAGTGAGTCACGTCTTAACATCCGCTAGCGCTGAAACTGGTGAGTTTCTCCACAATCGAGCGCGAAGCTATTCACGAGTTCGGTAAAAACTCGATCGAACCGTAGCAGTTGGTCCGATTTGCATTCGAGTTCCAACCTGTACACATCTTGATTCTTGCGGATGAATAGAACCTCTTCGGTCCAGTCCGATCGGTCCTGCGGATCGTAGTAGGTGTCCTTTGTATAGAGAGCGCCGCTACCTGATATTTGTGTCGGGTGCTGATCCACGATCTGGACCCGCTCTGCCCGTTCGAACTTCTTCAATCCTTCTACATGCGCCCGGAAATCCTCCGTCAGGCTTACAGTCTCATTGTGAAACTCGTTTTTCGCGCCGGTCCTGAACACGCTGACGTCGATCTCGCCGACGGCTCGTGAGTGCTTCTTGATCCCCGCGATCACGTATAGGCCTGAACCCTCGAACGCATCTCCCTTGTACCAACGCGCAGGATAACTGACACAAAATTTGGCCAGGGGGTTGTAATACCGTTTCCAAACAGTATCCTGTTTGGAAACAGTTCCCGCGTACATGAAAAATCCTGAAAGCGACAACAAGGCGAAACACACTAAGCCGCAATGGCTGCGCACACCTGGCATCTTGGACAGGCTCTCACATTTCATAAAATTTTCCTAGAGCCTGGGTACTACAATCTCCCCGTCGGGATTTTCCGTATCGTTTTGGCGGAGAAGCCAACCCTCGGTCAGCGACTCTGTGTTTACGAATGGAGACCAAGTCGTGGACGACCGTCGAAAACAGATTCTGACAGCACTTGCTCAGATGGACAAGCAGTTTGGAAAGGGCTCGGTGCTGATGCTCGGGTCACGCGCATCCCTGCCGGTTGAGGTAATCCCGACGGGGTCTATCGGAGTCGATAACGTGCTCGGCGCCGGAGGTTTTCCGCGCGGCCGGGTCGTTGAAGTCTTTGGGCCGGAATCATCCGGGAAAACGACCTTGGCGCTGCACGTCATCGCCGAAGCGCAACGCGCCGGGGGCGCCGCCGCGTTCATCGACGCAGAGCACGCGCTCGATCCAACTTACGCGACCAAGCTGGGGGTCGATACGGAGAATTTGATCGTCTCTCAGCCCGATTTCGGCGAGCAGGCGCTCGAGATCGCTCAGGCCCTTGTCGCCTCCCAGGCAATCGACGTCATTGTGATCGATTCAGTCGCGGCGCTTACGCCAAAAGCGGAAATCGAGGGTGAGATGGGCGATAGCCACATGGGCCTGCAAGCGCGCATGATGTCACAGGCTTTGCGCAAACTCACCGCCTCGGTGTCGCGTGCAAACACCTGTCTCATATTCATCAACCAATTACGCGAAAAGATCGGGGTCGTGTTCGGCAACCCTGAAACCACAACCGGCGGCCGAGCTCTCAAGTTCTATGCATCCGTGCGCGTCGAAGTCCGCCGGACTACCGCACTCAAAGACGGGGACACCGTCGTTGGAAATCGGACGAAGATAAAAATCGTCAAAAACAAAGTCGCCGCACCCTTTCGCGAAGTGGAAGTTGACATCCTCTACGGGAGAGGCATCTCCCGCGAAGGCGATGCTCTGGATCTTGGCGCTCAACACAACATCGTAGAAAAAAGTGGTTCTTGGTACAGCTTCAAGGGTGAGCGCATTGGGCAAGGGCGAGAGAATGCAAGACAAACTTTGCTCGAAAAGCCGGAGATCAGAGCGACCATCGAAGCCGAGCTGCGCCGAACATTGGGCCTTGACCGCGCTGCATCCACCAAAACTTCGCCGGAGTTCGAGCTGGTGACTCCTACTGAATCCAAGCGTGCGTCAGCCGCGTCGTAGAGGGCTTGCACTTCCGTTAGCGCACGACGAGTGTAACGTCAAGTCTGTTGCGGCATCCTCTTTCAAGCTGCTCACGCCTCTCTCTGTCCGAAAAGAACAACTCGTATTTCAAATCAAGAGCACGGCGCACGCCTGAGTCGCCGCGCTTCTTTGTGCAGCGACTGTGTTACTCTTTCGAGTGCCGAACGGTACGCCCGAATAGGGTGTTGAAAAGGGAATCCGGTGTGAATCCGGGACTGCCCCGCAGCGGTAATCAGGAACGAACGCTCCAACAAAAACGCACTGGCTGAATTAGAGCTGGGAAGCGCGAGCAAGTAGGAAACGGCCATAAGCTGTCGCCTGATAGTCCGAAGACCTGCCACGGCGGCACAGCAATGTGTCTATTCCGAAGACGCCTTCGTGGGAGAGGTGACCATGCGCGCTTTTCTATTCCGTTTACTCAGCAACACTGGGTTTGCAGCACTTACAGTCGGTGCTACAACGTTCGTAACGACAGCACCCGCGGCAGATTTGGACAGTATCTGCGGCCAGGTGCTTGACTCGACTGCTGCGCCCGTTCCAGCAGCCGCGATGAACTTGTATTCCAGCAACAGCGAGATTCAGTTCTCAGCGAAGAGCGACAATGCGGGACATTATTGCTTCTCGCATGTCGCGGATGGAACTTATTTCCTTGAGGGCAAAACTGCTTCGCTACGAGCAACGCCAGTACAGGTCATCCTAAGACCGGGCATGTCTTCTTTGCCGAAATTAGTTCTTGCGGCGGCGCCCGTTTCCACTGAAATAACTGTTACCGCCACCGGTATTCCCGAACCGGTTACGGAAACGACAAAGCAACTGAATATCGTCGATGTTTCGGAGGCGATGGCAGTGGGGAAGGACGATCTCGCAAGCGCCGTTCGCGAATTGCCGGGTTTGCGGGTCACTCAACTCGGCGGACCTGGTGCTTTGACGCGTATTCAAATACGTGGGGTACGTACCTACGACACTGCCGTCCTGATTGACGGAATGCAGTTTCGCGACGTATCTGCGCCGCAATCTGACGCTGCGTCGCTCATCGGTGATCTCTGGTTTACCGACACAAGCCGCGTCGAGGTCCTCCAAGGTGGGGGGGCTTCACTGTACGGTACGAACACCATCGGCGGTGCGATCAATATGGTGACGGATCAAGGCGGCGGCCCATTTCACGGCGATATGGATCTTCAGGGTGGAATGCTCGGCCAGTTTAGAGGAATTCTGCATATTGCGGGGTCCGCGGTTAAGGACCGGCTGTTCTACTCCATCGGCGGCGGTCAGGTGAACGTTACGGAGGGAGTTGGCGACCACGGTAGATATCGAAACAGCGGTGGTCTTGCCTCACTCGATTACATAATCACTCCGCGCATCCATGTTGGCGTACGCGAGCTAGGAGCCACTATCTTCGGCCAGCTTGACGATGACCCAAGTGCAACCCCAAATTTCGGCCCGTCGCCCACTGTCGGTGCGCTTCCCGCAATTCCGCTGCCTGCGGGTCAGGTCTATGCAGCCGAGATGGGATTGCCGTATAGCAACGGCACGGCAAACTACATCGCGAATATCGCCGATCCCGACTATGCTCGGCTCGAGCATTTCACATCTACGCTCGCGTTTTGGGAGCACGCGGTGACTCCGGCGTTTTCGTACCGCCTCAGCTATCAGTTAGTTGACACGAATACTGACTACGTGAATGGTCCTGGCGGCTTGGGCTACCAGCCCCTAGACAGGACATCCACTTACTACGCCGGCCGAATCGATACCACCCAAGGCAGCTTTGCCTGGCAGCCGGTCCATTCCCAAATCGTCTCAGGCGGCTATCAGTTTGATCGTGAAGCGTTCAATAATCCGTCCTACCTGGGATATGTTCCCGCGTTTCTATCGAGCACGAATGTATCGCAAACGAGTAACTCTGAGTATCTGCAAGACCAAGCAAAGCTTCTGAAAGATAAACTGATCCTTTCGATCTCTGCGCGCTACCAGGCATTCAATCTCACTGCCCCGGCATTTTCAGGCTTGTTTCCCGTGTATGCGTCGGCGGGTTCAGTTCGGGTTCCGAGCGCGCTCACCGGCGATGCGTCGATTGCGTACTTTCTGCGTGGCAGCGCTACCAAGTTGCGATCTCACGTCGGAAACGCATATCGCGCACCGTCCCTATACGAGCGCTTCGGCACCTATTTTTACGGCGACAGCTTCACAGCATACGGCGACCCGCGTTTAGCTCCGGAGCGCGCCATCTCGGTTGATGCCGGTATAGATCAATACTTGCATGCCGAAAACGTGAAGCTTAGCGCAACCTACTTCTACACGCGACTGCAAGAAACCATTGCGTTCGACTCCTCGGGCGCAATCGTCAACCCTCTCACTGACCCATTCGGCCGGTTCGGTGGATATTACAACACGCGCGGCGGCTTGGCGCGTGGCGTTGAACTTTCTGCCGAAGCGAAATTGCCCGCCAACACAGTGGTTCGCGGCGCGTACACCTACACGAACTCGCGAGACCGGATTTCGGAATATAGCGACGGACTTCTTCAGACGCCGCAAATTGTGCCTCAGCTTTTCAGCGCTTCCATTTCCAAACGGTTCGCCAAGCGTTGGGACACGGAAGCCGATTGTCTCATCGGCAGTCATTACTATTTCCCGTTTTTCAGCAATGCACCGCCTTACGGCAGTGTTCCGCTTGTCTTTCCAGCTATGCGGCAGTTGAACTTGGCGGCGGGATATACATTGCCACTCGGCGAGTCTAAGCGAGTTCGTATTTATAGCCGCTTTAGCAATGTTAATAATCAGACCTACTACGAGGAGGGCTTTCTGACGCCCGGGTTCGTCGCGAGAGGCGGCGTCCAGGTCTTTTTTTGAGTTCAGACTAGTACCGTCCTCTCTATTCTCAAACGGTATACGCAAGTTTTTCGGCCAAAAAGCCACCGCTGGTCTAGAGATCTATTTGCATGCAGCCGAAGAGGACACCAAGGATGCAAGGCACTGCATTCGTTGAGTCTACCTAGCCCGTTTAGCTGCTGCTTATGACTGAAACGCAAACTGGATCTTTAGATATAGCGACGGAAGATCGACCAGCCGCCGCTGGACGTCAGTCCCTCGGGTTGGTAGATCGGCCCTGCAACGATACAGAACTGCTGGACCACTTTCTTGCAGTGGAGTCCTCGCGGGAAAATCTTGAGCGCCACGCGGCGGAGCTAAATGAGCTGCTGAACCAATCGGGCAGAGCGGCAGAGCAGGCGCAGTCGCAAGCTCAGAGCATGAGCGCGTTCCTTGCCATGATGAGCCATGAAATCCGGACGCCACTCAACGGGATTATCGGAATGACAGCCATATTGCTGGACCGCGATTTGGGTGCACCCGAGCGAGATTGCGTCGAGACCATTCGTAAATCGGGAGAGGCGTTGCTCGCGATTATAGAGGACGTCCTCGACTTCTCGAAAATCGAAGCCGGTCATCTCGAATTTGAGTGTGAAGAGTTCGAGATCACAGAGGCTATCGATAGTGCAATTGAAATCATCAAGGGTGAGGCAGTCCGGAAATCGAATCGGCTGGTTGTCACTATCGATCCCCACCTACCCCGAGTAGTGCGTGGCGACCTTATCCGCCTGCGCCAGATCCTCTTGAACCTTTTGAGCAACGCTGTCAAGTTCACTGCGCGAGGCAAGGTCGAGCTACGGGCGGAGTTCCTGAACCAGAGCGCCACCGGCATCGAGTTGCGCTTTACCGTCATCGACAACGGTTTGGGAATCTCGCCCGAACAGCAAGCTAGATTATTTCAGCCATTTACTCAGGCACAAGCCTCCACAACGCGCAAATTCGGTGGCACCGGTCTCGGATTATCTATTTGTAAGCGACTTGCCGAGTTGATGAATGGATCTATAGGCGTCAGCAGCGTCCCCGGCCGGGGTTCCGAATTTTGGTTTACTGTTAACGTTCTGCCGTCCCGGACCCGTGTTATCGGCCATCGATTAGATGACTCAGCGACACAAGAACGAGAACGGCAGGCTCAGCCGTATCGCGTCTTGCTTGTCGAAGACAACACGATCAACCAGAAAGTCGCTCAGATGATGATGCGAGAGCTGGGATATTCGGTTGATCTTGCAAGCAACGGTTTGGAAGCATTAGAAGCGCTCAGAAACCGCGGCTATGATCTGATCCTGATGGACTGCCTTATGCCCGAAATGGACGGTTTCGAAGCGACTCGCCGAATTCGTGCATCTGGTGCGATTGGGATGTCAGCACCAATCATTGCCATGACGGCGAACGCCTTTGCTCAGGATAGGGAAGAGTGTCTGGCTGCGGGAATGACCGATTATCTTTCCAAACCGGTTCGCCGGCAGGATCTTAAAGAAAAGCTTGAATACTGGCTTTCGCAGAACGTGCGGCAAATTGCGTCGGCGTGTTAAGAAATTTCGGGTCGGCTGTACGCGTGCGCACTTGTTAACATCAGTGGGTGTCCGCGTCGGTCCATACTGCTCTTTCTCTCGATAACCTGAAAGATCTCATTCGTGAAGTTCCAGACTTTCCAAAGCCCGGAATCAACTTCTACGACATTACTACTCTGCTGAAAGACAAAGACGGCTTTCGGCAGACCGTCGACGCTCTGGCAGAACACTACAAGAACGCTCAAATCGATCTCGTTGTGGGCATAGAAGCGCGCGGGTATTTCTTTGCTCCCGCGTTAGCGTTGGCATTAGAAGCCGGCTTTGTTCCTGTGCGCAAGCCGCGCAAACTCCCGCACACCGTTCAGAGCGTTGAATACGAACTGGAGTATGGTACGGATCAGCTCGAAATTCACGTTGATGCGATTGAACCCAATCAACGTGTTCTGATCATCGATGACGTGCTCGCTACCGGAGGTACGGCTTCCGCGGTCGCGCGCCTGGTTGAGTTGCTCCAAGGCAAAGTCGCCGGGCTTGGATTCGTAATTGAGCTTACGTTTCTGAATGGACGCAAGAAGCTCGATGGCCGCGACGTTTTCACGTTGCTTCGATACTGACCGTGACCGCCACCGTCCCTTCGCTTGCGAAGCTCAATCTTGACCTTCGTGTGCTCCACAAACGTTCTGACCAGTACCACGAAATTCGCACTGTCTTTCAAACCATCAGTTTGAAAGACAGCCTAAGCATCGAAGTCGAGTTGAAAAAACGAACCCAAATCGAGCTAAGTTGTTCAATATCAATTGCGGATAACTTGGTTTGCCGCGCTGCTCAAGCCGTTATAGATTACTTGAAAGTGTCCGTTTGGGTTCGTTTCGTATTAACCAAGCAGATTCCGATGGGTGCTGGTCTCGGAGGTGGCTCAAGCAATGCCGCCGCCGTTCTAGCCGCATTACCCGCTCTGCTTCGGCGCCCCATACCGCACTCCGAACTGATCCGATTAGGAGAGAGCCTGGGCAGCGACGTACCCTTCTTCTTACTAGGGGGTACAGCGGTTGGGCTGGGCCGCGGAACCGAACTATACCCGGCCGGTGACGCGCTTCCCGCACTGGTGGTCGTAGTCTCGACGGGCATTCACGTGTCTACATCAGAGGCCTATCTTGCGCTTAACCGAGCCGCTGCGGATTCGTTGACATCGCACGCTGAGTCCCCTATATTGAGAGAGTTTCAGACGATCGCCTGGGCTTTGGACCATTCCCGTCTGGAGCAAATTCCGTTAAAAAACGACTTCGAAGGGCCAGTGTTCGAGCGCCGTCCGGAACTTGCGTCCGTGAAGCGAAAGCTTCGCCGTCTGGGTGCCCGATTCGTTCAGATGACCGGTAGTGGATCGGCGGTGTACGGAGTATTCCGGACCGCTTCCGAGGCCCGCGATGCTGTGGGTGCTTTTCCGGTTGGCTCAGCGCGATTTTCGCGTTTCGTGAGTCGTCGGCAGTACAAGCGATTGTGGCAGAAGGCCCTGGGGCCAAATGCCATTTACAGTTGTTTTGCGCAGGGGTAGGAGAGCAAGAGGATGTCTGCCACGAAAGTGCCTCGGCCGTTGTTCACGGATTTCAAGGTCTTTACCGGCACTGCCAACCCGGCTCTGACGGCCGAGATCTGCGAATGCCTGGAGTGTCCTCTAGGAACGACGATGATCAAGCGTTTCGCGGACGGCGAAACGCATTTGCAAATCCAGGAAAATGTGCGGGGCGCGGATGTCTTTCTGGTTCAGCCTACATGTACTCCCGTTGACCACCACTTGATGGAGCTGTTGCTGCTCATCGACGCGTTCAAGCGAGCCAGTGCGGAGCGCATCACGGCAGTGTTACCCTATTATGGGTACGCAAGGCAGGACCGCAAGGATCGGCCGCGTATGCCGATTTCCGCGAAGCTGGTCGCCAGTCTGCTCGAAAGAGCGGGTGCAAGCCGGGTGTTAGCACTTGATCTTCACGCCGCTCAGATCCAGGGTTTCTTCGATATTCCCGTAGATCACCTGTTCTCAGCGCCTGTGATGGTCGAGTATTTCAACGGCAAGTTCGACCGCGGGAATTCGATTGTCGTTTCACCGGATGCGGGTGGTGTCGAGCGCGCTCGGAACTTCGCGAAACGGCTCAATGCGCCGCTGGCGATTATCGACAAGCGGCGAACCGACGCCAATGTTGCCGAAGTAATGAACATCATTGGCGACGTGAGCGGTCGTCATTGTTTGATGGTGGACGACTTGGTAGATACCGCTGGGACGTTAGTAAAAGGTGTTGAAGCGCTGCTATCGCATGGTGCTCTGTCGGTGACCGCATGTGCCACGCACGCTGTGTTGTCCGGCGCGGCTGTCGAACGAATTTCATCGTCGTCATTAGACGAGTTGGTGGTTTCGAACTCGATTCCGCTCACGCCTGAAGGTGCGGCGTGTTCAAAGATCCGGGTGTTGTCGGTAGCGCCGTTATTGGCACGGGCCATACAATCGATCCACGAAGGTGGGTCTGTAAGTACGCTCTTTATCTGAGTGAGAAGTTTGAGTCGAGGGTGAATAGATGCGAAGGGAATTAACGGTCGCGGCGGAGTCGCGCGATTCGAGAGGTAAGAATGAGGCGCGCCGTTTGCGCGCTAAAGGCTCCATGCCCGCGGTGATTTACGGCGGCCCCGACGGCCCTGCTGCGGTAGCCGTCAATCCGAAGGAACTTAGCAGAATTCTCCACAGCAAGACCGGCCACAACACGATCTTCAACATGAGCGTCGGTGGCGGGGAGAGTACTCCGGTGATGATCGTGGACTGGCAGTTCGATCCCCTCAAAGATGCGTTATTGCATGTCGATCTGAAACGGATCGATCTGAGCAAGCGCATCGTCGTCAAAGTTCCCGTGATCACTCAAGGCGATCCGAAGGGCGTCAAACTGCAGGGCGGTATCCACGAGGTCATCACTCGTGAAATTGAAATTGAGTGCCTGCCGGACGAGATTCCGGAAGAGTTCACGGTAAACGTCTCTGAGTTGATGATTGGCCAGAGTGTCCGCGCCGCCGATATTCCACTGGCCGGCTCGATGAAGCTTCTCAGTTCCGCGGATTCCGTCATTTCGCACGTTGTCTCATTGAGAGCCGAAGAGACTCCGGCTGCTGAGGCCGCCGGCCCGGCAGTGGCGGCGCCTGAGCCCGAAGTTATCAAGAAGGGGAAGAAGGAAGAGGAAGCAGCAGCTGAACCGCCGAAGAAGAAGTAGTACCGGTTGGGAATGGCTGCAGAGCCGCCGGGAGGCGATGCTTCTTCGGAACGCGAGCGTTCCGTGGTTGTTATTGCCGGGCTTGGGAATCCTGGCGTCAGGTATGAAGCTACGCCTCATAATGCCGGATTCTGGGTTCTGGACGAATTAGCGCACCGCCATCTCATTCGCGTGACGAAAAGCGAGAACGGAACGCTGATGGGTAGCGGCAAAATTCGGAATTGCGATGTGATTCTGGCCAAACCGCAAACCTTCATGAATAATTCGGGTGTTGGTATCGCAGCGGTTCTGCGGTATCGGAATCTTGGCCCCGACAGTCTGATTGTTGTTCATGATGAACTGGACCTGCCTTGGACTGCCCTGCGCATCAAGGCTAACGGCTCAGCGGCTGGGCACAACGGTGTCAAGTCGGTTATTGCTGCGTTGAAGACGAATGTTTTCACGCGGGTTCGGGTGGGTATACGCCCGGCTCATGTGAACGACGCGGCGGAATTCGTTCTCGCTCCGGTGGGGCGGGAAATGATAGAAGAGGTGGGTGAGGTGGTGTCTTATACCGCGGACGCTGTCGAAACCATCGTTGCCGAAGGCGCCGTAAAGGCCATGGCGAAATATAATCGCCGCGCCGGAGGCAGTAAAGAAGAGGACGAATGAGGATTTACGAGGAGTTGTTCATCGTTCGACCGGACGCCACAGACGAAGAAGTGGATCCTGTCATCGATCAATTAAAGGGCATCATCACCCAAGCGGGTGGCGTGCTCGACAAAACGGAGAAGTGGGGAGTTCGTAAGCTCGCCTACCGCGTTTTGAAATACAACGAAGGGCAATATATATTACTTCAGTTCTCAGCCAAACCCGAGACTGTAAAGGAAATTGAGCGCCGGCTGCGTGTCGCGGATCTGGTACTGAAGTTCCTGACGGTTCGTATCGATGAAAAGCTGAAGCGTATCGAGAAACGCAAGAAAGCGCGGGACAAGCGAGCCGCCCGCAAGCCTCCAGCTCCAGCGCCCGCAATGGCAACCACTTCTCCGTCGTTGCCACAAGAGCCCGCTGCCCCTATTCCAGGAGCACCTGGCACATCACGCCCGGCACCGGCACCGCCGGCGCCCGCTGCACCAGCCGACAATGCTGGAGAAGGGCAGCAAGGATAGGACCGAGCGGCATGGCAGAACAAAGAGGCGGCCGCCCGATCGCGGCTTCACAACGTCCCACGGGTGGCGACAAGGCTATCGCAACGGGAAAAAAACAGTACTTCCGGCGCAAGAAAGTTTGCCGATTCTGTGTCGACAAGGTCGACGATATCAATTACAAGGACTCCAAGCTGCTTTCCAGCTTCATGTCCGAGCGGGGAAAGATCACGCCCCGCCGGATTTCCGGCGTATGCACGCCGCACCAAAAGCGTTTGAGCGAAGCCATCAAGCAGGCGCGTAACATTGCGCTGCTGCCGTTCGCTTCGCGCATGTAGGAGGACATCATGGAAGTCATACTCAGAGAAGATGTCGAAAAGGTTGGCAACCGCGGCTCTGTCGTAAAGGTGGCCGATGGTTTTGCACGCAACTTCCTCTTGCCCAAGCGGCTTGCTGTTCCCGCTACCGACGCCAACAAGAAAATTGTCGAGCAGGAACGGGAGGCCTATCTTCGCCGCGAGGTCAAGGCCAAAGGCGATGCTGAACAACTCGGTCAGATCATGGGGAACGTCGTTCTCACGTTTCGTCAAAAGGTCGGCGAGAACAATCAGCTTTTCGGTTCGGTCACAGCGAAGGACATCGCCGACGCGCTCGAGGCCCAGAAATACCACATCGAACGCAGGCGGGTCGAACTCGAAGCGCCGATTCGCACAGTGGGCGAACACGAGGTCAATGTCCGTCTCCACCGCGACGTCACAATTCCGGTCAAAGTTGTCGTCGAGCCCGAAGCCTAAGCAACGGTGTTCCTCGATCCGGACAAATTAAACGACTATACTCCAGCAGAGGTGCTTGAGGCCGCCGCCCGCGGGCACCTTGGCTTGGACCACCGCTTCTTGCACGCCCTGTTGGACCGGCGCGAGGAGTCCCTCCCGGCGCTGTTAGCCTTTGCCGAACGCGATCGGTCGAAAGACACGGTCGATCTCGCTCCTGAACTTATCGCTTTGTTTCGAACCTGGAAGCCGGTCGAGGCGCTGCCGTTCTACATCGGATATTTGCGCGAAGATCCTGAAGACGTGCCGGACGAACTGGTTGAGGCCCTGGTCGCAATCGGCCAGCCTGTGATCGAGCCCTTGTTGGCCTTGTATGACGATCTGGACGAAACCGAGGGCGGGGAGGTAGCGTTCATCCTTGCCCATCTGCGAATACGGGACGAACGTATTCTCAAAATTCTCCTCGATCGTCTTGAATACGATTTATCGGACACTGCTCTGTTGCTCGGCATCTATGGCGATCCGGCTGTAAAGGGAGCGCTCGAATCGGCTCTCAAGGGCGTGAGCGATGCCTACCCAGATCTCAAGGAAGACATTGGCGCCGCCATCGCTGACTTAGGAAGCGAGCAGAACGCGTGGGAGCCTGAAGAGGACACGTTCGATGCTTGGCAACTCTATCCCGAAACAGCCGATTTGCCCGTCGAGTTCTTGGAAGACGACACGCGGATCGAACTGCTTTCGCATCCGGTTGTGTCCGTTCGCGCCGCAGCCGCGGGTTCATTCTTCAATCGGGAAGTCAGTCCGAAGGAACGAAAGAAGCTCCTGGACGCCGCTCAACACGATGTATCCGCTCAAGTCCGCGGACGCTCTTGGGAGGCTCTAATGGGCTCGACTGAGGAGTCTGAGGTGGTGAAGGCTATGCTGGCTGCCATGCGCAGATCGGATCTCGAGATTGAAGAGCGCGGTGGACTGATGGTAGGTCTCGCCCCGGAAGCGGATCGCAACGAAGTTCGCCAGGCGATCCTGAAGCTGTACGACAATCCATTAGGCCGGGCCAAAGCACTCGAAGCGATGTGGCGTTCCGTGCACCCCAGTTTCCGAGACAGCTTTGCGAAGCACCTGGATGAACCGGACCTGGAGATACGCCGCGCGGCGATCTGGGGTGTTGGTTACTATGGGCTGAAAACCGAATTAGATAGACTTCGGGAATTCTTTGAAGATGAGGAGTTGCGCTCAGACGCGCTGTTTGCCTATGCGCTCACGATTCCTTGCGAGGTATCTCGAGGCCGAATGAAAGGCGTCCTTGCACGCATCGAGAAAGACGCACGCGGTCTCTCCGAAGGTGAAGAAGCGTTGGTCAAAGCGGCTCTGGACGAACGATTGATGCTGGTGGGCAAAGAGCCGATTTTTCTGCAACAGGAAGACTGAATTTGGCCTCCCGGCTCAATCTGCTGTTTCAAACGGCGCCCAAACAGTTTCTTGAACGGACTGTTCTGTTCACGAACGAATTGACCTCGCCTGAATCCACCGCGCTGACGCAGCATCGGCAGGTCCATTTCATTGATGTTCAACCGATAGATACTCGGACTGCCGCCCGTGTGCTGCCGAACATCAACGCATACTCCGACCTCCCTCTTGCCAGCTACTTCATCCCGCCAGCCGGTTCCGCGCTGGTCCCCACAGAAAACCCGCCCTGCCGATTCGTTTTTTTGCCGGAATTTGTGGGGTGCCGCATCCTGGTTCGGCGCGAAGGGACAGGCTGGCTACGATTTGATTGCGAAGTAGGCTTAACCGGCCGTGTGCCGCCTGCCGAATCGCAGAAAGACTCTGTTTACCTCGATTCGTTCGCTTACTGGGATCACACCTACGGTCACTTGGTCGGGCGAATTCGAGCAACAACCGTACTCGTGAAAGAGACGGGCGAACCCTGGACGATTTACATGCAGCAGATCGTTGGAACGCCTGGGTTTGAAGTCGTTCGCCAGTTAATCAGCCGCAAACTTCGCTATTAGCCGGCGCTTCGATCGCGAGCCGGAGATCTAATCTCCAACCGGCGCAGTTGCCAATACCGGCGTTGCCAAATGACTGTGCGATCTTCCGTATAGGAAGTACACGCACAATCCAATCACCATCCAGCAGAGCGCCGTGACTTGCGATCTATGGTCTAGAGAGACGATCATTCCGCCGCATACGATCACGCCCAGGATGGGAACTAGCGGCACGAGCGGAGTTCGGAATGGCCGCTCCAGTTCAGGACGCAGGCGGCGCATGATGATGACACCTATGCAAACCAGCACGAACGCAAATAGCGTGCCTACCGTGGTCAGGTCGCCCGCAAGCGACTCCGGAATGAACGCCGCAAAGGCACCCACAAAAAAGAACAACACAATGTTGCACTTGTACGGCGTTCGGAATTTCGGATGAACGGCAGAAAATAATCTGGGGAGCAGTCCGTCATTCGCCATCGAGAAGAATACCCGGCTTTGTCCCAAAAGCATCACGAGAATCACGGAGGAAAAGCCGAGCAAAATCGCTATCGTGATGGCCGTCGCAAGCCAATGGAAGCCTGGCATGTAGTGCTCTACCGCGTATGCCACAGACGCTTCTTTACCCGCATTTGCAAACTCTCTCCAATTACAAACGCCCGTCAGCACGTATCCGAAAAGTATGTACAGCACGGTGCACATGGCGAGTGACCCCAAAATCCCTTTGGGCATATCGCGTCCCGGATTTTTGGTCTCCTGTGCCGCCGTTGAAACTGCGTCGAAACCGATAAATGCGAAGAACACGATGCTCGCCCCGCCGACCACACCCGGCCAACCGTGCTTGAAATAGCCTTCATGCCCGGGCGTGCCGGCTGGAATCGTGAACGGGGCTAAGTTTGCGTGCCGGACAAAGTGCCAGCCGACGGCGATGAATACAATCACAATGGTCACTTTGATTGCCACTATGACCGCGTTTAACGTGGCCGATTCCTGCACGCCCTTGATGAGAACCAGCGTCAACAGCAATACGATGATCAGCGCTGGAATGTTGAATATCCCGTGGACGCCCGTGTCGGACACTTGCATAGGCGAGTGACACCATCCGTACGGTATATTTCCACCCACGAGTTTGTTCAGGTATTCGCTCCAACTGATGGCAACTGTTGCTGCGCCCAACGCATACTCCAACACCAGCGCCCAGCCTATAATCCATGCCGTAAATTCGCCCATTGTTGTGTAAGCGTATGTATACGCGCTGCCGGCGATGGGAATCATAGCGGCGAATTCGGCGTAACACAGCCCCGCGAAAGCGCACCCGATCGCCGCGATGATGAACGAGACGACAACAGCGGGTCCGGCAGCTTCGGCGGAAGCGGCTGCGGTTCGGACAAAAAGACCGGCTCCAATGATTGCGCCAACTCCCAGCGCAACCAGACTCTTTGCGGTCAGAGTGCGCTTCAGCCCACTGTGGGCCGCTTGTTGAAGAAGAGTCTCGAGCGACTTCCTTCGGCTAAGGTTCATAAGGTTAACGTTAGGCTAACAGAATGCTCAACCGTAAGCAGCGAATTCTGTTCTACCCTGCCGGCCGGGTTACTTGGGCACGCGCTGCTTGCACTGCGCTTCGGTGCCGGCTATACGTGAAATAGATAATTAGCCCAAGCGCCATCCAGGTGAGAAACGCCGACCAGGTAATTAGGCCTAGGCCGGCCATCAATGCCAGATTCACAACCACGCCCAGAATTGGCACCAGTGGAACGAGAGGTGTACGGAATGGGCGGTGGAGATTCGGGCGCTGCTTCCGCATCAAAATGATGCCTATACAAACCACCACGAACGCGAAAAGCGTGCCAATGCTCGTTAGATTTCCAAGACTCGCAATCGGGGTGAACGCTGCGCCAATGGACACAAACACCATTAACAATAGATTCGATTTCCAGGGTGTCCGGAAACGAGGGTGTATCTCCGAAAAGAGCTTCGGAAGAAGTCCGTCGTTCGACATCGAGTAGAACACCCGCGACTGGCCAAGCAGCATCACAAGCATGACAGACGTCAAGCCGCATAGCGAACCGAGCTTCATTAGGAATCCAACCCACGGCAAACCCTTCATATGATCAACTGCCACGGCGAGCGGCGCAGCCACGTTCAGGTCCCTATAATTCACGACGCCCGTTAACACGAGCGAGTAGAGTATGTATAAAACGGTGCAGATTGCTAACGAGCCGATGATTCCTATCGGCATGTCACGTTTTGGGTTGCGTGCCTCCTGCGCAGCCGTTGAGACTGCGTCGAAGCCGATATAGGCAAAGAATATTTGTCCAGCCGCGGCCAGGACTCCAGTCCATCCAAACGCTCCAAAGCTGCCGGTGTTTGCGGGCAGAAACGGATGGTAGTTCTTGTAATTAATGAAGAAGTAGCCAATTCCGATGAAGAATACCACGACTGTGACCTTGAGAATGACGATCACATCGTTGAAACGTGCGGACTCCTTGATGCCGCGAATCAGGATAAAGGAAATGATACAGATGATGATTACCGCGATGAGGTTTAAGCTTCCGGGCTGGGGTGAGAACGGCGAGGCCACAATCGCTCGTGGCAATTCAATGCCAAAGGATAATAAAATCGAATCGAACGTAGCGGCCCAGCTTACTGAAACCGTTGCCGCCCCCACCGCATACTCCAGGACCAGCGCCCAGCCAATGATCCAAGCAACTAGTTCACCCATCGTGCAGTACGAGTAAGTGTACGCGCTGCCTGCTATGGGTATCATTGTTGAAAACTCGCTGTAGCAGAGTCCCGCGAACGTGCATCCAATGGCGGCGAGTATGAAGGAATAGACCATCGCAGGTCCAGCGTGTGTTGACGCGGCGACTCCCGTCAACGTGAAAATCCCGGCGCCAATTATCGCCCCGATTCCCAAGGCGACCAACGAAACTGCGCTGAGGGTACGCTTTAGGCCCTTTTCGCTTTCTGCCTGGGCCAAGAGCATCTCAAGCGGCTTAGTCGCAAACAGACTCATAAAATAAACGTTAGGCTAGCAGAGTCTTACTGGCGCCCGCAATAAATTTGCAAACCGGAATGGTCAGGGCGAAAGCGTGAAGTTGACCTTGATGTCAGTCACGACCTCAACCGGCTTCCCATCGATAGTTACCGGCTTGTATTCCCATTGAGAAACCGCCTCTCGCGCCGCATCCACGAGCAGCGGATGACCCTGCACAAGCTGTAGGTTTTTCACTGTTCCGTCGGTCCCAATGAGAGCCGTAAACTCGACAACACCTTGCACTCTCGCGATCTTCGCCTTTGGTGGATAGACCGGATCGACCTTTTTGATCAAATTCGCAGCAAGTACACTACCGCTTGTATATGCAGGCCCGTAAGGCGCGTCATCCCGGCGGGGAGGCAGTGGCGGCGGTGGCGCGACCGGAACACCACCCATAATGCCTCCGACCACCCCTGCTGCCGATGATGGTGGACTTGCCCCTTCGAAATCCAGCGTTATTTTGATGACCACTTCCACCGGCTTGCCATCGAGCATTGTTGACAGAAAGGTCCATGAGCGAACTGCATCGATAACCTTCTGTAGCAAAGGTGCAGGGCCGTCAATCACGTCGACTCGAGCGACTTTGCGTCCGGTGAAATCAGGGCTTCGGCTTGTACGGTAGCTTTCGTGTAGCCCAGAGCAGACAACGGGGGCTCCGGAGCGTGGCTGTGCATCAGTTTCTTAGCCTGCGCGTCCGGACTGGCGACGATGGCCGACGCGGGCGCTGGAAACACCGGCACTAGGCCGTGCGGCCACAAGTCTCGCTCGCGCGGCGTGGTCGCTAAGATCCCGGCGATCATGCTAACGCTGTCGGGAGGGCGCCGCGAAAACACCTGTGACCAGCGGGGATTGCCAGGGTCTAGCTCTTGCGCTCTCTTGAGCAACTTCTCACCGAACGCTGCATACGGTTTCCTCTCGCCCTTCAACGTGCCCAGAAGATAGAGAGCTTCGCCCGTGTAACCTACAACTGCCACATCGTTCGATTGCTCTAGCTCGACCTCGGCAATTGCCCCGTAAGAATCTCCTGCAATTGGATCGGTCATACGCGCTATCGCTTGCGTGTATACAATCGCGAGTCTGGTTGCAACCTGTGGATACGTAGGCTCCAAGCGCCGTAAGCGCTTCAGATACTCGGCGGCGAGCGATTCGTCCGCATTCTGTAAAGAGAATGCCGCGTTTTCAAGAATCAACGGATCATCGGGATTCGAGTTCACCTGCGTCTGCCAGGCTGCCTTTATCCCCTTTAGTTGCAGATTGTTCTCTGGTTGCAGATTCGTAATGATCACGTCGGGGTTTTCATGCAAGACGGGCAGCTACGGCCTGTTCTCGATCAGCCACTTCAAATGCCGCCATCGCGCCGCTCCCGCCGCTGCATCGTGAAGGGGAGCTTCTCGATTCGCATAATAACCGAGCAGCAGTATGCGCGTTCTTAATTCGTCCGGCGAGCTTTGCAAAGTGTTTTCTAATGTTTGCGCTTGTTGCTCGCTGAGACTCCGAGCATCGCCCAGCGTGCCGTAACTGGCAGGCCTTCCGAGCGCAGGCAGTGGACCGGCGCTCGAAACGTTAGCGAGCCGCCATTGGCCAATCTGTGCCGGAACAGGGCACGCAAGCACAAGCAGCGCCGCGAGTACAGAACCGATCCGGGCAGCTACAGCCATTCTCTCGACCTGTTTCTGTAGGGGGTATCCTAGCAGACTTTAGTCGTTCCGCTCAACGCGGGCCGATGCCTGGGATAGAAGGCCGATCCAAGTCTCGGCCGATCGCCGCATTGCTTTTCGATCCAGGTTTTGTGCGCCGAGTGCGGAGATAACCGCAACCGAATCCGCGCCAGCTTTGAGCGCCGCGCAAGCGTTCGACTGCGTGATGCCACCGATAGCGACGACAGGCTTACTGCTGAAGGGCCTTAACTTCTTGAAGCCATCCACGCCAAGCGACGGATCGGGACGCAACTTCGATGTTGTCTCGAAGATCGGCCCGACAGCTATATAGTCAACGGGCTCATCATTTGCGCGCGTGAGTTGCAAGAGATTGTGCGTCGAGAATCCGATCACCGCCTCGCCGAGCAAACGCCGCGCGGCGACAGGGGGGACATCGTCCTGCCCGACATGCAGGGCTGTCCCGAGCAGCTTTGCGAAATCCGCCCGGTCATTCAACACAAAGAGCACGCCGGCTTCCCGGCACAGCTTCGCCATTTGCCTGGCAACATCGAAGTCGGTTTGTGTCCAAGCGTCCTTGTGGCGGAGTTGCATGGTCCGCACTCCAGCATCGATAAGCCCCTCGACCGCGGAAATTAGAGGACACGACCATTCCACAAGGAGCCTGGTATCGAGTATCGGATAGAAGCGCGGCAACTCGAACGTGGCAAACATCGGCTGTCAAACGGCGTTGGCGGAAACGGTGTCGGGCGAAACGGGCGATCCAAATGGAATTTGCTTGGTGATCTGAATTCCGAAGCCTTCCAGTCCCACAACCTTGCGAGGATGATTTGTCAGCAGATGAATGGTCGATAAGCCGAGATCGGACAAGATCTGCGCGCCCACGCCGGCGTCGTGCTGCAACGGCTGATGGCGCTCATTTGCAGGGAAGCTTGTTTGTGCGCGGCCGTGGGTAATCAATTCGCGGTTACCCTCCCGCTGAACAGACTGAACGCCGAATCCATTCTGATGAAGGTAAACGAAAACACCACAGTCCGCTTGCGAGATTGCCTGCAACGCCGATCGGATTAGCCGATGGCAATCACAGTCTTCGGAGTGGAAGACGTCGCCGTAAACGCAATGCGAGTGCACTCGCACCAGTACGTCGCGTTTCCCGCGAACCGCGCCACGAACGAGGACCAGATGTGCCTCACCATCTACTTGGCTCCTATATCGAATGGTCTCGAAGTCGCCGAATTCTGTCCGGAGCCGTCCAGCAGCATCGCGCTTAACAAGCTTTTCCGTTTGCATACGGTAACGGATCAAATCCGCAACGGAGACCATCTTGAAGCCGTACTGCCGGCAGAATTCCACTAATTGAGGCACTCGCGCCATAGTGCCGTCTTCATTCATGATTTCGCAGATCACTCCGCCGGGTCTTAGACCTGCCAGTCGAGCCAAGTCCACGGCCGCTTCTGTTTGACCGGTGCGAACCAATACTCCGCCGGGTCGTGCGCGCAGCGGAAAAACGTGACCTGGCCGGGCGAGATCCTGCGAACGGCAGTTCGGGTCGATCGCCATACGAATCGTGTGCGCGCGGTCATAGGCGGAGATGCCTGTTGTCACGCCCTCGGCCGCGTCGATTGCCTCGCAAAAGGCGGTGCCGAAACGTGCCGTATTGACTTGCGACATTGGCTGGAGGTCAAGGCGAGCACAAATATCGGCGTCAAGTGCAAGGCAAATGAGGCCACGCCCGTGCGTCGCCATGAAGTTGATTGCCTCAGGCGTTATTTTCTCGGCTGCAATGGTGAGATCGCCTTCGTTTTCCCGATCCTCATCGTCCACGACCACGAGGATCTTGCCGTCACGAAAGTTTTCTATCGCTTCGGGGATGGAAGCAAAAGACATGCGGAGGCACCGCTCTCAGACGGTTGCCGCAACTCCGTACTTGGCTTGCCACGGCTTGGCCGATTGAATAGCGTTGTTGACCGCATTGATGTTCGCCACGCCTTTATCCGACAGCCAGTCTTCAAGCGCGTGCACGCCACCTTTGGCATAGACACTCACGCCATCTTTCCAGGTCGCCCGTCCGCACAGCACGCCCGAGTAGTCCGTGCCCGCTTCGGCCGCCATGTTCAAAGACTCCACAAACTGTGGATTGCTTACACCGGCGCTCAGGTAGATGAACGGCTTCTCTGCCACCTGTGCAGCGCGCCTGTAATAATCGAGCGCTTCTTTGCGCGAATAGGCCGCCTTGCCCTTGAACACACTACTGCCTTCGACGAACTCGGCGTTCACCGGCACTTCTACTTTCAGCACGTCGACCCGGTACTGAGGCTTGCCGAATTCTTCCATAGACTTAATAACAACGTCGGGCTTCTTCTTTGCAAACTCGAAACCCTTCTCGTCACCACCGTCTGGATCGTAACCCACAAACTCGAGGAAGAACGGAATGTCGTAGGTCTCGCACTCAGCACCGATGCGCTCGATGAATGCGTGTTTGATGTCGTTAACGTCGTTCTTATCGAAGGGCGAGTAGTAGATCAGAATCTTGACCGCGTCCGCGCCAAGCTCTTTGATGCGCTTAACCGAAAGGTGTGGAAGCAAATCCGGCAGGCGCCCCGGCTTCGTGTTGTCGTACCCGCTCTCTTCGTAGGCAAGCAACAGGCCCGCATTTTTGGCGCGCGCTCTCGCGGCCGGTATTCCAAATTCCGGGTCAAGCAAAATAGCACTCGCATGCGGCGTGAGCACCTTGGACACTGCGACCTTGAACTCCTGCATCATGTCGTCCGTGACCTGTTCCTGAGGCACGCCCTTCGCTGTAGCGATAGCTTTTCTCAAACTTCCTCTTTGGTCCATAGCCGCAGCGGCAATGACGCCTTTGTCGTTCGAAAGCGCCTCCATATGCTTGATTTTTCCTTCAGAAAGCTGCATGATGTTCCTCCCGGAAAGGTTTGGCAGGTCCTAAGATCGCTCTCAGTATATCGAAGAGATCGGTTTTTCCAGCCTTCGCCAATACGCCTGGGCGCGCGCTACATCCTTCATGATTTGCACTCGCAACGCTTCAATAGTAGGGAACCAGGTCTCCCGTCGGATGAAGTGCCGGAAGTCAACCTGAATACTCTCTGGAGTAAGTCCATCGAAGGGTGATAGCAGATAAGTCTCAATTACTGTTTCTGTGGTTCCGAAGGTCGGACTCGTACCCACATTGGTGATCGATTGCCAACTGCGATTCCGGAGTGTGTCAAACGTTTCCGTTGCGTAGATTCCGAGCGGCAGAGCCTGTTCCGGATTGGGTCGCACATTGAGCGTCGGCACAAGCTGTTTTGAACCGACCCCTCTACCTGCGACTACTTCGCCTTCTGTAGAAAAACACCGGCCGAGCAGGCGGCCCGCACGGCTTACGTTGCCGTCTTTCAGATACCGTCTGACCGCAGAACTGGAAACCACCTCGCCGCGATAGCAAACAGGTGCGATGAAATGCGATTCAAAGCCAAATTTCTCCCCAAGTTGTGCGAGCACGCCGGGCGTCCCGCTCTGCTTGTGGCCGAAACGGAAGTTCTCGCCGACGAATACTTCTTTCGTTTTCAAGGTTTCGACAAGTATCGTCGAAACAAATTGTGCGGGTGTTAGCCGAGAGATGTCCTCGGTAAACGGCAGTACAAAGATCTGTTCCGCTCCAGCGGCATCCAGCAGTTTCAGCCGCTCCTGAAGAGTGCAAATGAGCAGCGGCTTTCGATCCGGCGCGACGACGGCCGTCGGATGAGGATGGAACGTAAGAACCGACGGAGTAAGATTCCGCTCGGCTGCAAACCGGCGTGCCACGTCGAGCAACGCCCGATGCCCGATGTGAACGCCATCGAAATTTCCGATCGCGAGCGAGCACGGTGCGAAGTTGCCGCGAGCTTCTGCCAGGCTGCGAAAGACGCGTGCGCTCAAAACCGGTCCATCCGTCCGATCGCGATTTCAAGTCCGTCATACGCCAGATGCACTCCACTCGGTAGGTGTCCTTCGAGCGTCGCGTGCAGCAGGTCATGCGAGATGTGTGTGAAGTATGCTCGCCGAGGCTTCAGCAGTTCCACCGTGCGCAGAGACTCATCCACTGTCGAGTGCGTCGGATGCGGATTGTGCCGCAAGGCATCCAGGAACAGAACATCCAGCCCGTTCAGCTTCGCCAAACTCTCCGGCGGAATCTCGCTATGGTCTGTCAGATATGCGCAATCGCCGAATCGAAACCCGTGCACGGTACCTTTGCCGTGCGCCATTCGAATTGGTTCGAACCTCGTACCGGCCGCGCAAAACGCTTCTTCGTCGAAAAGATGCAACTTTAATCGCGGGCGGCTGGATTCGCTGGGAGTCGTGTCAAACACGTATTGGAAAGTCCGTTCGATCACTTCCCACGCCGGCGCCGACGCAAAAATGGGAATGTCCTGCTTTTGCATGAAGTTGAAAGGCCGGACGTCATCGAGCCCCAGGATGTGGTCGGCATGTGAATGCGTGTACAGGATCGCATCCAGCCGGTCAATCCCGAAACGAAGTGCTTGCTGCCGAAAATCGGGTGATGTATCGATCAGCACTCTTGAATTGCCGAATCGCAAGAGAACAGAAGGCCGCAAACGCGTGTCGCGTTCGTCCTTCGAAGTGCAAACCTTGCAGCGGCAACCAATCATCGGCACGCCAACGCTCGTGCCGGAACCGAGCACAAGAATGGATGCGTGCTCGAATGGGGCGAGCATCTACTCGGTCTTTGATCCCTTACCGCCGTCCGCGGTGATGATCAGCGGACGGTCGTCTTCCTTCCTCGGACTCTCGGACGAAATCTGCGGCTCCTGTTTGCGCTTTTGCTCGTCAGAAGCTTGCACATAGCGGAAGCGCAGCTCAGTGAGCCCGTTTTCAACCACTCGCTGCTCTTCCGCGGTAAGGTTGCCTCTCGTTTTTTCCTGCAGCATTCCGAGCAGGTCTATCGTGTGCTTCGCCAACGGCAGATTTACTTCTGCTTGTTCCTCCTGGCCGCCGAAGTGAAGCAGCCCAAGTTGCATCTGCGCCTGCATCAGAATCGATTCAACCAGGAAAAGGAAATTTGCCGGTGGAATTGGAAAATCGTTCTCGTTGCCCATAGTGTCCGCCTAAATACTCATTTTGACAAACGTCTCCGCTCGCATCGCTATAGTCGGACCAGGGCTCGCATTGAAAGATCGAAGCGAAGAGGCGGCCGAACAGTTCGCAGAACTCGTTCGTATCATGGCCAGGTTGCGCGCTCCGGGCGGATGTCCGTGGGATCGCAAGCAGACGTTCGACAGCATCAAATCCTACTTGCTCGAGGAAGCATATGAAGTGATGGATGCAATCGACCAGCGGGATTGGGCAGGCTTAAGGGAAGAACTTGGCGACCTGATGTTGCAACCGGTTTTCCTTGCGGAGATGGCGAACGATGAAGGCTTGTTCGATATCGTCGATTCACTGCAGGCAATTAACGAGAAACTTATTCGGCGGCATCCGCACGTTTTTGCCGACGCAGTGGCTCGTACGCCCGAAGACGTGAAGCAGCGCTGGGATGAGATCAAGCAGCGGGAGAAGGCGGAGCAGGGCATTGCGGGAACCGGCTCAGTTCTCGACGGCGTGCCGCGCACTGTGCCCGCGCTTGTGGAAGCTGAAAAGATCGGCAAGAAAGCTGCCGGCCTCGGCTTTGAATGGCCGGATATCAACGGTGTCATTGACAAATTGCAGGAAGAAGTCACCGAACTGGCGCACGCGCGAGAGAGTGGCGACCCAGCACTTATAGAGTCGGAAGTCGGCGATTTGTTGTTCACGCTGGTGAACTTCGCGCGCTTTCTGAAGGTGGATCCCGAGCAAGCTCTGCGTAAAACGAGCGCGCGGTTTCGCACCCGTTTTGCTTTCGTTGAGTGCGAAGTCGCTGTGGCGGGAGCAAGTTTTGCCGAAACGCCGCTCGACCGAATGGAAGAACTGTGGCAGCAAGCGAAGAAGCTAGAGCTGAACCGCTGAGTGCCCTTCGCTTTTACTCTTCTTGTGATCTGGGCCGAGACGAATAAAAGCGCCGACATCTCTTCGTTTGATATTTAGGGCCAGGTAACCTATGAGGGCGAAAACCGTGATTGTGGCGATGTTGATGCCGAATGTTCCCAGGCGCTTCAGTACCTCGGGTGAGCTAGGGAACCCGGCAACCAGGCAGTAGCCGAGCCACACAGGATATATCCCATACTGCACGGCCGCAGCGACGCCGATCATGTAACGCCTGCCCGCATCATCCTCGGTAATTACGCCCGCGCAAAATCCGATTACCGTAGATATTGCGAAGCTTGCTAGGGAAGGTAGGAAACCACGGTATTGCATTGGAGGCCCATGTAAGGCGGCGACCAGCACGCCTCCGCAGATCGAAAACACGCAACTTACAAGCAGCGCTTTCAATCCCTGAACCGCCAATCTAAAATCGCCGGCCCATGTGCCAAAGCTGATGCCCACAACTTGCGACAGAAACGGAAGAAACAGAGCGGCGACGACGATCATTACCGGGTCATTCTTCAACATTCCGTAGGCCAAGAGGATCGCTCCGCCAGCCGCCCGCGCAGCATAGCTGACGGTGATGTGATTTAGTTGCCAGAGATCTTCGAAAACGTCGATCGGCGGTTCTAGCATCGGCTTCGTCACATCATAGGCATCCGACTCGTTGATCAGCGCACGAAGTTGACGCGAGCTGATGCTCGACTCCATCGCGTCGAACCATTCAGCGTTCAGCACGGCATCAGCAAATTTTTTCGCAAGCGGTGTCGACGTTTGTGCGCTGATGATTTCCTTTCTGCAGTTGGGTCCATAGGCATAAACGGGATAGATACTGACCTCTTTAATCCCGGATCCGATGGCGAGTTTCGCGACCGCTTCAGAACGGCCCTCGGGAACTGTCACGCGTATCTCGTGCATTTTCTTGTAGTCTTAACGTGAGATGATGCCTGTTTAGAGCAACTTGCCTGGCTGTGACCATTTTGTAACAATCATGACCGGCAGGTGCTCACAGTTTGTGGGGAGTTCTTCTTTGTCCGCGATATCCGATCCGACCGTAACTTCGCGAGATCACCCGACGCGACATGCCGTCGTGTGGAAGTTGCGTGTCGCCGCGATTGCTGCCGTTCTACTTGGAATCATCTTTCTTGTATCCGGTGGTTGGAAGATCTTGCAGCCGTTTCAGTCCGGTGAAGTCCTTGAGCAGGCGAAGGTTCCTTCAGGTCTGGGGGTGCTCGGCGCGTCGGTATTAGGCACCTTGGAACTCTTCACGTCCTTTCTGCTGTTCGTTCCTCGATTCCGGAGATGGGGTGGCCTGCTCGGCTCAGCGCTGATGATCTTTTTCATCTGCTGGATCGCGTACTACTATCCTGCACTTGTCGGACATGAATGTAGTTGTTTCCCAATCATCAAACGCACCGTCGGGCCGGGATTCTTCATCAGCGACGGCGTTTTTCTATTGCTTGGGTTGCTTGCTTTCGCCTGGTCACCGCAGGTTCACAGGTTCCGAGGTGCGGCGGTCGCATTCGTTACTCTCGTTGTTCTTGCGGGCGCCAGCTTCGGCGTAAACGCCGCAATGCGCCACACTGTGCAGGTTCCGACTCCGGTATCGGTAAATGGCAAGCCCGCGGACCTGAATCACGGCAGAGTCTTTCTTTTCTTCTACGATCCGGAGTGTATGCACTGTCAGGCCGCTGCGAAATTCATGTCAACCCTCAATTGGGGCAAGACGGAAGTGGTCGCTATCCCAACGCACGATCCGCAGTTTGCCAAAGACTTTCTAGACGTCACGCATCTGAAGGCGGACACAAGCTTGGATACTAAGAAGCTGAGGAACGCTTTTCAGTTTGTCGATCCTCCTTTCGGCGTTGCGGTTGACGACGGGCAGGTGAAGGCAAGTTTCAGTCAGGCGCAATTCAACGAGCCGCTCCCCGCGCCGGATCTGAAAAAACTCGGATTCGTGCAGTAGCGGCACATCTGGGTGCCGGCTCTCCTGCTTGTTTGGCTCTGCGCGGCGGAGCTGATTCTCTTCTTGCTTCCCGGCTTGGCAACTTGCCGACTCGTCTGCCGCAAGCGCGATCTCCCTACTACGAACGTATTTATCGCAGCAGTTACCATCAGTGCGCTCTTCGGCTACGCTGCGTTTTGGATCTATTTCGCGAACAAGATCGCGGGTCAGGCCTTCTCGTACGGCGTCGTTGCCGCTTCGATCATCGTGCTCCTCGCCGGGTACAAGAGCCGGCCAAGATTCATTCGAGTTCGAGAGTTCATCAAGCCTCTTGCTTACTGTTTCTGCCTGGGCTTGTTTTCGCTCAGTCTGCTCTATCTTTTCGTTAACCCGATCAAAGCCGGTGTCGACGTCGCAAATGTCCGTTTCTTTCCCGAAACGCGGCCGGGAGACAACATCGTTCCGTTTATTTTTACCGAGCGTATATATGACCGCGCGCCCATTCGCCCTTTTTGCTGCGGCGATTGGCTGAGCAGTGATCGTCCTCCCTTGCAGGCAGGCGTCTTTCTGCTGCAACGGCCGTTGCGCGTCGCCGGAAACACAGGTCTGCAATACCAGGTGCTCGCCACCACCTTGCAATCGCTCTGGGCGTGCGGCGTCTGGTCGCTGCTGAGGAGTCTAGGTGCAAGTGAGCGTCGAGTGACGCAAGCTCTTGGACTACTCGCGTTCTCGGGCTTTCTGTTCTACAACAGCGTGTACGTCTGGCCGAAGCTTTTTGCCGCAACTTTCGTGCTGTTCGTCTTCGCCATACTAGCCCGCGCCGCCGTTGAGAAGAGGCTGCTGACGGCAAGCGAGGTGATGCTCTCGTCACTTGCGTTCACGCTCGCCATTCTCGCCCATCCCGGAAGCATCTTCAGCGCGCCCGCGCTCATTGTTCTTCTGTTCGTGCAGAAGCGATCGCCTCGACTGAGACATGCCGCGATTGCTGCGTGCATCTGCGCAGGTCTACTCGTGCCTTGGACGCTCTACCAGAAACTTTATGACCCGCCAGGCAATCGGCTGCTCAAAATGCACTTAGCCGGTGTAACGGCGCCTGATAGGCGCGGAACGATCAAAACCATCGTTGCTGCTTACGCACAGCTTTCGCCCTCACAGATTGCCTATAACAAATGGGCAAATCTAGTTCTGCTTGCCGGTCGCAGACCGTTAGGAATCAGCGGGACTGCTGCCCGGATCGCACAGCGGGAATACGTTTGGAACGCGATCGGACTCTGGAACCTGGGTTGGATTGCGGCGGCGGTTTTGCATTGGAATCGTAAACGGCGCCGCTATCCTTGGCGTTACTCCGGTGTCATGCTCTGTGCTGCTCTGCTCAATCTGACGATCTGGTGCGCGGCGCTATTCGGCCCTGGTTACAGTGTGACCGAGCACGGCTCATACGCCGACATTCTTCTGCTTTCGCTGGGGCTGATCGCGTTTCTACTCGAACTGCCGTCTTGGGTGCTAATGAGTTTACTCGCGTTGGAATCGCTCAATCTCGTTTTCGTCTGGATTCTCTACAGGCCGGCTTTCTTCGCGCTGCCGAATCACACCGTGGTAGCTCCGTCGCTGCAAGAGCCCATGATCTGCCTTGCGGCTTCGATTGGCACGGCGGGACTGTGGCATTTCGGAAGATCTTTTTTGAAAAGAGAGTCAGCCGCGCCCGTCGCCGACCCGCTCTTCGAGCAGCAGACGAAGTAGCGCTTCCAATTCGCGAATTCGATCGTTCATCTGCTCCAGATCGGCCTGTTCCGTCTCGCCTGCTTCGGCCACTTGCCCGTGCTCCAGTGCACCCATCTTCTCCGAACGCATTCGAACTACCTTGCCGGGGATACCTACTACGGTTGCACCGTCCGGAACGGAGTGCACCACTACTGAGCCCGCACCCACGCGCACATCCTCGCCCAACGTAATGTTTCCCAAGACCGCCGCACCTGTACCGACAACCACTCGATTGCGGAGCGTGGGGTGCCGCTTGCCTCTCTGATTTCCGGTTCCGCCTATAGTCACGCCCTGATAGAGCAGAACATCGTCGCCGATCTCCGCAGTCTCACCGATCACGACACCCAGGCCATGATCGATGAAAAGCCGCTTGCCCAGCTTCGCGCCTGGATGGATTTCAATTCCAGTCAGGAAACGGCCCCAATGCGATACCAGCCGTGCAAGCACGTATCGTTTGCGCATATAGAGCCAATGTGAAATTTTATGAAACAGCACAGCGTGCAGACCTGGGTAGCAAAGGAGAATTTCCAAGCTGCTCTTGGCTGCCGGATCTTCCCGTTTGATAGCCCGTATGTCGTCGCGCAGTGACACTTCTCGCTATTGTCCAATACGTGGGATGCGCCAGCGAGCGAGCAGGATGCTACATCTTAGTTCGTGGGCACGAACCGGCTGTACTACAGCGACTGCTATCTATCGAACTTCGAGGCCAAAGTTATTGATTCGGCGGAAAATGGCCAACGCATTTACCTTGATCGCACTGCGTTTTACCCCACTTCCGGCGGCCAACCGCACGATCTGGGTACATTAGCCGGCAAGGTGGTCGTCGACGTAGTGGATGAGGGCGCCCGCATTGCCCATCTGCTTGCGGAACCGGTGCAAGAAGATGCCGTCCAAGGAGAAATAGATTGGCCGCGCCGCTACGATGACATGCAGCAGCACACTGGCCAGCACCTTCTATCGGCTGCGTTCGTTGAACTATTTGGCGCACAGACACTGAGCTTTCACATGGGCGCCGAGATCTCTAGTGTTGAGCTGGCGATGAAAGATTTAAACGAGAATCAAATAAATGAGATTGAAACCCGCGTAAACGAGGTTGTCTGGCAAGCGCGTCCCGTGACCATCTCTTTTGAAGAGGCCGATTCCGTGGATAGCTTGCGTAAAGCAAGTGCCCGAACCGGGACCTTGCGAATCGTCGAGATCGCCGGATTCGACCGAAGCGCTTGCGGCGGCACGCACGTCCGTTCTACTGCCGAACTCGGGCCGATTCAGATCCTTCGTTCCGAGCGCATGCGAGGCAACGTTCGAGTTGAATTTGTCTGCGGCGGGCGCGCGCTTAAACGTGCAAAGGAAGAGCATCGCACGTTGACGGAACTCTCGCGCATCGCGTCATCTACGTTCGACGATCTTTCCGGATACGTTGCGGGTCTGCGTGACCGCCTCGCCGAGACGGAAAAAGCTCACCAGCGGCTCACCGCGGAACTCGCGCGCAGCGACGGCGAGGATGTTTATCGGAAGACGGCAGCTTCCTCAGACGGCATTCATCGCTGGCTCATGGAGGCGCCGAGCATCGACGACGCAGCGCGCGCTAAAGTGCAGTCGTTTTGCAAACTCCCGAAAGCCGTTGCCCTGGTCATCGGGGCAAAGCCGCCCGGCGTTTTGATCGCTTGTTCGCCCGATTCGGGTATCAACGCCGGTGTCGCTCTGAAAGCAGCGCTGTCGCGTGTTGGTGGACGTGGCGGCGGGTCAGCTACCCTCGCCCAGGGAGCTCTTCCCGATACTTCGATTTTAGAAAACTTGAAACTAGAACTCGGCTTTTAAGAGGCTCGCGACATCGCGTATGCCACGAGTGCAAGTCCGCACGCAAACAGCGCTACGCTCACCGTGAGGGGCGTTCGCGCGACGGCAAAGCCGCCCGCAAGTTCTTTCCAAACAACTAATCCGAATAGGAATACGAGAAAAACGGAGCACAGCGGCAGCGCGATGACAGCCGCTATGGGAATATTCGATGCGGCAGGAGCAGTCGCCGCCAAAGAGGCGGCCAACAGCCCACCTGCACACAGCGCACCGCCTACGAATCCGAGGCAGTGCTGTTTGGCAGTACCTTCCAGATAGGCGCCAAAGGTCAGCGATGGGCCCGCTATAGCAATGTTTAGGAAATAGAAGTTGTAGACGATGGTTGACAAAAGGACGCCGATGCCGCATAACAGCATCGCCGCATAAGCGCCCAAACCAAAGTCACCCGGCATGCAATTGCCGAGCATAGGCTGGAACAGGCCGAGTATTATGCCTCCGATAATCGAGACAATCAAGCCGCGGCGTGCAAGCTTATGCTTGCGCTTCAAGGGTGCATTTGTACTAGGGCGAGTCTGCGTGCGAACGCCGGACGAAGGTGCGCGCAAGCTCGTCCCGGTAGGCGGTGCTGCCGTGCGGGCGGTTTGGCCGACTCCAGCGGCAGTCGCAGCCGGTCTTTTCACGGTTGCTGCTTCCCTGGCTGCCGCGGCCCGGCTCTCAAAGACGGCAGCTACGGCCAACAACACCATTCCGGCGATCAGATAGACTACATTTCCCGACCCGAAGTGAAAACACGAGCCGACGATCAGCGCGAGTCCTACGCTGAGCGGCACAGCAGTCGCCAGGCCGAGCACTGATACTCCCGCCAACATCAGCATGTTGCCTAAGCAGAATACGCCCCCGGCAACCACGGCCAACGCTTGTTTCGTGCGGCCGGCCACGAGAATACGGTCACTAAATGCGAGATCGGACCCAAGCGTTCCTAATGTAAATGCCGTGATAGCGACCAACAGCAGGAATCCGATTCCGAAGTCTAGGGAATATAGTTCGAAGCGCCACTTGGACCCGCTAGCCTTGAAAGTGTTCGGCCACACCCCTAAACACAACAAGGAAACGATAAGGAGGAGTAAGACAGAGGCATGAGCAACCGGTAAGATCATTGTGCGCGCCTGTACTTTAGCAGCTAGGCCGCAAAACTTATCGGCTGTTTTGCATTGAAATCAGATTCGTCGATATCGCGGGCGCAGAAGGTTGTTCGGTTCCTAAGTAATGCGCGAATGCTAAATTTCGGTAGACATCGCCCGCGACGCTCGACGCAATAGGTCCACTGATTCCGCGGCCACCCGTGAGGAGAACAACGACCACCAGCTTTTTCTTTCCAAGATCACTGAACGAACCGAACCAGCCCAAATGAACGCCCGGTTGAGCCGTATCCGTGCACGTTCCGGTCTTACCGAAAATCGGCTCACTCGGATCGAAATTGGCCCGACGTGCCGTCCCGTATTCAACGGCGCCCGCCATTCCCTCTTTCACCTGCGGAAGGAAGGTGGAAATGTCCAATTCACGCTTGATCCGCGGTACAAATTTGTCGACCTCTTCCTTGGTCCGCGGGTACTGCAGGTAGTACATCGTTCCGCCGTTGGCGATAGTCGTGACGATGCTTGTGAGTTCCAGCGGCGTCAAACGAATTCCATCCCCAAAGCTGGTCATCATCCCGACTCCAGTGCTCGGAACGTCGGACGTAAGATAGCCGGGCTCCTCACCAGGAATATCGAGGCCCGCTTTCTCGCCGAGGCCATACATCTTCGCGTACTTAACTACCCGATCAAAACCCAGTTCCTGCCCCAGCTTGGCAAAGTAAAGATTGTTCGAGTGCGCCAAGGCATTCGTCAGGTCCATGCTATAGCGCCGGGTGAGATGCACGTTCGTGCTGGATCCTAAAACTCCTTCGCTCAGAGACGCAAGCGATACAACCATCTTCACTGTCGAGCAGGGCTGGAACGCGCCTTTAAGCGCCAGCTTCTGATTCACAATGCTCAAGATGCGGCCGCTGTCGGGGTCTGCGATTACCACCGCGCCGTTGTATGGTCCAAGTGCATCCATGGCCGCCTTGCGAGCCACTACATCTTCACCTTCAACGGAATCGCCGACCGCTGAATCGGCATAAGTTGGTTCCGTCCAGGGATTGAAAAACACTTTTCCTCTGGTGCGACGTCGCGCTATCGACACTCTACGCGCCGTGGCAGCATCGCTGTGAAGCAAGGCAGCTTGAGTAGTTGTTCGGGGCACTACCGTCCCGTTCGAAGCCGAAACTACGGCTTCAGACGCAACGATCCTTTTCCTTCTGTGCTTCTTGTGATGCGGCGCAGTTGTCGCGGTAGCGGCAACGGAGTGCGGCGTCATGCCAAGGGCAAGCGCTAACACGCCTGCGGCAGTAATAACTATTCGGCGAATCAAACGGAGCTCCATCCAGCAACCCTTCAATCAGCTTCTACCCATCACGATAAGGGTCAGTCGTTTGTTGGTCACAACTCAAGTACCCAACCCAGCCCAAAGAGCGGCTCGGTAGTCACGCAATGCAGGTTACTTCTATCCTAAATAGTCCTGATAATCTCGTCAAGTAAAACATTCCACAAGACTTAAGAATGCTTCACATTCGCCTCGAACGCCCTATTGAAGAACTCGCGCAAAACGGTCGCGGTATCAAGCGCGCCGCCCTAAGATCTGGCGAGTTCGCTGACTGCCTGGCGGCGCGCAGCCGCGCCCTTTGCGCTTCTAAGCCGCCGTCCAACCCCCATCAATCGTAATGATCGATCCATTCATAAAATCGGCAGCAGGCGTACAAATGTATAGCGCCAAGGCGGCAATTTCGTCCGGTGTACCCATTCGTCCCAGCGGTTGTCTCTGATTTAATTCGGCCCGGACCTTTTCTTTCTCGTGCTTGTGAAAACGCTCTAAATATCCGTCAACGAATGGCGAATCCACCGTCCCCGGAGCAATGCAGTTCACTCTAATCTGTGTAGGGTATTCAACTGCTAGCTGTTTGGTCATAGCAATCACCGCACCCTTTGTCGTACAGTACGCAAACCTGCGCTTTATCCCCACCAGTCCGGCCACGGACCCAATATTTACAACCGACCCCCGAACCCGCATCAGGAGATCCAACGCGGCCTTGATCGCCAGGAATGTTCCCTCCACGTTTACCCTCAGTAGACGACGGAAGTCCTCAAGCTCCGTTTCTTGCACGTTGCCTACCAATCCGATCCCAGCCGAGTTCACCAGAATGTCCAACGACGGCAGCCCGTCGAAAACGGCCGCGAGGCTGCGCTCGTCGGTTACATCGCAGCGCCGAAACTCCGCACCCGACAAACTTCCCGCAAGCTCACTCCCGCGCTCTTCGTCCAGATCGGCAATGATCGTCCGCGCACCCGAGCTTGTAAATAACCGTGCACTGGCCGCTCCGATCCCGCTAGCCCCGCCTGTGATGACGGCGAGTTTGCCATCCAGCCGAAAAAGATTCGCCATTCAGCGCCGATTGTAATACCGGCTAAGTTCGGGTCGCGGCTGCCAGCAGATCCTTATGTAACCGCTTCTGCAAGGCGTCATTCAGCTTCACGCCGCCTTTGGTTACATAGAACACGTCGATCGCCCTATGTGCTTCAGTGTCGATCATCATCAGCTCCAGATTGCATCCAGCATTTGAAATCGCCGACGCAAGATCGTATAGTAGGCCCGGACGATCTTGCCCCACGAACTCGATCAGTGTCGTTAAGTCGGAAGCGTCATTGTTGAAGTGCGCCGCAGGCCCAATAGAAGTCTCATTTCGCGCATAGGGCGTCCGTCGTCTTTTCAGTAGATCCGCAACATCGATCGAGCGCCTCAGCACGCATAAAATCGTCCATTCCAGCCGGTCCAACTCACCGGGGTTCAGCTCCAATGTGCGCATGGGATCCGTGAACCGCACCAGATCCAGGGCATGGCCGGCTGCGTTCGAGTAGCCTTCGGCCTTGACGATGTTCATCCCAAATCCGGCCAGCGCTCCGCACAAGGATGCGAATAACCCGGGTTCATCGTGAGCCACCACGGTCAAGAGAAAGGCGCCGGCCTCTCGCCTTACCTCGATTGCGGCGCCCTCACGGCTGCTCTTCCTTTCAAGCTCCAGATGATGCTCAATCTGTTCCCGCGTGTGCGTTCGCACATACCGCTTGGGCAAGCCCTCGAGAAAAGTTGCGGCTTCATGATCCTGGGCTGCCCACCGCGGGACGTCATCGTCTAACTCATGAATGCGATTGATTTGAAGTTCGCGCGTGAGCTGTTCAGCAGCCGCGTTGTACACGCGCCAGAGTTGTTCGAGTCGCCACGGCGTCATGGAAGTGACGTTCACCGCCGCAATATCGGCATAGGTCAGCAGTGTCAGCCCACGTAAGTCTTCCTGCGTCGGAATTCGCGAGGTGAGAAAACGCGCGGTGGCCGGGTCTTCCAAATCTCTGCCGTTCATGATCAGTGAGAGATCCAGGTGGTGTTCTATCAGGAACTCGACGGCGTTCTTCACGGCTTCGGGCGCATCAAGCCGATCCAGAATTGTACGGGCAGTTTCGATCGATCCTCGTACGTGTTCTCCTGGCCTTGTACCCTTGCCGATATCGTGCAACAGAACGGCCGTGCGCAGGTTCGCTTGCTCGACTGCATCAATCAGGAAATCGTGGAATCTTGTCGGAGTATTAGGCGCATTCGAGAGCAGATCGTCAACGGCCTTCAGCGCCACCAGTGTGTGTTCGTCAACTGTGAAGCGATGATAAAAATCCCGCACCACCAGACTTTCGATTGATTCCCACTCCGGCATCGCCGCTCGAAGCACACCGGAATCTTGCATTTCCTCCAAAGCTAACGCAGCATTCGGAAGCATTAAAATCTCACGCCACAATGGCCACTTAGGCGGATCCGTCTCAAAGAGCTTTTTTGAAGCCGCAATTTCATTCCGAATGCGCTTGTGCGTGTCCCACGATAGCCGCATGCCGTGACGTGCAACGAATGCGAAAAGCCGAAAAATGCTTGCCACGGAGGCGAGCGTCTCCGGCGCATTGCGCAACAAAATCCGCTCTCGTGAAACCGTAAACTCAGAAGTCGATAGCCGTCCCCGCCAGTCGCGAAATTGACCCAGCAACGTCTTGTCAGCCGCCTCGGCCGCATCCAGCGCAAGCGCCGTTTGCCGATACACCTGGCGCGCGCATTGGAAGTACGACCGCATCCACTCTTCCGGCGCCAATGGGCGCTCGGACAGCTTCCGCGCAGCCTCGTCTTGCATCTCATACGTAAGCAGATTGTTATCGCGACCCGCTGCCAAGTGCAGAAAAAAGCGTACGCAGAAGAGAAAAGCCGTTTCGTTCTCCAGGCCTGTGTCGGCCGGTTCGAACCGGTTCGGTCCAATCTGACGTAGCCAACGCAGAACGTGAATGTCCCGAATGCCTCCCGGCGACTCTTTGACATTTGGCTCCAAATGGAACACCGTGTCGTTGAATTTTCCGTGCCGCCGGCGCGTAAGAGCGGACAGGTATTTGCTGAGTGTGCCTGCCTGCTTTGCGTTGAAAGCTTTAAGCTGCTCGACCAATCGCCCAAATAACTCTTCTTCGCCTGTCACGAATCGCAGGTCTAACAGGCTGACATGCAGCTCTTTATTCTGCTCGTGAACCTGCGTGCATTCTGCGGCAGTGCGTACCGAATGACTGGCGCGCAAGCCGCTATCCCAGAGCGTGCCGACGAAATCCGCAATGGCATTCTTGTTCGCCTCAATTGCACCTTCATCGTCGAAGAGGACCAGAAGGTCGACGTCGGAGTAAGGAAAAAGCTCACGTCTTCCGTAGCCGCCCACGGCGCACACAGCGCAATGAGCACCGCCTAGTTTCTCTGCGGCCGCAGTCCCGACCAGGCGGTCCGTTGTATCCGATCGGTCGGCAAGCAGCCGCAAAACGCCCCCGCCGCTACGCAACTTTGTCAGAACGTCAGCCGGTAGCGAGATGGTTCCTGCGGCTCCTATAGCGCCGCCTCGCCCGAATCGTCATTGCGAATGCGGATCGCATCCAGCACGTCGTAAACAAAAATCTTGCCGTCGCCGATGCGCCCCGTCCGCGCCGCGGCCGAAATCGTCCGTGTCACTTCGTCCAGCCGCGCATCCGACACAACTGCCTCCACCTTAATTTTCGGCAGAAGATCCACCTGATATTCCATCCCGCGATAGATCTCTTTATGTCCCTTTTGACGCCCGTGGCCGCGCACTTCAGAGATGGTTAAGCCTTCCACGCCGATATTTATTAGCGCTTCCTTTACTTCGTCTAACTTGAACGGCTGGATGATGGCTTCTATCTTCTTCATGCGCTGTGCCTTGTTACATTGCGTCCGTTATGCATCGAGATTGTAGCCTTCTTCGCCATGCATCGCTATATCGAGGCCTTCTATTTCAGCCTCTTTGCCGGCCCGCACGCCGACTGTGAGGTCGACGATCTTCAGGATGATCCAAGTCCCGGCCGCACCTAAGGCAATCGCAATCGCGACCGCAATCGCCTGATTCAGAATTTGCCGCGGATTTCCATCGACCCAGCCCAGCGGCAGCGTCTTTCCGGCTGCGTCCTTCAGGCCGTCGTTGACCAAGCGAGTCGCGAAAACCCCGGTCAACAGCGCGCCGAGAGTCCCGCCTGCGCCATGTACCCCGAAAGCATCCAGCGTATCGTCATAGCCGAATCTGCTTTTTACTGTCGTGACCATGAAGAAACAAAACACGCCTGCTAGAAACCCGATTAAAAGGGCGGGGAATGGTTGCACAAATCCGGAGGCCGGAGTGATCGCCACCAATCCAGCAACTGCGCCCGAGATCCCGCCCAACATGCTCGGCTTCCCATGCCGCTTCCACTCCGCAAACATCCAACCGAGCGCTGCCGCTGCCGCTCCGAAATGAGTCGCCACAAACGCGCTGGCTGCCAAACCGTTTGCCGCTACCGCGCTACCCGCGTTAAATCCAAACCAGCCGACCCACAACAGGCACGCGCCGATCACGCTCAGGACAAGGCTGTGCGGTTTCATCGGCTCTCTCGGGAATCCGACGCGCTTACCCAGGTACAGCGCGCAAACCAGCGCGCTCACGCCCGAAGTGATGTGGACCACCGTGCCACCCGCAAAATCAAAGCACGGTATCTTGCCGCCTAGGAAGGCATTTAGGAATCCACCTTTGCCCCACACCATGTGCGCCATGGGAAAGTAAACGATCGTGGACCATAGGCAAGTGAACAGAAGCATGCCGCTAAATTTAATCCGCTCGGCGAACGCGCCCGAGATCAACGCCGGAGTGATGATCGCGAACATGAGCTGGTAAATCATGTATGTCTCATGAGGTACCGTTGCGCCGTAATCGACGTTGGGAGTTGTCCCTACGCCGTAGAGAAGGAAGTACCCGAAGCCCCCGATGAAGGGATTGCCTTCCGCAAAGGCAAGACTATAGCCGTACACCGCCCAAAGCACAGTAACGACGGCCATCAGCACAAAGCTGTGCATCATCGTGCTCAGCACGTTCTTGCTGCGCACCAGTCCGCCATAGAAGAGAGCCAGCCCAGGTCCTGTCATCATCAGGACCAATGCTGAACTGGTAAGCATCCAGGCGTTGTCGCCCGAATTTACAGTTGGAGTCTGCATCTTCGCAATGGAATAAGGAAAAGAGTAACAGTTCGCCGCACCTGCCGGATGAGCAAATTTCTATGTGCCGCATCCAAATGTTTTATGGTCAATGCCGCGTCTCTTTGACACGGCCCGTTAGAAGATCTTTAGGGCCTGGTCAACAAAGCGGGATCGAAATCCGTCGGTTGCAGATGCGCCATGGCCGATCCCCGCTCGATAATCAACAAGGACGACCCAGGTTGGCCTTCAATTTTCACTTCCACTTGCGTGGCCGACCACACGCCCTTGGTCTCGCGCAGTCCGTAAAAAATGTATTCTTTGCGGGAACCAGACGTCCTTGTCAGCTTTTCTACATGTACGGGATATTCCACGGTTTGGTCGAGCCAGGTCGTAGCCGAACGATAGTGCGTCTCGTCCGCCGGTCCCGGCTCACTCCTTACAACGAAGCAATCGCGCGCTCCATATTTCTCGCGTCCGACAAGTGTCTGCTTCCGCCAGAAAAGCTCGTCCTGCATCAGGTCCTCGTACGAAAAGTCCGTCCCAAGCACTCCATCCTTCCACTTCGCGAAGGGCAGTCTGGTCGGTTGAGCGTCTCCGGGATTTGCAACCTCAATCGCGTGGGCGCCGTCGGCATGCCTGGCGAGCAGAATTCTCATGCGCGCCTGTACGGGCGACGTGATCTCGCATAGCATCCGCAGCCCGTCCGGAAACCACTTGGCCTTCATGCTGAAGTTGTAAGTTTTGCGCGCGCCGCCGGCTTTTACCCGGACGAGTCTTCCATACGCATGCGCATCCGTCGCTTCCAGCCGCTGGCGGGCAGTCGCAATCACAACCTGCGCGTCGGCGTTCGCCGGAGCGCTCGCACGCCAACCAATCGCGGCTAAGGGCAATGCAAGCAACAGCGCATAGATCCGCGCGTTGCTCACTGCAGCCTGCGCCCGTCTCGGATTTGAATGTGCCGTGGCGCAGCGTGCGCAATGTCGAGCTCGTGCGTGACAATAATCAGCGTCATTTCGCGTGTCCTTTGTAATTCGGTGAGTAGGTCGATGATCTTCGCCGAGTTCACGCTGTCTAAATTCCCCGTCGGCTCATCCGCAAGCAGAATCTCCGGGTTGTTCGCCAGACTTCGCGCAATCGCGACCCGCTGCCGTTCACCAGCCGAAAGCTGGTTCGGATAATGGCGCAGCCGTTCCTGGAGTCCTAGTTCGCACAACAACGCCTCCGCGCGCTGTGTCTGCTCGCGTCCACTCTTCCCCTGTCCCACCATGGGCACTTGGACATTCTCAATTGCGCGCAGAGAAGACAGCAGATAGAAAGCCTGAAAGACGAACCCGACGTTGCGCGAACGATATGTGTCCAGGTCAAGGGCACTGCCGATATTGGCACCCCGAAAGAGCACCTCGCCGCTGGTGGGTGTGTCGAGCCCGCCAAGCATCTGGAGCAAAGTAGACTTGCCGCTGCCGCTCGGCCCGCTGATAGCCAGAAACTCGCCCGTGTGAATCGTGAGGTCAACCCCGCACAGCGCCTCAACGCGCCCCTCTTCGTAGCTCTTGCGAATGTTTCGTGCCTCCAGCACGACGTCATTCATGGCGCAATGCCTCTACCGGGGAAAGCCGTGCACCCCGCCATGCGGGAACCAGGCCCGCCAGCAATCCCACGAACACGGCCATGCAGATTGCGTCAATCAGCATCCGTGCCGGAACGGCAGCGGGCATAATGTTGGCCGTCTGCGGAATCATGGCCAAAATGCGTAAGGCGGCCCATCCTGTTAATACGCCAAGTAAGCCCCCCGATAGGCCCAGCACCGCGGCTTCGAGCAGTATCAATCCCATTACGCGCCAGCGCTTCCACCCGAGCGCTCGCAACACGCCAATCTCTTTGGTGCGCTCGAAAACCGACATCGCCATCGTGTTCCCGATACCGAGCGCCGCGATGAGCAGCGCAATGCCCGACGTTCCCCATGCGGCCGCATGCGCCAATACGACGAGTTCATTGTTGCTGGCCCGCTCCAACGCGGGTATCGCTCTGATGCCGGGCAGCGCCGCCTCAATCTTCGCTTCCGCTCTCTTCACGTGCGGAGCGGCCGCCTCGCCCGGAGCGCCCGGACGCAGCCGGACGTGAAACGCAGTCACTTTGCCCTCTAACCCCGTCAGCTTTTGAAGTTGATCGAGGGGCATAATCACCGCGCCCGCCACCAATGCCGAGCCGCCCTGGTAAACACCGGTCACCCTGAATGTCGTTCCCTGAATATCGAGCATGTCGCCCGGCTTCTTGTGTAAACCATTGGCCAGCAGTTCACCCAAGAGCAACTCTGGCTGCCCATCATGGAATCGTCGCCCTTCTATCTTGAGGGGCTCAAACTCGAAAGAGTCTGTGCGCCAGCCATAGATGAGCGCATTCACCTCCGGAGTAATGTCCATCATGTTCAGCATCATCGGGGCCGCACTGGCAATGAACGGCATCCGATCCAGCTTCGCCTCCGCGCTCTGATCCACGGATGTGTTCAAAAATGTTTTCTGAACCACGGCTAAGTCGGTGCCCGAACTCTCATACAGCTTTTGCCAGGCCACCTCAAAGGAACGAGAAAAACCGACCAATGCGACGAATGCCCCGATGCCAATGCCGATGCCGCAAAGCGTAAGGCAAGTCCGCAGTCGCCGACGCCACATATTTTTCCAGGCGAAGCGGGCAAACGATAGGTTGTGGCTCATGCGGACGTAGAACGTTTCACTGCAAGGGCGCTACGAAAGTTTTAACTATACGATGCCGCTCGATGTTCCTGAAGTACGGCAAGTACCCCGTCGCGTTTCATCTTAGCCGCCCACGCCTTGGGTGTTGCCCAAGGTTCCGCGTCCAATTCATCGATTGGTGCGCCGCGTTCGATTAGCAGTTGAACCATTTCCTTTCGTCCCCACCGGCACGCCCAGCCCAACGGTGTCGATTTCAACACATCGTCCCGTACGTCGACTCTTGCGTCATGGTCCAACAACATAGAAGCGAATCGGGCACGATCCTCTCCCGCCAAGCTGCCGTGGCGTGCAGCCGTGAAATGCAGTGCTGTGGCGCCGAAGCGCGAAATATTAGGATTAACGCCGTGTCCCAGCAGTAGCGCCATGCTACTGAAATGACCTTCGTTCCTTTCTGTGTTGCTCCCCGCTCCGCGAATGGGCTGAATTAATACCCAATGCCATCTCGGATCGTCGCGTGGCCATTTCATGAACGGGAGCGCTAATTGGACGATCTCTGAACATCCATGATCGGCGGCAGCCCAAAGCAAGTCATGCGCCAGTTCTTCGCTCGGATTCTCTTCCAACATCCGCCTTGCCGCTTCGACATCGTGCGCCTGGGCAACCATGTGTGGCTGTCGCTTCGCTCCACGCTCCAGTAGCAGTCGTTTGACCGAATCGTCGGGAAGATCCCACGCATTCCGTAACGCCCAGCCGGACGCATAGACGTTTGCGTTAGGATCGGCGCCCCGATCGAGCAACAACTTTGCGATTTCGAATTGCCCCGCCAGCGCCGCATACCACAGCGGCATACCCCAGCTTGTAGTCGGCTCTTCCAGTTCTTCAAGCCGGATGCGTTCATCCACATCCGCGCCTAAATCCAGCAGCAAACGAACTGTCTCTAACTGCCCATGATTCACGGCCAACGTGACCAGGCCGCCGCTTTGGTCGATCTGCCGCAACAACCCGGGATCGGCACTCACCAGCTCCCGAACACGCGCCGAATCGCCCAACGCGATAGCAGCGCGAATCGTCATTTTCGCGCCATTCTCCAAAAGCAGATTGGCCAGCGCAGGGAATTGTTGTGCACTTTCGTTTCGCGGATCGGCCGCTAACGCTGCCCGGTCCAGAGCCGTTAAACCATGCGCATCCTCCTTGCTCGCGCGAGCGCCTGCCTTAAGTAGCCAGTCCACCAACTCGAAGTCCGCTTCTTCGGCGGCCAGGTGCAGCGGATTCGCGCCTTGGCGGTCGCAAGCATGGATGAGGGTGCGGTTCGCATCCAGCAGCCGCATTGCCGCCTCTCGCTCGCCGCGCGAAATGGCGGCGCCGATTTGCTCCTGAATCGGCGAGATGGTGGCATTCGGACAGCTCATCTCTTCGCGCCGCAGCCCCTCTTCGTGTTCAATGATCGCCACGATGTCGGTGTACTCCCGTTCCCGCGCGATGCTCAAGGCGGAAGTGGCATCGCGATGAGGCCAAATCCCTTTTCTGGCGTCCGCGCCCGCCTCCATCAGCAGGCGAACCATTGCGGCATCCCGTCGCATTACCGCATAGTGAATCGCGCGGTGCTCGTCGGCTCCGCTTACGTCCATGTCGATTAGCTCCGGACGCACAGCAAGCATCGTGCGAACCTGGGCCAAGTCGCCCGCCTTCGTTGCCTCCATGAATCGCGCGACGTTGACTCCATCCACAGAAGCATTTAGTTTGGGCCAGTCACGCGACATCTACAATAGACAGGCGAACCTCGTATTCGTTTCAGCTTCAGGGTTGCGGCCCGACATGTTGCACATGCAAAAATGCTTCCGTGGTCCGCTGTGTCGTTGCTCTTATAACGTTCGCCTCATTCCTGGAGGCGCAGTCGGGTAGCTTCCCGTTGGAGTCGGTTGCGGTGAAAGGTTCGGCTCTTCCGCCAGATACTGTCCGGGACATGGCGGGCCTTCGACTCGGAACTCCTATCGACGAAGCCGCGATCAAATCGGCGTGCCGGCGCTTACAGGAGACTGGAATGTTCGCTGTCGTCGGATTTTCGTACGCTCCTGGTCCTAAACAGGGCTACGCAGTGACGCTGAACTTGACCGATCAGCCCTCTACTCTGCGGGCACTTGTCGATGTCGTCGGCGTGGATGGCGCGAGCGCTTGGACCGCCTTGAACGACAAATTTCCGAGCTTGCACGGCAAGGCGCCGGAAGTCGATGCAGCACAGCAGTTTCTGGCCCACGAGGTCGAGAAACAACTTGCGCCTAAGCTCGACGGACAACATCTGGTGGCGCGTATGGAATCGGACTTGAAGACCGGGACCATGCTGGTGGTTATCGAACCGGAAAACCTTCCGCAGATCTCGGCACTGAAGTTTACAGGAACCCAGGAATTCGAGTCCGGCCAGCTAGCCGAAATGTTGCGCCACTCGATGGGCTCCGATCCGTTCACGGAACGCCGCTTCCGCATGTATCTCGATGGAGTACTTCGGCAGGCTTATGAAGAGCACGGAATGTACCGCGTGCAATTCAATGACTTGCACGTGGAGAAATCCGGACCCGGCGCGGTTACGGTGACAACGGCTGTTAAGGAAGGGCAGAAGTTCAAACTCGGCGAGGTGCAGTTGATCGGCGACAATCTGCCAACCATGGCGATGCTGAAAACAGCCCGGTTTCAGACCGGGACACTCGCAAACTGGCGGGACCTGCAGCAGAAGATCCTGGCTACGGAGGTGCCGCTCAAGCGCACGGGCTACATCGATGCTCGCTCGCAGCCCGAGCGAGTCTTAGTCGACGATCAACTCATCCTGAATCTCAAAATTGCGTATATCAACGGACCGCTGTACCGTTTCGGGCATGTCCAATTCGCAGGCTTGCCGCCGAAGGCGGAAGCCGACGCCCGTAAACTCTGGCAAATGCGTACCGGCGACGTCTACGATTTGATGTACAGCGGCGAGTTTCTGAGGGACTTCTCAAAATCTTTCGATTTAAGGCCCTACAAGTTGAACGTGCAGCAAGAAAAGCACACGGCGGATCGCACGGTGGACGTGAATGTGGTCTTCCAACCCAGGCAATAACCTGTTATAATCAATTTGTCTTTGCCCGCATCCGTTTTCCATTCGAGTGCCTTCCGGCCGCTATCATCCATTCATTTTGAGTTGGTTCGCAGCAGTCAGACAAAGATAATTCCCATTTGAAAAGGACCCACTGTGACCAACATTTTTGTCGGAAATCTCAGTTACCAAGCAACCCAAGCCGATCTGCAAGGCGCATTTGCGCAGTACGGCAATGTAGAAAGAGTCAACGTCGTAACCGACCGCGAAACGGGCCAGCCGCGCGGTTTCGCTTTCGTCGAAATGAGCGATGCCGACGCCGCTCAGAATGCCATCTCGAATTTGAATGGCGCTGAATTGCACGGCCGCGCTATGAACGTTAATGAAGCTCGGCCGAAGCCAGCCGGAGGCGGCGGAGGCTACGGTGCGCGCGGCAACGGGAACCGTGGCGGTAACAGCCGCGGACGCGGTCCCCGCTGGTAGTAGCTTAGTACCAACAGTTCGTTATCCGTGGCTGCCTTGCTGGCTCACAAGCTAGCAGGGCAGCCTTTTGACTTACAGGAGGATTGTTATGCCTGGCCGAGGCCCGCAAACTTTCAAGAAAAGGCAAAAAGAGCAGGAACGAAAAGAACGCCAACAGGAGAAGTTCGCCAAGCGTCTGCAGAGGAAGGCAGAACGCGCCGCCGGGGTAAGCTCCGGCAATGACGAATCTTCCGAAGAAAATACGATCGTGCCCGAAGATTCCGACGAGTAGCAATCCGTTGCTAGACTGAAATTTCAGAACCCATGATGCCCCAGGGATCGCTGTAAAAATGGCTGCTTTGCCGCGCCGCAACTCCACCGTTGTCGATGTCGGAGGCGTCAAGGTTGGAGGACCGAATCCGATCGTCGTCCAATCGATGACGAACACCGATACAGCAGATACCGCAGCGACCGTCAACCAAGTGATGGAACTGGCGCGTGCCGGTTCTGAGCTTGTGCGTGTCACCGTTAACACCGAAGAAGCGGCTCAAGCGGTTCCGAAGATTGTAGATACTTTACGAAGCTTCGGTGTGAACGTCCCGATTATCGGCGATTTTCACTACAACGGCCACATCCTATTGAAGAAATATCCGGCTTGCGCGCGTGCGTTGGCTAAGTATCGTATCAATCCCGGCAATGTGAACATCGGCCGCAAGCAGGACGATAATTTCCGGACAATGATCGAAGCGGCCATCGAGTTTGATCGACCGGTACGCATCGGAGTCAATTGGGGTTCGCTCGACTCGGTGTTGCTGACTCGGATGATGGACGACAATTCGAGATCGCCCGATCCGCTCGACGCCATGGAAGTGACCATGCGCGCGATTGTGGAAAGCGCGATTCGCAGCGCCGAAAATGCTGAGCGCCATGGCCTCGCCCACAACAAAATCATTCTGAGCGCAAAGTGCAGCAGCGTGCAGGACCTCATTCACGTTTACGAGATGCTGGCCGTTCGCTGCGATTACCCGTTGCATCTTGGGCTGACCGAAGCGGGCCTGGGCTCAAAAGGGATCGTTGCGACTACAGCGGCGATGTCGGTTCTCCTTCAGCAGGGGATTGGCGACACGATCCGCTCCTCTCTGACGCCGCTTCCGGACGGAGATCGTACCGACGAGGTGATCGTCTCTCAGCAGATTCTTCAGGCATTGAATCTGCGTAGCTTCACTCCGCAAGTTGCCGCGTGCCCGGGCTGCGGACGCACCACCAGCACCTTCTTCCAGGACATGGCCGACCAAATCCAAACCTACCTCCGGGAGCAGATGCCGCTTTGGCGCGAGAAGTACGCCGGCGTCGAGGAGATGAAGGTTGCTGTAATGGGGTGCGTCGTGAATGGGCCCGGCGAATCGAAACACGCAAACATAGGGATTTCACTTCCCGGCACGTTTGAGACGCCCGTCGCGCCTGTGTATGTGGATGGCAAGCTCGCAACTACCCTGCGCGGCGACCACATTGTTGCGGAGTTCCGCTCCATCCTCGACGACTACGTAGCCAACCGCTACGGCGTTGCCGAAGCGCTCGCCGAAACTGTTGCCTGACGACGACCGGATCGATCGCCTGACGGCTCAGGTCGAGAGTCTATCCATACAGCTTGCGCACCTAACTCAGCGTATTACGGAAATCGAAGCTGCAACAAACGCGCCGATCGCGGCTGCGCCTGCCAGCATTCCACCTGCTCGCCCGGCTCCTATCATTTACCCGTCGGGCGCTGGCTTGAAAGTGCTGAACCGCTTCGGTGCGCTGACTCTCTTTATCGGCATCGTTTTCTTCTTCAAATACGCCGTGGATAATCAGTGGATCGGCCCGAGTGCGCGCGTTCTGCTGGGCGTCGTCTTCGGCTTGATACTGCTGGCATCGGGTGAATATCTGCGCAAGCGAGGGCAGATCGTCTTCGCGCAAGGACTCAGCGGATGCGGCGCAGGAATCTTGTACATTGCAGCCTACGCCGCGTCCGAATATTACAACCTGATCAGCCCCACGTTCGCTTTTCTTGCCTTCATCGTCATCTCCGCCGGAGCGATCGCGTTATCGCTGCGTTCTTCCGATGCTGTCCTCGCGGTGGTTGCTTATTTCGGTGCAATCGGTGCGCCCGGGTTGTTTCGCTTGCTCGGCCCTAGTGCCTGGTCTTGGGTTGGATTTGTTTACCTGCTTCTAATGCAGGTATTCGTGTTGCTGCACGCAGGAGCGCAGAGCCGGCGATTTCTGATCCCGGTCATGGCGACCGCAATCGCGATCCAGACGTTCGCGGTTATCAATCCGCTGCACCCGATTGTGTGCACATTGTTCTTCTTGGCATTGGCGGCGCTGCACTTCCGTCCTCCGAGTCGCGGAAGTGCAGCACATCTGATACGCGGTGACGCCTATGTTGTAGGTCACATTCTCGTGCTTACCGCGGGAGTTCGGTTCCTCGTCTTTTGGTTCGACAGGTTCGCGCCTCACGACGCACGGTCGAGTCTGCTGAGCGAAGCCGCCTCGGTTTTCGCCGGCCTGTACGGCGTGTGCCTTCTCACCTCGGCCGTCCTGCGCAAATCGACAGCCGACCGAATCCTCGGACTGGCAGTCCTCGGCATCGTTATCGCAAAGCTCTACGTCTTTGATGTTTGGGCGCTCACCCGAATTTATCGCATCAGCGCCTTTGTTGCATTGGGGGCTCTCTTGCTCGCGGGATCCTTTGTCTATTCGCGCTGGAAGCAAAGGGCCGCTTAACGCCACGGGCTCTATTTGCTTTTATTTTTGTAGTAACTTCTGTATCTCGTCTAACTCTTTACCTGCGTCGGCCCACTTACCCTGCGCGCTGAAATCACGATAGCGTTGTAAGTGATTCCTTATCTCGTCTAACGCTTGCTGTGCGTGACCGGTTGACGGCTGAGCCGATGAATTCACGTTAACGGTTGAGGGCTGTGCAGTATTAGATGGCGTGTTAGCCGAGGACTGCGGCACATTTCCCGGCTCAACGCCCCCCGACATTTGAATTAGCTGCTGCAGCGCCTCCTGATAAGTGTTGGCATAAGCAAGAAGATTGCCCATTGCAAGCGCCACTTTCTTCAGCTGCGGCATGCTCGCCTGCGAGGCTTGAATGTAGATGGGTTCCACGTATAGAAAACTTTTGTCGATCGGCAAAACCAGAGTCTGCCCCCGGATGACCTGTGAGCCCTGCTGATTCCACAACGTCAAGTCCTTTGAGATCGTCTGATCTTGATTGATGCGGGCATCAATCTGCATTGGCCCGAAAATGATGTTCTGTTTTGAGAGCTGCTCAAATACTAACTCGCCAAGGTGAGCGCCGTCGCAGCGCGCATACATCACCCCGATGAGGTTATCTTTTCCCGCCGGTGTGAATGTGTTCAAGAGCATGAACTCCGGCGTATCGCTGCCGGGAAGCGTCGCTACGACATAGGTAGGAGAAGCTGCGCCGGCCTCAGAGGCACCTTGCTGACGGCCCCCTGTTCTGGCTATGTCCCACATGTCGGCGCGATTGTAGAAGGATTCGGCATCGCGCATATGAAACGCGCGGTAGATCTCCGCTTGTGCGCTGAACAGCGTCTCGGGATAGCGCGCATGACGCCGCAAATCGGCCGGCATTGCCGATTCAGGCTTAAACAACTTTGGAAACAGGCGCCAGTAAGCTTGGATGAGTACGTCTCCAGGCGCGAAGACATACATGTTCGTCTCGCCCGTGTACGCGTCCACCGTAGCTTTGACGGAGTTGCGGATGTAGTTCACCTCCTCGGTGCCGATGCTCATCTCCCGCGAATACGGGTGAACGCTCGAGCTCATGTAGCCATCGACAATCCAGACGAGCCGCCCTGAATCGCTGAGAACCAGATAAGGATCGGCGTCCCATGTCAAAAATCCGGCCAGCTTGTGCAACCGATCCATAATCGGCCGGTGTATCAACATCCGGCTTTTGCCCGTCATGTAACTTGTCAGCAGCGTATTTAAGTCGCCGTACGATATCGCCGCTGCCAGGCGATTCCATCCCGAGATTGGTATTCCACCGCCTCCGTTGTAAGTGGTATAGACACTTTGCGAGCCGGAAGGATAGTTGAATTCCGGCTGCGATGTGTCTACGAAAACGGGTTCGTGTGCTTCTTCGCTGTAGTAGATTTCGGGCTTAGTAAATGTCAGGCTCTTTGTTGTCACAATGGGCGGCGCATCTTTAATCAGCAATAGCGGCAAACCGTCGGGAGTGATTCGGTTTGCCTCGGCCATCACTATTCCGTATCCGTGGGTGTAGATCAGATGAGTGTTGATCCATCGATTGCTGGCTGCACCCAACTGCCGGATCTCTAGCTCTCGTGGCGCGACGAGAACCTGCCTTATGTTGCCGTCAATGACGTAGCGATCTACGTCGGTGTCCAAGTACACGTAGGGGCGGAGGGGTTGTATCTGAGAAATCGTGTCGTGAAAAGCTTGGAAATCCCAGAGCCGCACGTTGTCGAGCAGCGCCTTGTGATTGGCATAATCGACCGCGATCTCCGGCGCAGCCTCCAGGCTTGTCTCGCTAAAGTGCTGACTCAGTCCATACGCCGATCGCGTCGCTTCGATATGGTGCTGGATGTACGGCCGCTCGAGCGCGAGTTCGTTCGGCCGCACATAAACGGCGGCCATCACCGGCGGAATGAAATATCTTACCGGGAGCAGCAGCAGCAGAGCTAATGCCCACTTGCCGCGACGTCCTACAACTAACAACGCAGCAGCTATCGCACCAACAATTAACAGCCATTGGAGCGGCAGTGCGATGTGATCGGCTACCCAATCCACTCCCACAAGATAGGACCCGTGATCTTCCAGCAGCATCCCGTAACGGCTAAAGAAGAACTCAAGAGCCCAGCCTAGAAGTACAACCGCCGTCAAAAGCCGCACCAAGGTAGAGTTGAAGGCTTCTCTCAGCGCGCTGCCCTCAAACTCGAAGTTGCCGGTGGCGCCGGGCCGCGGCAACACGTTCCTGTAAAGATTTTCAGCGTGAGCAGCCAGCCAGTACACAATCAGCGAAATGATTGCTCCTGTCAGCACGACACGCAACAGCATGCGGTAGAACGGCAAGCTGAAAAAGTAGAAGTGCAAGGGATTTCCGAAGATCGGATCGACGAACTCGCCCGCGGGCGGCGTCACCCGCAGACCGCCAAAGTAACGAACCACCGTCCAGCTATCGACTGTGGCGCTTGCTGCGACAATGGCGACGAACGCAAGACCTAATAACGCGAGTTTGGAAACTAAAGAGCGGCTCACAATTCCGAATAGGGGGGAATCTTTGCTTTTGCGTACGCCGCTTCGAAATGCCATCCAAAAAGCCAGGAATAGAAGAACGGCGGCCAGTAGCACCGGCGTATAGCCGTAAATAAGTAAGTTGAACCAGGTATCCAGTTGGTGCATCTCCGCCCACCACCCGTAATCGATCCATGTGGATGCGATGTAGCGGGAGCCCACCAGCAGAATGAGTATGACAACGACTGAAACCAGCAGGCCGCTCCTGCGTCTCTGCCGTTGGCCGATATAGCGATCTTGGTCCATTCGCAAACAGCGAGTATATCGAGTCTTAAGAATTGCAAAGACTTCGCATGTCTCAGCCCCAGCTGGCCCGGCAGCCAAACGATGGTTGGTCAATACAGAGAGGAAATCGCCAATGCATCGCGCGTGCGTTGCCGGTTGTTTTCTTAGAAGTTCGATTCGGCAACAGAGATCGGTTCTGTCACCGGATGCTCGGGAACTCGCAAAATCTCAAGCAATCCGGACATCGCCGCTGTAAAGATCTTACGGCGGCGATGCACTATTCGCACCGGCCGGTAGAGTTCCGGGGGGTCCAGCCGCAGTGCCACCAGACGTCCCGCCTGCACCTCCTCCTGCATAACTCTTCTCGGCATAATGCTGATAGCAAGATGGTGCGCCACCGCCTCTTTAATGGTCTGCAAGTTATCGAAATGCATGGTCATGTCTACCCTGATCTTGTGCTGCTTCAAGTAACGCTCAATATGTGACTGGATCGGCAAATCGTCGTCGAATCCGATGAACGTTTGGCCCTCGAGCGCAGGCGCCGCCACAGTGTCTCTGCCGGCCAATGGATGATTAGGCGCAACGGCAACCACCATCTCCTCATCCCGCCAAGGCAGCGCAATGACGTCGCGAGAAGATTCCGCGTAGCTCATCACGCCAAGATCCGCCTGGTCTTCCAGCACGGATTCCCAAACGCGCTCAGGCCGCAAGTAGGAAATCTGCAGTTCAGCTTCGGGGAAATCCCGCGCAAAATGTTCTTCTAACGAAGACATCTCTGTCAGCCCGGCGGAATAGATCGCTGCCAAACGCACCGTTCCTCCTTGCGCCCGGTTCAGCGTTTCCAATCCGGCCTGCAGTTCCTCGTGCCTGCGAAGAACGTCGCGGCAAAAGTCCAGGACGAGTTTGCCCGATTCTGTCACTGACAAGGGCCGTGTCGTGCGATCGAAAAGGGTGGCCCCCATCTCACGTTCCAACTCCCGCACAGCCTGGCTCGCGGCAGACTGGCTCATCTCGTGAATATGCGCGGCTTTACTGACGCTTCTGTAGTGCGCGACGTCGCGCAAAAGCCGGAGATTTGCCAGATTCACCAAGACTAACGTAACATAAGAAAATTCGATACTACAATTCCGCAGATTCGATTTGACTGATAGTACAACGACCGCTATACTTGGGTTCTCTCCCCGTCGAGCGCAGGAGTATAAGTGTCCCTGAACGATACACAAATCGGTTTGCCGCCGCCCCAAGGCCTCTATGATCCCGCCTACGAGCACGATGCCTGCGGTCTCGGCTTCGTAGTTCGTATTAACGCTACGCCATCGCACGACATTATTGAGAAAGGGTCTGAAAATTCTCCTGAATCTGCAGCATCGGGGTGCCTGCGGCTGCGATTCGGAGACCGGCGACGGAGCCGGCATTCTCATCCAGACACCGCACGAATTCTTTTATCGCGAAACTGCCGCGTTGGGTATCCACCTTCCGGCGCCGGGCGAATACGGCGTGGCCATGTGCTTCCTGCCTGTCGAAAAACAGCAAAGGTGGACGTGCGAGGGAATCCTTGAAAAGATCTCGCGCGAGGAAGGGCTCACAGTCCTTGGCTGGCGCGATGCTCCCGTTCAGGTGGATGCCATCGGCCGGATTGCGCGCGCTTCGCAACCTTACATTCAGCAGTTCTTCGTCGGGAGTCCTGCAGGCATGGTTCCGGACGTGTTCGAACGCAAACTCTACATTGTGCGAAAACGCGTGGAAGCCGCCGTTGCCGCCTCAGACATTCGTGATAAGAGCTTTTTCTACCTTCCTTCATTCTCGGCGCGCACCATCGTTTATAAAGGACTGCTGCTTGCGAATCAGATCGGCGAGTTCTACAACGAGTTGCTGGATCCCTGCGCAAAAAGCGCCATGTGCCTCGTCCACCAGCGGTTTTCTACCAATACATTTCCAACCTGGCAATTGGCGCATCCCTTCCGGTATCTCTGCCACAACGGTGAGATCAATACCATTCGCGGCAATGTGAATTGGATGAACGCGCGGCAGGCGGTGATGTCGTCGCCCAACTTCGATGACATCAAGAAAATCTTTCCGGTCATTCAGCCGGGCATCAGCGACTCCGCTGCTTTGGATAACGCAGTCGAATTACTCACCATGGCCGGGCGCACGCTGCCTCACGTAATGGCCATGCTGATTCCGGAGGCATGGGACGCGGATACGACAATGCCTCCCGAGAAGCGCGCGTTCTACGAGTATCACGCTTCTCTGATGGAACCGTGGGATGGTCCCGCCGCTGTTGCGTTCACTGACGGCAAGGTGATCGGCGCAACACTCGATCGCAACGGTCTGCGGCCGGCACGCTATCTGATTACTAACGATGGCCTGCTGGTAATGGCGTCCGAAACGGGAGTGCTACCGTTCCAACCCGAAGAGATTTCGCGTAAAGGGCGTCTGCAGCCCGGCAAAATGCTTCTTGTAGATCTGGAAGAAGGACGTCTCGTCCCCGATGAAGAGATCAAGCACACTCTTGCTACGCGCCGGCCGTACGAAGAATGGCTGGTCAAGAATCAAATTACGTTGCAGAGTTTGCCTGAACCGACGCGCGTTCACGGTTCCGATCACGCAACGGTTGTTTCACGCCAGCGCTGCTTCGGGTATACCGATGAAGAAATCCGAATGCTGCTCTCGCCGATGGCGAACAACGGAGAAGAGGCGATCGGGTCCATGGGCACAGACACGCCGCTTGCATGTCTGTCCGACAAGCCGCAATCGCTGTTCAGCTACTTCAAGCAGCTCTTTGCGCAGGTAACGAACCCGCCCATCGATCCGATTCGTGAAGAACTGGTGATGTCCCTCACCAGCTACATAGGTACCGAAGGCAACATCCTGGCGGAAACCCCGGAAAACTGTCACACGCTGAAGATGCCGCATCCGATGCTGACGAACCGCGATCTCGAAAAACTGCGGCGAGTCTCGCGCGGAGACCTTCTTGCCTCTACCTTGCCGACGATCTTCGATGTGCTCGAAGGAGAGCGCGGGCTAAAGCGGGCTCTCGATAGTCTTTGCCGCCGTGCTTCGTTAGCTGTGAAATCGGGCTACACGCTTCTGATTCTTTCCGATCGCGGCGTCGACGAGGAATTCGCTCCCATTCCCAGCTTGCTTGCGCTTACGGCCGTTCACAATCACTTGATTCGGGAGGGAACGCGCACCGGTGTTGCGTTGATTATCGAATCCGGTGAACCTCGCGAGGTGATGCATCATGCGTTGCTCATCGGCTATGGCGCAAGTGCGATTAACCCCTATCTCGCGATAGAAACGATAGAAGAACTGGCGGCTACGCGCGAGTTATCGAACGGCACAACGCCGGAGATCGCCATCAAGAACTACATCAAGGCCGTTAACAAAGGGCTTTTGAAAATCGCTTCCAAAATGGGCGTCTCTACGCTCCAGAGCTATCGTGGTTCGCAACTCTTTGAGGCTGTCGGACTGAACAGTGAACTCATTAACCAATACTTCACCGGGACAACCTCTCGTATTCAGGGAGTCGGGCTGGATGTTCTAGCAAACGATGCTATTCAGAATCACGCCTTTGCATTCCGCCACATATCGGATTCTGAAACCGAGTTGCCCGCCGGCGGAAATTACGCCTACCGCGTCAACGGCGAACATCATCTTCTGAACCCTTACACAGTAAGTGCGCTGCAGCATGCCGTGAGGCAGCAAAGCTACACAACTTTCAAGGAGTACACGTCCGCAATTGACGAACAGAACGAAAAGCTTCTCACCCTTCGGGGGCTGATTCAACTGAAAACCATTCCCCGTTTCGTTCCGCTTGAAGAAGTGGAAGCCGCAAGCGAGATCGTGAAGCGCTTCGCGACGGGCGCTATGTCGTTTGGCTCAATCAGCACGGAGGCGCACGAGACGCTAGCCATCGCGATGAACCGCATCGGCGCACGGTCAAATACCGGCGAGGGCGGGGAAGACGAGTCGCGGTTCGCGCCGCTACCGAACGGTGATTCTCGCCGCAGCGCCATCAAGCAAGTCGCTTCCGCGCGCTTTGGCGTCACAACGAATTATCTGGTCAACGCTGACGAGCTGCAGATCAAGATCGCGCAGGGCGCAAAGCCCGGCGAAGGCGGTCAACTGCCTGGACACAAAGTGGATGCGACCATCGCACGAGTTCGGCATTCCATCCCGGGCGTTGGCCTTATCTCTCCGCCTCCGCACCACGATATTTACTCGATCGAGGATCTGTCCCAGCTCATCTACGATCTGAAAAACGTAAACCCTTCGGCGCGCGTATCGGTCAAGCTCGTTTCCGAAAGCGGCGTAGGCACGGTAGCCGCGGGTGTGTCGAAAGCGCATGCGGATGTCGTGCTCATTAGTGGATACGATGGCGGCACAGGCGCTTCCCCGCTCACGTCGATCAAGCACGCGGGAATTCCTTGGGAGCTTGGGCTCGCGGAGACGCAGCAAGTGCTGGTGATGAACGACCTGCGCAGCCGCATTCGTGTGCAAGTGGACGGAAAACTTCAGACCGGCCGCGACGTGGTTATCGCCGCACTGCTCGGTGCGGAAGAGTTCGGGTTTTCAACAGCGCCGCTCATTGCCATGGGTTGCATCATGATGCGAAAGTGTCATCTGAATACCTGCCCTGTGGGTATTGCTACCCAGAATCCTGAGTTGCGCAAGAAGTTTCAGGGCACCCCCGAGCACGTCGTCAATTTTTTCTTTTTCATTACTGAACAGGTGCGCGAATGGATGTCCAAGCTCGGCTTCCGCCACATGGATGAAATGATCGGCCGCGTGGACATGCTCGAAATGAGGCCTGCTATCGATCATTGGAAAGCGCGCGGACTCGATTTCTCTAATATCCTGTACAATCCTCAGGTTCCCGGCCGCGTAGGCCGCCGCTGTCTTACCGGACAGGATCACGGATTGAAAGAAGCTCTCGATTACGAACTACTGGATCTGGCGAAGGGCGCAATCGAGACTGCCACGCCAGTGACTTTCGATCTCAACGTCCGAAACGTGCATCGCGCCGTCGGAACCATGTTAAGCGGCGAGATCGCTCGCCGCTACGGCTCGGCTGGTTTGCCCGACGACACCATTCGCGTGAATTTCAGTGGTTCCGCAGGCCAGAGCTTCGGAGCATTTCTAGCGCGCGGCGTCACGCTCGTCCTCGAAGGCGACACAAACGACTATGCGGGTAAGGGTCTTTCGGGCGGCAAGATCGTGATCTTCCCACCGAGGCGCTCCAGCTTCAGGCCGGAAGAGAACATTCTTATCGGCAACACCGTTCTATACGGCGCTACTAGTGGCGAAGCGTATTTCAACGGCGTTGCAGGCGAGCGCTTTGCTGTTCGGAATTCCGGAGCGACGGCGGTGATTGAGGGCGTTGGAGATCACGCGTGCGAGTACATGACGAAGGGCACTGTGGTGGTGCTTGGCCGTACGGGACGTAATTTCGCTGCGGGTATGAGCGGCGGCATCGCGTACGTTTACGACCCTTCGGGAGAGTTTGCACGCGTTCGCTGTAATCCCGCGGCCGTGGATCTTGAGCCTCTATTTGAGACTGCCGATATTGCCGCACTCGAGACGCTCATTCGCAAGCATGTCGCTTACACGGGAAGCCCGTTGGGACAGCGTATTCTCGACAGTTGGACGCAGTCGATCCGATCGTTTCTGAAGATACTTCCACACGAGTACAAGCGCGTGCTCCAGGCGAATCAGTCTCCGCGCAGCGAACTCATTCCAACCGATCACGCGATGCCCGCAAGCGTTGTTGCCGGAGGCGCAAGATAGTGGGCAAACCAACTGGATTTCTGGAATACTCGCGAGAGCTGCCCGCACGGCGTCCTGTGCTCGAACGAGTGAACGACTGGTTCGAGGTCTATCAGGACTTCCCGAAACAGAAAGTCCAGCAGCAAGCCGCGCGTTGCATGGACTGCGGCGTTCCATTCTGTCACACGGGTTGCCCCCTGAATAACCTCATCCCCGATTGGAACGATTTTGTCTATCGCGGCCGTTGGCGGGAAGCGCTCCGCGCGCTACATGCAACCAACAATTTCCCGGAGTTCACGGGCCGCATCTGCCCGGCGCCTTGTGAAGAGGCATGTGTGCTCGGAATCAATCAGCCGCCAGTTTCTATCAAGCTGGTCGAACAACAGATCGTCGATTACGGTTTCGAAGAGGGCTGGATTCAGCCTGAACCGCCACGCCGCCGAACCGGCAAAAGTGTCGCGATCGTTGGGTCCGGGCCCGCCGGCCTCGCCGCGGCTCAACAGCTTAATCGAGCGGGTCACTCCGTTATTGTTTTTGAAAAACAGAATCGAATCGGCGGGCTGCTTCGGTACGGTATACCGGATTTCAAGTTGGAGAAAGCGCCTCTGGAACGGCGGTTGGAGCAGTTGATCGCTGAGGGAGTCGAGTTTCGTCAAAACTTCCACGTCGGCGTTACTGTTGCGGCTCATGAATTCGTTCGCCAGTACGATGCCGTTCTTCTCGCCATCGGCGCGGAGCGGCATCGGGATCTCGATATCCCGGGTCGGCATCTGAAAGGTATCCATTTCGCAATGGATTACCTGACGCAACAGAACAAGCGCCGCGCTGGAGATGCATTCACTCGTTCGGAAGAAATCATCGCGACGGGAAAGCGCGTCATCATCATCGGAGGCGGCGACACTGGCGCGGACTGCTTAGGCACAGCCCATCGTCAGAAGGCGGCAACTGTTCATCAGCTCCAAATTCATCCCATGCCGCCCGAAGATCGTCATCACTCGACGCCTTGGCCGCTTTGGCCGCTGAAGCTGCGCATCGAAGCGGCGCACGAAGAAGGCGGCGCTCGCGAGTGGAGCGTGTTGACCACCCATTTCAGCGGCGGCGAAGGAGGAAATGTCAGTAAATTGCACTGCGTGCGCGTCGGTCCGAAACCGGCGCTCGAACGCATGCCCGGAAGCGAGTTCTACCTTGAGGCGGATCTGGTCCTCCTCGCCATCGGGTTTTCCGGACCAGTTCGCAACGGATTGCTGGAGCAGCTTCCGCTGAAACTCGACCAGCGTGGCAATGTGCAGACGGATGGCGCGTTCGCCACGTCCATCCCGGGCGTCTTTTCAGCGGGTGATGCGCGCCGGGGGCAATCGCTTGTCGTTTGGGCGATTGCAGAAGGCCGCAAAGCCGCGCACCACATCGACCGTTTCCTGATGGGCGAGAGCCGGCTACCCCAATAAAATCACCCGCGCCTCTTACACTGAAATGAGCAGCCGATGGGGTCGAATGTAGCCGAAGCGCGTCCGCAAACGCGAGAGTACGCTGCCGGGAAGGCATTGTTTGGCATCCTTGCCGCAATCAGCTTTTGTCATCTGCTGAATGACATGGTGCAATCGCTGATTCCGGCGATTTACCCGATCCTCAAGTCTTCATTTCATCTGGATTTCGGCCAGATCGGGCTCATCAGCTTTACCTACCAGTTAGTTGCCTGCTTATTGCAACCGTTTGTCGGTCTCTATACCGATAAACGCCCGAAGCCTTATTCTCTTGCGATCGGCATGAGCTTTACATTGGTTGGGCTGCTTCTGCTTGCCACCGCATCCACATTCAGCTTCCTGCTAATCGCGTCCGCTTTCGTCGGCATGGGGTCTTCCGTATTCCACCCGGAATCATCGCGCGTCGCGCGCTTGGCGTCCGGAGGACAACACGGCCTGGCACAGTCTTTATTTCAAGTGGGGGGCAATGCCGGTTCCGCGCTGGGACCTCTTCTCGCGGCTTTTCTTGTGCTCCCCCGAGGACAGCACAGCATCGCTTGGTGCTCGGTCGCTACCCTGCTCGGAATCTTCATTCTGCTGCAGATTGGGCACTGGTATAAGTCAAGTGGTCTAATTCAAGCACGTGGGAAGAGAGCCGAACCTCACCGTCCCGCGTTTTCCTCACGTAAGGTCGCAATCTCGATTGCTGTCCTGATTGCGTTGATCTTTTCGAAGTACTTCTATCTGGCGAGTCTCACCAGTTACTACACCTTCTATCTCATCAGCAAATTCCACATCACCGTGCGAAGCGCCCAGTTACTACTGTTTCTCTTCCTTGCGGCGGCAGCGGCTGGAACGGTCATAGGAGGACCCGTCGGTGACCGTCTCGGCCGTAAACCCGTCATCTGGTGTTCCATCGTCGGTGTGCTTCCATTCACGCTGATGCTGCCCTACGCGAATCTCTTCTGGACAAGCGTCCTCACTGTGATCATCGGGCTGATCATTGCCTCTGCATTCACCGCGATCCTGGTTTATGCCCAGGAACTGATGCCCGGCAAGGTCGGAATGGTGTCGGGACTATTCTTCGGCTTTGCCTTCGGCATGGGCGGGGTGGGCGCAGCCGTATTAGGCAAAGTGGCCGACGCCACCAGCATCACGTTCGTCTATCACGTTTGCTCGTTTTTGCCGGTCATCGGTCTTCTAACGGCCTTTCTGCCAAATATAGAAAAGCAGAGGCCGCGGTTGGTCTCGCCGTGAATTGTTGTCACCAATACTGGTAAACGTCACCCGACACGGCATCTACGCCCCAGACGACCGCATCCGCGCCGACAGCTAGAGACGTGATCCCACCAAACCCGAATCCACCTACGAACGCGTACTGGTACACAAAATTCTGGGCTTGAGGATCGAATCGATATGGAAATCCGTTCACATCTGTGGCCCATGCTATGCCATCAAAGGTTGGGAATATGCTGGAGACACTCAGATGATTGCTGGAAATCGGATGCCACGATAGAGTTGCGGAATTCAGGGAGTAAATATCCTCAAAAGAATTGAAGACCCAGACATTCTCCGCTGAACCCACGGCAACTCCGGAGAAGCTGCTTTCCGGAAACAATTTCCATTCTTGAGAGCTGACGTCGAAGTGGTAGAGCTGATTGTCCGGGTTCAGACCCCAGACGTCTCCGTCCGCGCCCACGGAGATCTGGCTCAGCGTTCCCGGAATCCAAGTCCATTCGTCGCTCGAGGGATCGAATCGATAAATCTGGTTTTGGCCGTTGAGGCCCCAAACATCTCCATTCGCGCCGAAAGAGATTTGCGCAAGCTCACCAGGCGATCCAGTCCCAACTCTGGGTCGAAATGTTGAAATGGAAGATCTGTCCGGCAGAATTGAGGCCCCATGCGTTGCCATGCAGGCCTACAGCGATGTGCGCAAGATTGCCCGGTATTGGCAGTCCAGGCCTGTGAAAGCGAATCGAATGTAAAGATGCTGCCGTAGCCGTCCAGGCCCCATGCGTTGCCATCCGGCGCCGCCGCGACTTGCGCCAACGCCCCGGCGGTGTGATGGAATGTCTGGATCGGCTCCGGCGTTTGCAGAGACTTGTAGATGTTGCCGGAAGGATCAATCCCCCAAACTGTCCCGTTCCGGCCGGCCGAAATGTGCGCGAGCGTGCCCGGTGCCAGCGACCCATGCTCGACTGCTCGAGCTGAATTGGAATACTGCCCCCTCGGAATCCAGTCCCCACACGTTCGCGCCGGAGCCTATGGCCAACTGGGTCAACGCCCCCGGAACTGTCTCCCAATTCTGTATCAGACGATTAAAGTGATAGATGCTGCTGCCGTTCAAGCCCCAGACATCGCCATCGGCGCCGCGGCAATGCTGGTCAGCGCGCCGGGAACAGACTCAAAGAGTTTCGTGATTGGATTGAAACGCCAAATCTCGTATCGCCGAATTGAGGCCCCACACGGCGCCATCGAAGCCTACAGAGATCTGCGCAAGCTGGCCGGGGATTTCATCCCAGCTTTGTGTCCGCGTATTGAAATGATAGATCTGATCCCAAGACGTTCAAGCCCCAGACATCGCCATCGCACCCTACGGCTATCCGGACAAGTGTTCCGGCGATCCAGTCCCACGCATTCGTGTTTGCGTTCCAGCGATAGATTTCGCCGGCCGACATTCACGCCCCAGATGGCGCCGCTCGATCCAACCGCGATTTGCAGTGAGTGTTCCAGGTATCCAATCCCACGTGTTCGCGTTCGAATCCCAACGGTATATTTCGCCGCCGGCATTCACGCCCCATGTTGTCCCATCGAACCCGACAGAGACTTGTGTTAAGCTGGCCGGGTACGGGCGTAAGAGCAGCAGTGATAGGCAAGTGTTGCGACGCTCAGCGTTGCCGCATAGAAGCAAATTTGACGAATGAAGCTCACCCAAACCTCCGGGTAATGGACTCTAGGAAGATAGTGGGAAAAGCCCGCAAACTATTGCAGAAGATCGGCCCTAACGCAGGGCCCTTTCAGCCGCTATCGGATCTATGCCATTTGCGGCTTAATAGCGGTACTGTTCCGACTTGTACGGACCGTCCACGGCGACGCCCAGGTAATCGGCTTGCTGTGGGCTCAGTGTGGTCAGCTTTGCGCCAATTTTTTCGAGGTGCAAGCGCGCTACTTCTTCGTCCAGCTTCTTCGGCAGTGTATAAACGCCGATTTTGTACGTATCGCGATTATTCCAGAGGTCGATCTGCGCCAGCGTCTGATTCGAGAAGCTGTTGCTCATTACAAAACTCGGATGACCTGTTGCACAACCGAGGTTGACCAGCCGTCCCTCCGCAAGCAAGAACATGCTGTGGCCATCGGGAAACGTGTACATGTCAACCTGCGGTTTGATGTTCGTCCGCTTAACTCCCGCCGCTTCATTCAACTTGTCAACCTGAATCTCGTTATCGAAATGGCCGATATTACAGACAATTGCCTGGTCTTTCATGTACCGCATGTGTTCAAGGGTCACGACGTCTAAGTTGCCTGTGCAGGTGACGTAGATGTCGCCGCGGCCCAAGGTGTCTTCGATGGTGGTCACTTCGAAACCTTCCATGGCGGCTTGCAGAGCGTTGATAGGGTCAATCTCCGTCACGATCACGCGCGCGCCCATGCCTCTCAGCGAGTGCGCCGAACCCTTACCGACATCCCCGTAACCGCAAATGACAGCCACTTTGCCCGCAACCATCACGTCCGTCGCGCGCTTGATTCCATCGGCTAACGACTCGCGGCACCCGTAGAGATTGTCAAACTTCGATTTAGTGACTGAGTCGTTGACGTTGATCGCGGGAACCAGCAGCTTGCCCTGTTCCTGCATTTTGTAAAGCCGGTGTACGCCTGTAGTCGTCTCTTCGGAAACGCCGCGCCAATCTTTGACCAGGTTGTGCCATCGCTTCGGATCCTCGGCGTGAACTTTCTTGAGCAGATCTTTGATGACCTTTTCTTCATGACTGCCGGAAGCGCTGTTGACCCACTCGCTGCCTTCTTCTAGTTCGTAACCTTTGTGGATCAGCAGTGTGACATCGCCGCCGTCATCGACGACAAGTTGCGGCCCGTTGCCGCCGGGATGGCTGACGGCCTGATACGTACACCACCAGTACTCTTCGAGTGTTTCGCCTTTCCAGGCAAACACGGGGACGCCGGACGCAGCAATCGCAGCCGCCGCATGATCCTGCGTAGAGAAGATGTTGCAACTCGCCCAGCGTACGTCCGCGCCCAATTCGACTAAGGTTTCAATCAGAACCGCCGTCTGGATGGTCATGTGCAAGGAGCCGGTAACACGCACGCCTCGCAGCGGTTTCTCGGCAGCAAACTTCGCCCGTATGGCCATAAGGCCGGGCATCTCGTGCTCGGCAATCTGTATCTCTTTGCGACCCCATTCCGCAAGGGCCAAGTCGGCAACCTTGTATTCGGACGCAGTTGTATTGACGGTCAACGTTCCCATGATTCCTTCTTATGATAACGGGAAACCATACTTCGATCCAAAATGCTAAGCTAGCTCCTCTTCGGAAGCGTGTTTTCAACAGCCGTGTAGGCGAGCGCAATGACGCAAACAAACATCATCAACACCTCGCTATCGCCTAGGTTGTACTCCCAGAAACCGCCCACAAGCACGCCAATAATCACCGCGATGGTCCCGTGCAGCAGAAACTTCTGCTGTGAGCGTCCCCCGCCGAGCCGCGTGAGTGCAACTGCGCAGTCCCACACAGTCAGTCCGATGAACGCTAAGAGCAGCAACAACCCCGGAATGCCACGTTCAGCCGCGTACTGAACGTAGTCATTATGTAGGTGCCCGTAGTATCCGACTGGCAGCGGCCGGTGTATGTTCGCCGGAACATAGCTAGCGAAATTGCGCGAGATCTCTTCCGGCCCGACCCCGAACCAGGGATGCGCCTTCACCATCTGCAACCCGGTTGCGAACGTGACGACGCGAAATCGGTTTGAGTCCGTTTCCCCGTGAGGATTCACTAGCGATATGAATCGCTGACGAGTCCCCGCCGGCGCCAGGAAGAACACAGCCACGATCAGCACCGGGATCGCAATCGTCCACTTCGGCTTCCAGCACCAAACCAGGTAAAATGCCGCAGGCACAACAGCCACCCAGATACTCCGGTCCCAGGTGAGCAGAATTGCCATCGCCAGGATCACAAGGCTCAGGTAAGCCCACGGCGGCAACCGGCGGCTCGAAAAAAAATACTGCGCAAGCAACAACAGCATCACGCTGAGTTGCAGTGCTCCAAAGGTGAGCCAGTGACTTTCAAAGCCCGTAATCCGTCTGCCTACGTAAGCGGCATAGAAATCCTGCCCCAAGTTCTTGGCGCGCTCATACTTACTCGCGTACTGCACCAGCGACCAGATGCCCGAGGCGGTCGCAGTCACTACCCATCCCGCAATGACGTAATAAACCTTCGCGAACTGTTGTCGGAAAACGCCGAAAAGCAACGGTATGAACAGGAAATCGAAGAATTTCTTGATCTGCGCGCGCCCGGTCCATGGGTCGGGGCAAACAATGTCTGCCAGGATCGTCCACAAAAACAAGCACAGCAGCGGAATCCAGATGCGAGGAAAAGCCAGCTTATGGCGAAAGAGCAGCAGCAGTACGATCCCCAGTCCAAGCAGGATTTGGCTCGCTGTGATCGAGACATGGATCAGAGCGGCCGCAAGTACTGCCACCGCGACCAGAATCTGCTCCTGCCTCTGCTCGTGAATCATTGGCCAGTATGACAGAATGAAAGGCGAAACCTCGTCATGGAGCTTTATCTTTTGAGGCATGGCGCGGCTGAAGACGCAAGTGCTCAAACCCCCGATCCGGAACGCGCACTGACGGATGAGGGCCGGCGGAAGGTTCGTCAAGTATTGGAATCTGCTGCAACCGCCGGCTTCGACCCCTCCCTGATTCTGACGAGTCCTTTAAAACGCGCTGTTCAGACTGCGGAAGTCGTTCAACAAGTCGTCAAGTACAAAAATGAGTTGCTCCGCACGCGGGCGCTGGTGCCGGGAGCGTCCGTCGAGCAAGCCTGGGAGGAAGTGCGTGTGCATCGTGACGAACGCGCGCTTTTGCTAGTCGGGCACAACCCCTTGTTCAGTGACCTGAGCGGTTACTTGCTGGGATCAGATGCCCTCCAGGTCGACTTCAAAAAAGGCGCGCTTCTTCGCATCGACGTGGAACACTTCGGGCCGAAGCCGAAGGGCGTCCTACGCTGGTATCTCACTCCGAAGTTGGCGAATCGCGATTGAGGCCAATACTTCAACACTCTCTTTCGCATACCGAGAGGTCGCACCAATAACCTCCTTCCCCGAGTCTCCGTCTATTATAGGAGTGGCTTCGATGAAATTTCGCTCTGCGCGCGGCGCTTTTTTCTGTGCGCGCAAGGTTTTAACTCTGGCTTTATTGTCGGTAACGGCCATTGCTTCGCAGACCCAACCGGGCCAGCCTGCTCCGGGCGGCAAGCCATCAACCGACCAGCAACCTGAGAAGCCGGCCGAGGCTCCGCCTGCGGCAAACGTTCCCGAATCGCAATCGCAGCAAGCGCCACAAGCTCCGCTTGAATTCGAGTCTCATGGCCTCGTTTACGAAGCGCTGACGAAGAACGGCATCACTGTTATGTACGCGCCTCTGCCGCCGCACATCAAAGACTTCGACATTGTGCAAGTCACGATCACGAACGGCGGCTTGTTGACCTGGACCGTGCATCCAGCCGACTTTTCATTCGTCCGCCAGGATGGAATTATCTTGCATCCCGTCTCCGCCGACGATGTAGTCTATTCGCTACTGCAGAAAGCGAGCGCGTCGGACGTTATCAAACTCCAGCTTCTCTACGAACAGAGCATCTATGCCGTCCCGAACTATCACGGGACGAACGGCTATGAGAAGCGCCGCGAGGCAGCGATGGCGCAGTTCGTAAACAAAGGTCTCAAGGCGGCTGTCGCTGCATCGGCGATTACGCTTGCACCAACCAGGCTGAAGTCGGGCGACAGTACGGATGGCGCCGTTTTTTTCGAAAACCGGGCTAAAGAGAAGGTTTTGGGAGCCGGTAAACTGGTCGTTCACACTTGCGGCGAAAGTTTTGAGTTTTATGTGTTGCCGGAAGTCAAACTTCACTAGTGTCTGAACCTGCGGAACAGCCGTCCTCTCAATTCATTGACCTTCATTCGCATACGACAGCGTCCGACGGATCGTTATCGCCTGCGGAACTTGTTCAACTAGCGAAACGAAGCGGCCTCGCCGCGCTTGCCATTACCGATCACGACACGTTCGATGGTTTCGAGGAAGCGTTGCCTTTTGCCCGGTCGGCAGGTCTCGACCTTGTTCGGGGAATCGAGCTCAATTCGCATCCGGCAGAGTCTTCCATCGTCTCCGGCAACGCGGTTCACATGCTCGCGTACTTTCCAAGCCGTGAACCGTCACGCAATTTCGTGGAGTGGCTCGCGAACGAACGCGAAGAACGCCGCAGCCGTAATCGCAGGTTGGTCGATTCTCTTCGCAGACGCGGCATTGAGATCACGCTTGAAGAGGTGGAAGCGCGCGGCCGAAGTCTCGCCGGGCGCGTGCACTTCTCCTACATTCTGGTAAAAAAGGGCTACGCAAAGAACACGGAAGACGCTTTCCACCGCTTCTTAGGGGAAACCGCCCCAAGCTACGTCGAGCGGCAAAGCCCAACAACTCCGGAGCTCATTTCCATCGTTCGAGCTGGCGGCGGCATTCCTGTCGTTGCGCACCCCATCCGTCTGAGGCTTTCGCGCGATGCAGAGCGCGAAGTGCTCATCAGGCTAAAGCAAGCAGGTCTCCTGGGATTGGAGATCTATCACTCGGACCATCCACCCGAACTTCAGGCGCACTATCGTCAGCTTGCCGAAGAGTTGGATCTTTCGCCGACAGGCGGCAGTGACTTTCACGGGGCGGTTAAGCCGAAAGTCTCTCTCGGCACCGGCCTTGCCGGGAATGTGCGCGTGCCGCTAGACTTCCTGACTCGACTACGGGAACTTCAGAGCTGAAGCCTCTCTCGGACATCAAAGCGCAACTCGCTGCCGTTGCTCGTACAATAAAGCGTGTCCGTAGTACTACCCCGGCTGCGCTTCAATCTCGATTTCATGCCATCACCGGACCCCAAGCGCCCCGGATTGATAATTCGCGACCCGTATCACTACACAGATGCAACGCTGATTGTTCCTCCGCCACTGGTCCAGGTGCTCGAATGCTTCGATGGTGAGCAATCCACGCTGGACCTGCGTTCGGAACTGGTTCGAATAACAGGCGAGATTCAGGTCGGCGAACTCGAACAACATCTGTTTGACTCACTGAACGACGCTGGATTCCTCGAAAATGATCGCTACCGCGAATTGAGAGCGAAACGCGAGGCCAACTTCGTCGACGGAAAAGTTCGCGAGGCAGTCTTCGCCGGTTCTGCTTACCCGGAGGACCCGTCGATTTTGTCGGATACGCTGCTGCGGCGGGTCGGACGCCCGGAAGGCCCGGCGACAACCGTGGCCGTCGCGGCGCCTCATGCCAGCCCGGATGGCGGTTGGGATACCTATCGGGCCGCATATCGGACCCTCCCGGCGCGCGAACACGCAGTCGATACCACATTTGTCGTTCTCGGGACGTCACATTACGGCGCGCCGGAGCGATTCGGTCTCACGCGCAAACAGTTCCTGACTCCCTTTGGCGCTGCACGCACGGAAACGCGATTTGTAGACGAATTGGAAACAGCCGCTCCCAATGCCGTGCGCATGGAAGATTATTGTCACGCCGTCGAACACTCGATTGAGTTTCAAATTATCTTCCTCCAGCATCTATATGGCCCTGATGTCCGTGTGTTGCCTATCCTCTGCGGTCCGTTCGTAAAGAGCATCTACCACGGTGGAATGCCCGAAGAGAGCGATCCCGTAGGCCGCTTCATCGATGCGCTTGGAAACATAGCCGCTCGCGAGTCGGGACGGCTCGTTTGGGTCCTCGGAGTTGACATGGCTCACATGGGCCAGCGGTATGGCGACCCTTTGCGCGCAACCGCCAACCTCGGCGAAATGCTGGCGATCGAGCAACGCGATCGGCAACGCATCGAGCGAATCGCCGCGGGTGATCGGGAAGGATTTTGGTCGTTGGTACAGGACTGCCACGATGATCTCAAGTGGTGCGGCGCCTCGCCCATCTACACGTTCATGAAAGCCGTTCCCGGCTTGCGAAGTGAATTGCTTCACTACCATCAGTGGCAGATTGACCCCGCCAGCGTCGTCAGCTTCGGTGCGCTCCGCTTCGAACGCGGCTAGTCCTTGCTTGCGTAAATTCGCGTTAAACGCAGCAGAGCCGTGCCGGTAACGGAGCGATGATGGCCTGCGGGCCGCGCAATTGCATGAAAACGCGAGCTTCGAAACGGAACCCCGACCGTCAGGGAGGGGCGTCTTCAACCGCGCGGTTATCTACGGTTCGTTGGCAACTTGGTCTAGGCTCTCGCAAGAAGCTCCGCAACCTCTGATAAGCGCGGTATGGACCCGATTGCACCGGGCTTCGTCACCGACAGAGCCGCTGCCGCATTCGCGAATCGAACGCCATCGGAAAGCGTCTCCCCTTTTGCCAGCGCGACTGCCAGTGCTCCGTTGAACGTATCGCCGGCTGCCGTCGTGTCCATAACATCCACCTGAAAACCGGGACTCACAAAGCTACTGCCGCCGTCCGCGGCTACGCAGCCTTCCGCGCCCATCTTTACGATCACGGTCTTCGGACCGCGGCTTTGGATGTCGCGTGCGGCGGCCTCTGCTTGCGCGATGTTCTGGATCGCTTCGCGCGCGCCAAGCAACATAGCGGCCTCCGTCTGATTCGGGGTCAGAATCTTCACGCATCGTAGAAAGTCGTCATGCAACTCACAGGCGGGTGCTGGATCGAGAATCGTATTAACACCTTTGTGATGTGCGGTCTTCACCGCGGCCATCACCGCGGCAAGCGGTGTCTCTAGCTGGCAGAGCAAGAAATCTCCCTCGCGCAAATGTTCGACTGCTTTTCGCGCGAACTCAACCGGGATGTCGCCGTTTGCACCCGCCGAGATAACAATCATGTTCTCGCCACTCGGTAACACAAAGATCATGGCGCTCCCGGACGCACACGCGGACTTCTGAACCAGCGTCGTATCTACTCCCGCGTTCTGCAGTTCGGCGGTTACACGGTCCCCGAAGACATCACTGCCCACTTTGCCGGCCATGGCAACATCGCCGCCGAGCAAAGCCGCCGCACACGCCTGATTCGCTCCTTTTCCACCGGCAAAGATCTGCAGACCCTCGCCATGCAACGTTTCACCAGGTGCGGGCAACCGCGCAACGCGCTGCACTAAGTCAACATTCAGGCTTCCCAGGACGAGAATCTTTCTCATGGCGCACTTACTTTGCGTACTTGTGTTGCAACTGCGCGTCGTCGAGCATTCTTATGAAGATGCCCCCCACAACTGAACGCGCCTGAAATCCCACTTGCTTGCCTGTAATCGTGTCATACCAGTCCGTCAACGGAACACGGCTCGGCGACTGATCCGCAAATCGATAAGCAGGCTTCACAAATAGTTGCTCGAAGTCCGTCCTCTGGGGCGCCAGCGAAGCCGTCCACACAATCCAGTCGAGCTTGGTGTACGTCTTGCCGATTGTCGAGCGGCAGGCCGTAGGCATTCTGATGCGCTGCATAGAAGCGCATTTCCTTCTGCGCAGCGACGCTCGGGAAAGAGATGCAGGCCGAGCATGCGGTCCCACACCAGGTTGTACTTCTGGCTCCACGTGCCCGGCTTGTCGAAGGCCAGCGCGTAGTGATCGCCGTCGTCAGCCATCTGCACCCACTTGGCCGCGCAAATTCGCTGCGCCGTCGCTCGCTATAGCCGTCGCCTTCGGCTTTGCCCAGTCGCTCGGCAAGCTGCGCGTAAGCGCCCAGCGCCATGATCGCCTTGATCGACAGGTTGGCGTTGTGCGCCAGGTGGCCGGCGAAATCGTCGGTGCGAAAGCTGGTTCGCCGGATCCATCCCTTTGCTCCTCAGATACTCCGCCCATTTCGTCAGCAGCGGCCAGTATTCGCTTCGGCGAACTCCGCATTGCCCTCCGCACTGGTCAGCGCGCCGAGCAGGATGAGCATGTTGCCGCTCTCTTCCACCGGCATCTGATTTTCTTCCGTCTGCCTCGCCGCCGCCGTAGACCTGCCCATTGGCCAGCGGATACGTGCCCAGATCGTGCGGCGCGAAACGGAAACTGCCAGCGCGGCAGCATGGCGTACTCCATCACCGGCTTCAACTCGCCTTCCAGCAGCTTCGGATTCGAACAGCAGCAAAAACGGCGACTCGGATAGATCACGTCCACCGTATCGATGCAGCCGTTGCTGAAATTCTCCTTGGAAAAAACAGCGGCGTGCCATCGGCATCCGCCGCCAGCTTGTGGGCCGCCAGCGTTCTGCCGGTACGCCAGCGCGCACAATCTGCGCGTACTTCTCGCCGCCCACCGTTCGCAAATCCGCCATCAGCTCGTCGATCGAATGCTTCCGTATCCGCTTGCGCAGCGATCATAATCGTGCTCAGCGCCGCGTCAGCAGATCGGCTCGCGCTTCGCGCCATTGCGCCGCCAATACGGCCGCACGCGCCGTCCCGAAATATGACGACTACATCGTCGTCATAGGCAAACATCACGATGCCGTCGACACAGCTGTCGCGCCCGACGCTCCCCATCAGATCGCAACCGCCAACGCCAGCCGCAGCGCGCGTATTTACCGGCCGGATTCGTCTCGGAATCGTCGATATCCGGGAGTTTTCCCCGTGCCGCAAACGCCGTGCGCGATGCATTCGACGGCGCCGCGGCATCGCTGGCATTCGCATCCGGAGGCGCCGCCAATACAGATAGCCCCAATCGATCCGCAGATCGTCGCCGTCTTTCTCAAGCACCGGCTGCTCGCTGACGATCCCATGCGCAAGGACCGCGCCCGTCCGAGCTTAAAACGCGCCCACGCCACCGGCTCATCCGGCGTGTTAACGGCCAGCGTCCGCGGACGCGTCCAGATAGATCGAGACCTGTGCTGCTTCCCATCCATCGCGCGCACTTTCCAGACGATGTAAGTCACCGGCCGTGAAAGAACTTCCAGATCGTCGCGGCAGTGCGGGCGTCAGAAACGTCAGATCGGACGTACACCCGCAGCCTTCAAACTCATAAATCGTGTCGCGTCGGCAGCACTTCGACGATCGTTTGCGGCAGCGCGGGCATGTCGCGCGGTCGCGTCCCATGATGCGATACGTCGCCCGTCGATCCGCACCAACGACGCGATCAGGCTTTGCACTCGCCGGTCCAGTGTTTCGTGCTTTCATCCGTTCAATGGTCCGCCATCGACCAGATGCTGAAGTATGGGTCGTGTGCGACCAGTGGCACCGCCGGCGGTCGAAACTGGTCGGCGGCTTGCGCCAGGAGTGTGCAACTTGAAAAGGCGACTGCAACTCTGAAAATCGACTTTAGGTTAGTTATAGGCACGAATCGGCTCAGCAATCGATTAGATTACTGCAACCAAATTCGCACGATGCTATTGTTGAGTCCCGCCCCACCAATAACCCGGCCGCGTTCGGATCTTCAACCCAGGACGGTCCACAACAACTCGAATCGTATGAAACCCGGCTTCGTTTTTGTCGTTCGGTGAATAGCTCAACAAATATTGGCTGTTAAGGTCGAGGCCGATATCCGTGATCGCTTGTTCCATTGCTCGTTCCGACGCGAAATTGTAGACTCGCCCGCCGGTGAAATAGGTGAACGCCTCCGCCGGCGTCTTCTTGAACAGATCGTGTATGGAACGCAAAATAGGCGGCACGCCGTTCAGCGCATTTGTGTAATCGTTCTGCTGAACCTCCGAGGTCAAATTTCTGGGACCTTGGCCGCCCGCAATGGTCGCTTGTGCCGATGGCGGGATCGCGCCGTCAGCTGGCCGCGGATAATCCATCTTTTTCATCAACGCCGTATAGGCTCGATTGATATCCACGAAGTAAACGATCACGTTGTCGAACTGCATCTGGTGAATCGTTTCTTCCATCTTCCCTTCGCTCCCCTTGTCGATGTCGCGGCTGAGCACGATGACCACGCGCCTGCGCACATTCCGCAGATCGTGCTGTTTGAGCATGTGATCGGCCTCACTGATTGCGTCAATGAGTCGCGCACTGGTTGAACCGGCAGTCAGCTTCTGCAGGGAGTCGTTCAGCTTGTTCGGATCGCTTGTAAAATCCTGCAGGTGCTGCAGCCTATGATCGAACGCCAGAATCGCGCAATCGCCGTCAACACCGGTTACCAGCCCCTGCATCAGCAAGCCGGTCTTCTTCAGCTTCGAAAGCACCGGTTCCACCTCTGAGTTCGCCTGTATGGCGACAACCACGGACAACGGCAACTGAGTGTAATCGGCCGCCACGGTTTGAGGCTTATCGTTGTCGAAAACCTCGAAGTCTCCTTTGGTCAATCCCGTCACGTAGCCGTGACCGTCCGGGTCGAGCACGGTGGTCGGCACCAACACATAACGCGTTACAATTCCGAACGGAGTTGAACCGGACGGTGCTTGGTCCAGTGGCTCCGTCGGCGTCGGCGGAGGCTCCGGCGCGTTTTTTGGCAGCGTAGTCGGCGCGGGGCCTAGCTGCCCAGGTTGCGGCGGAGGACCCGGCGGAATCTGCCCAGGCGGCAATATCTGCGCCCATCCAATCGCGGCCGTGCCAACCACCAGTACCGCCGAGCACAATGCTCTTCCCGTCGCCTGTCTCATCAATTTAGAGATGTCTCCACCATTCCGCGAGTTTCGAGTGCTATGGTTACCAGCCGTTTGCACTTATTTGCAGTGTTCGGTTTTACCTGCAAGCAAATCAAGTATATGTGGAATCAAGCTCTCAATAACACCAAGTGAAAAGACCGCTCCTTTAGGCGCTCCCGGAAGATTCACAATCAGCGACTGCTTCCGATTCCCCACAACTGCCCGCGAAATTGCCGAGAACTTGGTTTGCTCCAGGCCTTTTGATCGAATGAGTTCGGCTAACCCCAAAATCTCGCGGTCCAAAACGGCCCGCGTGGCCTCAGGCGTCACATCCCGCGCCGACAGGCCCGTCCCGCCCGTTGTCAGAATCAAGGTCGCCGCCGACGCGTCCGCCCAGCCTCTGAGGCGTTCTGAAATCCGCGTTCTTCGTCCGGCACAGTCGCAGTTTCAACCACAGCCCAGGACATCTCCTCACAGCGCGCCTTCAGTGCAGGCCCTGACTGGTCTGCTCTCGTCCCGGCGGCGGTCGAGTCGCTAACAGTCAGAATTGCAACGCGTATCACCTATCTCGCCGCCGTTTTCCCGCGCCGGAATGTGCCCGATTTCCCGCCCGACTTCTCCAGCAGGTGCACTTCGCGAATCTCGATTTCTTTATCCAGCGCCTTGGTCATGTCGTAAACCGTCAGAGCTGCTACGCACGCGGCCGTCATCGCTTCCATCTCAACGCCTGTCTGCGCCACCGTCGCCGCCGTCGCGGTAATCTCGATTCCGTTTTTGCCCACTTCAAATTGCAGCGCCACATGCGTCAGCGGCAGTTGATGGCACAACGGTATCAACTCTGATGTCTTTTTCGCCGCACTGATTCCGGCAATGCGCGCGATCTCCAGTGGATCTCCTTTCGCGTTCTGTGGCAGCGCCCGAATTACTCGCGGCGTCATCGAGACAAATGCCCGCGCCTTAGCGGTGCGTCGGTGGGCTGCTTTCCTCCCACGTCTACCATGGACACTTGCCCGGCTGCGGAATAGTGCGAAAGCTTTTTCTTCTCGCGGCTCTTCATGGCTTCGGCATCACACGAATGGAATCGCCCACGTCCCATGTCTCGCGGTCGTGATCCGCCACCAGAAATGCGTTCGCCTGGGCAAGCGCCGGAATATCGCTTGAACCTTGCCATGGAATGTGACGCAGTTGCTGCCCGTCCTCGCTCAACCGCGCCGGAAGGAACCGGGTAAGACCCAATTTGTGCCGGAACGGTGCTGCAAACCGAGCCGATAACAGCGGCAGGATCGGCATTTCAATGCCGCCCAAAATCTCGATTGCCGCCCGCGCAAACAGTTGAAACGTCACCAGCGTCGATCCCGGATTTCCCGGCAAACCGAAAACAGGCTTTTTTCCAATGTTCCGAACGCGGTTGGTTGCCCGGGCTGCACGCGCACTCGCTCGAAGTGAAAAGTCACTCCCAGTTCCCGCAACGCAGGCTTCACCAGGTCATACTTGCCCGCCGACACCCCACCGGTAACCAGCAGGGCATCGTGACTCAATCCGCATTCGAGCAAGGGCGCAGAGCATCCCGCGTGTCACGCGCCACCGGCAAAATGGTCGGCTCACCGCCTGCCGCGCGCACGAGTGCCGCCAACATGTATGAATTCGAATTCCTGATCTGATGTGCCGCCGGCTGTTCATCGATTCCGACGATCTCATCGCCGGTCGCAAGAATCGCAATCCGCGGCCGCGCCTCCACCTTGGCCACCACATGGCCCGTCATCGCGAGTGTCGCGATGTGACTGGCATCCACCTTAGTTCCGGCTGTAATCAGAACCGAGTCTCTCTTTGACTCGGCGCCTTGCTCGTTGATGAACTGATTCGGCTCGGCCGTTCGATCGATCTTCACCACCGGCTCGCCGTTCTCGCCCGCGCTTCGACCCACGTGTTCGACCATGACCACCGCGTCCGCGCCACGAGGGACCGGAGCACCCGTCATGATCTCCAACGCTTCTCCATGGGCTAGCGGCGCCTGTTCGGTTTCGCCCGCGCGCACCTCACCACGGACACGAAGCGTTCCCGGAATGTCACTCGGATTACGGCAAAACCGTCGCGCAGCGATCGCCGCAAGGCGGGGTAGTCCCGATCCGCACACACCGTCTCCGCCAACACGCGCCCATGCGCATGTGCCAGATCCACCACTTGCACATTGCGAACCCGTTGCAGCGCTTGAACGGTCGCAATGACAACCGACCGCGCTTCGTCAAATTCCAGCGGTTTCGAATTGCTCGGCGGCACGTTCGGATTGTACCTTCAGCGACGCGGCCCCGGTTACGGTGCGTTTCCTCCCACCACCGTCCGAATGCGGTACACCGTTGCACTCGACGTGATGTAAAGCCAATGCCCATCGGCATCGCCCCACGCAACGTTGCTGGTTCGGTCCGGCATGCGAATCGTCCCCAGGTGCTTCCCATCGGGCGAGATGATCCACACCCCTCCCGGTCCGGCGCTGTAGATGTTGCCCTTCCGGTCCACCTTCATTCCGTCAGGCGCGCCGGGCGAGTTGTCCGCTGTCGCGTCTAGTAAGAGCGTCCCGCCTCCAACGGTTCCGTCCGCCTTCACTGGATATCGCATCCAAGTCTTCTGCGGCTCCGAATTGTCCACGTACAAAGTCTGTTCATCCGGTGACAGCGCAATTCCGTTCGGCCGCGGCAAGTCGCGGATCAGTAGCTCCAAAGCGGCATGATCCGGCGCTGCTCCGGGCTTCTGCTGCGTCGCATTCGGCACGCGATACACGCCGCTGAACGGCAATTGCTTTTCAGGGTCCCTTTCGTTTTGCGTGCGCAATCCATACGGCGGATCGGTGAAGTAAAGCGCGCCGCTCTTGCCGTAAACAAGATCGTTCGGGCTGTTCAGCTTCTTTCCCTGATACTCGTCCGCCAAAACTGTGATCTGCGCATTCGCGCTCATGCTCTCCAGCCGCCAGACGTTACGGCGCGCATGTCCAGCCACGGTCAGCCGCGAGCGCGAATCCACAGTCATTCCGTTCGATCCCGGTTCCGGTCCGCCGTATGGCTTCGTTCCGGTATAGCCGCTCGGCCGCATGAACACCGTCGGGATGCTGCCGATGGGGGGCGTCCACTTCCAAATCGCGTTTCCAGGTATTTCGGCGAACAGCAGGTAGCCCGAGTGAATCCAAACCGGCCCTTCCGTCCACTTGAAACCCGGGCCGGTCGTCACCTTCTCAACGTGCGCATCCGGCGCAATCAGATGGTCTAACTCCGGACTCAGCCTCGCAATTTGTTGCGCCCAAGCGCCGCTGCCGCTCAAAGCTATCAGCACGCTGCCCGCCACCAGCCTCACGCTCGTTGCCCGTCTCAACTTCGCCATGGTTGTCTCTCCAGACTGTTCAGGAATATCACGCGGACCGCTCGAACCATTCCGAAGGCATGATACTTGTCATGTCATTTCATTGATTCTCCGCACTAGCGCCATCCCGCGGAAAACGGCACCATCGCTACAGGAGGATCAATGCTATCCACTCATCTTCAGCGCCGCCGATTTAATACGGCCGGCAACGGCGCTCTCAGCGGAATTTGCGAACGTTGAAGTCGCCTCGCTCAACGCTGTTACCAAGAAATATGCCGCGCATCTCGCACTCGATGCCGTAAACCTGACCATCGGCCGTGGAGAACTCGTCGCCCTACTCGGTCCAAACGGAGCGGGCAAGACCACCGCTGTCAAACTCATGCTTGGACTGCTGAACCCGGACTCCGGCAACGTCCGCGTATTCGGCCGCGACCCTCGCGAGCCGCGCAATCGGCAGCGTACCGGCGCCATGCTTCAGATCGGCCGTGTTCCAGAAACATTGCGTGTCCGCGAGCACATCGATCTGTTCTCGTCCTATTACTCCCATCCGCTTCCGATGGCGGAAATCATTGGCACAGCGGGCTTGAAAGGCGTCGAAAATCGACTCTTTGGCGAACTCTCGGGTGGACAAAAACAAAGACTCTTGTTCGCGCTCGCCATCTGCGGCGACCCGGATCTCCTGTTCCTCGACGAACCCACCGTCGGCCTCGACGTACAAGCACGCCGCGCCCTCTGGAAGCAAATTCGCGGGCTGCTCGCGCGAGGCAAAAGCATTCTGTTGACAACCCACTACCTGGAAGAAGCGGATGCGCTCGCGAACCGCATCGTCGTTATTGACAATGGCCGCATCATCGCGGACGGAACCCCGCATCAGGTCAAGCAGGATGCTTCGCTTGAGGATGCTTTCCTGGCTCTGACCGGCGTCGAAGGAGAACTGCAATGACCACCTCTGTTCTCTGGAAGGAAACCAAGTACGAATTCCTGAAGCGAGTTCGCGTGCGTGCCTTCATGATCGGCACATTCGGCTTCCCGCTCATGTTCTATATCCTGTTCGGGCTCCTCATGAATCAGACGTGGGGACGCATGAACATGGCGCGCTACCTGCTCGCCACTTATGGAGTCTTCGGCGTTGCAGGCGTCTCGCTCTTCGGATTTGGCGTTAGCCTTGCCCTCGAGCGCGGGCTCGGATGGTACGAGCTAAAACAGGCGACCCCTATGCCCCCGGCGGCTTATTTCCTCGCGAAGTTGTTCACCTATACCGCCTTCAGCGCATTTCTGCTGGTCGTCATGATGGCGCTCGGCGTTAGCTTCGGCCACGTGCATCTGTCGGCGTCCGATGCGCTGCATCTCTTTGCTGTTCTGATCGCCGGCTCCATTCCCTTCGGAGCGCTCGGCCTCGTCCTTGGATATCTCGCCAACGCAAGCTCCGCTCCGGCCTTCATCAACATGATCTATTTGCCTATGTCATTCTGTTCAGGCCTGTGGATGCCGTTCGAGTTCTTGCCGAAAGTCGCGCGCAACATTGCTCCCTTCCTGCCCACTTTTCATCTCAGCCAACTGGCCGTCGCCGTGGTTCGGGGCGATCAAAGCAGCTACCAATCGACACATTGGGCCGTGCTTGCCGCATTCACAGTCGTATTCTTGGGCCTCGCTTCGCTTCTGCATCGCCGCAGTGAAGCTCGCCAAAACGCTCTACTCTAAAGGACAGCAATGAAGTGGTTCACCACACGTGCCGGCGAGGAACCTCGATGGACGTACCTGTTCTACATGTGCTACTGCGGGTTCCTTTTCGTGCAGCCGGCAATGTCGAACGGTTCTGTCGCTCAGTGGCTCGCGGCTTTCACTGCCGTTGCGATCTTTGTCCCGCTGTACCTCCTCTTTCTTGGCAGTTGTGGCCTTCGCGCATTTCTCTATGTACTCGCAATCGCTGTGCTCGGCTATGCTTTCTCCCCGTTCAATACAGGCGCCTCTGCATTCCTGATTTACGCGGCCGCTCTGCTCGGCTTCGTCTTCGAGCCGCGCATCGCTTTCGCTGGCTTAGGCGTGCTAATGGCCGGCGTTGCGCTGGAGAGCTGGCTCTTTCACCTCATCGTATGGTTCTGGGCGCCGACCATGCTCATGATCGTCGGAATCGGTTCCATGAACATCCACGCCGGAGCTCAAAAGCGAGCCGATGCCAAACTTCGCCGCGCCCAAGGTGAAATCGAGCATCTTGCCAAAGTCGCTGAGCGCGAACGCATCGCCCGCGATCTTCACGACGTCCTCGGCCACACTCTCTCCGTCATCGTGCTGAAATCTGAACTCGCTTCGAAACTGCTCGACCGCGACATCGAACGCGCACGCCGCGAAATCGGCGAACTCGAACAGATCGCTCGTGACGCCTTAGCCGATGTCCGTCAGGCCATCGGTGGATATCGCGCGGGCAGTCTCACAGAAGAGTTAGACCATGCGCGCTCCACTCTCAGGAGCGCTGGTATACAGGTCGAGGACAGTCCCGCTCCCACTGGCCGCAGTGCCGCCGTCAAGCCCTCACCCGCGCAGGAAACGGTACTCGCTCTCATCATGCGCGAGGCCGTGACAAATATCGTTCGGCATTCCGGCGCTCGCCATTGCCGGATAATTTTCGATACCGCGGAACCCGGCATGTACCGCCTCGAAATAAGCGATGACGGCCGCGGCGGATCGCACATCGAGGGTAACGGACTTACTGGAATGCGCGAGCGCGTGGAAGCCCTTAACGGCACACTCGTCATCGACGGTTCAAACGGCACCGCAATCACGGTCGGCATTCCTTTGTCCCGCAAGCAGGAACGAATCGCGTGAGTGCCATCACTATTGTGATTGCTGAAGATCAGCGCATGGTGCTCGGCGCGCTTGCGGCTTTACTTGAGATCGACGGTAGTCTTCGCGTGGTTGCCCAGGAGCGCAACGGCAAAGATGCCCTTGCGGCAGTTCTAAAGCACCGCTGCGACGTCCTGATAACCGACATCGAGATGCCTGAAATGACGGGCCTGGAACTCGCCGGCGAGGTAAAGTCGCGAGGCCTTCCCACGCGAGTCATCATTCTCACTACCTTCGCTCGTGCCGGGTATCTGCGCCGTGCTCTGGACGCTGGCGCGCATGGCTACATATTGAAGGATCGTCCCGCCGAGGAACTCGCCGATGCCGTCCGCCGCGTCCATCGCGGCCTTCGAGTTATCGATCCCGAACTGGCCGCTGAAGCCTGGAGCGACCCTGATCCTTTGACCGGCCGGGAGCGGCAGGTGTTGCGCTTAGCCGGCGACGGCGCCGCCACCAGCGATATCGCTTCCAAGTTGCACCTTTCGGAAGGCACCGTGCGCAACTATCTCTCGGAGGCGATAAGCAAGTTAGGTGCGGCAAACCGCATCGAAGCCGCTCGCATTGCGCGCACACGCGGTTGGCTTTAATGCCAAAATTCCATCCCTGACGGTCCGCCAAGTCCGATTGCCGGGCGCGGCTCATAATGGGAATCGCTATCTCATGAGTAGTCGCACAGAAAGCCGGCGGCATTGGGGTCAATATTGGAAATCTGTGCCACTGCCCTCGATGGTGACGCTTTGCCTCGCGGCATTTCTTATTTTCTCCTCGCTAGCCTTTGTGTCGGACCTTGCACAACCCCGGCCGTCACCTTATTGGTGGGTGCTGGCGAATGCTGCCGATTGGGGCATTGTGGCAACCGGGTACGCGCTAGCCACCACTCGCTTCCTTCGTCTCTTGCCGCTGGCCGTTGTCGTCCACCTTCTCAGCATATTCGTCTTCACCAGGATAGTGCCGCTCTTTTCGAGAAAGGTGGCGTTCGGCACTACAGTGGGGGAGTTGCACGATCGCAGTAGCCTCGACGCATGGCTCGTCGTCGCTCTCCTGATCCTCGGCTACATCGCCTTCTTTACCTTCATTAGGATTGAAGGAAAAAAATACGTTCGCCTACAGACTGAAATTGAGCTCGCCGAGCAAGTCCAGGCTCGGCTCGTCCCAGCTTTTGAGATGACCGCAGCCAGACTCGCCATCTGCGGAAAGAGTGTTCCAAGTAGCAGCGTTGGTGGAGACCTCGTCGATGCTGTAGCTTTCGATGGCTCGGTGACCTGCTACTTGGCCGACGTCTCGGGGCACGGCATCGCTGCGGGCGTTCTAATGAGTATGGTCAAGAGTGCGGTTCGAACAAGCTTGTCCAAGGGCGAGCCTCTTGTCGACGTAATGCAGCGCCTGAACGATGTCCTGATGGATCTCAAGGAGCCGGCGATGTACGTCACGCTGGCCTGCCTGCGCTCCGCGGGCGGCGACAGGCTGGAGTATTCGCTGGCGGGACACCCGCCGATTTTCCACTATCATGCCTCGAACCAAAGTGTCTCCGAATTAGGAATGGAGCAACTGCCTATCGCCATGTTTCCTGCCGTGAATTTCCAAAGCGCAATGATTACCGTCGCGCCTGGTGATCTGTTGGCGGTGGTGAGCGATGGTTTCCTCGAAGTCACCAATGCAAAGGGCGAAGAGTTCGGCAAGGAAGCGCTTGGTGCAGTCCTTGCACGGAGCGTCACCGAACCGCTCCCGCAAATTGCCGATCGGCTCGTCGCGGAGACAGCTCGCTTCGGAAGCCAACAGGACGACCAAACGATACTTCTGGTCAGGTCTCTTGGGCCTGCTATTTCTTGACGCTACTGGAACCCGCGCCGGCCGGCGACGCTTCGACCACGGACCGCCCTCGATTAGCTGTCAAATCACATCGGCCGCTGTTTATTTCTCGCGCTCGGCAGCTTCCTTCGCGCGAAACTTCGCGATACTCTCGATCAATTTGGCGGGCACCGGCTCGGAGAAGTGGAAACCGGATTGTGCCCTTGGTGACCTCATAGGATGCAAGCTGGTCCGCGAACGCCGCCGCTAGACGTTCCCTGCGGGATATAACGAGTAGTGCCGCTTCCAGCCAGCGAAATACAACACCACCTCGTTGTGCAGTTTGTAGGCGGGGATCTTGTAAGAGATTACCTCCTCCGCCTCCGGGAGAGCTTTGCGGACAATGCTCCGCACGCGCTTAGCACGTCCTGCGCCGCCTCGGGTTGCGCCGCAATGTATTCGTCTACCGTTTTCACGGCCGGTTTAGCCATGCTGATTTTCGTTCCTTGATGTTAAAGCGGTCCGCTTGCGGCACACCTGTATCGCATGCCAGGCAACAAGGAGAACCCACGCACAATTGGACAGCACGATAAGGCGGTCCGCCCATCCGTCCAGCGCGAGCACTCCCGGCGGCAGCGATTTCGGCGCGTGCTGAGGCAAATGGCCTCCATTCGCCCGCGCCAGTTGCATCACCATGGCGGCCATTGTGGCCGCGAGCAGAACCACACTGATCCAGCTTAGGTTGCCGATCCAGAGAAGCGCTTTCCGCGGCGTGTCCCAGGTTTCGTTGTGGCCCAGAGCAATACTCAGCAGCAAGGCTGCAATCGGGAAGCCGATTACCCCAAGCACACCTGCGATGCCATGCCCAATTTCGTGTGTAATGTCAAAAGCGGAAGCCAGCGCCTCGCCCATGCCGGCGATAATCAGAAACCACAAGCCCACCTTTCCGGCACTGGTTCGGACCTGGCCCCAGATGGCGGCCACCAATGCCCATGAGCCGATGCCCCAAGACAAAAACATCAGCGAAAGCACCCAGGCATGGTGACCGAATGCATATTCACTCACCATGCGCCAGGCCGGCGAAAATTCGGGGCTGAATACATGCAAGCTAACCAGAAGCAAGATCGTGGCACTAGTCGAGAGAAGGGCTATCCAGGCTGCCGGTGCCACGATTCGCGGCGTATTGTCCATCGGGAAAAGAGATCTTGGCGTGTTGTTCATTCAGTCCTTCCCGAGTTCGCAGACCTCCATTAATCTGGCGGCTAAATCATTGTTTCCAATCGCGCGTAGCTCGCTTCCATTCCGTGTTCCATGCCGGTCCCAAGCATGGCGGCCCGCGTCTGCTCATCGGGCAACGTCATTCGCAGCGTCATCAGGGTGCCTGTACCGTCCGCGTCAAATCTCGTTTCAACGTGGTTGTCCGGCGTAGGATCCGGCAGGTGCATCCGCTCGACATGAACGATCCGGCTGTACGGCTCCAATTCGAGATATTCGCCCGTGAGGTAAAATTCGTGCCCTTTGCCATCCGCCCACTCGTAGCGGATCTTGCCGCCGGGCCGCGCCTCATTGATGCAGACGGGCATTGTCCAGCCTTCCGGACCGAGCAGCCATTTCTGGATCAGTTTCGGATCGGTATGCGCGCGGTACACAGCTTCGGGCGGGGCGGCAAAGCGTCTCGTGACAACCACGTGCGTGTCACCCTCAGTCTTCAGCGTCAACTTACTCATCGTTTTTCTCCTCTTTTGGTTTTCGGTTGTTCCATGCCGGCCAGAACCTCGTCCAGCCGGTCGTAGTTCTTCTCCAGTGCCTTTCGCAACATTGCGAGCCATTGGTCCATGACTTCAATACCGTCCTTTGCGAGACGGCGCGGCCGCCTTGGGCCATCGACGCGACGTGTAACAAGTCCCGCATCTTCGAGTACTTTCAGATGTTGAGAGATCGCCGGCTGCGTCATCTCGAACGGCTCAGCTAGTTCCATCACAGTCGCTTCGCCTTTGGCGAGACGTGCAAGAATGGCCCGACGCGTTGGATCAGCCAAAGCCGAGAAGGCGGCATCGAGATCCAAGGCTCGCGTCATAAGAACTAGTTTATATAAGCAGTAGTTTATTTGTCAAGAGGGAAATCGATCTTAAACGACATAGTCGTCACTGTCGACGATGAAACTCTGCCGGAGATGATCCGCACGGCGCATGACAACTCCGCGATGGAGGCTGCTCTGAAGAAGACGTCCTATTGGAGCGAGAGTGGCTGGAAGGCATACGGCGAAGCCAGTCCGGCGCTGGAGACGGCGTTCCGTGCGCTGGATCGGGTTGGATTTTCGGCTTATTGGACTCAAGCCGCGAAACCTCGCGCGGACCAGCGGATCGCAGAACTTGCCCCGGAGCTGCCGCGCTACAACATCGTCCCTGCAATCGAGAAACTGCTCGGCTATGCCTTACCCTCGCAGACGATTACCGTCTATCTGCTGAACTACTCCAAGCCACACGGAATTCGGATAACCGGCCTGCGATTCCTGACGCATGTGTCGTATCCGTTCCAGATTGTGCTGCACAATGCCATCCATGAATCGATGCATCCACCCTACAGCTATAGCGATTCATCCGTGCAGCGCGCCCTCGACCAGTTGAGCGGCGATCCGCGTGTAGTCGACAAGGTCCAGCACCATGATCCGTCTTTCGGCTATAACACTGCGCGCGGATACATCGAAGAAGACTCAGTACAGGCGCTGGAGGAGATCGTTAGTGAGCAGTTCGGGATAGGCCACAACCCCTGCCAATACTGGCAGCAGCAGGACGCGGGCATGCACGTGCTCGCAGCGGCGATCTATGTCGACTACAAAGAGGCGCTCTCGAAACAACCTATAACTTACTCGCGCTGGTTCACAGCCGCCGTGGCACGGGGGCAGCTTGGCGGAGCCGATCTGAAGTCCACCGTGGAGACATTCTTTTCCACCAGCGACTGTCAAGCGGGACACTTACCAAGTTACGGCGGCAATCATCTATATCTGATTTCGAACTAAGCGAATAAACGGAGCGTCGAAGCGCCTGTCACTGTTGTTTGTGGCTATATTGACGCGTCAGTCGGAATCGGATATAGTGTGGGTCAGGAATGAAGCCTCTCACGGGTCAATTTCTGCCGCTTTCACCGGCAGCTCTGCATATTCTCATGGCGCTTGCCGGCGAAGATCGGCACGGCTACGGAATTATGCGGGAGGTGGAGCGGCAATCCGACGGGCAGTACCGGTTGGGACCTGGCACGCTGTACGACAACCTTCAGCGATTGCTGGATAAGGGATTGGTTGCGGAAAGTGTGAGCCCGAACGATCATGACGATCCCAGGCGCCGCTATTACCGGCTCACGAACTTGGGACGGCAGGTGCTGGCTGCTCAAATTTCGCGCTTGGAAGAGATGTTCCGGGCGGCAAAGGTTGGGTTAGCGGGGACAAAGCCGCGGAGGGCGTGACACATGCGCAGGTTGTACTGCTGGATTTTGAGTGCGCATCCCCGAGCATTCCGCAAGCGTTTTGAGAGTGAGATGCTGTGTGTCTTTGATCAGGCGTTGGCTACGGAAAGCGCCTTTCGTTTGATCGCGGACGCCGTGATGTCTCTACTGCGGCAGCGGCTGTTCAGACGCGCGGCTCACAACGTGGTGCGGGCGCCCGTTGAAGGCCCGAATCTTTTCAGTTCCGTCCTGAGTGCACAAGAGACAATTCCCGTGAAAATGTCGCGGCTGGCGTTTAGTACCGCGATTTCTTTCAACCTTTTCGTAATGATGTGTGCGCTGATCGGGCTCGGGCATGCGCAACAACACCGAGGAAAGTATGGGAGCGATGCCGGACTGTTCAAAGTGTTCAGGTCCGCCGTGCGCAGCGGCAACACTCTGACTATGTTCGGCCGTAGTGAAGGATTCCCGTTGGTGCTGCTTTCGCGAGCTAACGCACAAGCGGATGCCGCGGACGTAGAACTAAGCGGTGGTTCACAGAACTGGGTGAATATACCGTTCGAGTCGCCGAATGGAACTGAACTGATCTATGTGCGAATGACGCGTGAGCAGTTTACGCGTTTCCAGAAGGTCGGTACGACGGCGGTGGAACTAAGGTCTGCGACGGGCGAGACAAGCGCGCCCGTTAGCGGTATAGATACGGCTACAGTGCTGGTGGAGACACAGACACAAGATACTGCCGCGAAGCCGCCCCTGGTCCGATTCGTGCCTGTCGCGCCAAACGTAAGGCTAGAGGTGCTCGATTGGGGCGGCACCGGACGGCCGGTCGTATTGCTTACCGGCTTGGGTGGCACCGCCCATGATTTTGACGAGTTCGCACGCAAGCTAACCCTCAGCTATCACGTTTACGGCATAACGCGTCGCGGCTTCGGCGCATCCAGCAGGCCGCCTGCTATCCCCGAAAACTATTCAGCCGAGCGGCTAGGCGACGATGTCCTCGCCGTCTGCGATTTCCTGCATCTGACGAAGCCTGTCCTTATCGGCCATTCCATAGCCGGTGAAGAACTCAGTTCTATCGGGGTCCAGACATCCCGACAAAGTCGCGGGTTTGGTGTACCTGGATGCGGTCTCCGGTTATTCGTTTTACGATCCCGCCCGGGGCGACTTCTTTATGGACCTTGTCGATTTGGAGAAGAAACTCGCCCAACTGGACCCGCGTACCGCCGCAGGCAACGTGCGGCCCACGGTCGATGAACTGGAGCGGGTCAGTGTGCCCCGGTTTGAGAAGGACCTGCGTTGGATGCAAATGCATTTCGAAACCACGTCCGCCCCGCCGCCGCCCCCTCCTGTGCCGGGGAAAACGCGCGAAATCTCACCGGAGAACGCGATTCTGACCGGTGCGGAAAAATTCACCGCGATCCATGCGCCGGTTCTTGCCATTTGCGCTTTACCTCATGCGCCCGGCAGCCAGCCTGACAATGATGCCGGGCGTGCCAAGGCAAAGCTCGAAGCGCAATTTGAGCGGGAGTATGTCGGCGCGGAGATCGAGGCGTTTGAGGCCGCGGTCCCTTCGGCGCGAGTAGTACGGATACCAAACGCAAGTCATGCAATTTACCGATCGAACGAAGCAGAGGTTATACGTGAAATAAGGGCGTTTACGGCTTCGCTAGCGCAGTGAATCTGGTCCCCACAGGCACGGTATGGACGGTTTTGCTCCGTTCGTGATTTTGAAAGATTTTAGGCGCGAATGGGCTACCGCGTAGGGCTTCGTGAAGTCGAAGTCCTTTGAGACCTGACACGCATGGCAGGTGTCGTCCTCGCCGCGAAAACCGTTCCACGTAACGGATACGGTGAAAGTGCCGGGGTGATCTGGTAAGACTCCATCGCCTGCTAGCGAACGCTCGTCGGGCACCAGCATGCCCCTTGGGAACCGCCACATAGCCGCGGGACCACCGCCCATCCAGACATGCATACAAGTTTGCTTAGCGGGCTGGCCGTTGCTCTCGCGCACTTCAATTTTCATGGCATCGAGAGGATCCCAGAACGAACTATATCCATAAACCGGCACATCCGCATCGAAATTTTCAAGAGCGATATGCAGTGCAACGTCTTCACCCAGAGCGCAGGTGTCTTTGTCGAGCGATAGATCCACTGCAATACCGCGCTCCTTTGGCCCCCGTTTCGTTCGATTGTTGCCGCGTCCGCCATCGTCAAAGCAATTTCGTTTGACATCGGGAAAGTTTTATTCGGATCTCTATGCTTGCCCCCAAGGACGAGCCGGATCTGATATTCGCCAAGGCCGTACCAACAAGTGACATGCCCCCCATCGAACTTCATTTCGATTCGTCCGGCAGGATCTTGGAAACATTTGTCGCCAGGGCCTCGTTCGTACTCTCGCTCGGAACCGTTAGGTAAACGCACGAGCTCGGTCACCAGTGGACACCCGGGTCCGGCCCAATCCAGGCCGTCGATCGCGGCATGAAGCACGACGCTCTCTCCGGACGGAGCGATGATCGCATCTTGGAAAGCCAAGACATCGTCCTCTAGATAGACTCCCTTTTCGGCGCTGAGCGTGATCGTCTGCGCGCTCGCCACGGCTGCGCAGACAGCTATCGCCGAAAGCAAGAGGCGAGGACGCATGACCACAATGTACCCCTTTGATTCGGCCATCTGCGGAATCGCCGGACAAAGTTGTCCGATAATACCGCTAATGCGTAGCTATCGTTTTCCGGCGAATTTTTCGCCTGCCCCGTATTGCGGAGATCCTCCAACGTGTTGATAAGCGTGTTGTCGTTTCTGTAGAGAATGAGCGCGAGCTAGGTCCTTGCTTGTGTAAATTCGCGTTAAACACAGCGGAGCCGCGGGGGTAACGGAGATGATGGCCCTGCGGGCCGCAGACAGCCATGAAAACGCCAGCCCCGAAACGGAACCCCGACCGTGAGGGAGGGGCGTCTTCAACGGAGCTTCGGCGCGACCCCGCCTTGTGCGAAACGTCGCGCATGCAAATGGCAAAACAGTTCATTTGTTTCCAGCCTTCCCCACGGTCACGGTAAGAGGAGAAACGGCCGGATAACAGATCAGAAAATCGTAAGCATCGACCCAGTAAATCAGGTTGACCTCTAACGCGATGCGCCGTCTTGACGCGATGGAATGGAGCATGGCCCGAAGCGGACGAAGATCGAATAACGTCGCATCCGATCCCGCGATATCGGCAAGCAGTGCGAACGTAAGCTCATCCTTTCGCTCGTCTGCATCGAAGGTTTTGCCGGCGAGGTGTTCCTCTCCACCCGCGGCAAAGGCGCCCACATTGAAGACCGAGCCGCCGAGCGTCATTGGACCGCGCGCCATGAGTTCATGAATGTTCCGCGTCGCGCGGACAGTCGCTCAGGATTTGTTCTCCGGGGGTTAACCAGTTTTTTGCAGTTTCCGAATAGCCCGTCACCCTGGCATCAATTGAAAGCAGGGGGATAGGGCTAGCAAAGTGCGCCCGAACAATCAATCATAGAAAATCGCATCCAGCATGGCGCTGCGGTATTGCCAAACCATTCGCTCATCGGGATTACCTGGTTTATGTGCCTGGAACCAGGGGGTTGCATGTAGCAGCTTTAGAAGCGCAATATAGCCTTGCGTCGATTGAAAGCGGTTCTGCGGTATCGCCAGGACTTCCGAAAGATTTCTCCGGACCGACGGCGAGGAAATGGTGCAGTACAAATCCGGACGTAACAGGCAGAGGAACCGGCTCCACACTTTCATGGTGAAGCCGAGCTTTACCAGTCGAGACAACAATGCATCTAATTTCTGCCAGTCGATAGGGAATTCAAGCTCGGTGATGGCGTTCAAGGAGTCCGCAATGGTTTGATGCTGCTTTTTCGTTCCACTTTTAAGCAGACCCTTGAGCCTGCCAGATGCGCCGATATGCCCAAACCAGCCGTACGGCTCGATACCGCCCATGATCTTGCGTTTCTCAAGTGCACTGAAATACGCCGTGCTGAACGGAAGACGTAGTTTTGAGCCTGCAACCTTCAGAAAGGCCACCATCTGGCCGGCCTCTTCCTCTCGGCGATTCAAGCCCTCCGCGACCGCTTGAAAATACGTATCCCAAGTGGCACTGGCTAGCCAACCTGCAGAGGGCGTTTCTTCTTCGTATGCGAGCGCTGTCAGGGAACCCGAGCGTCTCGCCGTCTTCCGGGCCGCCTCGTGCCGCTTACGGTACCTTTTCATCCAGAGTCGGGAGGGCACTTGCGAAAACCCATCGCTGTGCCAGGCATCCAGTTGCTCCCTCAGCGCGCCGAACGTATCGTGATCGCTCCACGAGCCCGTTCCTTCGAGCAGCAGATTTACCTCCGCATTCTTATAGAATCCACTGTTAGTAAGGTTTGAGCTGCCGATGAATAGGGCTTTACCGGTTTTCGAGGCAAACAAATACACCTTGGGGTGGAATAGACAGATCTTTTCATGGAAGATGCGAATGTCAGCCTTGATCGTACGGAAGAATTCGATCCCGTCCGGATGGGTCTGATCGAAGGCGCAGCCGATGGTGGCAGTAATTTTTCCTTTGAACTCCCGCAGATAGCGAAACGGATGCCCGTTGCCTTGCGCAGGATCGCCGCACCAGGCGATGGCCATACGTAGGGTCGAGTATTCGCGGCAGCAGCGCTCAAACTCCCGGGCGAAATCAGGCGACGAACCCAAAATGATTGTGCGCATCTGTTTCCGACGTTATCGCATGCACCGACAACTTGAAGCTCTCTGGCGCAATGTAACAGGACCCAATTACCGCCTGCAAGAAGCCGTCCCGCTTTTAACGATGCTGCGATACTGTCCAGACGCTTTGAACCCAAAATTCTCGGGGTCTTGCGCCCTCACGGAAGCGATTAAGTTCCCGACTTATACGCAATGGCGCGGTTAACCCAAAAGCACTTCTCGGAGAACTGAAGCGGACGAATATGATTAATAGCTATTGAATGGTCGGCTACCCGGAAGCTGACGCCGTGGTCCCTCCTATTCTGGTGACGGCCTCGGTCATTGTGTAATGCACGAACTGCTCACCCAATCCGGTTAGGTCGTAGGGTTTTGATTCTTCAAATGCCGACTCCATCGTTGTGGATGCAGGTTGCCGGGTGATAGATCGTCTTTTTCGTAAGAACTGGCCGTACTGATTGGTTTCGCGCTCCTGGCGAATGACTCCGCCCGTACTTAGGTCTCGGATCAGCATTCGAAATAAATCAGCTTCGGCCGAATCCTCCCTTGGGAATTGGCCATAAATGGCTTCCCAGATTTCGTACCGAGTTATTCCTCGATTGTTATAGATTTGACGGATGACGGCGAGGTGAGACTCGTGGTACACGTTCAACCAATCGAGGAAGAGCCGGACAACGTCGTCTGAACAGATTCGCGTGCCGGCCGAGTTAACCAGTGCATTCCCGATACAGCGTCTCTTTTCCTCCGTCGACGCTGCGTCCCACACCCGGAATGCGTGCCGAACTAAATTCAGGTACTCTTCGCTCTGAATCCGATCATCAATTTCTGCACCAAGATTCTCAAAGCGATTAGTAATCATTTCGAGCGTCACCCGAAGGTTCCCGAGTTTTCTCGCATGCTCTTCCAGCCATTGCGTGAATAGAGCACTCGAACGGCGCATGCCTGCATCCGCTTCGAATGCAGCGGCCGCGCTCAGGAACCCCCCGATCCAAGGTATGCTGCCGAGCGCAGCCAGCACGAATTTCTCAATGAGAACACGCCTCTCCGAAGTGGAAGATTTTGCGAGTTCAGAGCGCAAGAATGCTTCCGCTTCCTGTCCAATATTCAGTGTGGTTATCTCATCGCCGAACATCGTAGATTTCGCCTATTCTCTCATCGCGAGACCCGGCGTTTCGCAACATAAGGTGCTGTGAGCTGATGGTCGGCGACCCGGAAATTGAGAACAGAAAACACTGTTCTCGCAGAGTGGCCTCTCGAGACTAACTGATGCGCTGCAAGTAGGCCGTGACGGTTCTGGATTAGCTGTCCTCAAACCCCGGTCACACGATTGCGCCGAAATCTTTCTCTCTGCCCCTCTTCCACTTACGGCGAAAATCGGCCGATCGCCGCACGCCCTCCTGCCAGACTCGCGCACAGGAGATCGTATGTTCACCTCTCTACGCAAGCTTCAAGCCAATCGCGCCAACGCCCAGAAAAGCACCGGCGCCAAAACGCCGGAGGGCAAGGCCGCTTCCGCACAGAACCGCACTACCCACGGCCTGCTCGGCCAATTCCGTGTGCTCCCCGGCGAGCATCAAGACCGCTTTGACGCCCGCTCGATCAACTCATGGAAGACGAAAAACCCGTCGGCATCGCCGAAATCGAACTCGTCAAGAAAATGGCCGAGAGCATGTGGCTCTCGCAACGCGCGCGCCGTTATCAGGAAGCCTGCTTCGTCGTGAAGCCGCAAACCGGCGACCAGCTCGCGAGCAATCAGGCTGAAATCGCCGTGCGCCCCGAACTCGAACGCTACCTTCGCTACCAGGCCCATCATGATCGCGCTTACGCGCGCGCTTCCGCCGAGCTTCTAAAGCGCCGAAAAGAAAGACGTCTAGCGGAAATTGGCTTCGAATCGCAGCAGCGCGAATCGAGCAAGGAAGAACGTCGCGACAATGAAGAAAACCGCAAAGTCGAAAAGCACAAAGTCGCCATAGCCATTGGTCAAAAGCGTCTCGAATACCACGAAGCGAAGCTCCTCCGGTTCGCAGCATGTGCCACGAGTAACGGAAACTCCTCAGAGGCACTGAAAAATGAGAAAAATGCAGCCTAGAAGATGAATCGGAGCGCTGGTCCGCCGGCCTTCGCTCCGCTATCCTTAACATATTTGAACGCTAAATCGCTCGCCTTTGCGTTGCTCGTTGCGTCTCCAACTGCATTTGCGCAAAATTGGACGCTGCCGCTGTTCACTAGCGATCCGCACGCCGTTCTCGCTGCTGCCGCTCGCTTTCGGCCGCCCGGAAGGAACGCCCGCGCTGGTGCTTGAATATTCGGTGACGGCGCAGATTGACCAGGCCGGTTTACTTCACCAGACCACGCGCGTCGTGACCAAAGTTCTGCGTGTACAAGGTATCGAATCGGCGCAGGCTGTTTCACTCTCCTGGTCGCCTGCTCGAGAGGATCGGCCGGCAATCAAAGCGCGCGTGATCACCACAGACGGCGAGCCCCATCTGCTGGACGCGAACTCCATCGCGGAAAGAGACTCTGATAATCCCTCCGCTGTTGGCATTATTAAAACGCTCAGTGCCACTCTCCCGCAGGTTGATATCGATTCAGTTGTCGAACTTGAGTTCGCACAAAGCGCAAAAATTGCCGCTGTGCCGGGCGCAACCCTGGGCGTCATCGTGCTTCGGCCCGGTCCGCCTATTGTGCACTTCAAAGCGGCCATCGGCAGTGTAGGTCCGTCCAGCCTGCGCGTCGAAGCACGCAGTTTTCCCCAGGCAAAAGTAACGCAGCAACCCGCACCGCAAGGTCATGCCGTTTCCGTGGAGGCATCTAGCTTCGAACCGCGGCCTGTCGGAAACTTCCTGCCTCCCGAAATAGCGCCTACTCCGGAAATCGTTTTCACCAACGTTCCTTCGTGGCAAGCGGTCGTTCAGTGGTACTCGGGCGTAATCGCGAAATCGATAACGGCTCAAGTTGACGCACATGCGCCGTCCGGCGAGGCAGTCGCCGCCATCGAAAACATATATGAGGATATGCGCAAGCATGTCCAGAACAATGGCCTTGACCTGGGAACTGGCTCACTGGTACCGAGCGCTCCCGGCGAAACGTGGAAAAGAGGTGAAGCCGATTCCAAAGATCAGGCTGCGCTGCTCGTCAGTAAGTTGGCTGCGGTCGGCATTCCGGCTAAGTTCGCGCTGATTTGTGCTGCGCCCGCGGCTGAAGTGCTGCCGAACGCGCCCGGTATCGAAGCCTTCAACCGCGCTCTTGTTTATGTGCCGCCGGCGCCTGGCAAAATCGCGAACCCGCTTTGGATCGATCCTACGGCCGAGTTCACGGCCACTAGCGCCCTGCCCATCGCGGATCAAGAAAGATGGGCGCTCATTGTTGATCCCTCGACGACGCAGCTCGTGCGCACTCCCACGTCAACTGCCGCCGACAACGCCGAAACCATCGACGTGCAAGTTCGCCTCGGCGACGGCAAGCCCACGAAGATAGTCGAGAACCTGAAAGCCTCCGGCGCCTTCCAGGATGCTCTTCGCCCGCGAATCGCACAGATTGTGCCGGGCGATGAGGAAAGCAAACAGCGTTCGCTCATGCCTATTTTTATGGGCGTCGGCGGTCAACAAATCGACACGGCCAAATATCCGGACTCACATAGCCTGCTTGCCACAGCCGCAATCGAGATCGCGGGCGAAGGGTTTTCGTCGAGTGCGGTAAACGATGAAGGCGGCTCCGTCGATCTGCCCGGACCGGCCCGCCTGAATTTTCAACGGCTGGCTTCACTGTTCATCGCCGCTCCTGAAGACGGCATGCACGTTGCGTCCACGCGCAGCTTCGACTACTACGTTCCGCCTCCGTTTGCAAGCGAAGACATCTATCATGTGATCCCTCCACCCGGCTATCGTTTGAAAGAACCGCCTTCCTCGGAAACCATAAACTTAGGTCCGCTGACGATAAGCACAACTTCCAAACTCGAGAACAATGGCAGTCTCCTCTTCAGTGAGAAGCTGACCTCGCCTAAGGACCGCTTCAGTCCTCAGGAAGTCGGCAACATGCGCGCAGCCGCCCGTCAAATCGCCGGAAAGAACGCTGTCCGTGTTCAATTTGAAAATGTAGCGATTCTCAAGCTGCAATCCGGCGAGCTAGCCGAAGCGCTAAAGCTGTTGCGCGCGGACGCCGCGGCATCGAAGGACAATGTCAACCCATCGCTTCGGCTCGCCAGCGGGTACGTGGCCGTTGGCGCTCGGCCTGCTGCTGCAAGACTCTGCGACGGTCTCCTGAAGCAAAACTCGCCTGGGCAAGATAAGCCTGCAAGTGATCGCGCCGCGCCTGCCGAAGATACCGCGCTCGCCGATATCTATAGCCGGCTCGGTGGGGTTTACGAGCACGACGACTTCGGCCAATTTTTCCCTGTCGGCGGAAATGCAACGTCTGGATTCGATTACGAAAAAGCCGAGAAGAATCTGCGCAAGGCTTTGGATCTCGATTCGGGAAACATCGCCAACGTTCTTCACTTGGCGAATCTGTACACGTACAACCCTGCCGGTGTCCACTACGGCCGCGGATCTCGGCTGGACGACGCTGCCGATCTCTATCGCCATCTCGATCTCAATGCCGTCGCTCGTGCCGGTCGGTTGAATGAATATGGGCTGCTCCTGCTCCGTGCACGTAAATATGCCGACTTGCGCGAGCTGTTCCTGCTCCCCCAAGGAGATCAAGCGGATCAATCGATCAAATGGGCCGGCTTCGCCGCATCGCGAAACGACTCGGACCTGAAAGACGAGATACAGTTCCGCTATTCTTCTCCGAGTGATCGTCACGTAATCCTGGTCATAGCAGCCCGCCAGTTGGTTGCGGCCCGTGAATATGCGGCCGCGGCACGAGTGCTGCGGTTGGCCGGGCCGGGCGCCGGTGTCACGTCCGCCGATATCGATAGGCTTAGCCGGCTCCGCGTGTTCGACGAAACCAGTTTGTCTTCGCAGCCGGCCGTCGCTGCCTTCCAGCGCTATGTGCAGTCGGTGTTGGACCCGGACAAGCCGGAAGCTTGGAAACAGTTCGTCACGCCCGCCCAACAGAAATCGCCGTTCGCGGACAAACGCCATCGACTGCTTCAGATGTTTGGAAACCTGACTGCCACACCGGCGAACCCGAGCGCCTGGCCTTATCTTTCAGACATCATCGATACTGCGCTGAGCCTTACATACGAAGGCAACGGCGCGGCTGGTTTCCGAATCAAAGCATCGGCCGTCAACGGCTCTGCCTCGGGAGCGATTGGCTATGTCGTCAAAGATGGCGACAGCTATTTGGTTGCTGGATTGGCGAACACTGATGCCGTGTTCGTGCAGGCTGCCGCAAGCGCCCGAACTGGAAATGCTGCCGCCGCAAAACAATGGCTCGATTGGGGACGGCAGGATGCTGGACTCGGTAAGCTCGCCGACTCCGAGGTGCAGCCTGCAATTGATTTCGTCTCCGCAAGAACATTGGCTGCAAACGGTCACGCAGACCAAGCGATCGAGATCCTCCAGCGCCTGCACACGCAGAAACCAACTGCGGTTGGCACAACAAGTTTGCTTGCGGAAACACTGATCCAGTCCAATCGAATTTCAGAGGCGAGCGCTCTGATCGAAGCCATTGAAAAATCGGACCCGGGCGGCCTCGTCGCCCTTCGCCTCCGTTCTCATCTGCTTGCTCAGCAAGGAAAGTATGCCGATGCGGCTGCTGTCGCGAAGCAGATCTGTGCAAATCCCAAAGCTGCGGCCGTCTGACTGGAATGATCTCGCCTGGATCACCATCTTCACGGGAGAAAATGCAGATCAGGCGCGAAGTGCGGCCGAAAAAGCGGCGCAAATGACCAACTTCCAATCACCCGCCGTTCTTCAGACATTAGCCATCAGTCAGGCTGCCGATTTACACTTCAAAGATGCTCGCGCTACTGGTTATGTGTTCGCGAATTTGTCTGGGGATTCTGGAGAAATGAACACGATTTTCGGGAGAATTGCCGAGCAGCTCGGACTGCCTGAAGTAGCCCTAGATTACTACCGCCGAGTGCCAAAACAGGACGATTCGTTGCTTTCAAATTATTCGCTTGCCCAGGAAAGAATTAAAAATGTAAATCCTCAAATAGAAAAGAATAGATCTCAATAAAAACAGTTGACAGTGTCGGATTACAAGCTAATACAATTGTGTAATGCGGATGTTTTCCACTCTGGAATACGATCGGCCCTAACTCATTCAGTGGAGACTCGGTGCAAGCATCAGACAACGGTCTACGTTCGCCCCAGCTTGATGTTCTCTTGGTCGAAGACAACCCCGTCGACGTACTGCTGTTTAAGCAGACGTTGCGGCGCAGTGCGGTTTCCTATACCCTCTCGGTCGCTTCCGATGGTGCGGAGGCAACTGAAATGTTGCAGCAAAGATGCCATTCTTCGTTGCCCGATGTCGTGTTCCTGGATCTGAATTTACCGTGCAAAAGTGGCGCCGAGATTCTGGCTTACATTAAAGCTCACGCCATTCTGGCCCGCGTTCCAGTTGCGATATTGACAGGCTCCGAGTACGAAGATGACTTCGCCATCTGTATGCGATTGGGCGCAGATGCGTATTTCCATAAAGCGGCCGCACTGAACGATTTCTTCTCGCTTGCTAGAGAGATCGAAGCATTCCTATTGCGAACGTTATGCCCAGCTTAGTTTCTGAGCCGCGCGCGTGAGCAAGCGGTTTCCGGAGTTTTTCAACAAGCTCTTTTACGCCGTCAGGCCAGGACGTGCTTCCCGCGGAGGACCTTCTGAAGTTCAGCGTTGGACGGTTCTGTCAGCACGCTGCCGTCTATGTCGATAGTCGGCTTTTTTTCGCTACCGCCATTTTGGTCGGCCACCCACTTGGCCGCTTCACGGTCCTCGTCGATATCGATGTAGTCGTATTTGACGCCTAAATCGTCCAGATAGCTCAACGCGGCTTGGGTCAGGGGACACCAGTCTGCGCCGTAAACTTTCACTGTCGCCATGCCAACTAGACGCAAGCTGGATGACAAAGCAACTAAGCAAACGTCCAAAACATCAGCTTAAATAGAAGAAGACTCTTATGAACGAATACGGATACCGCCAGCAACCCACCACAGCTTGGGATAACCTCAGCGGTACTACGCCTTTGACCGCGCAGACCGCGGTTGTTGTAAAGCAGACTTACCTGCTGTTCAGCTTGGCTGTTTTCAGCGCCATGGCGGGAGGCTACGTCGGTGCAACATCACAAACCCTAGCGCGTTTCTTCTCCGGCTGGATCGGTTGGATAGCCGCGCTTGTCCTGTTGAATGTGGTGCCTCGCATTGCTATTGCAGTGCGGAACAATCATCAGCTCGGCGTCGCGGCCCTCGTCTTTGACGGGTTTATCTCCGGCATTGCTCTTTCGCCGCTGCTGTGGATTGCGCGGCTCTACGCGCCGGTTCTGATCTTCGTCGCCTTAGCCATTACCGGATTCGTTTTTATCGGCATCACCCTCTACGTATTGAGTTCGAAGCGCGCGTTCTCCGCTCCTCGCGGCTTGCTGACAGGCATCTTCTTCTCGGTCATTGGCGTGATGATCTTGAACGGATTCCTCCATATCGGGTTGGTAGGCATTCTCATTGCATTGGGCATCGGCGCGCTGGGTGTGTTCACCCTCGTTTATTCAACCAGCTCTATCCTTCGATCACCTTACGTGGACAGCCCCATCCCAGGTGCCTTAATGCTGTTCGCCAGTGTTTTCAACATATTCGTCGCGACGCTGAACATTCTCTTGCGTGTTCTCGGCGGCGGACGGCGTAGCTGATTCGTGAGCGTGTAATCGGTTCAGCGGCATATTTCGTCTAACCTGCGATGGTCACCGGCTGTGCCGCTGCGAGTTCTGGATTCGACAGCGTTGTTGAGCTGTACCGTCCCCGCGTCTTCGCTTTCCTGCTTGCCTGTTTAAGGGATCGGGACACCGCGGAGAATCTGACTCAGGATTGTTTTCTGAAGGCATACTTGGCGCAATCCAGCTTTCGAAGCGATTGCAGCGTGAGCACGTGGCTCATGCAGATCGCCTTGAATCTGGTTCGCGATCACTCGCGAAATCGGCGTGTCCGGTTTCATCGAATAGCGGCACCGCTCGAAACTGAGCGAAGAAGCCGCATCGCCTCCGATGCAAAGTCGCCGGAGGATTTGGCGCTTGTGAATGAGAAGGTGGAAGCCGTACTGGCAGCGGCAGCCGAGCTGTCCGAAAAACAGCGGACGGTATTTCTGCTGCGCTTCTTTGAAGAGATGGAGGTCTCGGAAATCGCTGTCACGACCGGGATGCACCCGACGACTATCAAGACACATCTTTTCCGCGCGCTTGCTTCCGTGCGGCATCGGCTGACAGACCGAGCGAACGGATACATGGCCGCCGCCATGCTGCTCGTCTGCCTTTTCGGCGGCTTCCTGTATCACCAGCATGCAGTCGAAGCGGCCGTGAAAGACGCTGCCTTGCTGCAGCGCATTGAGACACAGGTTTCGCAGGACACGCCTTCGATCGTTTGCTCCGCTCGAAAGTTTCGTCCCGGAAGGCGACACTTCTGGTGATGCGACGAACTGACGGTCTTTGTATCGCTGCGTTGCTGTTAGTTGCCGCAGCGCGTGCTCAACAGCCGCCCCCGCTGCCACCTCCGCCTCCGCATGTGCCTGCGCCTCCGACGGGGCATGCTGGGCCGCCCGGGCAAATGGTGGCTGGATCCAGGTATAGCGCAGCGGCTCGACCTGACAGCCGACCAGCAAAAAAGGATAGAGTCGCTGTTCCAGCAGAACCGCCCGCGTCTCGTGGATCTGAGTGCCGCGCTCCGAAAGGAAGAAGCGACAATGGATTCGCTCATGCAAGCGGACCATCCGGACGAGCCGCGTATCCTGGCACAGATTGATCGAATCGCTGAAGCGCGAGCGGAACTGGAAAAAGCGAATGCCAGATTCCTGCTCGGCATCCGTACCGTCTTAACGCCTGATCAATGGCGCAGGATGCAAGCCGACCGGCCTCGTCCTCCACAGGACTTTCACCGGCCTTGAACATTATTGCCGGATGTAAGCCGCGTGCCGCGCCCTTACGTCTAAACCAGCGCTGACAGACTTACGTCTGACGCTATGAACAACAGATTGGAGTAACAAATGAGAATCAAACTTTTCCTGACGCTCGCGCTCGCTTCTACTTGCGTCGCCGCTATTATGGCGCAAACACCACCCACCGCTCCGACTCCGCCAACGCCGCCCTCACCGGCCAAATGGTCGAGCAACCGCGTCGCTCGTCTTACTGCGTTGTTGTCTCTCACCACAGCTCAACAAGCCTCGGCAACCACCATCTTTACGAATGAAGAAAGTTCCGCGCAGACTTCACGTGAGAGCATGATGGCCGCTCACCAGACGCTCCAGGCTGCCATTCAGTCGGGCGACTCCAGCGCGATATCAAACGCGGCTCAGCAGATCGGGCAGTTGACCGGCACAGGACGTTCAGTTGCACGCGCAGGCGCAAGCCGACTTTCTCAAGCTGCTGACGGCGGATCAAAAGACGAAGGTCCATCAGCTTGGCGCAGTCGGAATTGGCGGCGCACATCTCGGTCCCCACGCCGGACCACCTCCGCCGCCGCCCGCGCCGCCTGCTCCTCCGGCGCAATAATTAGAGGCTGTAAGTTCGTCCTCGATGCGCACCGATCAGGATCTGGAAGATTCGGTGCGCAATCAGTTCATGCAAGGACAGCAGTTCCCGAGTGGCTTGCGTGACTGCTTCTGCGTTCTTTGTATCTACTGCTGGGCCGCCGGCTTTTAGAGCGTCGGTCGCTTCCTTGATGATCGGATCGGATATGACTTCGCCTGCCATCTCCCACAAAGTGATGAAGCGGTCGATCATCGTGGGCACGCTGACTGACCAGACACCGCGATTGCTGGTCGTGCGCGGCGGTTTATAGTCGAGGTTGAATGGCCCGTTGTAGCCGTGCGACCGCAGCAGCACCAGCACGTTCAACCAATCGAGCGGGTTCACCAACCCGATCGCGATATCGACATCATGCTTCAGCCGGTATCCGTCGTTGATGTCGAAGTGGAATAGCTTGCCGCAAACTAACGCACGAGCAAGCGAAGCGCGCGGCGCAGCGCCCCACATCAGTTCATGCAGATATTCGGGATTGAGGCCGACCATCTCCGGCCGTTTGATCAACCCCGAGAAGATGAACGCGAGCATGGCGTCTGAAGTGGGAAGCAGGATCTCGCCTTGTGGTTCGAACGGCTTCGCTTCCAGGCAGTGCTTCATCGGGGCGCGCTTGTTCTTCTCGGCCATTTCAACGTCGGCGTCTAAAGCTGCGTTCAGCGAGTCGGCGAACCACCGCAATGTCTGCGGCTCATCGACCACGCCTTGAACGTAATAGCCCAGCATCCCCGGCCAATACACGCAGTACTGTGCCCCGAGTTCATGACCGATCCCAACCGTGTTGATTAAGCGATTTGTCGCGTACTCGCGAACCGCGGGAGATTCTGCTGCCGGGCCCGCTGCCCACACCGGGCTGTAAAAAGTCTCTGTGGTTACCATCGAGCATTTCATACCGTGCTTGTTCAGAGCAGACTTGATTCTCGCGACAATCTCGTCCTGCCGTGGCGTAAACAGGTCATTCGTCGGAATCACGTCGGTGTCGTGCGTGCACCACCACGCGACTCCGACCTTGGCGTACTCCTCAATCACTTTCTCGAAAGTCAAAGGCGATCGCACCGGGGCATGAAATACAGCTTGCCCTTCGTACGACACTGCCCACTGCGGTCCAGTGATGAAATATCGTCGCCGCACGTCTGGCGAGTAACTGCCACCGCAGGCTTGGGCGAGTCGATCTACCAGTGCGATTTGTTGGTCTTGCGGAATGGGGTTCATAGTATTCCTTCGATACTGACGGGGTTGATGGAAACGTAATCTATCGGCGCGCGCTCTCCGGCGTCGGGTCTGCCAATGATCTTGATCTCATCGCCAGGGCGAAGCGCAATGTGTTCGAAAGTATGGCGGGTGCTCGAATTCGAGTCGGGTTTCCGCGTGGGCAACCAGGCATCCGCGGTCCAGCTTCCTAACCGTTGATTGTTGACGAACGCTTCGAAGCGGGAGGCGCCGTTGTTCTGATCGAAGTACTGCACCCCGATGTCGTACCATCCCGGCTTGCCTTCGAATTTCGTTGTCGCGCTGCACTCGGCCGCCGGACATGTAATCGCCTTCGCTCCCGAAGCATCCTCCCACGGTGAGACATCGGTAACAACATAGCCGTTCAACGACATGGCCTCGGCCTCGATGCGGTCGGGGTGGTGACCCACTCGACCCCGCGCATCCGGTATACCAGACTCATGCAGGAACCAATTACAGATCGTATCCCGCCAGACGATCGCGTGGCCTGCCTGATATTCGAGCTTCTTCAGCACCGCTTCGTAGCGCTCTTCATCGATCAGGCCGCGCAGTAGCTTCCACCGTTTAGGAAAGCGTTGCGCCTCGGCAGCGCCATCATAGTGCGAATCGTAGACGTGTTGAATGACGGTCTTGCCCGAATGCAGAACATATGTGTAGGCGACATGGTGAAAGAACAGTAGCAGATTATCCGGGCAGCTCTTTAGCGATTCGTAGATGGCCGCGACTTCCGGCGGATATTGTCCGATGTAGCCGGTTCCCGTTGCCTCGGTTCTATCCATCCCTATGCCTTCGCGATCGGCGCGGTGCCATTGGCCCCAACCGTTGCGCTCAGAAGATTCGATGCCGGGACCGTAGTGACTGCCGATGTAGATATGCTGCGCATCACCGGCGATGTCGGTCAATCCGCCTACCCCGAGCGGCCCCGTGTACTGTTCATACACTCTCCAGGATTGAAGCTGCAAATCGTTGATGGTCTGCACGACGCGCTCATCCGATCCGAATGTCAGGCGCGTCCACTCGTTGACGATTTCAGGCGCAGAAAGATCCGCATTCCACGCCATGCGGCCGAACGCATACAGGTTCGCCATCGCCAGATCATAGCCGAGCCAGTTCACGTCTCGGCCCACATTCGTCACTGCCACGAAGCCGCCCAGCGGCCGGTCGAATGTCCTTCCTGCCACGATGTCCTTCGTTAACGTGCGCCGCCCGCCGACTCGCATATCGAAATTCAGCACCTGCTCCCACATCGGTAAGAGGAAACACAGGTGCCGTTGCTGTCCTGTGTACTCCTGGGTAACCTGGAACTCGATCGTCTCATTTGTATGCTGCAGCGCGCCGAACAATGGGGACACAGGCTCGCGAACTTGAAAATCAATCGGTCCATATTTGATCTGGACGAGAACGTTGTCGTCAAACTTCCCGTCGAGCTTGGCGAAGTTATCGTAAGCCGCTCTTGCCCGATCGTTCTTCAGATCGCGCCAGTCCATGTGGTGGTTGTAGACAAACCCGCGATACACAAGAACTCCGCCGTGAGGCTTCAAAGCTCTCGCAATCACGTTCGCGGCATCGGCATGAGTGCGGCCGTATGTCGAAGGACCGACGCGACCCTCCGAATCCGCTTTCAGAACTATCCCGCCGAGATCCGGAATCAGCTTGTATATCTCGTCCGCCTTGTCCCTCCACCATGCCGCGACCGTGGCGTCGAGAGGATCGAAAGTGTTCAGATGTCCGATGGTCTTGGGACTGGCGAAGTCGACGGAAATGGAGAGCCCCACTCCCCAGGGCCGAAAAGCGTCGGCAATGCGTGCGAGTTGCGGCAGGAACTCGGAGGACAATACAACCGCGTTCGCATTCACGTTGTTGACTGTGCATCCATTCACGCCGATGGATGCGAGTAAACGGGCGTAATCGCCGGCACGCGTTAGATCCTGAACAACATGTCCCTCCTCAAAGAAGATCGATCTCCCTGCATACCCGCGCTCGATGCTTCCGTCCAGGTTGTCCCATTCGTTTGTCCAGCGAATCGGCGCATACGGCGCGCTCTGTTCATCGATGTGGTCCAGGTCTGTGCCGACGGCAAGCTTTCTCAACAAAGCGAAAGCGCCGTAGAGAACACCACGCTCATTCGCGGCTGCGATCAACAGAACTGCATGTCCCTGGGCAGCCGTTGTCTTGAGCAGGTATTCATCTTCGAGCAAATTGCCGGGAAGTAGCATATTCGGCGCGGCACGCTTGACGGAGTTGAGCGTCCCCAGCAGGATGCACGGTTCTTGCGGCAGCTGCGCCTCAACGCGTAGAGTGCGTCCCAGCATGCCCTGTATGCCTTGCACGATCTCCTGTCGCGCGGACTGCTCGACCGGAGACGAGTCGAGCACTACAATCGCGGCGGGCAGCCGATGGTAGATGCCGCGAACATTGGGGTCTTCGATCGGCGCATAGCGCAACCACGCCGCATAGCCCGTCTCACCCCTGAGTGAAAAGGTCGCGCATAGAAAACAGCAGACCAGAAGCGCGGTCTTCATCTGATTCGTAAGCTCGGGCAGCGGTCATCGTTTGGATTTGCCCACCGGTCGTTCGGGATGACCGGCGCCCAACCTGGACGAAGCGGGTCCTGATCGTATGGATAACCGCCAAGTTCCTTGTAAAGTTCCTGGTACTCGCGCAATTTCTCACGATTGAGTTTCACGCCCAGACCCGGTCCATTTGGGACAGCAATCGATCCGCCCTCATACGGCATCAATCCGCCCTCGATGATGTCGTCTGTGAGGTGGTGATAATGCGCGTCGGCGGCAAAAGATAGGTTCGGGATGACTGCGCCTAAGTGCAACATAGTCGCGAGCTGTATTCCCAATTCACCGGAAGAATGGACCGCAACGCCTAACTGAAAGGTTTCGCAAACGCCGGCTGCTTTTATACAGGGGCGAATGCCTCCCCAAAATGTCGTGTCGAGCAGAATTACATCGCAGCCGATATCCAGAACGTTGGCAGCAAGCTGCTCGAAGTTGACGACGACCGTATTTGTCGCAAGCGGAATACGCACCATTTGTCTTACGCGACGCAAGCCCATTCAGGCCGTAGACGGGATCTTCAAGGTAGTCATTCCGAAGATCCTCGATTGCCTGGCCCACTCGAATGGCCTGCTCGGTTGACCAGGCGCCGTTCGGATCGATGCGCACTCCGTCGCCGGGAAAAGCGCCCGCCAAAGCCCGGAAAGCTTCCACCTCATAGTCGGGGTGGAACACGCCGGCCTTCAGCTTGTGGCTCGTGAAGCCGTACTTCGCTTTCAGTTCGCGTGCGAGCGCAACCAATTGGTCCGGCGTTCGCACTTCGCCTTTCCCGGTCTTCTCATCGGAGAACCGCCAAAAAAGGTATGACGCGAACGGAACGCGGTCGCGGAGTTTGCCGCCTAAAATGCGCATGCACGGGAACGTTCCATGTCTGGCCTAAAATGTCCAGACAGGCGAACTCTAATGCGGCGAGCAACTGCGTGCGATTGTTGTACAACGATGCGGTCGGATTCGCAATGCGAAACCGCATCTCCTCTAATCGAGCTGGATCGTGCCCCACCAGATAGCTCTTCAACGCGCGAATGGCTGCTTCCGCCGACTCGCCGCCGCCGCCCATTTCTCCGAGCCCTATATATCCGTTGTTGGTTTCGACTTCGATCACTGTTCGAACGAATCTGCCCCAATGACAACCATTTCCATGGCGCAAAGGCGCGTGAAGCGGAACGGTAACCGTGTATGGGCGAATATCGGTGATGCGCATCTGGCTCAATTAAGATAATCCCAGCGGAGCGAAAAGACATTGGACCGGACAAATTGCGGGATGTTTCTCTGGATTGCGCTGCTTGCGGCGGCGCTTAACTCGATCGCACAGACGACGTACCAGGACGTGAACGCAACACCTCAGGCCAGGGCCGCGGACCTGGTATCCCGAATGACTCTGGAAGAAAAGGTCGGGCAGATGATGAACGCCGCCCCTGCTATTCCAGCGGCTTGGAATTCCCGCTTACGACTGGTGGAATGAAGCTCTGCACGGCGTTGCGCGGGCGGGAAACGCGACTGTCTTCCCGCAAGCGATTGGACTGGCCGCGACATGGGACACGGACCTGGAGCACCGCATTGCGGACACGATTTCGACGGAAGCCCGTGCCAAGTACAACGACGCGATCAGAAACGGTAACCACGGCCGCTACTACGGATTGACGTTCTGGTCGCCAAACATCAACATCTTTCGCGACCCGCGCTGGGGAAGAGGGCAGGAAACGTATGGCGAAGACCCGTACCTGACATCGCAGATGGCGATCGCCTTCATCAAAGGCATGCAAGGCACCGATCCGCATTATTTCAAGACCATTGCGACTTCAAAGCACTACGCCGTGCACAGCGGCCCAGAAACATCGCGCCACCACTTTGATGCCAAGGTGACGCAGCAGGAACTGGACAACACATACCTCTATGCTTTTCATGCGACGGTGGCGGATGCAGGCGTAGATTCCTTGATGTGCGCTTACAACGCAGTGAATGGAGCGCCCGCATGCGCGAGCACCTTCCTGCTGCAGGAAAAGCTCCGAAACGAATGGCAGTTCAAAGGCTACGTGGTGAGCGATTGCGATTCCATCGAGGACATCTACTCGGGCCATCACTATGCCGCATCGCTGGCCGAGGCTTCCGCGAAAGCAGTCAAAGCAGGAACGGATCTGGATTGCGGCAGATCGTACTCTTCGCTCGTCGAAGCGGTCAAGAAGGGTTACATCACAGAAGCTGAGATCGATCGATCCGTCGAGCGGCTGTTCACGGCCAGATTCCGACTGGGCATGTTCGACCCGCCACAGCGGGTACCCTTCTCGAGCATCGGCATGGATCAAGTTTCATCGAGCGGTCACCAGCAACTTGCTCTCGAGGCGGCGCGGAAATCAATTGTGCTGCTGAAGAACGAAGCGCATTCGTTGCCGCTGGCGACCAGTCCCGAAGAACATTGCTGTAATCGGGCCCGCGGCAGATGACCCCGATGCATTGCTTGGAAACTACAATGGCATTCCGTCACACATCGTTACACCGCTCGCCGGAATCCAACAGAAGTTCGGACGTCACGCGACGATCCGGTATTCGCTCGGCAGCACGTATGTAGCTTCCGGCATGGCGCTCGTTCCGGAGAATGTGCTGGAACCGGCGGCAGCTAATGGTGGCCAACATGGCCTGAGAGCGGAGTATTTCGACAATGCAGATTTCTCGGGAACGCCAGTTCTCTCACGAGTCGAACCGCATGGCTACTTCATCTGGGACATGCAGGATCCGGCGGTGGTGAAAGCGGTTCCAAGACGAACCTTCTCTTTGCGCTGGACCGGCAGTATCCAAGTGAACCAGTCGGGAGATTACCAGTTCGGAGTCATTCGCGCCGAATGCCATAGCTGCGGACGTACGGACTCCGCGCGCGTTTACATCAACGATCATCTAGTCGTAAACGACAGTCGCCGGCCAGACGAGTCGATGGCGGCGCAACAATCCACTGTTCATCTTCGAAGCCGGGAGCAGTGCGACGATTCGAGTGGATTACGTCGGAACAGGCGGTGGCGGCGGCGTCGAGTTGCTTTGGAGGCCGCCGGCAGAGGCGGCGCTCGCCGATGCGGTGAATGCCGTGAAAGCATCCGATCTGGCAATCCTTTGCATCGGGCTCAATTCGCGCCTGGAAGGCGAGGAATCGAAGATCGACATACCAGGTTTTTCAGGGGGCGACAGGACGAACATCGATGTTCCGGAGCCACAACAGAAACTCTTCCAAGCCATAGCGGCAACGGGCAAGCCCATGATTGTCGTTCTAGTTAACGGCAGCGCGCTTGCAGTGCAGGCTGAAAAGCAAGGGGCGCGAGCGATTTTGGAGGCCTGGTATCCAGGGCAAGAGGGTGGAACGGCAATAGCGAAGACGCTATCGGGCGACAACAATCCGGCAGGTCGCTTGCCTGTGACATTTTATGAATCGGTTTCCCAGCTTCCGCCGTTTGCGGACTACTCGACTGCTGGACGAACTTATCGGTTCTTCACCGGAAAGCCGCTTTATCCCTTTGGTTACGGACTGAGTTATTCGGAATTCAAGTATTCCGACATCACATTCGCGCCGGCAGCCGGGCAGTATCGTGTGACGGCGATTGTGACTAACACTTCGTCTCACGAGGGCGATGAAGTGGCCCAACTTTATCTGAGCCGAGGGGCCGGTGTGCAGCTGGAGCTACGCGGCTTCGAGCGTGTTCATTTGCAAGCGGGCGAAAGACGGGCGTTGCATTTCACTGTGGACGCGAAAGATGCCGATCAACGTACACAAATCACTGTGGGCGGCGGGCAGCCGCTGCCGGAATGGACCGGCGGCCAATTCGTGCAGATCTCATTGCCGAGCCGGTAAGGATTATCGGGGCGGCGCTTCCGAAATCGCTTTGACCATCGTCTGATAGGCCGGTTTCGGCTGCAACTCGGCATCGAACGGCAGACCTCGCCGAAGCGGGCCCTCATGCCTGCGATTCGGCGCATTCAGCCACGAATCGCGGTCCGTCAGTCCCCATGTGAGAACCGCCTTCACCGATCTGTGCTGGAGCACGTTATGCAAGTAGCCGTAATACACCGCAGCGACTTGCTCATCCCGTTCCTTAACGTCGGGCGTCAACGTTGAATCGTCAACGTCCAACTCAGTAATGAATATTTGAAGGCCCAGCTTTTCGACTGCCAACATAAACTCGTCCAGCGCTGCCCAATTTGGCGCCTGCGCGCCGGCTTTCAAATGTGACTGCAGCCCAACGGCTTGTATCGGGATGTTCTGGTCCCGCATCCAGGTGAGCAAACGAAGTACGGCCTGTCGTTTCGCATCGAACTTAGGGCCGTCCTGCTCGATATCGTAATCGTTGTAGGTCAGCAGGGCTTGCGGGTCCGCCTGGGCAGCGGTACGAAAAGCAATCCCGATGTATTCGCGCCCCAGTAGTTGAAGCCATAGTGAATTGCGCAGGCCGTCTGGACGGCCGTCCTCCACTCGAATCGCTTCATTCACGACGTCCCATGAATGAATGTGCCCGCTGTAATATCCGGCCACAGCGGCCACATGCGCCCGCAGCAGGTCTCCCGCGTCTTCGTGTGTGGCTAACTGTGGAAACCAGCCGGGCAACTGCTCATGCCAGCATAGATTGTGGCCCCGCAACTTCTGTCCGTGCCGGCCGGCAAACGATAGCAACGCATCGCCCCTGCCGAAGTCGAAGCGGCTGCGTTCGGGCTGGACGATGGCCCATTTCATCTCGTTTTCGCAAACAACAATGTTCCCTTCATCGGCCAGTAGGGCGGTAAACGCCGGGTCTTGCAACTCACGGTATGAAACTGCGCTCCCCACCAATAGCCCTTTCGTAGTAGCCAGGCCGCGTAGCCGCCCTGTTGCCGGTATCTGGGTAGCGGATTCCGCTCTCGCGACGGCGCCAGCGGCCAACGTCATCTTTAGGAAATCGCGGCGGCGCACCATCTCAATCTATAAGACGACCCGCTGCTGGTTTAATAGAACTGGGTGCACATACGAGCTTTTGAAACCGACTTCGGCGTCCGCCATGCGCCAAATGTCACGTAGTTGTCTCAGAGGCATCGCTTATTTGTAAAGTATGGGAACGTCCTTGTTGGGCACGCCGCCCTTGCCTCCGTCCGCGCCCGCATCCCCTAGCGGGCCATCGACAAAGGCAAAAGTAATTGTCGCGACAACAGTGATGTTGTCGTTCATCTCGTTCTGGCGTGCGTCGGCTATTGTTCTTAGCGACTTAGCTTCTTCCGCCTACTATGTCGGGGGCATCGCTGAAACTGCCATCGGCAAGTCCGCGCCATGGTTCATTCTCGGCATCATGCTTTTCGGCTTCGCCATTCGAGCCATCTATATCGAAAGCTGCAGCATGTTCGTCCGGGGCGGCGTGTACAAGGTTGTACACGAAGCCATGGGCGGGACACTGGCTAAGTTTTCCGTGTCGGCGCTGATGTTCGATTACGTCCTCACCGGGCCTATCAGTGCCGTGAGCGCCGGCTTGTATCTGGCGGGCCTTGTGAACGAGATTGGGAATTACACTCATCTCGGATATTTGCACGTTACACCTCAGGTATTCGCAGGCGGTTTTGCATTGGTAGCGACCGCTTACTTCTGGTGGCAGAACATCATCGGGATCCACGAATCGAGTGAAAAAGCTCTCAAGATCATGCAGATCACGACCGTGATGGTCGTCATCCTCATCGGCTGGTGCGTTTTGACGATGCTGACGAAAGGGTTCCAACCCGTTCCAGTGCCCACTCGCCTGAGTATTCACTATGGTCCGAATGCGGTGGGTTGGCTGAAAGGGACGATTCTCCCCACTATTACGGCTGTGGCAATCGTAATCGGTCTTGGCCACTCGCTGTTGGCGATGAGCGGCTTTGAGACGCTTGCCCAGGTCTACCGTGAGTTGGAAGCGCCGAAGTTAAAGAATCTTCGGAAGACAGGCCTGGTTGTGATTCTGTACAGCCTGATCTTCACGGCCCTGGTATCGTTCTTCGCGGTGATGCTGATCCCGGACGCGGAACGCGCGAAGTACCTGGACAACTTGATTGGCGGACTGTCTATATTCCTGGTGGGGCCGACACCGCTGAAACTGCTGTTTCACGCCTTCGTCGTGCTGGTGGGCACTTTGATTCTTGCGGGCGCCGTTAACACGGCCATTATTGGTTCAAACGGCGTTTTGAACCGAGTGGCCGAAGACGGAGTTTTGCCGGATTGGTTCCGGCAGCCACACAAACGGTATGGCACTACCAGCCGCATCATCAACACGATCGTGTTGTTGCAGATCATCACGATCGTTCTAAGCAAGGGGAACGTGGATACGCTTGGCGAAGCATACGCATTCGGCGTGATTTGGAGCTTTGCCATGAAGGCTTTGTCCGTGCTGATGCTGCGCTATAAGAGGCCGGAAGCACGCCAATGGAAGGTGCCGTTTAACTTTCGCATTGGCCATACGGAAATTCCCATGGGGCTTATCCTCATCACGGCTACGCTTTTCTTGCTCGCCATCGTAAATGTCGTAACGAAGAAAACAGCCACGATTTCCGGGTCCATATTTACGGTCCTGTTTTTCACGGCTTTTGCACTCTCTGAGCGGCACAATCGCCGCAAGAGATCCCAAGTTGAGTCGGAACAGGAAAAGTTTCGGCTGGAAGAGCGCGCCAACGTAACTGTTCAAGATGTAAAGGTGCGTCCGGGCAGCGTTCTGGTGGAGGCCGCGGACGTGAACCGGCTGCAGCACATTCAACGTGTGCTGGAGGAAGTGAAACCGGACAAGCAGGACATTGTTGTTGTGGTCGTGCACCGTGTCAGTCCGATGTCTTCGAGCGAATTCGGGCCGACGGCGGAGCAGATCTGCGGTGCGCGGGAAACAGACATATTCACCAAAGTGGTGAACATCGCGGAAAAGGCGGGCAAGCACGTCGAACTGCTTACGGTTCCAGGGAGGGATTACTACGGAGCGCTGCTATTTGCGGCGCAGCAACTGGATGCATCGCGAATTGTGACTAACATGGTGACCCAACTGACGCCGGAAGAGCAGGCTCGTCAGCTAGGACAGGCTTGGGAGCAACTACCGGAGCCCAGGCGTGGGCTTACGCTCGAGATTCTGCCGCCGGATGGAGAGAAACCGATGCTCTTCTCCCTTGGGCCTCATCCGCCGCGTCTTTGGCCGGGTGACATTGTACTGGTCCACAAACTATGGCAGGAACTGTCTGAACGGCCTGGCGTGGGCAGCCGCCTGCATCATAGGGATGTAGTGAGCGTGGCGCTGCAACGGCTTGACGAACAGTTGCATTCACAAGAGCACAGCGACGTTTGCGACGCTGTCGATCGCGAGCTGAATAGGCCTCCACAGACCCGGGACGGCGACGGCGAGACCTGGTCGCGCGCGGAAGACCACGACGTGAATCCGTCTTGACTTGGTATGTATCTGAAGCACCACGTCACCAACGCCGCTGGCGAATCCGTCAACTCCCGATGGCGTCCAAAGCCGCCGTTCCCCAGCATCATCACTTGCAGTTCTGGAACGAGAAGCTGATGAAATCGATGACTGGGTTCAGGCCTTGCATGGCAGCATGCGCGGAAGAGAACTCGTCGTCACCCTCCACAACGTCGAGAAGGCGGGCGCGCTCGTCCGAAGCAGGCCCGGGAGCAGGGTCGACGCGTACTGTCAGGCCACCGCAGGCTGCGGAAAGCTTCTCGAGGCGTCCGCCTTGCCACGCAGTGATGAGCCCTCCCATTCCCCAATCAAATCCGTTGAGCTGAAAAGCACGCCCATTCAGACGCTCCAAATCCCTCAGCGCGCTCCCGAGCGTGATTCCCTCAGCCGTGTGCCAGCGGCACTTGCCGGGTAAATTCACATCCGGGCAGATACGCACGCGGCGTATGCGCGAATCGGGCGCATCGTTTATCCAGAAAACCGCTAGGGACAGATCCGGCGCGTTCGGGTAGACGATGCTCCCTGTTTCAGTGCCCAAGTCGCTGCGCAGGATTTCGCCATCATCGATGTTTTTTGCCCCAAACAGGCGGGTTAGATCGGCGCGCGTAGTTCCGGCGACTATAGGGCCGACACGCTTGCCGGGCACGATCAGCCAGTCATACTCCTCGCCACGGACCATCCCAAACAAACCGCAGATGGCGAGCAGCAACGAAACAACGGAGCCGATTCTACGCAGCACAACAGACCCTTGTCTGCATCTTCTACTTGATTCCAGCTACTGTCAAGACGGTACTTAGGCGGCGAGCGTTTACCTTGGAAGAGTGAAGATCGTCTCGTCGCGAGAGTTGCTCAAGAATAAGCTGTTCACGGTTGTCGATGAAACGGCAACCGACCCTAGCGGGTTTGAAATACACCGATCGATTGTCCGCCATCCCGGGTCAGCCGTCATGATGGCGGTGGATGATCGTGATCGCGTCTTGCTCGTCAAACAGTTTCGTCTTCCCGCCGAACGCGAGTTGTGGGAGCTTCCGGCAGGACGAATCGATCCGGGCGAAACGCCATTGCAGGCGGCGAAACGCGAATTGCGCGAAGAAACCGGATACTCAGCCAAAAAGTGGGTCAAGCTTGCCGCCTTTTGGGCGAGCCCGGGTTATGTAGACGAACGGATGAACCTCTTCTTAGCCCAGGAACTGGCAGCCGGTGAACAGCAGCCCATGGAAGACGAACGGATCGAGATGCAGTGGTTCCCAAAGAAGGAATTGCAGGCGATGATCCGGGCCGGCAAGATTCTGGATGGCAAAACGTTAGATCGGTTATTTTCTGTGGCTCGACCACAAGAAAACGAGCAACACAAAAACTACTCGGTCGTGAGCGGCCGGTCCATCAGCTCAGCGATAGCGTGACGGGGATCTTTCGACTCGTACAGGATTTCGTGCATCTTGTCGATGATGGGCAGATCGACACCCATGTTCCGGCCGAGCGTGAACGCTGCCTGGCAGGTTCGCACGCCCTCGGCAACCATGCTCATGCCAGTCAAAATCTGTTCTAGCGAGTGACCCTTCCCTAACTCGATGCCGACATGGCGGTTGCGCGACAACTCGCCTGTAGCAGTCAGGACCAGGTCTCCGAGCCCGGCCAGACCGCTTAGCGTACGAGGGTTCCCGCCCATTGCAACGGCAAGGCGCGTGATCTCGGCCAGACCGCGCGTGATGAGCGCAGCGACGCTGTTGCTTCCCAGGCCCAAGCCACGGCAGATGCCCGCGCCGATCGCAATTACGTTCTTCAGCGCCGCTCCGATCTCGACCCCGACCAGGTCATCGCTGGCATAGAGACGCAGTGCGCGAGTGGCGAAGTCGCGTTGAATCTGTTCGGCAAACGCGAGGTCGTCGGAAGCAATGACGACTGCCGCCGGTTCACCCGCCGCGATTTCTTTCGCGAACGTAGGACCCGAGAGAGCAGCGACTGGCTTGCCGGGCAGCTCCCTCGCCACTAATTGCGAGACCCGCAGAAGACTTGTTTGCTCAATGCCCTTGGTTGCGCTGACCAGTTTTGTTGCGCCGGCAATGCTGCGGCACAAAATCGCGCAGCACGGAACTAACATGCTGCGAAGGAATCGCGATCAGTGCAATGTGCGCGCTTTCTGAAACGAATCGGATATCGGAACTGACGGTTATGTTTTCGGGCAGTCGAAAACCGGGCAAGTAGCGCTGATTCTGGCGAGAAGCTTGGATGGCTTCAGCGCGTTGCGGATCTCGCGCCCAGATTTGAACGGATCCAAAGCGGGGAGACAGCGCGATAGCCAGAGCCGTGCCCCAGCTACCCGCGCCGAGCACGCATAATCGCCTCAAGCTCTCCCGCCTTTAAGGGAGAAGACGGACTCTTTGCCCGCCCGCAACCTCTCGATATTGGCCTTGTGCCGATAAACGATCAATGCGCAGCAAAAGATGGCCGCGGCAAACAACTCGGGCCGGGGGCGATAGATGACCCAGAAGAGGAAGGGGAACAGCGCGGCGCATAAAACGGAAGCGAGCGAGATGTATCGCCAAAGCATAACGACCGCGACGAAGATGATGAGCACCGCCAGAACTGCCCAGGGAGCGATGTAGAGGAAAGCGCCGACGAAGCAGGCAACCGCTTTGCCGCCCTTGAATTTGAGCAGGGCCGGGTAGCAGTGGCCCAACGTTACCAGCGCGGCGGCAAGCGCGATCGCGAGCGGACTGCCATGCGTCAGCCATCCGGCTACAGCTACGGCGAGCCATCCTTTGAAAATGTCGAGCAGGAGGACGATGACGCCCGCTTTGCCGCCTTGCGTGCGATGTACATTGGTGGCACCGATATTGCCGCTCCCCATGGTGCGGATGTCCTTGCCGGACGTAAGGCGCACAAACCAGTACCCAAACGGCAGACCGCCGATGAAGTAAGCGAGAACCGCCGACAAGTGCAGTCAATACCGGACCTGAGACGGGCGGCATTCGAAATTAAGAAGCCGCCATGGCGGATTCGAACGGAAATTCGGCCATCTTCTCGTAGATGCTTGAGTTCGTTCCGGGCCGGCTGCGAAACATGGCGAACTGCGAAACCGAAAACGTGCCGATATCGAGCGCTTCCATTTCCTTGATTCGCGCGCGCAGCTTCGATAGCGGAACCGGATGCTTAATACGCGCCAGGGTGAGATGAGGCGTATAGTTGCGATCCTCTTTAGCGACTCCGAGCGGTGTCAACGCATCATCCGTCTGCTTCGCCAGCGTCTGCAGCGAATCTCCGCCGTCGACGCCGACCCAAAGCACGCGGGGCGACCGTTCATTGGGGAACCAGCCGACGCTCTTGAGTTCCACATCGAAGGGCTTGCGTCCCGTGGCTACAGGGCCCAGAACCTGATGCATTTCCGCCAAACCGGTGTTCGGGCCACTCACCGATGAATTTCGTAGTGACGTGAAGGTTATCGAGCGGGCTCCAGTTGATAAAGGCATCCGGCCGCAACGCGCTCAACAGACGTTCCAGGCGAAGCAAAATGTCGGGCGGGAGATCGATTGCGGTAAACAGTCGCATTGCAAACGCGCGTGCTAATGTTCTAGCGTACATTGCCATAGCGAAATTGCAAGTTCCGCAAGATCCTATCCGCCTCACAGCGCTGCTCCGCGCCACGCAAGCCGTTTCCATGAAGTTCTTCGAACGGCCGGCCATTGAACTTGCGCCCGCGCTGCTCGGCTATTTACTGATACACGGGACCACGGCAGGCATGATCGTCGAGACAGAGGCGTATCTGGGAGCGGAGGACCGGGCGGCGCATGCCTGGCGAGGGCTGACCGACCGAACGCGGGTTCTTTTCGGGCCCGCGGGGCGCGCGTATGTTTACTTCATCTACGGAATGCATGAATGCCTGAACGTGGTCGCGGATAAGGAGGGCAACCCCGGTTGTGTGTTGATTCGCGCGCTGGAGCCGCTTTGCGGGCTGGCAGAGATGTATGGCCGGCGAGAATGGAACGGTCCTATATGCGGACTGACAAATGGGCCCGGCAAGCTGACGCAGGCGCTCGCGATCACCCGTGAGGAGTATGGCGCGCGACTGGACAAAAGCAATCTGCGCATTCGCGAGTGGCGTCAACGGCCGGAGTTCCGGATCGGAACAACGCCCCGGATTGGGATCAGAGAATGCGCGGATTGGCCGCTTCGATTCGTATGGGACGGCCATCGTTGCCTGAGCAAGCGATGAGATCATAAGCGAATGCTTCTGAAAACCGGTATTGCTTTTCTTGCTTTTGGGAGTATCTTGGCTGCACAAGGTAAGCCGGAGGCCAGCCTGGATTCAGCGGTCAAGGCCGCAATCGGCAATTTCCCGGGTACAGTGACAATCGCGGCGAAGAATCTTGCAACGGGGGGCGCGTACAGCCTGGGCGCGGATAAGCCGGTACGGACCGCCAGCACGATCAAATTTCCGATTATGATCGAGTGCTTCTATGAGGCGTCGGAGCACAAGTTGAACTTGAGCGAACGAGTCAAGCTGACCGAAGACGAGAAGGTCTCGGGCAGCGGAATTGCGCAGGACCTCTCGGCCGGGGACGAACTGCCGGTACGCGACCTGGTCGATTTGATGATCGTTTTGAGCGATAACACGGCGACGAATCTGATTCTGAATCGGATCACCGGCGATGCGGTGAATGCCCGCATGGCTAGTCTTGGCCTACAGCAGACGCGCGTGATGAGGAAGATTCTCGGCGATGGGAATAATCTCAAGCCATACCCTTCGGGAATCACGCAGGAAGGATCGAAAGCCGAGAGCAAAAAGTGGGGTATCGGCCGTAGCAGCCCGCAAGAGATGCTGATTTTGCTTGAAAAGCTCTATCGCGGTGAACTGGCCAATAAGCAGGCGTCGGAAGACATGCTTACCATTCTGAAAAGGCAACGCGACTTGGACGGCATCGGGCGCGATATGAAGGATACAGTGGTCGCCAGCAAGTCTGGCGCACTGGATCACTTGCGGAGCGGACTTGGGATCGTTTACTCGAAACGTGGCCCGATCGCGATGGCGATCACGGTAGAAGGAATACCGGAGATCGATTATGGTCCAGACAACGCGGGGAACCTACTGATCGCGCGTTTATCCGAGATTCTTGTGAACGGTCTAGGGAGTAAGGAGTGACTAGCCGTGCTTCACTCGCCGGTGTTTCTTGACCTTTTGGGTTTTCGGATGGTAAGGCACGGGTTTGGATGCCGGTAAGGCGACTGCCGACATCACGCACAGCAAGCTGAATACCAGTAGCGCTCTCATAAATCTTGATTACTTAAGATTCTCATAGTTCTACTTCTTCGATTTGCCGACGCTGACGGTTTTGGCTAAATCTGGCGGCTGGCAAACGGCCGAGGCTACCTTGACCATCGGCATTTCCTCACCGAGGATTCGTGCCATTGCGTGTACTTCCAAACCTTCCGCCTCTTTGGTGAAGAAGAGTCGCTTCTGTTCGGCGTCAAAATCGGCCTGGATCCAGTCGCCCGTGCTCACTTGCTGCGTGGCTAACAAGTTCGACAAAGGATGTACCAAGTTTTGCTGAATGGCACGTTTCAGGTGACGCGCGCCGTACTTCACGTCTGTGCCTTCTGCCAGCAGAAAGTTTTTGCCGGAGGCGGAGACCGTAAACACGAAGGCTTTTTCGCTCGGGGACTGCAGAACGCGCTGCTGCACCTGACCGAGTTCCAGATCGAGAATGCGGCGCAGTTCCGGCTCGCCGAGGGGTTTGAACACGACCACCTTGTCGATCCGGTTCATAAACTCCGGAGTAAACTTCCGGCGAGCGGCTTCGACACCGCTGCGAGACATCTTCTTATTCAGACGATCCGCGGTGTCTGCCGTGCCGTCCCCGTTTGATTCAGCGCAGTTCTTTCCGAAACCCAATTTGGGACTGACCAGTGCGCTCATTTCGCTCGAGCCGAGATTGCTGGTCATAAATATCATGGCCCGCGAGAAATCGACTTTGCGGTTATCCCCCAGCGTCAGCGTCGCCTTATCGAGGATGCCGAGCAGCAGGTTCCAGAGCGCATCGCTCGCTTTCTCGATTTCATCGAACAAGATGAAGCTGATCTTGACGGTGTCGGTGTGATGCTGGTTAATGACTTCCTGGCTCAGCAGCGGGTGCGTTTCGCGATGTCCGAGGTATCCGGGAGGCGATCCGATCAGCTTTGCGATCTCATGGCTGTGCTGAAACTCCGCACAATCGATCTTAATGACCGCGCGCGGGTTCTGCACCAACGCCTCAGCCGTGGCTTCCACGGTGCGCGTCTTTCCGGAACCGGTCGGCCCGAGGAAAAGGAAATTTCCGACCGGTCGATTCGGTGCATTCAGCCCAGTCAAATGCATCTGGTAGATGTTGACGATTTGCTCGACGGCCTCGTCCTGGCCTACCACTAACTTCAGCAGCGTTCTCTCTAGCGACTCGGCGTCTTTGCCTGTCCGCGTCGGGTCTAGCACCTTGCGTAGCCGGCTCATATGTACAGATCCTTTCTCCTGAAATGCAACTGCATGCAGCCCGGTGTCGCGCCGTAGCGTCGGGGCTTTCTGCCTGCCGGAACGGGATCGGTACTGCCGATCGGGATTCCAGCCTCTGTGTTCAACTCCACCTTTAAGAAAAGCAAGCGTCGTGCCAAATCGCGTACGAAACTTCTTAAGACCTTCATCGTCAGAGGCGTCGGTTTCCTGAGAATATGTTTTGTACTCCTATTCCTCGGTGTTTTCTGATTAGTTCTTTTGGGGGCGGGAAGGTCTCACCTCAATTCGACTGATTGTGGTGCGTTCGGGCATTCGGAGTATCCCGAGAACGATGTCGGCGATATCCTCGGGCGCGATCTTCCAGTCCGAACGCAGTCTCGCCTCGTGCCCGGCGAACTCCGTGTCCACACTTCCGGGCATGATGTAACTGACCCGAACGTTATCGTATCGGTGATCGAGCATAGCCGCTTCGCTCAGCCCGTTCAAGCCAAACTTGGAGGCGTTATAGGCGGCCCCGCCGGCAAATGGATTCTTGCCCGCCAGGCTACTGATGTTGACGATGGAGCCCCCGCGCGACGAGCTAAAACGCTGTAGCGCCTCGCGCGTGCAATAGAATGCGCCCGAGAGATTGGTGGCAATGATGTTGTCCCACTCTTCGACCGACATTTCGCCCGCCGCGCGAAACAGGCCGTAACCGGCGTTGTTCACCAGGATGTCCAGCCCGCCGAGCTGCCGGTCGGCGAATTCGAACAGCCGGGTGACGTCCGCACTATGCGCAACGTCGGCCCGTTCGCCCGCAACCATGCCCGAAGTCACGCTCGTCTGCAAGCGCCCGAGCGCGTCCCGCACATGGCCTTCATTCCGGGCGCAGATCACCACGCGTGCACCCTCCTTCAACATTGCTTCCGCGATCGAGAATCCGATCCCTCTCGATGCGCCGGTCACGATCGCTCTCTTGCCTTCTAAAAAGTCGCTCATGAAGCCTTGTTTAACTCCTCTCCTGTGGAATGTCGTTCGGCCGGTGCTATAGGGCCACCGGCCGTATGTAAGATGATGCAATACGAGCGTGTGCTGCGCATGGAATGCGTGTGCAGCCCGATGAACTTTTATACTGGAGATTGAATCCAGTAATGACGGTTGTCTGGCTGCGCACGGCCGCGGCTCTGTACTCTGTCGGATTGCTGTATGCGCTAGTGTACGTCTTCCGAAAGACAACCCGCCTGTTTATCCCGGCCCTGATTGCATTCGGCGCGGGAACCGTGTTCCAGTTTGTTGCGCTTGCCGAGTTCCGTGCTGAAACGGGCCATCTGCCCATCGGCAACTTCTACGAAACGAGCTCTATCTGCGCTTTTCTGATTGCGGTGCTGTTTCTACTCGCGTACAGCTATTACCGGGTAGCGATCATCGGTGTCTGCATCTTCCCTATCGTTTTCTTCATGTCCCTTATTGGCGCTACGGAATTCCCTGTCGCGCCGTGGGCGAGCGCTCAAGTCCGCAACATCTGGCTAGTCATACATATATCGACCGTGCTCATTGGCTACGCGGCGCTGATCCTTTCAGCGGTGGCGTCCGTCTATTATCTGCTGCAGGAAAGGCAACTCAAACGGAAGGCGGTGATGCCGTCCGCCAATCGGTTGCCGCCGCTGGCAACGCTTGATCGGCTCATCACACAATCGATGAACACCGGGTTCGTCTTTATAACGGTAGGAACCATCACGGGCGTCGTTTGGGCTTTTATCGATAGCGGCACTCAATGGATCACAAATCCGAAAATCGGGTTCTTTCTGTTTACGTGGGCCTTTTACCTGGCCATGATTTTCCTGCGAGTGTCGGCGGGCTGGCGCGGGCGGCGGATCGCCTGGCTGGCGGTAAGTGTCCTTGGCTGCTCGCTGATCACGTGGGCGACCCATTTCGGCTTCAGGATCGTCTTGCGATGAAATTGGCGCTGACGGGCATCAACCATCGGACCGCGCCGGTCGAGGTGCGCGAAAAACTCGCGTTTCGGACGGACGAGATCCCCGCCGCTCTTTCGGCGCTGCAAACCTGCGGCGCGCAGGAAGCACTGGTCCTGTCCACGTGCAATCGCGTGGAGATCACTGCCGCTTTACCGTCCGGCGTGACGCCTCATCAGCTATGGTGTCGCGTGTTGGCCGGGCGGGACGGACTGACGTCGGAGGTGATCCAACCGCATCTTTATGTATATGAAGATGCATCCGCCATCCGGCACCTGTTTCGCGTGGCGTCGAGTCTCGACTCGATGATCGTGGGCGAACCCCAGATTTTGGGTCAATTGAAGCAGGCCTATTTGCAGGCGCGGGATCACGGTGCAATCGGCAATCTGCTCGATCCCGTGCTGACGCGCGCCTTCAGCGTCGCCAAGCGGATCCGCACCGAGACGGAGATTGGACAAACCGCCGTATCCGTGAGCTACGCGGCGGTGGAGCTGGCGCGGGAAATATTTGGTTCGCTGAGCCGCAAGCGTGTGCTGATCCTGGGGGCAGGAAAAATGTCCGAGGGTGCAGCCCGCCATCTTCTCCGTGCGGGGGCATCGGAGATTCTGATTGCGAATCGCACGGCCAATCGGGCACGCGAGATGGCGGGGTTGTTTCAGGGTGAGGTGGTTGAGTATGAACGCTTCCCGCAGCGGCTGGCGGAAGTGGATATTGTGATCGCGTCATCGGCAGCGCCGGGGTACGTGATCGGTCCGGAGATGATGCGGCGCGCAATCGACGCCCGTAAGAACCAGCCGATGTTCCTTATCGATATTTCCGTGCCGCGCAACATCGATCCCGCTGTAAACAGCATCGATCATGCCTTCCTGTACGACATCGACGATCTGCAGCGCCTGACAGACCGCAACTTACAGACCCGCAAAGACGTGGCGCAGGCGGCGGAGCGCATTGTAGACGAAGAAGTGACGCGCCTGGAAGCACGCTTTCGGGAACGGGAAGTCACGCCAACCATCGTTAGCCTGCAAGAACAGCTCGAAGAAATCCGCTGCGAGGTTCTGGGGCGCTACCGCGGTCGGCTCGGGGTGCTGAGCGAAGACCAGCAGCAGGTGATGGAAGCGGTTACCCGCGCCATCGTGAACAAGATTGCCCACGGTCCCATTTCGGAGATGCGGCGGCAGGCTGCGGAAAAAGCCGACGACGCTTCGCGAAATGAAGCAGAACTCGTCAGCGCGGTCCGGCGAATCTTCCGACTTCGCGAGCGGCGGTAATGCCGGCCAGCAGCGCCGGCATTCGCACTCTCACGCTAGGCTCCCGAGGGTCTGCGCTTGCGCTCTGGCAAGCTCACCACGTTGCCGATCTGCTTCGCGCGATCTCGGTCGAAACGCGCATCGAGGTCATCAAGACCACCGGCGATCACCTGCAAACCGCCTCCTTGATGCAGGCAGGCGGCAAGGGGCTCTTTACGAAAGAGATTGAGCAAGCGCTGCTGGAGGGCGCTATTGACGTCGCCGTCCACAGCTTGAAAGACCTGCCGACGGAGATTACGCCGGGGTTGGCGATTGCCGCAATTCCTCGAACGTGAGGATGCTCACGACGCACTGGCAGGTTCGAAGCTCGGCGATCTGAGGCGCGGTGCGCGTGTCGGAACCAGTTCCGGACGCCGTGCCGCTCAACTTCGTCATCTGCGCCCGGATATCGCGATTGAGCCGATTCGCGGCAACGTCGATACGCGGCTGCGGAAACTCAGCGAAGGACAATTCGACGCCATCGTGCTGGCAGCGGCCGGCATGAAGCGGCTGGGCAGTGAGATGGATATCGCGGAGATCCTGACCGCCGGCCAAATCTGTCCGGCAGCGGGGCAGGGCGCACTCGCGATCCAAACTCGTAGCGGTGATGCGGCGGAGGAGATCTGCCGCGCGCTTAATCACCAGGACAGCTACCTGGCCGTCGATGCCGAGCGCACGATCCTGGCGGGCCTGGGCGGCGGCTGTCAATTGCCCGTGGGAGCGTTTGCCGAGAAGACACACGGCCAGTGGGCGATCACTGCGGTTGTGATGTCCCCGGATGGTTCGCAGGTCTTGCGCGAGGAGGCCACAACGGAACGCAGCCCTGTTGGGCTGGCTGCGGGAATTATCGATCGACTGATACGCCGGGGCGCGCGCGGCATTCTTGCCCAAAGCAAGTGACGGCGATGAAGCCGCTCAAAGGGCTGCGAATGCTGGTTACCCGCGCGGCGCAGCAAGCCGAAGAGCTGGCGCACCCGCTCCGGGAGTACGGCGCCGATGTGATCGCGGTTCCTGTCATCGGCATCGCACCGCCGGGGGATACGGAGCCGCTACGGACAGCGGCGCGCTGCAACGCCTATGATTGGATCGTCTTTACGAGCGCCAACGCGGTAGCGGCATTTGCGGCCGAACTTCAACGCGCTGGGGTGAATGGGACGGCGCGCGTGGCCACGGTCGGAAGCGCAACGCGGGAAGCGGCGAAAAGGCATGGGTTGGATGTCGCGCTCACTCCAGAGAAGTACGTTGCCGAGTCTCTGGTAGAGGCTTTCGCCTCAGAAGAACTGGCGGGCCGCCGGATACTGATTCCAACTGCCGCCGTAACGCGCGATGTTGTCGCGCCCGCGCTACGCGAACGCGGCGCTCGCGTCGACATCGTTGAAGCCTATCGCAACATAGTTCCGCCCGAAGCGAGTGCGCGAGTCCGAGCCGTTTTCACCGACTCGCCGCCGGATTGGATCACCGTTACAAGCTCGTCTGCCGTGACGAACCTTGTTGCCCTCGCTGAACCGGAGCTCTTTCATCGTAGTAAGCTCGCGTCGATCGGTCCGATTACTTCCGAAACGGCTCGCAGCCACCGGTTGATTGTTCATGCCGAGGCGAATCCCCACAACATAAAAGGATTGGTAGACGCGTTAGTAGCGGCGGCAAGAAAGTAGTCGGTCCTTGTTCAGCGATGGAGTTCGCTTGTACGGCAGTTTGTCGTATTGTGGTCTGTCAGCGGCGCGTGAAGCCGCTTGCCGGACCATAGAAGCGACTGAAATTATCCGGCTCTCCATCGAGGACCGACGGCAAATCGCCGAAGCCCTTCTAAATCCGCCTGAGCCTACCGCTGCCCTCAAGAAAGCTTTTCAGAGGTTGCCTTGCGAAAGCCTCGCCCAAACCGCCTGACGCGCCTGTAATCAGAGCCGTCATACCCTGGTAGTTCATTTGCTTTCTCCGTAAGCCATACTGTCATGATTGACGGAAGGCGGCTGGACTTACAGTTTGCGCAGTCCGGAACTCCGCCTCGCGACTTGAGTTCGTCACAGTGAGGGCCGTATCTGCACGAAACGTCTTTGGCCGAATAGTATCGGTTTGTGACTTTTAACAACGACTTAGCGCCGTACAGCAATTCTAAACTCGGTCTCATGCGTTGGTGTCAATTTCAACGCGCAACGGGAATTCCTGTTTCATACTCACGCGCGGAGACTGTGATAACGTGTCGGAAATCATGAAGCCAACTCGGCGTGTTTTCCTGGGCGCAAGCGCCGCAACGCCAGCCCTCATTGCCGCCATTCAGCCCCTGCCCCAGGCACTGGGGCTAGACGTGCAGAACACGTTGAAAACGATCATGGACCTGATCGTTCCGGCGGCGGACGGAATGCCGTCTGCGAGCGAAGCCGGGGGGCTGTCTTATCTGGAAAACCTGATGCAGCATAACAAGGATGCTGCCGCCGATATCACGAAGGGTCTGGATGTGGCGAACGCCTTCAGTGAGCGTTCATTCGAAAGCCCGTTCAGCCGGCTTGAGAAGAACAACCAGATCGGTGTTCTAAGAGAGATGGAGGACACAGCTCTCGGGGTTTTCGATGCGCTGAGATCATACGTCTACGAGTCCTATTACACGCGGCCGGCAATCTGGAAGCTAATTGGTTATGAACTCTACCCGACCGATCACGCCGGACCTCATCTCAAACCGTTCGATGATTCGCTTCTGGCGAACGTGCGGAAAATGCCCAAGCTTTATCGAGAGGCCTAGCCGTGCAGAACAACGACATCGACGTTTTGGTAATTGGATCGGGCGCGGCCGGTGCGGTGGTCACAAAGCGCTTAACCGACTTAGGCGCGAAGGTCATGTGCCTGGAACAAGGCGGCTGGATCAAGCCCAGCGATTATCCGTCTGAGCGCCCCGACTGGGAAATTCAAATCCGTCGCGGAGCGTTTCACTTTAGCCCCAACATTCGCAGGCGCTGGGAAGACTATCCGGTGATGGAGACGGGCGCAAATCCCCCCGCGGTCCTGATGTTTAACGCGGTAGGCGGAAGCACTCATCACTGGGCAGGCCATTTCCCGCGTTTTCATCCATCTGACTTCCGAGCGAAAACGCTCGATGGGGTTGCCGATGACTGGCCCATCAATTATGAAGAGTTGAAGCCCTACTACGAACAGAACGACCTTGATTGGGGCGTTTCCGGCCTGAATGGAGACCCCGCGAATCCCGCGCGCTCTCCCCGCCCGACGCCGGTGTTGCCAATAGGAGTTCTCGGCGAGACGATTGGGAAGGGCTTCAACCAACTCGGCTGGCACTGGTGGCCATCGGACAATGCCATCATCTCGCGCGATTACAGCAATCGCCCGGCATGCGGCTTGCACGGCAAATGCATGTTCGGTTGTCCGATTGGATCGAAAGCTTCGACGGATGTCACCCATTGGCGTAAGGCGATTCGAAAAGGGGCCATTCTGCAGCCGTGGTCGCGCGTGCGCGAGATCGCGGTGAATGCGCGCGGCAGAGTTAAATCCGCGGTGTACTACGACCGCGAAGGAAACTTACATGAGCAAACAGCTAAAGTAATTGTCGTTTGCTGCAATGGCGTAGGCACGCCGCGGCTGCTCCTGAATTCAAAATCGAACCTGTTCCCGGAAGGACTGGCGAACTCGACGGGGCTGGTTGGAAAAAACTTCATGACCCATCCGTTCCGAACGTTAGAAGGCGTCTTCGAAGCACCCATGGACGGGCACTTGGGCCCGTTTGGAATTCCGGCGATGAGCCAGCAATTCTATGAGACGGATACCAATCGCGGATTCGTTCGCGGATATACGCTTCTTCTTGAACGCTCGTTTGGTCCCCTGCACCAGGCGTGGGGCAGCTTCTCGAATCACCCGATTGCTTGGGGCGAGAATCACCACAAAGCCATGCGGCAGCGCTTCCCGCATTTGATCCGGGTAACAGTGATGGGCGAAGACTTGCCGGAAGAGCGTAACCGGGTGGAAATTGATCCAAATCTGAAAGACACCAGCGGCATCGCCGCGCCGCGCGTGGTTTATAGCTACAACGAGAACAGTTTGAGGATGCTGGAGCACGGCGGCAAGATGGCGCGTCAGGCGTTACAAGCGGCCGGCGCGGTGGAGATCCTGGACAGCGGTCCCGTGACTCCTGCATATCATTTGATGGGAACGGCACGGATGGGCACAAACCCCCGCAGGTCCGTTGTGAATGGATCGCACAGGGCGCACGACGTCGAGAATTTGTATATCGTCGACGGCAGTTCATTCGCAACCTCGGCCGCGGTGAACCCGACATCCACCATTGGCGCGCTTGCGTTGAGGGCGGCCGACAAGATCTGGCACGAACGGAAAGGCTAATCGAGTTACTCGAAAACGGTGAAGGGCATAGTGCCGACAGCGGAGATCGAGGGCCGAAACTCCATGTAAGGCAGGATGTCCCGGTCAATTTCGATTCCAGGCGCTATTTCGATCAGCTCAAGTCCCTCGGAAGCGAGACGGAACACCGCTCGTTCGGTAATGTACAGAACGTCTTGTCCGCGTTTTCGGGCGAAATCTGCGGAAAACGTGATTCGTTCCACACGATCGACAAACTTGTGGACTTTGCCGGCTTGCAATACGTTGAGCGCGCCATGCGACCAGTCCACCTTTGAGCCCTGCGCATCGAACGTTCCGCAGAACACGACCTTCTTTGCATTCTGAGCGATTTCCATAAAACCGCCCGGGCCGATCAGGTTTCCCGCAAGATGAGAAACGTTCACGTTTCCAAAACGATCGGTTTCACCCATACCCAGAAACGTGATATCGATTCCACCGCCGCTGTAATAATCGAATTGGTCGACGGATGAAACGATGACTTCGGGATTACGAGCAGCTCCAAAAAGCCTGTCGTCCAGCATTCGCCCGTTGTGAACACCTTGCTCGACGCTCATCCAGAGTTCGTCGCCTGTACCTTGTTCGGCAATCACGCCAAAGATGCCGCCCGGAATTCCAAACCCGAAATTCAATGACGCCCCGTGACGCAATTCGAGCGCTGCGCGCCGCGCGATGATTCGCCGTTCCAGCTTGTCGGGAATTGCCGCGGTCATTTGTGCCAGGTGAGCACGGCGCGCTCCACAGATGCTGGGGTCGTTGGGTAGAGCATAGAACTGCTGCTGCTGTGGATCTTCAACAACCGCGTCGACCATTATGCCTGGAACACGCACGGAGCGCGGATTCAAAGCACCGCCTTCAACGACTTGCCGCACCTGCGCCAGAACCCGACCACCACTGTTGTGAGCGGCCAAGGCAATCGTATGAACATCCATGTCGATTGGTTCTTCTTCAGGACTGATGTTCCCCCGTGTATCGGCGTAAGTACCGCGGATGATTGCAACATCTACTTTGAAAGGTTTGTAGCGCAGGATTTCGTGACCGTCGACATGCATCAGCTCCACTAATTGTTCGCGGCTGCGCTGATTACACCGTCCACCATCGTGACGGGGATCGACAAACGTTTCCAATCCTGAATGGGTAAACAACCCAGGGCGCCCTGCGCCAATTTCGCGCAGAAGGTGCTGGACTACGCCGCCCGGAAAGCAATAAGCCTCAATTTTCTCTTCACGAATCAGTTGCTGGATTTTGGGCGACCAGGTGAAATGCGCCGCGATCACCTTACGGAGCATTCCCTCGTGAGCAAACCGATTTGTACCGAGCGCGTCGCGATCGCCCAAGCCAAGCGAGTGGACCAGGGTCAAATCGCGCGGACGGCCTGTCTCGAGGAAGCGCTGTTCTAACGCTGCAAAGATGGCTTCAGCCGAAACCATTCCCGCCCCATTCCCGCTGATTGCGACGGTGTCCCCATCGCGAATGAAATCCGCTGCTTCCCGGCCGTTTACGAATATCGCTTTGCTCATCTATATTTCATCGGTTTCGAAAGACAGGCTTGCGCTTTTCGCGAAACGCTTGCACGCCTTCCCTGCAATCGTCGGTGGAGAGCGCCTGGGCGGCAGCGCTGGCATGATGCTGACGCAAGTCGGCGTGCATAGTCGCAAAAATCCCTTTGGTAAGCGCCATTGCTGCCGGCCCGTTGGCGCACAGCCTCTCCAGCCACCCGTTCAGTTGTCGTTCTAAATCGTCCGCATCGTCGGCTATCGCCGTGACAAGGCCCCAGTTCAGCGCCACTTCCGCTGTAACCGGCATTCCCATCAACGTCAGGTGGCGCGCGCGAGCTACGCCGATAAGTTCACCCAGGCGGCGAATGCCCATCCAGCCGGAGATCATGCCGAGAGTTACTTCGGGCGATCCAAACTTTGCCGATTTGACCGCGATTCGAAGATCGGCTGCCATCGCCAACTCGAGTCCGCCACCGAGGGCATGACCCGAAACAACCGCTATGACAGGTTGCGGCAGCGCAGCCAGACGGTCGAATACGTTGATGCCGTACAGAATCCAATTACGGCCCATTTCATCGGGCGAAAGAGAACCCCAGTCCTCGATGTCGCCGCCTGTGCAGAAGAAGCGCCCACGGGCACGGATGATAACGGCTCGAAGCTCGCGATCCGCTTCGATTTCAGAAAGGATCGAATCGAGCCGCTGCAGCATCTCCATCGTGAGCGCATTGCCCTTATCGGAACGATTCAGGGTAATTTCGGCGACGGTGACTCCAAATTGTTCTTTGCGCGAAAACACTATTTCAGATTCCATGCTGGTTCCTTGCCTGCAATGCCTAGAATTTTGGAATCGTAAGACCGCCATCGATGGTTACGGGCTGGCCGACGGTATAAGTCAAACGGCCTTCGGCCATTGAGCACACGATCGTTGCGACATCGGCGGGAACGCCCCAGCGTCGAGCCGGCACGCTGTCGGCAATCACAGCATCGTATTTTTCTTTAACTGGACGAGTCATGTCGGTATCTATAATCCCCGGTCGGACTTCATAAACCCCGATGCCTTCAGCCGCCAGTCTGACGCCGAACAGCAGCGTCGTCATGCTCGACGCACACTTTGAAATGCAGTACTCGCCTCTGCTGATGGATACGGCTACCACGTTGCTCGAAGTGACGTTGATGATGCTCCGATGCTGTCGCCCAATCTCACCCTGCTTCAGCATGTGTCGCGCGACGGCCTGGCTGAGGAAAAACACTGCCTTCGTGTTTACTCGAATGCAGCGATCGAAACTCTCGCTCGTGACGTCCAAGAGATCGCCGCGTTTTGCAACACCGACGCCCGCGTTGTTGACAAGGCAATCGATCCTTCCCCAGCGTAAATACGCTGCGTCGATGAGCCGCATGTGCTGATCGAGGTCTGCGGCATCGCAGCCAACAAACATGCTTTCCGCGCCCGATTCCCCAATTTCATCGACAAGCTGCTGCGATAGGAGGGCGTTTTCAGCGATGGCCAAATCGTTCAATAGAACGTTGAACCCCGATTTCGCTAGTCGCGTTGCGCACTCCTTTCCGATGCCGCGCAGGGCGCCTGTCACAACAGCCGTAGGTTTGGTGGTAAACGGATCGGTCATGAGACTAACCTGTCTCTCCATGCTGAGGAGAGGCGCCGGCCGGCAGCGATGGCGCCTCAATACCTGCTTTCGGCAAAGTGCCTTCCAGTTCCTGCCGCCAGTGTGCGACATCTCCCGCCGGCCCGTAGCAATAAATCATGATCATCCGCTCGGAGCTTGTATTCGTGAGCTGATGAAACACCGTGGGAGGTATATAGACGGCCTGCCCTGCTCGAACATCGCCCCTTTCCGTTCCAAGGCAAATCTCCCCCGTGCCTTCGAGAATCAGGTAGATCTCCTCCTGTTCCTGGTTATGCCAAGGAACCTGTCCGCCGTTTGGCTCGAGAGTGACGTAGCCGAGCGAAAAGTTCACCGCCTGTATTGGACTTAGTCCGCCGACAATATTCTTCGTGTGCCGGCGTGCTGGATACGTCCGGCCATTGAGTTCGGCGAGATCGGCGACAATCATTGTTCAACTCCTGCCAATGAGAGCACAGTTCGCATTCGCTGGACTGCGAGTTCCGGGTCCAGGAATAAACCGATTTGATCGGCGAGTCGAAACAACTCGGCCAGATGCACAATCGGGCGGTATCCTTCCTGCCCACCCACCATTCGGAAATGTTTCTGATGGCCGTTGAGGTATGCAACGAAAACGACGCCAGTCTTATAAAAGAAGGTCGGTTTTTGAAATAGGTGCCGTGAGAACGGCACTGTGGGTTGTAGCGTCCGGCGAAAACCGCTGGCATCTCCTTCATCTAAGAACCGGACAGATTTCGCCGCTAGTTCGGCCAAAGGATCGAAAAACGCCGAGTAGCGCGTGGCTGTAGCCTTGTTCGTCACCTGCAATCAGTTCGTCGTAATGAAAATCGTCTCCTGTGTACATGCGTACACCCGAAGGCAGTCGCCGCCGCATTGCGATTTCGTATTGTGGATCGAGCAAAGAGATCTTGATGCCGTCGATTTTGGATTGGTGCTCATCGATTATGCCAAGGCAAACCTCCATCGCTTCTGGAATGTGGGGCGAGCCCCAATAACCTGTTAGAGAAGGGTCGAACGCTTCCCCCAACCAATGTAGGATCACAGGGCGGGAGGTCTGGCGCAGGATCGTCCCATAGACATCGCAGTAATCGCCGGGGCCGCGCGCGCAAGCGGCCAAAGCCCTGCTCGCCATCAATATAACTTGACCTCCTTGTCCTTCTATAAAGTCACATTGTTCCTCGTAGGCCGCTTGTACACTTTCGAGAGTTGCTGCGGCAGGCGCAAGCTGTTCAGTTCCGGCGCCGCAGGCAATGCCGCCGGAAACTGCGCGAGCCTCCTTTAGTGATCGGCGAATCAACTCTTTGGCGCTTTCCCAATCAAGCCCGAATCCCCGCTGTGCCGTGTCCATGGCCTCGGCTATACGCAGGCCAAGCGACCACAAGTGATGTCGAAAGGCAAGCGTCGCATCCCAATCGAGAGAAGCCGAGTCAAGAGGCGATGTATCTGTAAGAGGATCGCAGACCACGTGGGCTGCTGCATAGACGACTCGGCTCTGCGGCGCATCGCTCCGATTTGTCTCGCGCGTAGCTTCGTGAGTAAGTCGATAAGTTAATAACTGGCGATCATAGTTGGGAAGCTTGATCTGCACTTAATTTGCTCCATCGCATGAACTGATAGTAGGGTTCACCGAGAGCTCGAACTACGCCGGATATGCCAAGAAGTGGTACTATTCGGACAATCCGACGCTGGATCGTGTCCGATCTAAGGGCAGGTGTCGAGGATGAAGCCTCAATTTGAACACGTTACCATCCCGAAAGGCTGTTCCATTCGTGTATTCAACCGCCGGATCCCGGAGATTCCATTTGAGTGGCATCACCATCCCGAATGCGAGTTGACGCTCACCCTGAATAGCCGCGGGCTGCGCTTTATTGCAGACAATATCGAGGCCTACGATTCCCACGATCTAGTCCTGGTGCCGTCGGAGATGCCGCACACATGGGCATCTACTAAGGCAATCGATGAGTCACGGCCGCATATCGCCATCGTTCTCTGGTTTTACGAGTCTTGGGCTTTGCAGCTGGCAGATACGTGCCCGGAGTATTCTTCGCTTCGCAAGCTGCTCAAACGAGGTATCGGCGGACTGCGATTTCCATTCCCTGCGGGAGAAATGATGGAATCGCGTTTGTCGGGATTACTGTCGAATTCAGCGCGCGATCGCCTCCGCACTGCGCTGGATGTACTTGCTGAATTGGCGGAGGCAGACGCGGTTGCGCTTGCAACGCCACAGAAGGCAGCCCTGATCACAGCCGATGAGTCCGCTCAACTAAACCGGATCTTGGATGTGTTGCATAAGCGATTTGCAGAACCCATTGGCGTGCAGGATCTGTGCGCGGTGGGAAACATGTCGGAGCGATCGCTTCACCGGTTGTTAGTGCGTCACCTCGGTGAGAACTTGACCGACTACTTGGGGCGCTTGCGGATCGGACGTGCCTGTATGTGGCTAGTTGAGACAGACCGGCCGATCGGCGTTATCGCCGCAGACGCGGGCTTTTCCAATTTGTCCAACTTCAATCGCCGATTCCGAAATGCGAGACATATGTCACCAAAGGAATTTCGGCGCCATTACGTAAAACACGGTCGCATGCCCGACCTGCATGAGGTTGACCTCACGAAGCGCTCTCCCTCGTTAGAGAGGGCGAAGCCGCGAAACGGTCGACCAAGGATCATTACTGCCTGAGCGATTTCGAATGATGGGCAAATCCTAACGATGGCGCACCGAGACGAGGCTCTCGCCGGGCAGAAAACATTGCCGATAAAGCGGAGGCCGGGTCAGACTAAATTATTCACCGGCCTGATTTGCAATCGGTGGATCGTGAACGATGATGTCGAGGAATTCACTGGCGTTCACCACGCGCGTGTTCTTCCATTGCTGCGATCAAGGTTGCCCGTTTTCGAAGTTGAGTCGGAGATTAGCCCACGCGTTCCGGCGCGGCGGCAGATTTTGGCCGCGCAAGTGTCAGCTCATATTCTTCGAGAATGGGTTCTGACGCAAAGATCCGCAATTCACCGGTGAATACCAGGTCCAGCATGGTGGCCTCCAGCCCTTCTTCATTCAGGTGCGCGGAAACCACCACATTCGTATCAAGCACAATGCCGATCATGCAGATCGACGAGTCGATTGTTTCTTCCTGCGCTGTTCGGAACGTACTGCGGCAACTTCTTCATCGATCTCGTCCATCGTGAGCTTGTTCAGGCCATGGCGTTTTGCGTCGCCGCGCCAGGCGCTTGAGTTATGGATTTACCTTCCCTTTGGGAGTGAGGCGGAAAACACGAAGTCCGATTGCGAAGGGGTCAACTATACCGGCATGTCCTTGTAATCGGAGAAGCTTGCCTTAGGATACGTCCCGTTGAAAAGCCTCTATCCGACTGTGCAGTCCGCGGCCTCCGAAGTTCTCGATTCCAAAGTGATGGACGTTCTGACGGCTCCCAATAAATAGCGGAACGAGTAAGTCCTATTTCGACAGTAAGACGCATCTACTCGTATTCATAACTGAAACCGGAATCACTTCCAGCTACTACAAGAGCGCTTGCCGGTTGCGGGGCTACAGAAGAGTGGATGAAATCGAATATCCATTTCGGATCGCGTTTACGGCCGCCGGCCCAGACGCTCGAACGCATGAGATCGGGATTTCGAGCATTAAGCAGAACGTTGAGATTAAGCCAGATCAATTTAAACGACCCACCAAGAAGTAAACGAGGTTGTCGAACCAAACATCGTGCAAATTTCTACGCCAAGTGATTCGCAAAGGGTCACTGCGGTGGGTGAATTTAGCCGAACATAAAGCCGTTATGTTTAGCTAATATTGAAGATCAAAGACCTCATCACCGAGGGTCGTAAATATGGAGCAGCGGTTTCGTAGCGGATGCCTCGATCACACTTCCGTGGTGTTTTCCCGATGAGGCGACTCCCTGGACTGAAATGCTGCTCAATCGTCTGGTTGCCGGTGAGCCGGTCATCGTTCCCGCCTATGGTCCATCGAAGTCACAATGGATTGTTGATGGCTGTGCGTAGATGCCGGGTATCTCGCACCAACATTGAGGAATTCATGAAAGATATCGCTGATTTACCGGTCCAGATCGAACCCGCACGATCCCCCGGCCATTGGCCGGCTCTGGTCAAGCTGGCCGAAAGGCATCGCCTCACGACCTACGATGCCGTCTATTTGGATCTCGCCTAGCGCGTCGGCTTGCCTCTCGCCACGCTCGACGGCGATTTGCGTAAGGCAGCGCTTGCCGCGGATGCCGCACTGGTAACCAACGCATGAGCACCACGAAGACTTCCTCACCGTGGCGCGGTGACAAAACGGAAAACTTTATTTTTCTCTCCTCTCGCTCCGCTCCCTGAACAACTTACGCTTCTCACCCCCAACACGCAGCGCCTCGTCCCCACGGCAGTCGTTCTACTCTGAATCGGGCTTCACAAGCTCCATCTCAACCGAAACAGAACCCGAGGTATTCACCCATGACCGCACGTCAAGAGCGCCGCTCGCAACAGAAAGCCGAACGCAAAGCACAGAAGCGGGAACGCCGCCAGAATCAACTGGTCACCGAAGTGGGTATCGTCGAGCTCGACGAAGCTCCCCGGTTGTCCGCAGTCTCCGATCGAAAACTCGCCGCAAACCGGGCCAATGCTCAACTCTCCACCGGACCTCGCAGCGAAGCGGGCCGTGCCGCCGTAGCGCAGAACCGCGTCACCCACGGTCTGACCGGCAGCTTCCGCGTGCTCGGAGACGAATGCCAGGCCGACTTCGACAAACTTCTCGCGGCTCTTATGCACGAACACGCCCCCGCCGATGTGACGGAAACCGAATTCGTGCAGCAAATGGCCGAAGCTCTCTGGCTGTCGCGTCGTTCCGTTCGTCTGCAGGACGCCTGCATCGTCGCGCTTCAATCCGGCGACCAGGCCACTGAAGAATCCGCCCGGAAGAATCTCGCGCTGTATCTGCGCTACCAGGTCACCCATGACCGTGCCTTCATCCGCTTTTCCACCGAGCTGCGCAAGCGAAGAAACGAACGGCGCAGAATCGAGCGTGGCTTTGAATCGCAGAAAGCGCGTCAGGAGTTGCAAGCAAGAAGGCAGACCGCTGAAAACCGCAAGAAAGAACTCCACGAACTCGCCGTTCTGCTCAAAAAAGCGAAAATAGAGGGTGCTCGCCTTCGTGCCACTACCGGCAAAATGGCCGATGTGACCCCCCCTCAATCTCCAGTCGAGCGGAAAACGGCTCAGCAGGCCGCTTGAACGGCTGAAAAGCCCTGCTTGACGGGGCATATGTTAAGCTACTGGAAACTTACCTGCGGCTGGGCCACGTAGGCCTGTTTCCCCGCCGCGAAATCTTCCGTCTCAGGGGTGCTTTATGCAGAAGTTCAAAATTTTCGTTGTGCTTTTGTCATTGGTGAGTGCTGCCTGGCATTTGCCCGCGCAAGGTACGACTGGAAAGATAACCGGCGTGGTTACGGATGCGTCCGGAGCGACCGTCGCGAATGCCAGGGTCACTGTAACGAATGTGGCCACGGCCATCAGCCACCAGACGACGACGGATACATCCGGCGTATACCAGGTTCTGCAGTTGCCCATTGGATCTTACAAGGTGATGGTAAGTGCCCCGGGCTTTGAGGAAACAACCGTTGTATCGAAAACGGCGCTCGAAATTAATGAAACGCTTCCCATCAACGTGCAGTTGCAAGTGGGCCGCGTGAGTGGGGAAGTGACAGTGGAAGCGGCTTCTTCCCAGGTGGAGACGCAAAATTCCACCGTCGGCGCAACCGTTTCCGGCCAGGCCATCTTTGAACTCCCTTTGAACGGACGCGACACTCTGGACTTGCTGAAGACCCAGCCGGGCGTGACGGCGACCAATCCCGATTCCGGAGCCGCCGGCGGTTACAGCATCGGTGGCATGCGGACTGATTCTGTGACGTATCTGCTGGACGGCGGTAACAACACCGACCTGCTTTCAAACAACGTCGTAGCCAATCCGAATCCGGATGCAATTGCAGAGTTCCGCGTGATCGAGAACAACTACAGCGCGGAGTATGGCCGCAATGCCGGGGGGATCGTCAGCGTCGTTACGAAGAGCGGTACCAACTCGTTCCATGGCACGGCATACGATTACCTGCGCAACAATTTCTTCGACGCGAACACCTTCTTTAACAATGAGCAGGGTCTTGCCGTTCCGGTTCTGAAGCGGAACCAGTTCGGCGTCACCCTGGGCGGCCCTATTAAGAAAGACAAGCTGTTCTTCTTCTTCTCTTACGAAGGCCAGCGCCAAACACAATTAGATACCAGCCCGGGACGGGTGAACGCATTTACGCCGGCTGAGCTGAACGGCAATTTCTCCGGCACATCCTACGCTTCTGCTGTGTCCAGCTTCCTGCTCGCAAACCCGTACTACCAGTCCAATCCGAATCTCGCTGCGCAGGGCATTATCGATCCCGCCACGATTGATCCGGTCGCGAAGGCCTACATCGCGAAAGGGCTCCTTCCTGTTTCGCCAACCGGCTACCTGTTTCCTCAGGCAGTCGCAACGAACAACTTCGATGAGTATCTTGGCAAGCTCGACTATACGATCACGTCGAAAGACACCTTGAGTGCAACGCTAACGGCGCGCGATAACCCAACACTGTATCCTTTCCGTGCCAATAACGTTTTGGGCTCGCCTGTGAACTATGAGGAGGCCAGTTACTTCGCTTCTGTCGCCTATACACACACATTCTCTCCGACAGTTCTGAACGAGTTGCGGGTGACCGCTCAACGGCTCCACAACAATCAAGCGGTCCCGGCGACGCAGTTGCCGACCAACCAACAGCTAGGCGTGATGGTGAACCAGGACCAGTCAACCGGTCCCGCCAAGCTGTACTTTCTGGGATCCAACATCACCACCGGTCCAAGTTACCAGGGACCGACGGTCGAGGTCGATAATACTTACGCCTACAGCGACAATGTCTCCTGGGTGCGCGGCGGACACAACCTCAAGTTCGGGTTCTACTTCTCGCCGTACCAGAACAACACGACTTACGACTTCTACGTGAACGGCGCATTTTACTTCTACGGCCCGTCCACGGGTGTGGGGTCCGGAGTAGATCTGGCCGATTTTCTGATGGGTAATCCGGACGAATATCTGCAGTTCGGAAAAGCTCCGTCAAACATACGGTCTCATCAATATGCTGGATTCCTACAAGACGACTGGCATGCTTCAAAGAGGCTGACCATCAACCTGGGTTTGCGATACGAGTACTCAAGTCCGAAGTTCGATACCCAGGGTCGTTCTTTTTCCTTCATACCGGGACAGCAATCGCAACGGTTCCCGGACGCGCCGAATGGACTTGTTTTCCCGGGTGATCCAAACGCCCCGAAAGGCGCCAATTTCCCCGATAAGAACGACTTCGGACCGCGGGTCGGATTCGCCTACGACGTGTTCGGAAATGCCAAGACCAGTCTCCGAGGCGGGTTTGGAATGTTCTACGACATTCTGAAGGGTGAGGACAACCTGCAGTTTAACGGACAGGCGCCGTTCTTCGGATTCGCCGACGTCTTTCCGACTACTTACACGGGCACGGGACTGAGCGGGCTTCAGGATCCTTACGGTTCTTCAGGAAGTGTCGATCCGTTCCCGTCACGTCCGCCGGCACACAACATCAATTTCGGTGATGCGGGCTTTCTTCCGTTTGGCGGGGGCGGCGTCTATTTCGTAGATCCCAATCTGCGGACGCCGTATGTTTTCCAATACAACATGTCGATTCAGCAGCAGTTGCCGTCTAATACTTTGCTCGAAGTTGGATATCTGGGCTACTCGGCGCACAAGCTGACGGGACTTGTCGATGTGAATCCGATCGTCCCTGGAACGACCCACAGGCTGTATGGATCAAACTACAGCTACCTGGACGAATTTCAGAATATTGGCAAGGCGCATTACGACGGTTTGGTTGTTAATCTGACCCGGCGTTTTTCGGAAATGGGCAATTTCGGCAGTAGCTTCTTCACTGTTGGCTACACATTGGGTCATGAGATTGACAATTCATCAGGTTTCCGAGAACGCAATTCGGATATTCCTTACTACAATCACGACGCTTTCTACGGACCTGGCGATACCGATGTGAGGCATACATTCGTAATGTCAGGGGGATGGAATCTGCCGTTTGACAAGCTGTGGTCAGGTGGACCGAAGCTGCTGACTTCGGGCTGGAGCCTGTATCCGATTCTGACAGTTCGTTCCGGCTTCCCGCTGGATGTCTTCGCGGGATTGAATACGACACGAACGAACCCCGGACCATCCGGCGCCGGCGATGCCGGTTACATTCGCGCCGATCTGGTTGGCACGTCGGTCGCTTATCTGAACCCCAGCCAATTCCAGCAGTTCACAAATCCAAATGCGGGCACTACAGCCGCCGGGAACTATTACTTCAATCCTGCAAACTTCGACATCACTCGCCTGACAGATCTTTACGATGCCCGGCAGGCGACGACATTCTACCCGTACGGCACGTTTCCTCGGAACGGAATGCGCGGACCTGGACAGACTAATTTGGATCTATCGATCTCGAAGCATTTCGCGATATGGGAACGGGTGAATGTGGAATTGCGCGGTGACGCGTTCAATGTGCTGAACCACACTGAGTTTCAAAGTCCAGATCTGACTCCGACGGATGCAACGTTTGGGCAGATTTCTACAACGTTCGATCCGCGCATTTTGCAGGTGGCGTTGCACTTGCAATTCTAACGGCTTGTTTACCGCTGCTTACGGAACCCCGACCGTTAGGGAGTGGTGGCAAAAATAGCGGCCGGCGAAAACCGGGTGATATGCGCGTCGGGTATTGGTAATTGCAGCATGACGGGTATGCCCGGCCGCTTCTTCTCAGCCACTCGAACCGTCACCGGGTACTCAAGAATCATTCTGCCGTCGAGGTAGGTCTGTACCCAATGCGGCCCTGCCTCGCTCGCCATGAAATCGGTGATGTGATTGATCATCAGTTGAGGCGTGTGCGCATCAGTTAGCACGAATGTCTGATCGCCCGTATCGATCAGTGTCTTGGTTCTGCTTGGGTTCAGAATTCTGACCGAATGCCGGAACTGTCCGACTCCATTGATCCAACAGTTCAGAAGAAAAAATCGGTCTAGCTTAAAGGGGAGTGCCGGTAGCGGCAGCTCATAAAACAGATACTGAAATGTCGGCGGTCCCTCTTTGTCGTCCAGGTTCAAGCAAGTAACTGAAAACTGAAGATCCGGCGTTTTTTGAACCGAATTGGCTGCGCCGTTTAATGGCGCGTCAGGCATGTGCCACCTTCACTTCGACTGCGTTCGCGTCATAGCGCGTAGTGTTAGTCAGGGTGCCGGTACCGTCATAGGATGCCACCTCTCGTGCGTAACCAGCCTTGATGTTGATCAATTGATCGGCTTCATCGAAGAACGCCGCTTCTTGGCAGTGTCCGGCCGCATTGTAGGTCAGTCGGCTGCTCGCATACCCGTCCTTGCATTTGACCGGATGTCCGTCCGCGCCGAAGAACCGCCATTCAAGCTGCCTCTTTTCCGGGAACTCGAGGAGAGCCCAACTCGCGTACCCATCCGCCAGCACGAGTGGTTCACCATTGGGTCCAAAGTATCGTTCGGCCGTGCGCCGGCCGCTTTCATCGTAGTCCGCTGTGAAGCGAAACCATCCGTCCTGGTGTGGGGCCGGATGCTCCTCATTGTCGAAGCAAAACATTTGGAGCGTTCTGCCCCGTTCATCTAAGAAAGCTTCAACGCGGTTTCCGTGCTCATCAGCCTTCACGACTCGCTTCGCGCGGTTTTGAAAACTGATCGGCTTACCCTGCGAATCGAAGTATTCGTCAGTTCTCAGATTTTGGTCTGGATCGTAGCTGATCAGCAAACTGGCAAGGTTGCCGAGACCCGCGTAGCCCAGATAGTCCTGCTGCTTCAGGCGGCCTTGCTCATCATATGTTTTTGTCCAGCCGAGATAGCCGTCATGCCGCGCAGGTTGACCCGCATCGTCAAAGAAGTACTGTTCGGTCTCGCGCCCCAGCGCATCGTACTTGGTACGTACCTGAGTAAATCCTAGGTTTTTGTCGAACCCCGAAAAACATCGCTCAACGATTGAGCCCCAATCGTCATAAGTGCGAACACATTTCAGAAAGCCGTCGCGATGCCGTGTGGGCTTGCCGTCGGCATCCAGATAACTGACCTCGGTTTCGTTGCCTCGCCAATCAAACGCGTATACGGCTGTGACATAGTCTTCGACGGATACACACGGCTTCTCTTCTTCGTCGATATACGTCCGCGATGTGCGATTGCCTTTCTTGTCGTACTCAGCAGTCCAGCCCGCGTATCCATCTGCCAATTTCGTCGGGCGCAACTCTGTCTGATAAGTTTCCGGTGTTACGTGAACTTTCAGAAATCTTTTCTTAGTGATGTTGCCGCGATCGTCGTTAGCTGCCACCCAGGCGGACGATCCGTCACGCAGCACCGTGAACTTGCCATCCAGACCGATATAGGTGGCCGACGTTTGGAATCCACGTTCGTCGTAGGTTGCCTCCCACCCGGCGTAACCGCCTGAGGCCAAAGCGCGCCTGCGGCCTGCCGGCACTACGGACGACTTAACGTATGCCCGGTGCTCCATACCGGTCTGTTGATCCGGCGTCTTTCTTACATCGGGCTCGCTCGAATCGTCGTAATACTCTTCCGAAATTTTATTGCCCTGTTTGTCATAACTGCTGACGATGGTCGAGTAGCCATCAATAGTGCGAACTGGGGCATCGTTCTCACCGAAACAAGCAACCCACTCAAGTGTTTTCCCACGTTCGTCGTAAACTGCTCTCGAAGTGGAATAGCCCTTGACGTGCCGCGCTAACTGGCCGTCAACGTCTCTGTAAACCGTCCTCTTGACGAATCCGTGTTCGTTGTATTCAAAAGCTTCTTGCGCGTAACCGTCGTTTCTGCGCGTCAGCTTGCCGGATTCATCGAAGTAACGGCCGGCGACCAGCCGGGCCAAATCGTCGAAATCCCACTCTGCCCTGGAGAAACCATCGCGATTCCTGGTTCGTTGCTCCTGCTCATCGAAGTACTCTACTTTAGCTTGATTACCTAGGGTGTCGTAACCGTTCTTCCAGAACGCGATGCCGTCACGGCCGCGTGTTCGGTTGCCGTGTTCATCCCAGAGTTCCACATCGAGCACTCGTCCGCGCGCGTCATACGTGGCCGTCCATCGCTGGTAACCGTCTACAATCTTGGTCGGGTTTTCCTGTTCGTCAAAATAAGCAGCCCATGTTTGGCGTCCCTGGCCGTCGAAAGCAGATTTCGTGATTGCCTGACCGCTACGGCCCCGAACGGGGTTGCCGGACTCGTCAAGAGAGGTAGCTTCGATGCGATTACCCCAATCGTCGTACTTCGATTTCAAGCTCGACCAGCCTTCCACCTGGACGGCGGCCTTGCCATCGACATCCAAGCACCTGGACAGCGTGGCGTTCCCTTGGCTGTCGTACTCAAAGCTAAACTGTGCGTACCCGTCCCTTCGCCAGGCCGGCTTCCCGTCGTAACCAAGATTCGTCACAAACGTTGCCTGACCCGCGTCGTTCAGTCCGCGGCGTTCGCCGTAACTGCCGTTATCGTCGGGTTGGGGAGTTCCGTCCTTATCGAAATAGCGCACTTCCTTATCGAATCCGGAATCCGAGCGCACGATTTTCAGTGATGCCGCTCCGGAGCTCGCCCTTGCCGCTATGAACCCATCGGTATTCACGTAATGAGCGGTGATGTTGTGCGGATCTGGGCCGGTAACATAGCGGAGCGTGTATACGAAGCGATTGGCTTCATCTCTGGCGCGCTCCTCCCAGATAGCGCCATCCAGTCCTCGCACGTAATCCCATTGGCATTCCCTCGCGACGGCTCCCGTGCCTGGCTGGCCGGCTAAGTCGGTAGTCTGCGCCATGTCATAGGCGCCGGTCAACTGACCCTGGCCATTCACGATTTGGACCTTCTCTATGCGACCCGCCTTGCGATGGAAACGAACGCTGTACTGCCGCCTAGCCACGTCACCGTCTGAGAGTTGCTTCCCGACCCCTTCGAAGCACCCGGCGCGCTTGACCATGTTGGCGTAGTGCTCGATAGAGACTTCGTTCAGCTCCTGCACTACCTTGCTGATGCCCTTCACCACGTCCAGGAAAGCCTCATCAAGGTTGGCCCACGTTGTCACCGGTTTCGCGTCTCGCGGAAGCGCCTGGAGCCCTTTCAATGGCGGATACTCCCAATCGGAGGGCCGCAGAATAACGGGAATGACTCGCGCCTCTCTCGCCGCATTCCGTTCAATTGCGCGCTTCAGTTCTATATCGGTGCAATAGTCGGAATTCAGAAAGTCACTGCTGATCAACAGTAGGATGATAGACGCGCGCTCCAGGTTCTCGTCGATTTGACCTGCCCAGTCAGTTCCGGCCGTAATCTTGCGGTCGTGCCAATCCGCAATCAGGCGCTGTTTTTTGAGACTTGCCAAATGACTCTCCAAGGCATCGCGAAGCGTTTGGTCCTTGTGCGAGTAGCTGAAAAAGAGTTCGAGCGGTTTAGAGGGCGTTGTTTCAGGCACCGGACGGTTCCTTTCGTTAGGCTGAGCGATTATAGCGTTTTGGCTGCTGCCCGCTACACTAACGTGCATGCGCGCACGGTTCCTGCTCGCGTTCTTGATTGCTCAAGGCGCGGCTTCATCGCAAACATTGGCCCCGGCGGAACAGAAAATCGTCGCTTCGGTCAACGCCGAGGAACCGGCAGACCAAAAGCTGCTGGAACAATTAGTCGACATCAATAGCGGAACACTGAACCCGGAAGGAGTTCGCCGCGTTGCCGCTGTTTTGCGTCCCCAGTTTGAGTCGCTCGGCTTTACCTGCCGCTTCATTCCCATGGAAGAAGTTCATCGCGCCGGTCATCTGGTCTGTGAGAGAAAAGGAAATCGCGGCAAGCGCGTGTTGCTAATCGGTCACATGGATACCGTCTTTGAGCCGTCGAGTCCGTTCCAGAAATTCGAATCGAAGGGCGACGGTAGCGCTACCGGCCCGGGCTCTTCAGACATGAAGGGCGGTCTCGTGATCATGCTGGGCGCATTGCAAGCTCTGAACGAAAATCATGACCTGGACGGCACGACCATCACCGTCTTCCTGACAGGCGACGAAGAGCGTCCAGGCACTCCGCTTTCTGTGGCGCGACGGGACCTCATCGCCGCTGGAAAGCAGGGCGATGCCGCGCTCGAATTTGAAGGCGGCGTGCAGGCCGAAGGACACGATGCCGCTTCCATCTCGCGCCGCAGCGCGTATAGCTGGGATCTAATGGCGACTGGAAAGACTGCTCATTCGAGCGGCGTGTTCGGCGCAAATGTGGGCGATGGCGCAATCTATGAACTGGCTCGCATTCTGTCGCGCTTCGATCAAGAACTGCGTGAGCCCGGTCTTACCTACAACGTGGGTCTGATTGCAGGCGGCACTTCCGTTAACTATGACGTGGGCACCGCGACGATGACTGCCACCGGCAAAACGAATGTGATTCCCGCCAAAGCCGAAGCCATTGGCGATCTGCGTACTGTCACAGACGAGCAATATCAACGCGTACAGCAAGGAATGCGCCGGATTGTGGCGCAACACCTGCCCGGCACATCCGCCGAAATTACTTTCAATGATGGCTATCCGTCTATGCCTGAAACCGATGCGAACCGGCAGTTGCTTCGCGAATTAAACGATGTCAACCGCGCACTTGGCATGGACAACATGGAGCCGTTCGATCCAAGCCATCGCGGTGCCGGCGATCTTTCCTTTGTTGCGCCTTACGTGGCCAGCATCTCGGGACTCGGATCGTACGGCAATGGCGCGCACGCGCCCGGAGAATCGGTGAATCTCGCCAGGCAAGTCGAGCAGACTCGCCGCGTGGCCGTATATCTTTATAGGTTGACTCGGTAACATGCGACTTCGAATCTTCTTGCCAGTTTTCTGCGCGGCTTTGTCCGCGCTTCCAGCAGCAGCGCAACACTCCTGGGTGGCCACCTGGGAAGCTGCGGCTTCTCCGCCATTCACAGGACAGGCCGACCGCGCGAAGGCGCACCTGGACCTGCGGAATCAAACCGTCCGTGAAGTCGTGCACACGAGTCTCGGGGGCGGCCCGCTGCGCATCAGGCTCTCGAATGAGTTCAACCTGGCGGGTGTCGAGATTGGGGCCGTGCATGTCGCCGCTTGCGATGTTGATGGAGCCGTAGTTCCGAACACCGACCGTGCAGTGACGTTCAGCGGTCAACCGGCGTTCACGATTCCGCCCAATGCCCCGTTCATTAGCGATTCGATCCAGATGCAGGTCCGGCCCGCAAGCAATCTCTGCATCAGCCTATTCATTCCAGGGAGCGCGCAGGCGGGTGGAATCCACTACGACGCCCGTCAAAAGAACTTTTTGGCATCCGGCAACCAAGTTAGCGCAGCCACCATGCCGCAAGCAGCCGCGTTTACGTCATGGTTTTTCGTTGCAGGCGTCGACATCGCCAGCGATGGCGCGGCCGGGACAATCGTAGCGTTTGGGGATTCGATCACGGACGGCGCAGCATCTACTCTCAACACGAATCGTCGCTGGCCGAATTGCCTGGCCGATCGGCTGCTTGCCGCAAACCGTCAAATCGCCGTCGTGGATTCGGGCATTGGCGGGAATCGTATCTTGCACGACGCCGCAAAGCTAGTGGTTTTCGGCGTGAACGCGTTAGCTCGTTACGAGCGGGATGCGCTTGGCGTGCCTGGGGCGAAGTACATTATCGTGCTGGAGGGAATCAACGATATAGGGCATCCGGGTAGTTCTGCTCCTCTGTCTGAGGCGGTCACGGCGGACGATCTGATTGCCGGCATGAAGCAGATGATCGAGCGCGCGCATGAGCACCGGATCAAAATCTTCGGTGCGACGCTCACGCCGTTTGAAGGCACTCCGTTTGCCGGATATTACACACCCGAAAAAGAGAAAGAGCGTGAAAAACTGAACTACTGGATACGCACCAGCGGCGCATTCGATGGCGTGATCGATTTCGATAAGGCGACCCAAGATCCCGCCAATCCCCTTCGCATGCGCGACGAATTCAACAGCGGGGATCACCTTCACCCGAACGATGCCGGGTACAAGGCAATGGCCGACAGCATCGACTTGTCGCTATTTCGGTAAAGCTTGATCCGCTTCTCAGATTATCCGGGTCGAGACTTAGAAGCCGCGCTCGGAAAAGAGTGGCTGGAGACGAATGGAATCGGCGGATTCGCTTCATCAACCATTGTTGGGCTGAACACCAGGCGCTACCACGGCCTGCTGACCGCTGCGACTCGTCCCCCACTCGGCAGAATGGTGCTTCTGTCGAAAATCGAGGAGACTATCGTCTTGGCCGGTCGCCGCGTCGACTTATGCTGCAACGAGTATCCCGGTGTCATTCATCCGAACGGGTTCGACTATCTGGAAGAGTTCCGGTTAGATCCGTTTCCGACGTTCACATACTCGGTGGACGGCGTCGTGATCGAGAAGCAAGTGTTCGCTGTGCATGGCGAGAACACCACCGTCATTCAGTACAAAGCAAATCGGCCATGCGCCCTCGAATTGCGTCCACTGATTGCATTTCGCGACTACCATTCGCTGACGCACAGGAACGATGCACTGCGTCCCGGCGTGAACATCACCGCCGAGCGAGTCACTATCGCGCCCTATCCTGACCTGCCCGCCTTGCACTTCGGCCACGGCGGCGCGGCAACTGAAGTCACGGGCGATTGGTACTTCCGATTCCAGTACAACGTCGAACGCGAGCGCGGCCTCGATTTTGAGGAAGATCTGTTCAATCCTTTTCTGTTGCGGATGGAACTGGACGGCCGCGAACCGGCGTCCATTGTTGTTTCTACCCGCGAATGCCTCACGTCCGAAGCCCAGGAACTGCGCGAGCGTGAGGTACGCCGACGCCACCATACAAAAGCCGCCGCTCCCATAAAAAGCAACTTCTTCCAGGCGCTCGCCGGCGCGACCGATCAATTCATCGTGAAGCGCGGGGACCTGAAGACGGTCATCGCCGGGTATCACTGGTTCAGTGATTGGGGGCGCGACACCATGATCGCGCTGCCCGGCCTGATACTGGCCACCGGAGATTTCGATGCGGCGGTTCACATTCTAGCCGCGTTCGCCTTCAGCATGGATCAGGGCATCATTCCAAACCGTTGGCCCGATGCCGGCGAAACGCCTGAATACAACACTGCGGACGCAACACTCTGGTTGTTTGAAGCGGTTGCTGCTCTTACTCGCTATGAAAGCGGCGGCCGCTTATCCGCAGGAATGCTGGAAAAGCTGGCCGGTAGCATCGACTGGCAGGTTCGCGGCACTCACTTCGGCATCAGGATGCTCGAAAGTGGATTGCTGACGTGCGGCGAAGCGAGGTCCAATCTGACATGGATGGATGCCAAAGTGAACGGCGTTCCGGTAACGCCGCGCATCGGCCTGCCCGTCGAAATCCAGGCGCTCTGGTATAACGCGCTGCGCACAATGGAACAACTTTCGAGTAACGCGCGGAAGGACGCAGACGCGGAAAGATTCGGCGCGATGGCCGATAAGACGCAGGCCAGCTTTAACGCACTCTTCTGGAACGATGACCAACGTTGCCTCTATGATGTCGTCGCCGACACTGGGCAGGATGCTTCCATTCGCCCGAATCAGATCTTCGCCCTCAGCCTGACTTATCCGATCCTCAACGGTCACCGTGCCCGGCAAGTTGTCGATCGCGTTCAGAGCGATCTGCTAACCCCTTTTGGTCTTCGCACGCTTGCCACTTCCGACCCTCGTTACATCGGTCGTTACGAAGGCAACACCGCAGCGCGGGACGGTGCTTATCATCAAGGCACTGTTTGGCCCTGGCTTCTCGGGCCGTTTATTTCGGCCTATCTTCGGGTCAATGATAATGTGCCCGCGGCTGTCCGGCAAGCGCACGACTGGCTGCGCCCGATAGAACACCATCTAAACGATGCGGGGCTGGACCAGATCTCGGAAATCTTCGATGGCGATCCGCCGCACCACCCTCGTGGTTGTATCGCACAAGCCTGGAGCGTCGCTGAAGTTCTTCGAGCTTTCTTGCTCACCCGAAACGTTCCCAGAAGGAGCCTGTGAATCTCTTGGCGTCCAAGTGTTTGGCGGATGCGCCGCTGCCGTACCGCGTTTTATCGCGCCCGGTAGTCATTGTTGTGGCCCATCCCGACGACGAAGTCTTGGGTGTTGGCACGCTCCTCAGCCGCTTTCGTAACCTTCGAGCTATTGTCCATGTGACGGACGGTGCGCCGCGAAGAGGGTCGGATGCCGCGAACGCCGGCGCGGCTTCGTGGCAGGACTATGCTGCCCTGCGCCGGCGCGAATTCGAAGCTGCGATGCGAACTGCGGGAGTAACGCACGCGCATCCGATCTGTTTGGGCTACCCCGATCAGGAAGCCTTCCTTCACATTGATGCGCTTGGCAAACGGCTCGTGAAAATCTTCCAGCGTTTCCGCCCCGCGACGGTGTTCACACATCCGTATGAAGGCGGTCACCCCGATCACGACGCTTGCGCTGTCGCCGTCCGCCTGGCATGCTCTGTCCTAAGTCGGCGGGCTCCGACGCCGGAAGTCCTCGAGTTCACCAGCTATCATGTGGGACGACATGGCGGTTTTGAGGCGGAACGGTTTCTCGACCGGCACGGCATGTCCTGGCCGCGTTCTCTTACCGACACACAACGTCATGCCAAGCAGAGAACCCTCGCCAACTATATGAGCCAGCAACCAGTGCTGAGCCAATTTCCGCTTCAGACAGAACCCATCCGTATCGCACCGGCCTATGACTTCCGCAAACCTCCGCATCGCGGCAAACTTTACTATGAAAATTTCGATTGGGGCATCAGCGGGGCTGTGTGGCGGCGCAAGGCGAGACAGGCGATGGCGAGGCTAGCCGCACGATGAACGTTTTGAGCGTCGCGTTCGCGCTGATGACGGTGAGTGACAGCGCAGGCGGCGGTTCCGAACAGATCCTTTGGCAAGTCGAACGAGGGCTGGTAAAGGCCGGACACCGTTCGTTTGTCATCGCCGCGGAAGGCTCTTCCGTGAGTGGTTGCTTGATTCCGACGCCTTCCGCCGACGGCGAAATTACCGACCCCCGTCGCCATGCTGCGCATCGAGCGCACCGCAAGGCCATTCACGCCCTGCTCGAATCATCTTCTATTGACCTGATCCATTTCCACGGCTTGGATTTCCCCGAGTACATCCCGGCGAGCGGCCCTCCCATGCTCGCTACCCTGCACCTGCCGATCAACCTCTATCCGAAGCAGATTTTCGACAACCCGGACCTCACTCTAAACTTCGTGTCGCAGTCGCAAGCCGCAGCTTGCCGGTATCCGCACCCGGGACAGTATGTTCCCACGGTCTGTAACGGAATCGAGCTCTCTCACTACGCCCCGGCCCATTACGCACCGGCGCACAAAGAGGACTATCTGGCAGTTCTTGCGCGCATCTGCCCGGAGAAGGGAATTGATACCGCGCTACGCGTTGCGCACAGATTGGATCTTCGGTTGATCGTCGGGGGTCCGGTTCATCCGTTTCCTTCGCACCAGGCTTACTTCAACGAGCGCGTTAAGCCCTTGCTGGACGACAAGCGCGAATACATTGGGCCCGTCGATCTCCCGCGAAAGATCTGCCTGCTCGCGCGCGCGAAGTGCCTTCTCGCGCCCAGTTCGATTGCGGAGACTAGTTCACTTGTGGCAATGGAGGCCATCGCATCCGGCACGCCGGTCATTGCTTTCCGTTCGGGCGCATTGCCCGAAGTAGTAGAGCACGAAAGAACCGGCTTCATCGTCGATTCGGAAGACGAGATGGCCAATGCCGTTCTGCGAATCGGCGAGATCTCGCCCGAGGTTTGCCGCCAGGCGGCCGTCACTCGCTTCGATGGAACGCGGATGACGCGCGAATATCTGGCGCTCTACGAGCGTCTGCGATCCAATAGCAGCCTGCAGCGCCGGATGGGTTTAGCGCCCCAGTCGGTTTTGTAAGGCTCATCGCCACGGCAAAAATTCCAAGCCCGAATGCCGCGTTGGCAACAGTCTTGGATGGCGTCGTGCAGCAACACCGACGCCAGACTTAGATTCTGGTACGCCGGATCGAACCCCGTCAGATAGCCGTAGATGGTGCGCTCATAGACGAACGCCAGGATAACAGCGGCAATTTGGTCCCGGTATCGCAAGCTGAAGATGCGCAGCATTTCTTTAGCCGCAAACTGCCGTGCAATATCGGCCAGGAAAGCGCTGGATCGGTTGGCTTCAATCATGCCTGTTTCGCCGCGCGCCGTCCACCGCGCCGTATGCAGCCGGACGAGTGCATCCATCGGTTCAGCGTCCGCCTGGGATGTCACTCCAAAAATCAGCGGGCCGCCTTGTTGCGCCTTCTCGCCATAACGGCGCACGTTTCTCCGCAGATGGCGCGGCCGCTCTTGCCAGAAGTCGTCGAAGTTACCGCTCAGAGCCGCCTCACTGCATTGCACTTCGTCACGCCTCTGTACTTGGCGGCCATCCGCTGAAAGTGCACCCAGCTTCGTCTCATAACCCAGATCCTGCCAATCGCAAACATCCCAATCATCCGACGTCTCAAGCAGACGCCGCAACCGATCCAGAACCAAGTCGGTTTGGGGCGGTGCGCACAACGGATCCAAGTAATCTGAAATGCCGGAACCCATCAACGTCAACTGCCGCGCGCCATTCCATTCGAGCAGAAAGCAGGGTACCGCGGCCAGACATTCTGGATTTCGAAATACAAACACTCGCAGCGAGCCACTGCCGAAGTGACGCCACCACGTCAGCAGCCATATTGGCAGTTGGAACGGAGTCACATCTTGCTGCGATGAGGCGAATGCGGCCCACTCGTTCGCAAAATCCAGGAGCGCGCCGGAATCCGAAATGATTTCGACTTGCAAAGCTCACGCCTGCGCAAATTCGTGAGCGGCGTGACGATCGAGTAAGCGCAGCGCCTCGCGGTATCCGTTCAGCGTCCCCACATCCACGTAAGATTCGCCAAGCTTGTACCCGCTCACACGGCCCCCGCGCTCAATGTATTCGTTAATCAGCGTTCCCAGATACTCGTCCCGCCGGTCGCGCCAAATGTCATGTAAAGCGTGCAAAACGGAACCAGGCATTCGCATCGCGCCCCAGATCCAGTTCGACGCCGCCTGTAAGCTCTTGACCTGCACTTCCATCACGTCGGAGCGCTCGTTCGTCACCACAGCGTCGAATCGTTCAGGATGATCGACAGGAAACAGCAGCAAGGTGAGCACATCGTCCGGCAAGCTGCCCAAAGCGCCTTCGGGAAACCAGATTGTATCCGGCAGCCCGATGCACACATTTTCTTCAGGCGCAATCAGCGGCGCGGCGCGAAAAATAGCGTCACACAGTCCCGCCGGTTTTTCCTGCACGGCGTAGAAGATGGTGGCCGAAAGCGAGTGGCCGCCGAAGTAGTCCATGATGTCCGACTTGCCGGGCGAGATGACGAAGCAAATCTTATCGACACCCCCCTTCACCATTCGCTCAATCAGATATTCACTTACGGCTCTGGGCCGCTCAGTTACTCCGTCGCTATAACTGCCCACTGGCAGCAGTTCCTTAGAAAATGCGAGCGGCTGTATCCGGCTTCCAATGCCTGCGGCTGGAATAATCCCCCACATGTCGATCAGGCCTCCTGCCAGGCAAGGGCCTGCCGATTCGAACTGGACGTTTCGGGCGCTTTGGTGCGCTCAAGAAGCGCCAGCAACTGCTCGGCCCGAATTTCGGCTGTATGTGAATCGAGTGCACGCTGTTGCGCGCGCAGTCCTATCTGCCGCAACCCCTCGGGATCTCCGGCGATTGCAGCAACGGCCGCTTCGGTCGATTCCGCGATCAGTATCTCCTCTCCCGGCGCGAAAAACTCGTCCAGGCCGGCCCACCAGTCGCTCAGCACTGGAGTCCCGCACGCTGCCGCCTCAAAGAGCCGTCCCGACGGGCAATAGCCCATCGACGCCATGGTTCCGCGCGTGATGTTGAGAGTGAGTTGTGAAGAGCAATAGAACGCGGCATGCTCCGGTGGTGGCACATGCGCAAGGCAGCGCGTATTTGAAGGCCACGCACTTGTGTCTGAATACATGGCTCCCCCAACTAGAAAGTGTTTTTCGGGAAGCTGGTGCGCAGGTTTCAGTAACAGCCGTTCGAGCGCTTCCTGACGGTCCGCCGCATACGTTCCTAAATAAGAAAGATCGGCCGCATATTGCGCAGCCGGCTGAACGGGATGGTGAATTTCAGGATCAACCCATCCGTATAGCGGAGCAACTTCACGCGCGCCCAGCCGTTCACGAAGCAGCCGAAGCGCTGGGCCACCCGTATAACTCAAAACAAGATCGAATCCGACTAGGCCCTCTCGCGGAATGTACTCTACGATTTCCCCTCGCTCCAAGCGGCTGAGCGTAACCGGCGTATCCATGTCGTAAAACACTTTTCGCGCGATGCCGGTATTGAGGATCAAATCGCTCGCATTCACTCCGTCCGCGCAGTAAGACGTCACCATCGCGACGTCAGCGTCCGACAGTTCTTGCGCCAACGTTGCGCGCACATCGTCCCAGTGCCGGTAAAGATGCAGCTCAACAAAAGGGAATTTATCGGCGTCCCGATGTTGGGCGTAATAGGGAGTGTCTCGCTCAAAAAAGTGAACTAGATGCCCGCGATTATGCAGGGCGCGGAACAGCCCGCGTAGAAGCGTGGCATGGCCATTCCCCCACGCGGAACTGATAGAAAGACCGCAGACGACTATTTTCATCCTGTTTGGAAAAGTAGCGCTCGCTTTATTGTAAGTACGTCTGCTCTGAACCAATAGCCATTCGCCCGCAGTAAAGTGTGTGCGACACGAAAGTGAGGAACCGGGACACGTACAACGAGACCGAGAACAGCTGGGCGTAGCCAGTACTCTCCTGGCGATGACAGCCGCGCCGCCAGAACGGAACCGTGACCGTGAGGGAGCGGCGGCAACCTACCTGATTACGTGGGTTTGCTACGGAGTTTGGTTCCCTGGTCAGAGCGGGGCGGTTCTGCGGACGCAGAATCGATTCGGCGCTCCTCTCCCAGAGCCCGAAACGAGTGTCGAGCAGCAAGCTAGAAACCGAATGACACAGCCGCCAAATCGTTTTGAAAAGCTTGCAGGAGGTGTGTACCTGGCGTGGCTGGGCCCTGTTGGCCGCTCACGTGCGCACAAATCATGTCCACCTTGTGACAACGGCGAACCGTAAACCGGAGCAGGTGATGAACGCTCTGAAAGCCTATACAAGCCGTGCCCTGAACGACCGCGCGCTGGACGGCCCGGATCGCCGCCGTTGGGCGCGCCATGGCAGCACACGCTACCTGTGGACGACAGATGCCGTCCGTGCGGCCATCCAATACGTTGTCCGACAACAGGGCAAGCCCATGGCGGTGCTCGAAATGACCTCCCCTCGCTAACGCTCAGGGTTCAACAGGCTGTCCATGTTCCACATTCATGTCGCGCACCCCGCAGTAAAGTGGCTCTTATGCAGGCAAGGGCTGATGTTGCTCCGTTTCTTGAAGACGCGTCCGGCTACCGTGGCAGCGCTGAACGGGCGTTTCTACCATCAACTGTGGAAGAGGTTCGCGAAATTGTTAACGACGCTTCGGCCTCTCAAATTCCTTTAACGGTGGCAGGGGCCGGTACTGGTCTCACCGGCGCCCGGGTACCCCGGAAAGGCTGGGTATTGTCGCTTGATCGCTTCCGGTCTATCGATATTCAGCCGGGGCGCGCGCGCTGTGGTGCAGGTGTCGTACTAGCGGACCTGCAAGCGGCGGCCGCACGAACGCGACAGTTTCTCGGTCCGAATCCGACTGAGTCGTCCGCCTGCATTGGCGGCGTGATCAATACCAACGCCGGCGGTGCCCGAAGCTTTCGTTTTGGTCCCGTAGGACGGCAGGTACTGGCACTCGAAGTCACCTTCATGGACGGCCGCACGGTCCGGCTGAATCGCGGCGACAAGGTCGATTTCCCATACCGCACCGTGCGCGCCCCATCGACAACCAAGAATGCCGCCGGATATGCTCTGCATCCAGACCTCGATTGGGTCGAACTCCTCGCGGGGAGCGAAGGTACGCTCGGCATGATTACCGAAGCCGAGCTGAAGCTTCTGCCCGAGCCCGCCGCGATCCTGAGCGGGGTTGTTTTCTTTCCAACCGAAGATCTGGCGCTAGACGCGGTCGATTCCTGGCGTCCGCTCTCCGGCTTGCGGCTGCTGGAATCGATGGATGCGCGCGCTCTCGATTTTCTGCGGCCTGGGTATCCGGAAATATCCTCGACAGCGCGTGCAGCGCTCATGATTGAGCAGGACCTGGCGTCCGAAGACGATCCCGAGGTAGATCGCTGGGCGGAACGGCTCGCCGCACAATCGGCGCTGGAAGAGGCGTCGTGGTTCGGCTTCACCGCAGCCGATCGGGAGCGTTTTCGAGCATTCCGTCACGCACTGCCCGCGATCACGGTCGAGATGGGGCGTCGCAGTGGGACGAAATTCAGCACCGACTTCGCTGTCCCGCTGCAGAAGAATCGCGAAATGTATTGCTATTACCGCCGGCGCTGCGAAGAAATATTCCCCGGCCGCTACACGATTTTCGGGCACATCGGCGACGCCAATGTGCACGTCAACCTGCTGCCTCGCGGTCCGGAAGATGCTAAAGCCGCGGAAAACCTGATGGAAGACTTTGCCCGAAAGGTCATTTCTCTGGGCGGCACGGTGGCAGCCGAGCACGGAATCGGGAAGCAAAAGACAAACCTGCTCAAGCTGATGTATTCAGCCGAGGAGATTGACGCCATGAAAGCAGTGAAGCGCCATCTCGATCCTGCTTGGCTTCTAGGTCAGGGCACCATCTTCGATGCCGCATAGCGCCTCCCCATGTCGCGCGTGGGCGAAGCTGTCGTTCTTACCAAGTCTGACTGAACTTCATTCCCGCTATGAAACGCGTTCGGGTTCCGGAACGGCAAAAAAAACTGCAAAGACCCTGTCATTAGCCATGTTTTCAGCCGATAACTAAGGTTGGCACCCGACGTGCTGAATCCGAAAGCGAGTTTACCAAGTACATGACATCTTCAGAAAAGGCGCAAACACCCCTTGAAGCCCTGGTGGTTGCGCAGTTGGCTGCTATCCGGAAGCGGGAGTCTGAACTGCACAGATCCCTGCAATCGGCGGGAGAAATCGAGCCGCGAAATGTGGCCTCTGAGGTGTTGCAGCTTCAAAGCAGCGCGGACCGTTTAAGCCGCATGATGGACGCCATGAATTTCTCAATTGGCGATGCAGCATTTGCCGGTTGATTGGCACTAAGGGTAGGGAGCTTGTATGCGAGTGGTTACCTTACTTCTTTTGTTTCTGACGGTAGTTGCCGGTTGCTTGTCCTATAACGGCATCGGCGGGTTGACCGAAACCATGAAGCTCGCATACGCCTACCTTGCGCTTTCCACGTTGGCATGTGGCTTGATCGGCGCCACCATGCGAACCGCTGCCCCTAACGGGCACAGAGAACTCTAGCGTTTGTAGGCGACGACCTCTGCTACCGGACGGCGGTGGGCCGGGTCCCGCGACGGGCCCTCATAATAATAAGTGACGTTCCAATCTCCGAACATCTCCGCTAACTCGCCGCAACCTGCACGTTTTCCGCTCACTTGTTCTCCCGGCGACACGGTATGAACAATGGCCAAGAGACATCCCCCTTGCCGCAGCGATGGGCTAACCTTTGCAACTAAGTCCCGCTGGAGATAATACGCGATCACGATTAAATCGAAGCTGTCATCCGGCAGCACGAATCCAGGGGCCGTCAAATCGCTGACGTAAGCCTCAACCTGCAGACCCCGCGCCTCGGCTCGTCGCCGCAGTGTCTTGACCGCGGTTTCCGATCCATCCATCGCCAGCACGCTCCAGCCTCGTTCGGCTAAATACAAAGCATTGCGCCCCGCGCCGCAAGCCAAGTCGGCCGCCTTGCCGGGCCTGAGTAGATCGGCTGTCTCTACCAATAGGCGAGTTGGTTGATCCTCCGATCCACGTTCACCAGCGCGATACATCTCTTCCCAACCGGCGATGTCCATGCTATGAACCACATTGTAGTTTCCTTCCCGGCGTCTAATGGTTGAGGCAAATCGATTATGGCCAGAGCTTGGACACTTGGCGGGTTATCTGTCCCCGAACTGCTGCGGCGTACATGGCTTGAGAGCTGGCATGATGCTGTATACGGCCAAGCCGGCCGCATGGCCTTCTACCATTTCCTCGCACTATTCCCAACTCTTCTAATCTTTCTGTCGTTAACAAGCTCCGTCCCAAGCGTGGGGCCTGGTGTAAAGAACTCCGCTATGGGCGTGGTTCAGCAGGTACTGCCAAACGCGGCAGCCGGTCTGGTGCAGCAGATGGCCATGGAACTCGGAGCAAAATCGCCTGCGGGCGCTGGACTTCTGGTTGCCTGCGCGGGGGCTCTGTGGGCCGCTATGAACGGAACCTGGGCGCTGATCTACGGAATGAACGCCGCCTATGAGGTGAAAGAAAATCGCAGTTGGTGGGAATTAGGCTTGACCATCGGCGGCCTTACGTTGTCTTTGACGGTATTGGGAAGTCTCGCGCTGCTCATTCTGTTCTGCGCCACTTTGGTGGAAGCTCATTTTTTCCACGGGCCACCTTTGGCCGCCGTTCGGGCAACGCAGTGGTTCGTCGTGCTTGGGCTTCTCATGACGGCATTCGCCATCATCTACCGGTTCGCCCCAAACCTGAAAGAAGCAAAGTGGAGATGGAGTACTCCAGGCTCACTGTGTGCCGCTCTTCTATGGCTGGTTTCTACCTTCAGCTTGAGCTTCTACTTTGCACACATCTCCGACTACACTCGTGCGTACGGTCACCTGAATACTGTTGTCATGCTGTTGTTGTGGTTTTATTTCAGCAACGCCGCCATTTTAATTGGAGGCGAGATGAATTCGGTCATTGAGCAATGTGCCGAAAACACCGGCGGCCACGACCGATCGGGCAATTGATCGGCGTCGGCCATCCAGACGCGTCCCGCCCGGCAAAGCAGCTCGCGAGGCGGCGGAAACGCTTCGCGAGCTATAACGGGCATGCTGCACCTATCGGGCGGCTGTCATCTGCCCGGCCGGCTTGTAGGCCGTCCAGTTACTTGTCGCGTTCCACCACTGGTTTATCTTGGCAACTGCATCCCCGTGATTCTGCTGTAGCGTATTTACGTAATCGTTTATCGTGCGTTCCAACGATCGCGCGTCCGACGAATGCGGCCGCCCCGAGTCCGCATAACTGTCCAACGCCTTAGCGGACGATGCCAGCGCAGTTCGAACCTCGGCGTAGTGTTGCTTCTCCGCCGCGCTACGTGCCAGGATCAGATTCTCTCGTGCTCGGGCAAGGGGCATGTTCGCCTCTACGCTTTCCACTGAAACGCCGTCCTGCACATCGGCAAGCGCCTGGTCGGCCGTCTTCATGTTTCCTTTGTCAAGCGCCTGTTTCGCTGCCTGTAGATTTACCTGAGCGTTCTGAGTGCTGATCGTCACGTCAGTGTAATCACCGGCTACCTGCTTCACGGACTCAGGCCGGCTGCTTGCTTTGTTGTAAGTGCTTTGACGATTCGACTTACTCTGATTCGCATTCTTGTTAGCTATTACCAGCTGCAGAACCGACACGCTGGTGAACTCCTGATACAGGGGAACCATGGTCGCGCCATGCGCGTTTGCTTGAATCTGCTGTAACTCCGTCTGTGCATGTTCCACACTTGCAAGCGCGCCTGCTTTATCGCCCTTCTTAATGTCGGCCCGCGCCTGATTTGTCTCATCCAGCATCTTGCCGGCCATCACCGAAAGGTCTTCCTTTGAACCAGCCGATTGCGATCCCGCGGCGCAAACCGTCATAGGAATCGCGAGTGCTGTGATTCCCAGCACAATTCCAAGTCGTCTCATATCTTTCTCCTACTTTACTTACTTAATGAAGGTTACGGAGACGCTGTCTCCGCAGTAGCTTATTGAAAAACTGTGCTGGATAACACTCCCTCACGGTCATGGCTCTGTAAGTAGCGTGAACAAGCGGCCTCCGGAGTTTATCAACAAGCTCCTAGTAAGTTAGACTTCGGATAGATACTCTCGTTACTGCCACTGCTCCCAAATAGAACTGGACCGACCCCTTACCGTCGCGGTACACCAAGCGAAAGCGAGTGCGGCGCTCATAAAGCGCCTCGCGCTCCATTCGCCCACATGGAGCGCTAGGAATGCCGCAAACGAGTCGGGATGTTGCTCAAATGCCGCCAGGGCGCGCTTGCGGACCACCGTCGAGCGATTCATCGTCAGCATGAAATCCGCCATGAACCGAGGCCGCATGCTAAGTCGCCGGTGTGCGCTCTCGTATCCGGGGAGGTCGTCGGCAAGAAGCGCGTCGCGCACAGCGGCTGCTTGCTTGAACGCAAGGCAGAGCCCTTCGCCCGAGATTGGATCGATAGTCCCGGACGCGTCGCCAACAAGGGCCACATTCTCGCGAGTCACCCGCCGCAATCGGCAGGTAGCGGCAATCGCGCCCCGCCGGGTGCTGCTCGCCACGCTCCCACTGAGTAAGCCATGCAGGCGCGGAGTTTGAGCGACAGCCGTCTCAATCTCCGCATGAGGATCGCGGCCGATCATCGCCAGGCAGATCTCGTCCAGACCGACCGGGCTGATATACAACTGGAACCCGTCTCCCCAGAAGACTTCCACGTATTGGGATAGCGCTGCCGTCCGATAGTGGCGTCGAACGCTGAAGCGGCGAGAACTGCGGCGAAAGACGTCAAGTCCTACCCAGCGCCGAATGGCCGATTGCGCCCCGTCCGCACCGATTACCCACCGCGCTCTGATTTGCTTGCGAGACAGATGGACGAGGTTGCCCTCGAAGCTTGTAACGGGAGATGACCAGTGCGTCTCAACTCCGATGCCTTCAGCGCAGTTCACCAGGGCCGCGTGCAAAGCAGTTCGCCGCAACGCGATGCCCGGCCCATTTGGAAATTCGGCCGAGACACCGTGAACGTTGTCCTGGTAGCGAATGCCTCGAATTGGCCGCCCGCCGTCACAGGGAAGCGTAACTCCCAACTCACTCAGCGCCTGCAATGAATCGGGCATCAATCCTTCGCCGCAGGCTTTATCTATCGGTGGCCGCCGCCCATCCGCTAACAGCACTCGCAACCCCGCCCGTCTGCAGGCAATGGCCGTTGCCAACCCCGCCGGTCCCCCGCCTAACACGAACACGTCGGTATCGAAATGGGCCATTCGCGATGCACTCTCAGTGTCTCCAACCCGCTTTGAGGCGCTATTTTCCGCAGCGAGACCCCGTGCTAATATCGATTGTGCGGACGCGGATTTTGGGAATTATCCCCGCCCGATTTGCCTCCTCCCGGTTCCCCGGAAAAGCTCTCACCCCTATCGCCGGCAAGCCCATGGTGCAGCACGTTTACGAACGCGCGCTGCAGAGCCGGTACCTATCCGGCGTGCTGGTTGCAACCGACGACGATCGCATCGCAACAGCCGTCCGCGCCTTTGGCGGGCGTGTTCGCATGACGAGAACAGATCATCCTTCGGGTACCGACCGCCTGGCGGAAGTGGCGTCGGCCGAGGCGGCGACCCTATACGTAAACATCCAGGGCGACGAGCCGTTGATCGATCCCGACGCGATCGATGCCGCCATTCTTTCCGTCCTGCATGACGACGATATTGCGATGGGCACATTGAAAAAACGGATCTTAGACCCGACCGATATCCTCAATAGCAACGTCGTTAAGGTGGTTACTAACTTGGTCGGAGACGCGATTTATTTCTCACGGTGCCCGATTCCTTTCGAGCGTGATGGGCAAGGTAACTTGCCGAGTTACTTCAAGCACATCGGTTTGTATGTCTATCGCGGCGAACTGTTGCGCAGGTATTCCGACCTTCCTGTTGGGCCGCTCGAAAAAGCGGAGTGTCTGGAACAGCTTCGTGCTCTTGAAAACGGGTTGCGTATCCGCGTAGTCGAGACGGATTACGAGTCGCTGGGCGTAGACACGCCGGAAGATCTCGAAAGAGTGAATAAGTTCTTCGCGGTAAGTGCGGAGTCAATTGACTATAGCTAGCCCGGCAGCCAAGCGATGCTTGGTCATACAGAGGGGAAGTCGCCAAGCCATCGCGCGTGCGTTGCCGGGCGTTTACTAGAAGGAACGAGGAGGGATGCTCGATAGTATTCATGCCTAAGTACATATTCGTCACAGGCGGTGTCGTTTCGTCCTTGGGGAAGGGAATCGCGGGAGCGTCCATCGGGTGTCTTCTCGAAAGTCGTGGGCTGCGTGTCACGCTTCAGAAGTTCGATCCGTACTTGAACATCGATCCGGGCACCATGAGCCCGTTCCAACACGGCGAGGTCTTCGTCACCGACGATGGCGCTGAGACAGACCTCGATCTCGGTCATTATGAGCGTTTCACCCACGCGCCGTTGACCCAAAGTAATAACCTGACGTCGGGCCGAATCTACGAGAACATCATCACGCGTGAACGCCGCGGCGACTATCTTGGCAAGACCGTTCAGGTGATCCCGCATGTCACGAATGAAATCAAAGCCGCATGCCGCAAAGTCGCGGCCGGCGTGGACATCGCCATAGTCGAAATCGGCGGAACTGTCGGTGACATAGAGTCTCTGCCATTTATAGAAGCGATACGGCAGATGCGGCACGAGGAAGGGCGTGAGAACACTCTCTTCATCCATCTCACCCTGGTTCCATGGATAGCGGCCGCCCAGGAACTCAAGACAAAGCCTACTCAGCATAGCGTCAAGGAGTTGCGCGCAATCGGTATTCAACCCGATATCCTGCTGTGCCGCTCGGAACGCGCCCTCCCCGAAGAAGTCAAAGAGAAGATTGCGCTCTTTTGCGATGTGGATGCAAAGAGCGTTGTAACTGCGCGGGATGTGCGCTCGGTGTACGAGATTCCGCTGCTCTTTGCCGAACAGGGCGTGGATGAAACCATCCTCCGTCTGCTTCACATGCATGCGGGACCGCGAAATCTGTCGCGTTGGGTTGAGATGCTCGATCGCATGCAGAACCCCACACGTGAGGTGAACATCGGGCTGGTCGGAAAGTATGTCGAGTACGAAGATTCTTACAAAAGTCTGAAAGAAGCTCTGCTGCACGCGGGCATCGCGCACCAGGCGCGTGTCAACATCGAGTGGATAGAGGCCGAGCAGATGCAGTGGCCCGATTGCCGCGAGTACCTGAATCGTTTCGATGGCATCCTGGTGCCGGGCGGTTTCGGACGCCGTGGAATTTCCGGAATGTTAAGCGCGATCCGCTGCGCGCGGGAAGAAAAGATACCGTACTTCGGCATCTGTCTCGGCATGCAGACAATGGTCATCGAATTTGCCCGCAATGTTTGCGGTCTGGCCGACGCCGACTCGACCGAGTTCAATCCCGCCACTCCGCATCGAGTGATTTTCAAATTGCGGGAATTGAAGGGGGTGGATGAACTTGGCGGCACCATGCGTCTTGGCGCATATCCGTGCCATCTGGCAGACCGCAGTTTCGCCGAGCAAGCGTACGGCGCGGGAGACATAAGCGAACGTCACCGGCACCGCTACGAATTCAATCGCGAGTATGAGAAGACTCTCAACGACCATGGCATGCGAATTTCGGGCGCTACGCCCGACGGCGTCTATGTCGAAATCTGCGAAGTACCCGGCCACCCGTGGTATCTCGGATGCCAGTTCCACCCCGAGTTCAAATCGAAGCCGCTGGAGCCGCATCCGCTCTTCACTGCGTTCCTGGCCGCGGCCCTGAAGCGTAAGGAAGAAAGAACCGGCGACAGGGCCGAGCAAGCCGAACCGGCAGTTTACGCGCACGTTCAATGATGCGGCGCGTCTCCGTCGCTGCCGCGAACTCGAGTCAACTTACTTTCGCCAATAACGAACCCATTTGCCTTATCGCCGGACCATGTGTAATCGAGAGCGAAGAGCACGTGCTTTCACTTGCTCGCCGGATTCGCGAGATAGCGGGCGCTTACGTCTTTAAAGCTTCTTTCGACAAAGCGAATCGCAGCAGCGTGTCTTCTTACCGCGGCCCCGGTCTAAGGGAAGGCGTTCGCATTCTGAAAAAAGTGCGAGAGCTCGGGATTCCCGTTCTCACGGACATTCACGAAGCAGCTCAAGCGGAAGTAGCGGCGGACGCCGCCGACATCCTGCAGATCCCCGCGTTTCTGTGCCGCCAGACAGATTTGCTTGTAGCCGCGGGCAGAACCGGCCGGGTAGTGAATATAAAAAAGGGACAATTCCTTGCGCCCGATGACATTGCGAATGCCGCTGAGAAAGTCGCGAGCACCGGCAATCACAACATCATTCTCACGGAACGTGGCTCATCGTTCGGCTACAACAATTTGGTTGTGGATATGCGCGGCCTGGCCATCATGGCCGGCACAGGGTATCCGGTTGTGTTCGACGCCACGCATAGCGTGCAGCTTCCAAGTGCATCCGGCAAAACGTCGGGCGGCCAGCCGCAATTCATTTGTCCGCTGGCCCGCGCTGCCACCGCCGTTGGAATTGCCGGTGTGTTTGTCGAAGTTCACCAAAACCCAGCCGAAGCGCTGTCGGACGGCGCCAACGCACTTCGGCTTGATCTATTGCCTGAATTCCTTCAGCGTCTTCGCGCTATCGACGAAGTTGCCAAGCGCTAACTACTCAACTGCGCCGTTCGGAATGGCGCTCGACAGAAACTCGCCGATATCGTGATGCAACTTGTTATGCGAGTCGCTGTCGATGTACAGCATGTGTCCCGCCTGATAGTACGCCCATGAAATGCGCTTGTGCATGTCGGGATTCAGCCCCATGTGAGTGAACGTGTACTGGACCGCGAAAAATGGCGTGGCCAGATCGTAATAACCGGCCGCCACCATAACCTTCATGTAAGGATTTTTCGTCAGCGCATTACGCAACGCTGCTGGTCGTGTTCCCGAAGCCGTTCTGGACGTCGTAGTTCCATGGCTGAATGCCGCCGCTCGGATAGTAGTACATATCCGTCTTGTACCCGAGTTCCGATCGGATGTAGTTTGTGAATCCCGCCGTAAAGGGCGGAGTGATCTCCGTGCTCGAAGGATCGAATTCAGCCGTCTCGCCGGTGTTCAGTGAGGAGGCCGCCGTCAGCCTGCCGTCATAGCGGCCGATTGTCTGGTGTTCACTGCGCAGAAGTTGACGAGCGAAGTGACTAACATCGAAACGGAGATTTCTCTCTTCGAGATACGCCGTGTCCAGCCCTGTATATCTTTCAGCTTTTCCGACAACGGCCTTCCGTTCAGCAGGTGAGAGTTCGTCTCCCTTGCTCAACGCCTCCGCGTATTCGCCCATTGCGAACGCCTTCACTTCATCCACAAAGTCTTCAAATCTCTTGCTCTGCAGGTCTGGCGGCTACTTTCTGGTGGTACCAGGCATCGGCGGCATAGGTCGGCAGTTCGAGTTGGTATACCAGGTCGTCGCTACGGCTCCAGATCGTCTCGAGATTGAGCGTCGTCCCGATCAGTACGATGCCGTTGAACGCTAGCCCGCGATCGACCAGGTAGCCTGCCAGCCCAGCCGCGCGGAAAGTTCCATAGCTCTCACCGGCAATAAACAAAGGCGACAGTTCGCGGTTGTTGCGCGTCACGTACAAGCCGCATAAATTCCCCCACTGACTGGATATCGCCATTCACGCTGTTCATCCGCCGCGCGATTTCGATGTTCTTTGCTCGGCTGTATCCCGTGCCCACAGGATCGATGAAGACCAGGTCCGTCATGTCCAGCCAGGTGTCCTGGTTGTCCTTTATGTCGTAAGGCGGTGGCGCCATGGATCCGTTGGGCATCAGCTTGGGGCTGCGCGGTCCCATTCCGCCCATGTGCACCCACATGGAAGCCGATCCGGGGCCTCCGTTGAAGCAGAACGTCAACGGACGTTTCTTGTGCTCTGTGCCGTCCAGCGTGTAGGCCATGTAAAAGATGTGGGCTTCCGTTTCGCCTTCGGGGTTCTTCAGTGGCATCTGTGCCACAGTCGCCGTGTAGTTCAGTGTTTTGCCGCGCACCGTAATGGTGTGATGGGTAACCACGGGCGTCTCATCGATCTCACCGCCGATCGCAGGTCCCGGGCCTGGCACGCCTTCTCGTCCGCGCGTCCCACCGGGCGTTGTGGGCACCTGAGGCGCCGGTGTGACTTGGCGCTGCACTTGTTGCGCTTGCGCCCTTTCCGATGCTTGTTGTGGTGCTTGCTGCTGAGCGGCGATTACGAGTAACAGAGAAACAATAAACATTGGTCCATGATAAGCGATCGGCGGTATTCGTACGCCCGGGTAAACATGCTAACGAACGGCTTGGATTGCTTTCATCGCATCTATCGTGTCGATTGAGCCCTCCCAATAGCGAAGTATCACCTCTTTGTTCAGTTCGATCCACCGTTCCAGCAGAGCCAGATCGGCAGCGGTCATGGCGCCCTGCACAATGTGTACGTTTGGACGAAGCGCGACGGAGATCATCTGAGATGGAATAGCCTTTGGACCCCTCGATACCTTGACGCGAACGTCATGCTGCACGCCTTGCCCAGTCGAAATCCACACGACGAAAGGCAAACCTGTGTGTTTTGGGAATAGATTGGCCATTTCAAACAGAGCATCGAGCTCATCCGAGTAATCCGCCTTCTTTGTAAGCTCGGGGGAATTGTTCATCGGCTAACCTCGCGAGATCTCCTTCGCCGTTAGCATACCCGAGAAGGAACAGCCGCAACCGGTGACCAGCCCGCCGGCAATCAGGCTGAAATCGCGTGCGCCCCGAACTCGAACGCTATCTCCGCTATCAGGCCCATCACGATCGCGCCTATGCCCGCGCTTCCGCCGAGCTTCTAAAACGTAAAAAGGAAAGACGCGTAGAGGAAATTGGCTTTGAATCGCAAAAGCGCGCTGAAGCTCAGGAGAAGCGCCGCGACGCGAAGGAAAATCGCCAAGTCGAACAGCACAAAGTCGCCTTTGCCAGCGCCCAAAAGACCCTCGAACTCAAAGAAATGCGCTCTTCAACGAAACAGCCGCCGCCGCTAAGCGCATGAAGCTTTTCGAAAGCGCTGGCGCGCCGGCCAAAGCGACGTAACAGCAGCCGTGGGGCGCGTGGACCAAGACTTAGAAGTGATCCACGCCAGGGGGCGACCGCCTTTCGCTAGGGCTTGGGATCGAGCGCTGTCAGTGCATTGATCAATGCGGAACCGTTGGGACTACCCCAGCCGGTTACTAAATCGAAGCCCGGAATGGCGGTGTACGTTCCGTTACTGCCGGACGTGATGTCGTGGAACGTTGAGCCGTAGGAATAGCTTGATTGTCCGCCGAGTCCGATTGAATAGATCGTCGGATTGATGAAGCCTATTCCAGCGCCGGCCTGTTGATTGGCCAAGGCCAAGTAGCCGGCCCAGCGTGGGGCCGCGAAACTGGTTCCTCCCCATCCGCCGCCACAGCCGCCGTCATAGCATATGTAGTTGTCGGTATTGGCTTCGGCAGCCACATCGGGGGAATTGCGGTAAGTCATGGACCCTTTGTTCGCCGAGGTAATCGCCGGCTTTTGCCAGCTAGGGATGGCGATCTTATTCGGCGAAATTCCGCCGCCGCTGTCGCTCCAGGCGGTTTCGGATTTCCAGGAGCCACCTGCGCCATTAGTAACCAGGTCGGTGCCTCCGACTGACGTGACATACATGTCGTCGGCAGGATAGACATCGCTTGAGCGCTTTCCGTATGCGCCGCTATCGCCCGAGGCGACGAACAGGTTCTGGCCCTGTGCCGCGAACTCCTTGAAGTATGGATCGTCGCTCGACGGGTCTGCCGGGCTCCAGCCCCAGGAGCAACTCAAGGACATCGCGAGTGGATACTGTTTGCCATTCGCCTGTCCCGTCGCCATCCCATTGAAGATGCTGACGTCGCTCGTGTCTGAGACGTAGACCTGAAGGCCGGCGAGTCCGGGGGCCATGGAAATCGCGACTTCGATGTCGAGGACCTGCTCGGTATCGTCGCAGCGGCGAGTACAACTCAAGCTGGAACCGTCTGTCGAGATGCCGACAACAGGCACGCTGTTGGAAGGGCCGTACTTGCTGAAGTAAGTGTTGACATCATTGATGTTGTAGCCTGCGAATTCGAGAAGTCCGACATACTGGTCGGCGCCCGTTAGATAACCGTTTCCGTAATAGGCGGCGCGCAGGTCGCTGCCGATGAAATATCCGCTTGGTCCGGAGCCGGTAGCAGCCGGCGCTGAGGCTTAGCGTTTTCTCCGGCTTCCCGCACCAGACTCATCGGATGCGGGATCGAATAGTTGTCGAGACCCGAGACATGCCATAGCGGAATCGCGAGATCGGCCGAGGGCTCGCGATCCGGCGAATAGAAGGTCCGCGCTTCGGTCGGGTGCTGGTACGAGGCCATCGTGACGCGAAATGCTTTTTCAATATCCTTAACGGGTCCGCTGACATTGACAACCAGCCGGTTGGGATACGTGCCCGTGACTAGCAATCCATTGCGTTGCGCGAATTGAATGACTTGGTCGTAATCGTCCTGCGTGGGACCGAAGCGATCGGTGAATTCCTGCACGCTCAGGAACTTATGGAATTGAGGACTCTGCGGGTCATAGAGCTGCTGCAGCAGCGTATCCAGATCTGCTTCGTTGCGCAATGGCAGCGCAATATTCAGATTCATCGTTTGGTCGGCGGGTAACTCGCCTACAAACGGCGCCTGCCCGCTTGCGACGTCCGCACGGAGGTGATGAGTGCGCATGGTTTGCGCCTGGACGACCGCTGTCATGGTGGTCATCAGCGCGACCGAGCAGGCAAATGAGGCTACGAGTCTTTTGGATCGATCAAATTGGGGGTGACGCATATGTTGTTCTGTCAAAGCAGGAGTAAGGCGATGGTACTAGAATCATCCTCCGCCGTCAATATTCGGAAAACGCCGATGCCCGTCGCCCTTGGGGAGCGGCACACTGTCGGCCGGAAAATCTGGTGCACCCGTTTTCGCGTTGTGCGATTCCTATGTATGTCTCTCGATGACACCAGCGAATCCCATACCCGTGCCAGCGGAATCGTCTGACACGCCCACATTGTCGGCGACCGTCAAGAAGCTCTTGCCGTGGCTGGTTGCTGTCGCGTTCTTCATGGAATCGCTGGATACGACAATCTTGAACACGGCGGTGCCGTCCATCTCGCAAGCGCTACATGTGTCGGTGTTGAGCATGAAGGCGGTGCTCGCGAGCTACACGTTGAGCCTAGCGGTTTTCATTCCGATCAGCGGGTGGATGGCCGACCGGTTTGGAACGCGGCGCGTGTTCGCGTCGGCCATCGGAATGTTCACGTTGGGGTCGCTGTTATGCGGGTTGTCGAGCAACATCCATGTGCTGGTGCTTTGCCGTGTCGTGCAGGGATTTGGCGGGGCGATGATGGTGCCCGTCGGGCGCTTGACGCTGGTGCGTGCATTTGCCAAATCGGAACTTGTGCGAGTGATGAGCTTCGTGTCTATTCCCGCTTTAGTGGGCCCCATGCTGGGACCGATTTCGGGCGGACTGATCGTCAAGTATCTGCATTGGCGGTATTGCTTTTTCCTGAATATTCCGATTGGAGCCATCGGGCTGATTCTGGTTGACCGTCATCTGCCGGATTTCAAGCAGGCGCGCAGGCGGCCGCTGGATTTCGTAGGGCTGATTCTATTCGGGTCCGGAATAGCGCTGCTTTCGTACGTACTGGAGGTATTCGGCGAGCACACATTGAGCACGTTGGAGATTGTCGCACTCCTGGCGATTTCGATCGCGCTGATCGTCGGCTACGGACTACACGGAATGGAGGCAAAGTCTCCGTTGCTGAATCTCAGTTTGTTCCGGATTCGAACCTTCCGGGCATCGGTGAGCGGGAGTTTCTTCACCAGGCTCGGGATTGGCGGTGTTCCGTTTCTGTTGCCGCTTTTGTATCAGGTGGGACTTGGATACACACCGGTGGAATCCGGCCTGCTGATTATGCCTCAAGCGATCGCGTCGATGACGATGAAGATGCTAATGCGGCGGCTGTTGAATCAGTTTGGTTATCGCGGTGTGTTGATTTCGAATACGGTTGTGATCGGGATATTGCTGCTGTTGTTCGCGACTATCGGGGTGGGGACGCCCATTTGGATCATTGTGCTGCTGGCTTTCCTGTACGGCGGGTTTACATCGCTGCAATACACCAGCATGAACACGCTGGTATATGCGGATATCAGCGACGATCAGGCCAGCAATGCAAGCTCCATTGCAAGTACGATGCAACAGATGTCCATCAGCTTCGGCGTGGCGATTGCCGGTTTGGCTACGGCGTTTTTTATCCCGAACACGGTGAAATCGAATCGCCCTCTGTTCATTCACGGCGTACACGAGGCATTCATTTGTCTGGGCGTGTTTACGGTCCTGTCTACCGTCGTATTCAGCAAGCTACAGAGCGGCGATGGCGATAACGTCAGCCATCACAAGGTGCTGCACGCCGCTTAAGTGCCATGCCCGTCATAGTTCAGATTTTCGGAATCAAGAACTCGCCAGCCACGCGGGCTGCCGAGCGCTTCTTTAAGGAGCGGCGCGTGCAGATTCAAATCATCGATTTGAAGCAGAAGCCGATGTCGCCCGGCGAAATACGCAGATTTATCGAACGATTCGGGTTGACCGCCATGTTGGATACGGAGAGTAAGACGTACCAGGATGCCGGGCTGAAGTACTTGAAGGTGGGCGAAACAGAACTCCTCGGGAAGATTGAGCGCGAACCGAAATTGCTTCGGTTGCCGTTTGTCCGCGCGGCGAACCGCGTCAGCATCGGCCTTGACGAAGAGTCGTGGAAGGCGATGCTGGACGCGGCGGAGAAGAAACGCTAGGCGCTCGGGACGGTCTTTGTAGTCGCGGCCGTAGTGCCGTTCGAACTTGCCGAACGGTTCGGCTTCAGAACGACCTTTATGCAGCCATCCTGCTTGTCGCGAAACGTCTTGTACATGGGTGGAGCGTCTTCCAGGCTGACTTCGTGCGTGATCACGAGTGACGGATCAATTTGCCCTTGTACGATTTTGTCGAGCAACGGCCGGAGATAGCGCTGTATGTGGGTCTGGCCGGATTTGATTGTCAGTCCCTTGTTCATGGCCGCGCCAAAGGGAACCTTATCCAGCATGCCTACGTAAACACCGGGAACCGAAATAGTTCCGCCTTTGCGGCAGTTGATGATGGCCTCGCGAAGGACATGTGGCCGGTCCGTTTCAAGCTTCACGGCGGTCTTCACTTTGTCCATGATTGTGTCCAGCATGTGATTGACATGCGCTTCGGTTCCGACGGCGTCAATGCAGCGGTCCGGGCCACGCCCATTCGTCATCTCATTGAGCGCTCGGAGACGCTGACGTTGTCGAAGTTGATGGTTTCGGCCTTGCTGACCGTTTCCGCCATGCGCAGGCGTTCGGGAACACGGTCGATTGCGACTACGCGCCCCGCGCCGAACATCCATGCGCTCTGAATAGCGAACTGGCCGACTGGCCCGCAGCCCCAAACGGCAACCGTGTCGCCGGGTTCGATGTCGGCGTTTTCCGCAGCCATGTAGCCGGTCGGGAAAATGTCGGACAGGAACAAGACTTTCTCGTCGGGTATGCCTTCCGGGATTTTGATCGGCCCGACGTCTGCGAATGGAACACGAAGGTACTGCGCCTGGCCGCCCGGATATCCGCCGAGCATGTGAGAGTAGCCGAACAGACCGGCGGGGGAGTGACCCATCAGCTTTTCGGCCATCGCGTGATTCGGATTCGTGTTATCGCAGAGCGAAAAGAGAGTCTTTTGACAGAAGAAGCACTGGCCGCACGAGATGGTGAAGGGCACCACAACGCGATCGCCTTTTTTCAGCTTCGTCACCGCGTTACCGACCTCAACGACAATGCCCATAGGCTCGTGGCCGATGACGTCACCTTCTTTCATGGTGGGGACAAACCCGTCGTATAGATGAAGGTCGGAACCGCAGATTGCCGTAGACGTAATCTCAATAATTACGTCGCGTGGATCTAATATCTGGGGGTCGGGTACATTTTCGACCCGCACATCTTCCTTGCCATACCAGCAGAGCGCTCGCATATAAGTTCCTCACTTCCCACTTTTGTCCGATTTGCAAGAAACGATCAACTCGCAACAGAACGGGTGCTGATTATAGACAATTGAGAGTCTATAAACTCCCCTTCGGGACTTTTCAGGGTTAGCTTGGCGCACCCCGAGTTCAGCGGCGGCAGAGAATCATTTCTCGGGAAATTTGTTCGAGCGCAGCGGGGTCGTAAGTAGTGGTTATGTTATCGGAAGCACTTAGATGAAGAGTCTCGAAGCGCTTGCGCTGAACGGAGTCTTTCTTGCCATCACGGCCCACGGGCTGATTGGGTTGTCGCTGCTGTGGGATAAAGCACTGCTGAAGAGGAAGGGCACGCAGAACCTGCTGTCCTACGTGTTCTGGCTGGGCGCGATTAGTATCTTCGGCGTCATTCTTATTGCCTTCGGGTTCAAAATGCCCGCTTGGCACATAGCGGGAATCGCCTTCCTGGCCGGGCTGTTGGACCTGATTGCATCGTATTTCTACTACTCTGCGTTGAAGTCCGGAGAGGCCTCGGACGAACTTGCGGCAATGGGCGGATTCGCGCCGGTTGCGACAGCTTTGTTTGCCCTTTGGTTATTGAAGACCCCGACCGGCGGCAGTTGGCCTGGATTCGTATTGATGACGGCCGGAGGTTTCCTCATGTTCTTTGCCGAGAAGCGATCGCTGAAAAAAATGATTCCGCGTATTGCACTTGCGGCGGTCGGCTTTGGCGCCATGAACGTTTTACAGAAAATAGCGTTCAACCATACGAACTTTGTGAGCGGCTATGTGTTCTTTACGTTGGGCACGTTTTTTGGATCGATAGCACTTCTCGTCCCCCCGTCGTGGCGCAAGCAGATATTTCAGAGTTCCGAGGAAGCGCCCCCAAAGAGCAAGTTCTGGTATATGGTTAACCGGTTTGTGGCGGGCGTGGGATCGTTCTTGGTTGTGCTGGCGGTCAGCCGCACTCACCCATCGGTGGTTCAGGCCATCTCTGGAGTACGATACGTAATTATTTTTATCGGCGCTTACCTCATCACGAAGTTCAGGCCGCGTTGGTTCAGAGAAAATTTCCGCGGTAGGGCGATGGTGATGAAGAGCATCGCGACCGCGCTTGTAATTGCCGGGTTGGTCCTGGTCAGCTTGCAAGACGGCAACGCCAGCGCCGGCCAGTAGTGCCCTCGAATACCAGGTGTCGCCTATGCGATACTCAACTCAGTTTGGGAGGCTCCATGCGAAGTTTCTGGACCGACCGAGTTTGTCTCGTATCCACGGCAGTCGCAGTTCTGGTCTGTATGCAACCCGCTTTCGGTCAAAAAGGCGGTGGTCGAAGCAATCCTGGCAGCAACACGACAGGCACAAACGGGACTGGGAACGCTCCAGGTACGCTAGGCCCTGGAATCGGCATCAGTTCGGGTAATACAACGCCATCCACCTTGAATCGGCCGATTTTCCTCTCCGGCAAAGTGATCTTCGATGACGGAACACCGGTAAACAATGAGATTCGTATCGAACGCGTGTGCGGCGGCATGTCACGTCTCGAATCGCACGCCGATAGCAAAGGCCATTTCTCATTCCAGGTAGGGCAAGATCCCCAAGCGTTTCAGGATGCGTCCGACTCGCCCGATCCGTATCACACCTCGTCCGGTTCGACCCAATTCGGCGTCCCCGGTGTGAATGGTGTCGCAACTGGTACGAACGGCACGCGGCAGCAGGATTCGCTGTGGGACTGCCAACTCCGAGCCGCTTACCCGGGGTTCCGCTCCGATGAGATCGATCTATCGACCAGGCGTTCGCTCGACGATCCGGACGTGGGAACGATCGTGCTTCACCGGCTTGCAAACGTAAAAGGTTCCACCATCAGCATGACGACGGAACTTGCGCCTAAACATTCACAGAAGGAGTATCAGAAAGGCTTGCAGTCCGTGCAGAAGGGTCAAATCGAAGATGCTGAAAAGCATTTTCTAGACGCGACCGATACCTACCCCAAGTATGCAATTGCGTGGTTTGCACTGGGTCAGATGTACGAGCGCACGGCGCGAGCGGACGCCGCGCGCGGCGCATACCTGAAGGCCGTTGGAGCTGACAGTAAATATGTCAGCCCTTATGACCGGCTGGCATTGTTGTTTGCGCACGAGAATAAGTGGGACGACGCGGCAACTTACAGTGCTCGCGCCATCGATCTCAATCCGGTGGAGTTCCCGAGCTCATTCTTGTACAATGCACTTGCGAACTATCATTTGCACAAACCAGCCGAGGCGCAGAAAAGCGCTACCGCCCTGTTGAAGCTTGACACGCAGCATAAGTTCCCCGAAGCGGAAAACCTGATGGCGCAACTGCTTGTAGATCAAGGAAAATACGCCGAGGCCGCTGTACACCTGCGGGCCTACCTTGCTCTGGCGCCCAATGCCAAGGACGTGGATTCACTGAAAGCCGCACTTGCAAAGTTAGATGAGGCGAGCGCGCAAGCGAAGCCCCCTGAAACAGCGCATTAGTTTTTCAGTGGGTGGTGCCCGGAGGGTGTGCGGCGTTAATCTGGAATGGAATGGAGTTACCCCTAGCAGCGTCTGACGATGCGCGCCAGAGATTGAAGGAAGTAAGGGAGAAGCTTCTGGTTCTGCACAAAGCGCTGCTTGATTCTGAGCGGACATCTTACGAACTGACTCATGGCGCGATACCCACACCGGGCGCATTCCTGCAGTTGCTGATTAACGATGCGAGCTTTGCCTGGTTGCGGCCTGTGACGACTTTGATTGTGCAGATTGACGAGGCGCTTGCGGCGAAAAATCCGCCCGCAAGCTCGCAGCATTTTTTGCAGCTTATTGAAGACACGAAAGCGTTGTTGTCGCCTTCGCGGGAAGAAAACGTCTTCTGGAAGCGGTACGCGGGCGCCATCCAGCGTGACCCCGGTGTCGCGGTCCTGCATCGGGAGATGGAGCGGCAACTCGCCCACGTGTCTTACTTATAAGCCGGCACGCCGGTGACGCGTTCGCCGATGACAAGCGTGTGAATGTGATCCGTTCCCTCATACGTCTTCACGGTTTCCAGGTTGCACATGTGGCGCATGATCGGGTATTCGTCCATGATTCCGTTTGCGCCCAGCAGATCGCGGCTGAGGCGAGCGCACTCTAGCGCCATCGCGACGTTATTCCGTTTCAGCATGGAGATGTGAGCGGGCTCCACTTTGCTTGCGTCTTTTAGCTTGGCTACCTGGAGCGCCAGCAATTGCGCTTTCGTGATCTCGGTGATCATCCAGGCCAGTTTTTCTTGAACCAGTTGATGGCTGGCAAGCGGGCGATCGTCGAACTGCTTGCGCGTGATCGTGTAGCTTCGCGCGGTCTCGTAGCAATCCATAGCTGCGCCGATGACGCCCCAACCGATGCCGAAGCGGGCTTGAGACAGGCAACTCAGCGGCGCCTTCAGCCCTTTTGCGCACGGGAGTTGGTTCTGCGCCGGAACGACACAGTCGGAAAAGTGCAGGCTGGATGTGACGGACGCGCGCATTGAGAGCTTGCCATGCAAATCGCTGGTGGTGTAACCCTTGGTGTTCTTCTCGACAAGAAAGCCACGAATGCCCGCTGGCGTTCTCGCCCATACGATGGCTATGTCTGCGAGAGACCCGCTGGTAATCCAAGTCTTTTCGCCGTTGAGCACCCAAGTATCGCCGCGTTTCTCGGCGGTGGTGAGCATGCCGGCTGGATTTGAACCGAACTGCGGCTCCGTCAACCCGAAACAGCCGACTGCCTCGCCTGATTGCAGTTTCGGCAGCCAGTGTGCTTTTTGCTCGTCGGAGCCGTATGTGTAGATGGGATACATCACCAGCGCGCCCTGGACGCTGACGAAGCTACGCAGACCGGAATCGCCACGCTCAAGCTCCTGCATGATGAGCCCGTACTCGATGTTATTCATGCCGGCACAGCCGTAACCTTCGAGGTTTGCGCCAAGGAACCCGAGTTCGGCCATCTCGCGAATCAAGTGGGTTGGGAATTCGCCGCGATTAAATGCGTCCCGGATGACGGGCAGAACACGGTCATCGACGAACTGCCTGGCGGTCTGCCGCACCAGCAACTCCTGCCCCGTCAGCAGCGAGTCGAATTGTAGATAATCAACACCCGGAAAGCGAGCCATTAACCCACTATGTTATCGGGCGAGTTGGGGATCCACTACCGAACCTGAGATTCCCGGCGCCTTGCAGCGACTATTCGAACAGCGACTCCTGACGGGAATTTATGGGTGCTCGAATTATTGCCGCCGCTTTTTGCTTGTTGACGTTTCACGGCTGGGCGTTCTGCGAGACCGCGGCGACGGACGGCCTGAACCACGCGTACGAGGCGCTTGCGGCTAAGGATTACGATTCCGCCATCGATCTATTTCGCAAGGCTCTGACCGTGCAACCCGGCAATGCGAACGTTCACAAGGATCTTGCCTATACGTTGCTGAAGGCCGGCGAGAACGCGGAAGCGCGCGACGAATTTGCCGCGGCGGCGAAGATCAACCCGGCGGATGAAACAGCGGCGCTAGAATTTGCTTTTCTCGCTTACGAAACGAAAGAGCCTGTTCAGGCGAGGCGCACATTCGATCGTCTTCGGCAAAGTACAAACCCAGCTACCCGGGCGACGGCTGAGCAGGCGTTTCAGAACATCGACCGTCCCCTCGCGGACGGAATCGCACGCTGGAAAGATGCTCTTGCGCGAGCGGCGCATCCGGACGATATATCGATGTACTCGGCACATTGGGAACTGGCGCAACTGGCCGAGTTGCGCGACGAATTACCACTTGCATCCGAGCAGTATGAGATCTGCCGCAAGCTCAAGCCGCAGTTGGGGGAATTGCTGCTGATTCTGGCGCGCGTCTGGTCACAGATCGAGCGGGCGGAAGATGCACATGCGGCGTTACTGGCAGCCTCCAGGGCGACCGATTCGCGAACGGCGGAACTCGCGTTGGAGCAGATGGGTACTCGCTACCCGTATCCCTATGAATTCGTCAACGCCATCCGCATCGACCCCGAGAACATGACTTTGAGGCGCGAACTTGGGTACCTGTATCTCGCAATGGATGACAAATCGAAGGCCATTCAACAGTTCGAGGAGGTGCTCAAGATAAATCCCAAGGACAGAGTCGCGCATGAGCAACTGGACGCGCTCAGCGACTTGAAGAGAAGGCCGGAGGAGGATGCTCCTGTTACGACTTCCGCGGAGCCTGCGCCCGTGGATGCCGCAGTCATGGGAAAGAAAAGTTTCGCGCTGGGCTACTACCGGGATGCAATCAAGTATCTAAGGCAAGCGCATGAGGAGAACCCGGCAGATGCCGACATCATGCTGGAACTCGGCTGGGCATACAACATGGCCAAAGACGACACCGAGGCGATTCTATATTTCAAATATGCGCGGCAGGCGGATGATGCGAACATCGCCGAACAGGCCACCAAAGCGTACCGCAATTTGACCGGCGAGACGGGTCCGCAAACGACTGTGTGGGCACTCCCGATGTACTCCTCGCGTTGGAATGACATGTTTACCTACGGCCAGGCGAAGCGCACCTTCCCGCTGCCGTGGGACTCAATGAACAAGCTCTTCTCGTTTTATCTCTCTACGCGATTCATCGGCGACGTGAAGAGCAGTCTGCCGGAGCATACTGTGGACCCACAGTATTTGTCGGAGAGTTCATTCATCTTCGGCCTGGGCGTGAGTACGCGCACATGGCATCACTTCATGGGCTGGGCGGAAGCCGGAGAAGCAGTGAAGTACTTGCCTGATCGTCACGACATCGGGACCGCAATTCCGGATTATCGCGGCGGGCTGAACTTTACGAAAGGCTTCGGTCAGTTACTCGGAAGTCAAAACCCGGGGCTGTTCTACGAAACAGTGGATGAAGCCATTTATGTGAGCCGGTTCGACAAGGACTGGATGTTCTATTCGCAGCACCGGGCGGGGCGCACGTTTCAGTTCGGGCGCGAAAACATGCAGCTTCTCTTCAATGCGAATTACGTGCGCGATTCACAGAATCAATATTGGGCCAACACCGGAGAGTTGGGGCCGGGGCTTAAAATCCATCTGCACTGGATGCCACGGAACGTGTACTTCGCAACCGATTTCCTACGCGGCTTCTACACGAACGGCCTATACAAGTACACGATGGATGGCTCGCACCAGCGGCGGCCGAACTATGACGACATTCGGATTTCTTTCTGGTACGCGGTGACGAAATGAGAATCGCAATCTGTACTTTCCTACTAGCCTTCACGTCCGTGCTGGCGGGCGCTACTACCTTTGCCGTTGACGGACCGAATGCGGGGCCGTGGAAGAAGCTGCTCGGTGCCGTAGGACTAACGGAGAGTACAGCCGGAAAGTCGGCTGTTGAAGTTGTAAGCGGCACATCGAATCGCGACCTCCTCGATTTCGCCTCGAATCACATTGTTATTGTTGAAGGATTTGGTCCGGCGGCTGAAAAGCTTGGCATCACCGCCGGTAAAAAGACAGTTGCCGTCCGTCAAATCTGCGACACTCACGCCTCAAAGGTGCAGGTCATCTGGGAACAGCCAGTCACCGTGCGCACAGCGACGATTCCAAACGATTGGACGATTTTTGCTTTAGAGCGTTGGAAGTCGGCGCCCGTATTGGCCGGAAAGAAAACGGCCGGCGGCGCAATTCTCTGGTTGCCCACATCGCCGGGCGACAGCGGTTTTGAGCGGTACCCGTATCTTCTGCAGGCACTGAGCGACCTGGGCCTGGAGCTGCCACTTCGCGCCACGAACCTGTGGGCATTTTTCGATGGATCGTACCGCATTCGCGCCGATGTCGATTACCTCGCGAAACGGTGGCGTGCGGCGGGTATTAGCGTCCTGCATGTTGCCGCTTGGCACAACGTAGAGCCGGATGCGGCGCGCGACGAATACTTGCAGAAGCTGATAGAGGCTTGTCACCGGAACGCGATCCTTGTCTATGCATGGATCGAGTTGCCTCATGTCAGCGAACAATTTTGGGCCGATCATCCGGCGTGGCGGGAGAAGACCGCCGTGGGACAGGACGCACAGCTTGACTGGCGCAAGTTGATGAATCTGCAAAATCCGGATTGCCATCGCGAAGTTGAGAAGGAGATAGGCGCCTTGCTCAACCGGTTCGATTGGGACGGCGTGAATGTTGCGGAACTCTATTTCGAATCGCTGGAAGGCGCTTCCAATCCGGCGCGCTTTACACCGATGAACGACGATGTCCGTGCAGATTTCGAGCGTAGCGGCGGTTTCGATCCAAAGCTGTTGTTTGACCCTAAATCCACGTACGCGACCGACGGGAAGGCATTGCAGAGATTTCTGGATTACCGCGCGCAGCTTGCTTCGAAGATGCAGGCCGACTGGCTTGACTGCATCGATCGTCTAAAGAAATCCAAGCCTTATCTGGACGTTGTTCTGACGCACATCGACGATCGCTTTGAACCGGGCGTTCGCGATGCGCTTGGCGCCGACGTGGCACGCAGTCTGCCGTTAATTCAGGCGCGCAAGAGTACTCTGCTGGTGGAAGATCCCGCGACACTTTGGAGTCTCGGCCCCGAGCGCTATTCCAAGCTGGCGCAGAAGTATCGCGAACTTGCACCGAACGACAAGCAGATCGCCGTTGACATCAACATCGTCGACCGGTATCAAGACGTTTATCCAACGAAGAAGCAGACCGGCATTGAACTGCTGGAGTTGGTGCACGAAGCGGCTGTTTCCTTCGGCCAAGTGGCGTTGTACTTCGAGAATTCCATCGAAAAGCAGGATCTTGCGTTGTTGCCAGTAGCTGCAAGTACGGCGACGGAGAAGACGATCTCTCCCGATCAGCTATCGACCGATGCACTGGAGCCGACGCGAGTCGCTTGGACGGGGCCGGTAGAGATTGATGGCCGGCCATGGCCCTTGCAGGACGCGCGCTTTGTTTTGGCTCCCGCCGGCAAGCATGTTCTGAGTGCCGCAACGGACAAGCCGCCTATTACAATCAGCGATTTCAACGGGAACATTCGTTCCGCTACAACCTCCAGTGCAGAAGTGAATGTGGCGTACGAAAGCCGCAGCCGCGCGGTGGCCACGCTCGCCACTTCGGTGTCAAAGATCGAAGTAGATGGAGCACCCTTTATCGACGCGCGCACCCACACGATCAGCGGGTCGGTTTTGCTGCCCGCAGGCCAACACGTAGTGACGTTTATCCGCTAATAACGGCTGCGGTGGTTGTAAGAGCACCGCCACCACTAAGAAATCGATCCAGGAAGGTTCGTTCGTCGGCCGCACTTAAACTCTTGATGGCGTCGGTCACGAGTTCAACTCGCGCTCCGGTTTTCAGCAGTCCGGCCGCGGCACAACTTACGCAGAGTTCCGTAACTACACCGTAGAGCACATATCTATCCGCAGCCAGCGCCGTCAGCAAAGGCTGCAAACGAAGATTTGAAAACGCATCGAGCTGCCGTTTTTCGACGATAATCTGAGGTGCACGATAGACGTCAGCGTTGCTCCCGAGTACCGCCGCTCCCGTTACCTGCGTGACACCGGCCTTGTGTTGGCCGAGCGTTCCCGCAACGCAATGCGGTCTCCATGTTTTGAACTCGGGATCGTCCTCCGAGTGCGCATCCGCCGTCGAGACGATCTGTATTCGATTCGTACTCGCGAAATTTGTCAGCTTCGCGAGAGCCGGCGCGATCGTTTCCGCTCCCGGCACATACAACGCTCCGCCGGGATACAAGAAGTCGAGCTGCGTATCGACATCGAAGAAGACAGTCTTCACGTTCAGCTCCGGGATACCTGCATACCGTTTCGGATGCCCTCTGCCAGATCCAATAGGCGCGGGCTGACGTCCACCTGATAGGGCGGCACGACTTCGAGTGAGCGCAGTGAACCGGGAAGAGTTGTAACGGCGGCAGTTGCTCTGGCTCGCGCCCTATCCAGAGGCGGTAGTGGTTCAACGAGTGCGCCATTCATAATGACTGGCCGCAGCAATGGTTCAGCGCCCAAGTAACTGGCGTTGCACTCGTTCGCAAGCGCGACCACATCGTGCCCGCCAAAACGATAGATCTGTTTCGCGCCGGGCAGGGTATTCTTCTGCTGGCTGAACTTCGCAGTGTAATGAACCTCGCCGCCCCGGCGAAGCTCCACCATCTTGTACACCGCCGATAAGGCTGGAGCATCGTATGAAGTCGCGAGTTGCGTACCGATGCCATAGGCATCGATAGGCGCGCCGGCGTCAACCATCTCCGCCACTTTGTACTCATTCAAATCGTTGGTGACGAAGATCTTCGCGTCCGCCAATCCTGCCGCATTCAAAATGCGCCTTACCTGGTGGGAAAGGGACACCAAGTCGCCGCTGTCCAGCCGCACGCCCCACATGGGAGGCCCCAATCGCGCGGCGAGGTTGGTGCCCCCCACCGTGTCATACGTGTCTACCAGAAAGATGGTTGATTCACCGAGCAGGGTCTGGAGTTGCCGGAACGCTTCCTCCTCACTCGAGAAAGCCATGGTCCAGGAATGCGCCGCAGTTCCAAAAACCGGGATGCCGAACCGTCTGCCGGCTTCGGCGTTGCTCGTTCCCAGGCAGCCCGCCATGTAACTCGCGCGCGCCGCGAGAATGCCGGCTTCGGGGCCATGCGCACGCCTGCTGCCGAACTCCACCACCGGTTTGCCTTGCGTTGCCAGCACGCACCGGATAGCCTTAGACGCAATCAGCGTCTGGAACGCGAACGTCGTCAGGAGATACGTTTCAAGCAACTGCGCCTCAACCAGCGGGGCACGTATTATCGCGAGCGGCTCATTGGGAAATATCGCAGTTCCTTCGGGAACGGCGAACAAGTCTCCCGTGAAGCGCAGCTTCAGGAGGTAATCGAAGAACTCCGGCGGAACGTTCGCAAACTGTCTGAGGCTTCTCAGGAAGTCGATCTCTTCCTGCCGGAACTGAAGATTGAGAAGGTATTCGACCGCTTGTTCCAGTCCAGCCGCCAGCAGGAAATTGCGATAGTCGGGCAGCCGGCGCACGCTAATCTCGAAGGTCGCCACCTCGTCCGTCTTTCGCGCGACGAAGTAGCCGGCGGCCATCGTAAGTTGGTAGAGGTCTGTATTGAGTGCAGACATGAAGAGGCTTCGCATCGCGCAGCCCTCCGTTCGCTACTTTTTCGCTGAGGCCGCAGGCTTGATTGCGCTGCTTGCATCCAGCATATCGTTCACGGCCTTAGAGTCCAGCCGATAGAGCGCCGGCTCGTTGCCGCGCCGGGCAATATAGCCGTCGTTTGTTTTTGCGAACTCCGCCCTTTCGTTTCGCTTGCCGTCGTTCGATGTCACCGAGATCGTGACCATGGGAGTTGTGAAGCCCTCGTTTACGAACTTGGCTGCGACGAGGTCGCGCAGCTTGTCGATGAATGCCTGTACCTTGCCCGGGTCCATGGTTTTACCGTCGATCTTCCAATCCGAACCCGAGCGCACGAGCACCTTGTCCGAACTGCCCTGCTGAATTTCGATTTTGTTTGGATCGCTAAAGCCGAAATCGAAGATTTTCTTGTTACGGAAATCGTCAAGCGTTTTGGCTACCGCCTGCCCGAGGTCGGAAGAGATCTTGTACGCGCCTGGAACGACACTGCTCTTGGCGTAGTAATCGTCCTTGTTCTTGCGAACATCCAGCGTTTGCGTTCCGGCGGCATCCGTGACTTTCGCAACGCCGGCCGGCTGTCCGCCCGCATAGGCCGCGTCCGCCTTTTTCTGGTCGTCTGCGCTGCCCGAGAGATCCATCTTGGCATCGCCCAGCTTCCGCAAGAGTTCCTCTACCTGAAAGTTGTCCGCGCGATACGGTTGCGGCTTTACGATCTGCCATTCATTCTGGTTGTTCTTTCCGAACTCGATGTCCGATTTGCCGGAAACCAGTTCGATGCGCGTCACCTGGTTGGTATCGAATGTCAGCAGGCGCTTGTCTCGAAGATCGTTCAATTGCTTGTCAAAGGAGGTCTTCGTTGACGACAGAACGCTGTACACCTTCGGGCTCGAGTTCAGATCGGCATAGACCGAGGAACCAGTCGGAACGTCGTCGCCAAAAGCGATCCGCTCCGTTTTGCCGTTCTTCTCGTGCACGGTCACGGTCAGGCTCGGGTTGTTCAACCCGAATTTGCCGAGATCCGCCGCTTTCTCCTCGACGATGCTGTCTCCGTTGATCGTGCCTAGCGCGGATGCAACACCGTTCGCTGCATCCTGATCGGTCGCAACCTGCTGCGGACTGGTTATGACCCACTTGCCGTTCTGGCGCTGAAGAGTTAGGGCGGAGCCGTCTTTCTTCTTGAGATCGATTGCCTGAATTTGCGAATCGGGAATTGCGGCCAGAACCGGGGTGGGTGCAGTGGTACTGCTCGTGTCCGTCGATTGCGGATGACTCTTGGTCCAATAAACAACTCCGCTGAGAGCAGCCAGCACAATGGCTGCAATCAGCAGATTTCGCGGCTTCATGATTCGCTATCTCCGTTTCGCGAAGATCAGTATTCCCCCCAGAATGATAAGCAGCGGGATGGCAATGATGTCCACGTAGAAGAAAACGTTCATCTGGCGCTGTGTGACGTTCAGCCGCCTGTCTTCGGCCTCTTTTGGACGAATGGAGATGAGATCTTCGTCGGACGAGAGCCAGTTCACGGCGTTCAAAGCCAAGTCGCGGTTCGCCTGGAAATCGATCATGCCGTTGGTCAGGAAACCGGAACTTCCGATGACAACGAAGCGTCCTGGATTGTTCGGTTTTCCAGTGTTGTAAGTGCCGGCCGCCCCAAGGACGAACGGTCCCTTTTTGTTATTCGGGTCCGCGGGATTGACTTCGCTGCTGCTCAGATTGGTTACTGCCACAGCCGCATCGGTGGTTGAGAACAGCTTGTCGACCGTGGTGTGATCGCCATTCTTGACCTGAAGCGAACGTGGAACCGGGAAGCCGGTAAACGAGTTCTTGAGTTCGTTGACGATAGGCTGCGACTCATAGCTGCGTACGAGTGGAATCTCAGGCCCGAAGCCGAAAAGTTGTCCCATTGGGTTCTCTTCCAGCACGAGGTCTTTGTCTTCCGTCACGCCCCAGCTTGCCAGCAGGTTCGTCAAGCCGGTGTTATCGGCAATGTGCTCACGCGCGAAGTTCAGAGGCGGATCAAGCAGGATCATTACGCGGCCGCCGTTCTCGACGAAATTCTTTATAGCCGTGACTTCGTTCGGCGTGTAATCGTTCTTCGGTCCATCGATCACAACCACGTTGCAATCCGAAGGCACAGCGGTCTTGTCCACCAAGGTGACCGCTTGCGCCTGATAGTTGTCGCGCTCCAGGAAGGTTTTGAAGTGCGATAGTCCGGAGCTGTCGGTGTCGTCAATGGAATGTTCGCCGCTGCCGCTAACAAAACAGACTTTTCGAACGCCCTTCTCATCTTTGAGGAAAGCGCCCGTCAAGCCTTCTTCCGTAAGCGCCTTTGCTTCTTCGCGGCGCTGTCCGATATCGACATAGGCGGTTCCCGCCGAGCGAACGCCGAATGCGCGGGCCAGAGTCGGCTCCTTCTGCACGTCGACATAGCGGACGTGAACTTTCGGCGACAGATTCGCATATCGGTCCAGCATCGCTTTTGCCGAGCTGAAGCCGCTCGCGCGATCGAAGTAGGTAACGTTGGCGTCGCTCTTCAGATTGCTTACCACCTTCTTCGTTTCTTCCGAGAGCGTATATCGCTTGTTACTGGTGGTATCAAATGTCTTATTGAAACGCGGCATCTGAGCCAACCAATTGATCAGCACTAAAATCGCAATAACAACGATTGTGTACAAGCCGGCCGTCGCGCCAAAGCGCGCTTGCTTGCCGGCAACGGTGTCCTTGCGCGGCGTCAATCGAGGACTTGACGGGTTTGCGGTTGCGTCAGCCATTTACGCCCTCCACCGCAACGACTCGAGTGAGCGCGTCGTCAGGAAAAGTCCAAAGAAAATCATAGACAGGTAATAAATCAAGTCCTTCGTATCGATGATGCCCCGCGTGAAACTGTCCTGGTGGCTGATGATCGATAGATAATTCAGCACCTGCACGGTTGGGCTGTTACCGAACGATGTGCTCCAGCTCAGAACCCACAAAAACAGAGCGAGTCCAAATCCAACCGCGCCCGCAACAATCTGGTTCTTCGTCAGGGTTGAAATAAATGTGCCTAACGCCAACAGGCACGCGCCCTGCAGAAATACCCCCAGGAAACCCGTGAAAAACGGGCGCCAGTCAGGGTTTCCGTAGAAGAACAGGAATGATATATCAAGCAGCAGCACAATCAGCAAAGCGCCGTACATCAGAACCGCGGAGAGCCACTTGCCCAGTACTATTTCCGTATCGAGCACCGGCGAAGTGACAAGCAATTCGATGGTTCCCTGACGTTTCTCTTCCGCGAAGAGGCGCATCGAAATCAGTGGAATCAGGAACAAGCTAATCACCGCGATATTGGATAGCAACGGTGCAAGCACTTGCTCATTGACGTTCATGGGGAACGACTGGCCCTGCATCTGGCTTTCAAAACCCGCGCGAACAAATAACGCGGCCATGTCGTAGGCGAAGACACCACTCAGCAGCCCGAAGATCGTCAAGAGAACCCAGGCGATGGGTGAAACAAAGTACGCGTACAGTTCGCGCCTGCAAATCGTCCAGATGTTTCTCACTGCACTTCTCCAGCGGGCGTTGCATCCACGCCTGTGCCCGTCAGCGACAAATAAACTTCTTCAAGCGTGTACGGCGACTTGAGTTCCAGCAGATTCCAGCCGGCCTGCACGATAGCGCGCGCCAGGTCGCCGCGCGTGCTCGCTCCGTAAAGGCTCTCAACTTCGAAAAGATACGGGCTTGCGGTCACGCCACGGTCGAGGACCTTCTTAACACCGCTGACCTGCTCTAAGCGCTGATGTACCGCGAGTGCATCGGCCTCGCCGGCTGTGTCCACCTGAATCTGCACCGTGTTGCCGACGCCTGCCCGGCTCTTGAGTGCCTCCACCGTGTCGGTGGCAACCAGCCGGCCTTTGCTGATGATGATCACCTTCTGACAAACGGCCTCTACTTCGGGAAGGATGTGAGTGCTGAGAATAATGGTGTGTTCGCCGGAGAGGCTTTGAATCAGGTCGCGCGTTTCGGTGATCTGCTTGGGGTCGAGACCGGACGTCGGCTCGTCCAGAATAAGGACCTCAGGATTATGGATAATGGCCTGCGCCAAGCCGACTCGCTGGCGATAGCCCCTCGACAGTTTCGATATCAGCTTATCTTTCACGTCGTCCACGGAACAGCGTTTCATTACCTGCTCCGTCCGGCTCTTCACTTCAGCCGCCGGAACGTTTTTCAAGCGCGCGACAAACATCAGATAGTCGCGGACGTTCATCTCCGGGTAGAGCGGCGGCGCTTCCGGCAAATAGCCGATGCGCTTCTTCACTTCATACGGCTGCTCGAAGACATCAAAACCCGCAACGGTCGCCTTGCCCTCGGTGGGCGGCATGAAGCACGTCAACATGCGCATGGTTGTTGTTTTGCCTGCGCCGTTGGGGCCGAGGAATCCGACGATCTCGCCTTTATCTACCGAGAACGAGATATCGTTCACAGCGATGTGGCGCGCATACCTCTTTGTAAGACCTTCAACCTGAATCATATTTGTTTAGCAGAAAAAGATCAGACTCAGCGATTCTTGTTTTCGCAACAGCCGCATAAATTCGTCCGTTGCAACTCGACAACGCCGGGCCGGTGAAGCCAAACACACGCAAAGCCGAATGAGTCAAGAGAGCTGACCAAACAGCTTTGCTGCGCTTGAAATAACTAGGATAGTGAAGCCGGAAAATCTCTGTCAATGAAGACGCGCCGGCCAAGGAAATGTTAGGAAGGCGTAAGTGCCTCAATGCGCTTAATTTCTTAGCCTCCCAAACCAATGCCTATAGTCTGAAAGCCGGCGTCCACAAATAATACGTTTCCAGTAACGCCGCGGCCAAGATCGCTGGCGAGGAACACCGCCGCGTCCGCTACTTCAGCCGGGTCTGTGTTGCGCCGGAGAGGTGCAAGCGACGCCACGTTGTCCAGAACTTTCGAGAAATCCTTGATGCCACGCGCCGAAGCTGTCTTGATCGGGCCCGCGGAGATGGCGTTCACACGGATGTTGTGCGCCCCCAGATCGCTGGCCAGATAGCGCACGGAAGCCTCCAAAGCAGCTTTCGCAACACCCATCACGTTGTAGTTCTGAACCACCCGAATCGATCCCAGATAAGTCAGCGTCGTGAGCGAGCCACCGTTCGTCATCAGCGGCGACAGTGCGCGCGCGACGGCAACCAGCGAGTAAGCGCTAACTTCCTGCGCAAGCAGGTAACCATCCCGGCTAGTCTCAACAAAGGGTCGGCTCAGGTCTTCCTTATTCGCGAAGGCGATGCTATGCACAACGGCATCGAGAGCGCCCGTCTCTTGCCGCAGATCGCTCACCAGATTGTCCAGCTCTTCGGGCTTAGTGACATCGCAGTTGAGCACCTTTTGGGCTTTCAACTCGGCGCCCAACTCCTCCACTGTCTGCCGCTGCCGCTCGCCTTGATACGTCAGGATGAGAGACGCGCCCTCGCGTACGAAAGCTGAGGAGATCGCATATGCGATACTCCAGCGATTTGCTACGCCCAAAACGACAGCGTTTTTTCCGGCGAGCAGTTTTGACATGAACCGTTATTGTAGCTTGCGATGCAAGTCTCAAAGACGCGGAGCCGGCTAGGAAACCCGGTGAGCGAAATCGCTTGCGGATGCTCGCTGGCCTCGCGGAGCGGTAAAGTTGAACCGCCGTCCCAGAATCATCTTGATGATCAGATGATCCGTGCTGCCCGTTACCCCAACTCCCACACCGAAATTGAATTCCCATTCCGGACTCAGATTAAGATCGATGGCCGGGAAGAACTGTTGTTGCTGTTCTGCAAACGGCGCGAATCCGGTGAGCGAACCAGTGGAGCCGTAATATTCGAAGCCGCCTGCAAACACTTTTGTAAAGTTGTAACTCAGCTTCACAGCCGGTGAAAACTCGATACCGTCCGGAACGCTTGGCCCGTGCCAGGAACGCTCCAGCGCGGGGTTGAACGCAACGTACCAGGGCCCAATCTGCTTGTCGACTATGGGCCGTATCTCCCACGTCCAGGTGTCTTTTGAAAAGATCGGACGCTGATAACCGATCTCGGTCGAGATACTCACGCCAAAAGGCCACTTCCAACTATCGGGGACGCGCACCCGAGGACGTATGTGGTCGCCGACCCACTTGTATCCTTGGCCGTTTGGCCCCGCGCTGGTGAAGATGTAGAAGCCGGTCTCAAACCAGTTGTTCCAACCTTGTGTGATCTCGACCGTTTCGTGTTCCTGATGATTTGTTGGATACGTGCCGTCCAGTGTCGTTCTCAGACCACTGGCGGTGTAATTGCTGTGCAGCTCGACCATTGTATTGCCGGCTGCAACGGTGTCAGATCCGTAGACCTGTATTTCGTAATTGCCCTGGGCGTAACAGAGCAGTGGAACAAAAGCCGTCGCGCACAGCAGCAAGAATCGCGCCATCAAACAAAGCTCGTTCAAATGCGATCTCCCGACAGTTTCAAGATGCCGCTCCGACGGCAAGTTCCAGCTTCTCATTCGAGGCAACGCACGCGCCAACCGGAGGCCCGATCAACCCCACCCAGGAACGTGCGCCATCCAAGTGTCACGACGGCCCTTAAATAAGGCGGGAGCGTGAGCGACCGGTGGGGCTAACCTCAGGGGCACCAGGGCACCGCTCGCTGACATTCGCCGCTCAGCCAGCGTATCGGCTTCGCAGATGACGCCGATCTGGAAGAGGTTTATAACACCGAGCGGCATCTGCTCTACGTAGCCTGCACAAGGGCTCGCGACTACCTTTTGGTCACCGCCGCCTATCCCGGCTCCGAGTTTCTCGACGATCTACAAACTTGCAGCCCTCCCCAGTTCAAAAATCGAAAATAAATTTTCTCCTTCGAATTCTAAGCCTTACAGCCAAAATCAACTGCCCGAAGTTCGTTTTTGCCCTTTCGTGTGCTACGTTTTAGCAGGCTCACAAGAGGATTCTCCCTCTTGCGGGCCGTTTCCATTTCTGGAAGCCAAACGAAATGTCGAAGCGCAACAAGAACCGTTGGTCAAACGCTGTCACGCTGCCTCAGCTCGCTGCTAACCGAGCCAACTCCGCCCTTTCTACCGGTCCGGTCACTTCCGCAGGCAAGGCCATCTCGTCTCTGAACGCCGTCACAACCGGCCTCACCGGCCGCACTGTCCTGTTGCCAACCGACGACATCGAAGCGTACGAACAGCACATGCGCGCCTACGAAAAGGACTTCGCGCCTGTCGGGCAGCTCGAAACCGATCTTGTTCGCTCCATTGCCGAAACTGTTTGGCGTCTGCAGCGCATTCCGTCGCTCGAAGCGGGCATCTATGCCGCCGGTCACATCGAGTTAGCCGATCAATTTGCAGATCAAGATCCCACCGTTCGTCCCAGCCTCATCCACGTCGCCGTTCATCTCAAGTACGAACGGCAGCTTCGCAATCTTCATCTGCAGGAATCGCGCCTGGTGCGTCGTCGCGAGAAAGAACTCGCCGAACTGCGCGCTCTGCAAGCGGAACGTAAGTCGCAGGAACAGGAAACCGCATCCCGGCCCACCCACGCGCTGGTTTTCCAATCGGCTGAGTTTGCGGCACTTGCGCCAAATGGGTTCGAATTTTCAAATCGCGTCGAACACGCCTCGGACGGCGCTTGATGCCGGTAAGCGAACCATTCCGGGACGGCGACACGAGTGGGTTTCTGCACAAGCCCGAAAAAGGTGTTGGCGCTTCTCTCGTCCTCACGCATGGCGCAGGCACCGATTGTCAATCGCCTCTGCTCGTCGCGGTAGCGGACGCGTTTCAACTCGCCGGCTGGTATGTGCTTCGCTGCGATCTTGCCTTTCGCCGGCGCAAAAGATCCGGACCGCCGTTTCCCGCCGAAGCGCCTGCCGATCGCGAGGGGCTCCGGGCCGCAGTGGCCGCTCTGCAGCGCGTCGCCGCCGGAAGTGTCTGCCTCGGTGGTCACTCATATGGCGGCCGTCAAGCGAGCATGTTGGCTGCGGAAAATCATGGGCTCGTCGACAAATTGCTATTGCTCTCGTACCCATTGCACCCGCCTCGCAAGCCGGCGCAACTTCGCACCGCCCACTTTCCGAACCTGCGGACTCCCACCCTGTTCATTCACGGCGATGCCGACCCATTCGGAACCGTCTCGGAAATGGAAGCCGCGCTGGCCCTTATCGATGCGCCGCATCAGCTTAGGGTCATTGGAAAAGCAGGTCACGATCTGAAACGCGGCAAGTTCGACCTCGGCACCCAACTCGTTGAACCATTCTCAAATCTCGCGCACTAGATGACGACCCGTGAAACCCAGCGGAACCGCGACGGTAACGGAGCGATTATCTTTGTCAACTTGGTAGTCGGCTCGGGGGCTCAAAATGCCGTGCCCCGATAATCGGGACATGCCCTGCACCAAAGCTGCGCTCGCTCTCGGCTTTTTGTTTGCTTTCGTAGCGTCCGCCCAGGCTCCGGCGCCTGCCGTTGTTCTGACGCGCAGTAACGCGACGGTCACGTTGGCGCCTTACGGAGCGAACATCATTCGCGTAACGCTCAGCCTCGACAAGCAACAGGCGCTTGACGGTCCCGGTTACGGTTTTGTCGCCCGGCCGAATCTTTCCGGTTGGAGCTCTGATACGACAAATAACGCCGACGTTTACCGGTCACAACGGCTGGTCGTGACAGTTGGTGGAAGAGATACCGGCGCACCCAGGCGGCGCGGTGCTCCGCCTATGCAGACGCAGATCGATATCGGCAGGTATTTCGGCGGTTCAGCGCCCGGTGTCAACATCACCGTCAACACCGTCGATGGCAGGAAGCTGCTCCAGATGGTCGGCTGGTCGATGGCGGTTCCGAATTACAAGGACGGGACCGCCGACATCGTCCACGATGAGCGGCGCGGCGATCTACCGTTCTACGAGGTCGGCGCAACGTTCGTCTCGCCGCCCGACGAGCACTACTACGGTCTCGGTCAAAATCAGGAAGGTTATCTCGACCATCGCGGCCATACGGTTTCGTGCTGGCACGACTACAACGCCACCGGCGGTGCAAGCATGGGCATTCCGTTCGCAATCACAAACAAGGGATACGGCATTGTTTGGGACAATCCTTCCAAAACGACAGTGAGACCCGGATTCAATGAACAGACCAGGTGGGATTCAGAGGTCGGCAATCGGGTGTCTTTCTTCGTGATCTCGGGCGCTACAACCGACGAGATCTACTCCGGTTTCCGCACACTGACCGGAACAACTCCGATGCTGCCGAAAGCCGCCTACGGATTTATTCAGAGCAAGCAGAGATATTCCACACAGGCGGAAGTGCTCGCTGTCGCAAAAGGCTATCGCGAGCGTCATCTTCCCATCGACGTCCTGGTAGTGGACTGGTTTTATTTCTCAAAGATGGGGCAACTCGATATGGTTCCCGATCTTTGGCCCGACCCCGCCGCTATGAACCGGCAACTGCATGACATGGGTTTTCAGACCATGATCAGCGTATGGCCGCGCTTCAATCCAGGAACGCGCTACTACGACATGCTGTTGAAGAACGGTTGGTTTGAGCATCTCGCCGACGGCAAGCCAACGGACGGCCTTCCCTACGATCGCGCTGGCTCCGACATCGACACAACGAACCCCGACGCGGCACGTTGGTTCTGGGACGTCACGCGCCAGAACTTCATCGATAAAGGATTCGATTCCATCTGGACCGATGAGACTGAGCCAGATCTTCCGCCCAACGGCAGCTACTTTCAGATTGGACCTGGTACCCGTTACTTCAACGTCTATCCTTTGTTTCACACGGCGGCGATTTACGATGGATTTCGCCGCGACCTCAAGACCCGCTCGCTGGTGCTCTCTCGTGATTCGTATCTGGGCGCGCAACACAACGGAACCATGTTCTGGTCATCGGATATCCATCCCACCTGGGACACCCTTAAACGTCAGATCCCGACCGGGTTGGATTTCGCCGCGTCGGGAATGGCGTATTGGAGCAACGATGTCGGCGGCTGGCAATATCTCCCCGGCGGACACAAACCCGAACGTCCGCCGTTAATCGATCCATCCGATGCAAGAGAAAACGTCGGCGGCTATGACGATTACCCTGAGCTCTACACGCGCTGGTACGAGTACGGCGCGTTTCAACCCATCTTTCGTACCCACGGCAGCCGGCGCTACAACGAGATCTGGAGCTATGGCAAGCAGGCTGAACCGATTCTGGAGAAATATCTGCGGCTTCGTTATGAGCTGATGCCCTACATCTACTCACTCGCTTGGAAAACATATGAAACGGGCGCGCCCTACATGCGGCCGCTGTTCATGGACTTTCCGAACGATGCGAATGTCGCCGATCTGCGCGATGAATATATGTTCGGCCCTGCCTTTTTGTTGCGCCTGTCACGGATCAGGGCGTGACAAGCCGGTCGGTGTATCTCCCGTCAGGGGCCGATTGGTACAACTATTGGACGAACGAACGCGTTCACGGTGGGCAGACGATCCAGGTAGACTGCGCCGATTGATGTGCTGCCGCTGTTCGTTCGCGGGGGATCCATCGTTCCGTCCGGCAGCCCCATTGACAGTACGGCGCAAGAACAGAAAATAGTGAAGGTGCGCGTTTACCCCGGTGTCAACGCCGATTTCACGCTATACGATGACGACGGCAAAACCTATTCATACGAACAGGGCACAAACAAAATTACGCACCTGCATTGGGATGACGCGGCACAGAAGCTCACACAAACCGGCGCGCGCGCATGGACCGAGTCAGGCGGTAACATCGTCGAGGTAATCGGACGCTAAGCGAACGAGCCGACATTATGCTTACGCAACGTAAACTCGGACAACACCTCACAGTTTCCGCCATCGGACTTGGATGTTGGAGTATGACCGGCCGAGCCTATGGCCCGGCGAACGAACAGGAATCAGTCGAGACGCTAGATAAGGCACTGGACCTCGGCATCACTTTCTTCGACACTGCCGAGGCATATGGACCGTACACAAACGAAGAACTGCTCGGCCGGATTCTCAAGCCGCATCGCCAAAAAGTGGTGATCGCAACAAAGTTCGGCATGCGTTTTGAAGATGGCCGCGTCGTTGGCACCGATAGCCGGCCTGAACACGTCCGCGAAGCTGTCGATGGTTCACTTCGTCGTCTTCAAACCGACTACATCGATTTGTTCTACCAGCATCGTGTCGATCGGTCGGTGGGCATCGAAGATACCGTAGGAGCGATGTCTAGGCTGGTTGCTGAAGGCAAAGTTCGTTTCCTCGGATTGTCGGAAGCCGGCGAGAAGACAATACGGCGGGCGCATTCAATTCATCCCATCTCTGCGCTGCAGAGCGAATACTCTTTGTGGGAGCGAAATCTCGAGCCGCAAATTGTTCCCACTCTGCGCGAACTAGGTATCGGGCTCGTGCCATTCTCTCCGCTTGGCCGCGGGTTCCTCACCGGCAACGTGAAAAGGGCTGAAGAGTATCCCGAGACCGACTGGCGTCACAACGATCCTCGCTTCAAAGGCGAGAACTTCGATGCAAACATTCGCGTCATGGCCGCCGTCCATGAAGTTGCGGATAGTCGAGGCGTAACGTCGGGCCAGATCGCGCTCGCCTGGCTTCTGCACAAAGGACCGGAAATCGTGCCGATCCCCGGAACGACCAAGGCGGCCCACCTCGAAGAGAATGTCGCGGCCGCAAGCATCGCCCTTAGTGAGTCTGAAATGCAGAAACTCGACACCGCGCTCAAGCCCGGATCAATTGCCGGAGATCGTTACGACGAGCAGCGCATGCGCATGGTGGACAGATAGCCCCGAGCTGTTCCATGCGTCGCGTCGTCCTTTCATGGAGCAGTGGCAAGGATAGCGCCTGGGCTTTACACCTCCTGCGTCAAATGCCGGACGTGGAACTGATTGCTCTGCTCACCACGTTCAACTGTTCAGCGGATCGGGTGGCCATGCACGCGGTACGGCGCGAATTGGTACACGCACAAGCCGAGCGAGTCGGGCTGCCGCTTTGGCCGGTTGAACTGCCGTGGCCCTGCTCGAACCAGGAGTATGAGTCGCTCATGAGCGTCGTGTGCAAACGGGCGGTTGCTGAGGGTGCAACTCACGTGGCCTTTGGCGATCTGTTTCTGCAGGACGTGCGCGACTACCGGGAAAAGCAACTGCAAGGAACAGGGTTGCAGCCGCTCTTTCCTCTATGGGAACTTCCAACGGCTCAGCTTGCGGCCGACATGCTGCGGGCTGGTATCCGCACCAAGATTACTTGCATAGACCCAAGGAAATTAGATCGCGCCTTTGCGGGCCGCGAGTTCGATGCAGAGTTCCTTGCTTCGCTGCCATCCGGCATCGACCCTTGCGGAGAGAACGGGGAGTTTCACAGCTTCGTCTACGGCGCGCCGGACTTCACTCACCCGATACCAATTCAGATGGGCGAGATCGTGGAGCGGGACGGATTCGTCTTCGCCGATGTACTTCCAGACCGGACCGCCTCTACTTCCCGCCCGCAGCCAGGCTCTCTGTGAAATCGAGTCGCTGCTTCCAGGGATCGGGTTCGGCAACAGGGCCGTGCTCAGTGAAATTCAGCAGCAAGTCGCGTTTAGCGTTATACGCTGGCCATTTCGGAAGGCCACCAGCGTTCGGATCGCCGGTTTTCGCGAAAGCGACCCAGTACTCGTTCATTTGGGCAGCGATAGCAGCATCATCATGCGTGAGATCTTTTCCGTATTTCGCTGTGACTGTATCGAACACGAACGGAATCTCGGTTGCATGCGGTGCTCCATGCCACTGATTGCGCATGGAGCCGGCAACATAAGAAAATCGGTATTCATAACTGTGTTGCCCGGCGTCCGTCATCTCTCGGATCACGAACCGGGCGGGCTCAATCATCATTGCGTCCGCGGCTACGGAGGTGCCAATTCCCCGCACGTCGCTCGAGTGACCCGGGTTGTACGCCTGCTCAGCCTCACTCTTATTGGCGCCAAACGGCGCAAATACTTCGTCCATCGTTTTCGCCATCGAGAATCCGATATCGCTGCTGTTGGCTCCGTCGATAAGTGGAACCTTCATCTCATGGCCTGCCAGGAATGCCTGCTCCGGAGTTTCGATAACAACCTTGCCGTCGATCATCGGCCCAGCGTACGTGGGCGTGTTCATGGAAGCCATATTCAGACCGTCCACGATGCGATCGGCGGGGAGTGCGCGCAACGCCGCAAGCGCCGCCTCGTCCGTGCCGGTAATGCCGGCGTTCTTGGCAAACAGCAAGCCGACCTGTTCGCCCGACGGTGCATTAGGTTTCGACTCGCTGACGTATCGCGGTGGCCCGATGAGCGAGCGCCCGCCACCGGATTCGATAATCGCCTTCTGAAAAAGACCTCTCGACATCGGCGACGTCAGCATGGTGAGCACCGACATCCCGCCGGCCGACTCACCGAAGATGGTGACATTGTTCGGATCGCCGCCGAACTGTTCTACGTTACGCCGCACCCACTTCAATGCCGCGATCTGATCCATGAAGGCGTAGTTCGCGAGCGGCGCCGATGGATCTTCTTTGCTCAGAGCCGGATGTGCAAAGAAACCGAATCGGCCTACGCGGTAGTTGAAGCTGACCAGCACAAGGCCGCGTTCTGCGAAATGGGAACCGTCGTAGACTGCCGGTGAACTTCCGCCGTTGACGAAGCCACCGCCATAGAACCACACCATCACGGGAAGCGCGCTCGAACGCTTTGCGGGCGTCCATACGTTCATGTACAAGCAGTCCTCGCTTGGTTTAGAGCCAAGCGGCGCTGCGTCGCTCGGGAAGGGTAGCTGCATGCAATCCGGGCCGTAGTCGGTTGCCTGACGTACTTCGCTCCACGGCGCAACGGGTTGCGGAGGACGCCAACGATTTGCGCCTGTCGGAGGCGCGGCAAACGGGATGCCCTTGAATGCGACGACATTCCCATTGGCGGCTCCCTTCAGCCGTCCACTCTCAAGCTGCACCTCTGTCACATCCGCAGCCATAACCTGCACAGCAATAATCGCCGTAAGCGCGCATGCCAAATTAGTTATCCGCAAAGCGTTGTTCCTTTAATTAGTATCATTGAAAAATCCGGCGGTTTCTTCAGTGAAACTCTTCCTTGATAGTGGCTGTTTCATACCTCTCTATAGAGCCCCATTTACGGATCGGCAGATTGACCGCATCCGCCGCTATCAACAACACAGAGACTATATTGGCGTTCTCTGTTACTCATGCATACGCAAGGACAAGATGGTTCCGCATAGGGACGGGATGATTTGTCCGCATTGCGGCGCCATCTACAACTGGGGCTACGGTCTGTTGATGCTGGAGGAGGCGGAAGCCGAAGCGTCCGCCAGATATGGGGAGTCCCGCCCGGGTTCGCTTTGGGCGAAGAATGGTCACACACTCGCGCCTGCGCTCGACGACTGCGCAGGCTCTGCCGGTGGAGACACCGCAAACCCACCGAAGAACGCTGAATAGACTTTCGCCACTGCCGTTCGCTCAATGAGAAAGCTCAGAACGGATGTGAACACAATGCTCAGAAAGACAATTGCGTAGGTGACCGCCTGCAACGTCGCGCCTCCTGGAAGATGTTGCTCCAGCGGTATGCCGGCCAACACGACAGCAGCCAGTCCTTTCGGGCACATCACCGCAACTAAGGCTGCATCGTGTTTAGGTGTGGTACGGCTTAGTCCAATGCGCGCACACGGTATTCGCAGGACGAAGATGAGGGCGGTCAGTGCCAGCGCGGCGTAAGCGATCCAGGGCTCCGTCAATCGGATAGAGACGCCAACATAAACGAAGAAGAACGTCTTCAACAAGAAGACTACCTCCGCCTAGCAGAATGCGCTCGTTCTGATTGAGGGTTATTGGCTCTTCCGGCAGATACCGCCGTAGCCATTCCTTTCCCTGGAACAACTCGATATTTCCGAGCACGGCTCCGAACACCGCCGCCGCCACGTAGCCGCTGTACCCAAGCAGTTCGACCACCCCGTAAAGCACGAAAACGAACGCCGGAGTTGTCAGCATCGAGTTCTCCAGGCGCGCGTATACGGCGCAGCAGCGCCGACCATGAGATCGCAGCTAGCGCCCCCATGACGCCCGCAAGCACAAGCGTTGCGATTAGTTGCCCGAACATGGTGCCCAAGCGAAGCTTGCCGAGCCGAAAGCTATCGATAAAACCAAACGTCACGACAATACTCAGCACGTCACTGACCGCCGACTCAAGAAAGAGTACCGTCTTGGTCGACTGTTGCATGTCGAGTCTCTTGGTAAGCGGCACGATCACGGCGGGCGATGTCGAACCGACGATTGCGCCGAGCATGAGAGTGAGCTGCGGACTGATTCGCAGAAAGTAGTACCCGGCAGCGCCGACCGCAAACATGGTGACGAGGAATGTGATCACCGTGAGCGCCGACGTGCTGCGAATCGAGCCGCGAAGAATATCAAGGTCAAGGCTCAGCCCGGCTTCGAACAGTAAGATGACCAGCGTGACGGTTGCAAATACCGGACCAACCGCTCCAAAGTTTTCTGGGACTGACAGGTGAAATACCGGGCCAAGAAACAGCCCGATAACAGTCAGCAGCAGAACATCGGGAACACGCGTCCGGCTAAATACAGCGGTGAATGCGTGCGCGACAAAGACAAGCGTACCGACAACTAGAATGTTGGCTGCAACGCGCACAGTATTGGCAACTAGACTGACACCCTCGAAAAACGGTTTCGGTCAGTGTTTGGAGTACCTAAATACTCCGCACCGGCATTGAAACTATGTCCTCCACTTGCATGCATTCTTTCACGACGAACGGCTCGCCATATTGCACGCCGATGAGGTTGCCATAGTATCGCGCAATGGCGGCGAGGCGGTCTCGGACTTCAGTGTGCGATGGGAACAACTCCGATGCAACTTCGTTGTCGCCATACTGCGACTTGTAAGCGAGCAACGCTTTCATGCGCCTGTCGAAGTAGCGGGAAATGTCGACCACGAAGGATGGCGTCACGTTCGCATAAAGTGAGGAGTAGACAATTTTGAAGGGTCGATGCGGCGGCGTGTCTTCTTCAAGCCGTCGCAGTCCCGCCAGGAAACAAGCCTCGTAGCTTACTTCCGAGGTGCGGTAATGGTCAGGATGGCGTCCGGTCCAGTGAGGCAGGATCACGACGCGCGGTCGAAGTCGACGAATGACGCCCGCGAGCGTCATGCGCGCCGTAACAGTGTTTTCCAGCCGCGCATCCGGCCATCGAAGATTCTCGCGCCACGCCACGCGCATAATCTGAGCGGCCGCTTTCGATTCCTGAATGCGTAAATCCGGCGTTCCTCGGCTGCCCATGTCGCCGGCTGTGAGATCAAGAACACCCGTGCGATACGCGAGATCCGCCGAGTGCATCAGCGTTCCGCCGCAGGTCTGTTCCACATCATCCGGATGAGCTGCTATCGCGAGCACATCCAATGGCCGGAGGTTTTCAAACGGCTCGTTCGGGTCCTTGTACTCGTGCATTCAAGTCCAATAGGGAAGTCGCCGGCGATTCGCGAAGAACGTTTTCACCAGCAGAATGCCGGCAAGAAAGCCACCGACGTGAGCAAACCATGCAACTCCTCCCTGGTCAGTGAAACTCGCGAATGAGCTCAGACCGCTGACAAGCTGAATCGCAAACCAATAAATAAGCATGACAGCGGCGGGCAACTCGAACGTTGTAATGAAGACGATGATGAATACCAACGTGACAACACGCACGCGTGGGTAGAGAATCAAGAACGCGCCCATTACTCCTGCGATGGCGCCGCTGGCCCCAAGTGTCGGTACCGGACTCCCGAATGTCAACACCAGTTGTACGGCGCCCGAAACGATGCCCGCAATCAAATAGAACACGAGAAATTTGACGGAGCCAAGCGCATCTTCGATATGCGACCCGAATACCCAAAGGAACCACATGTTCCCGATAAGGTGAAACCAGCCGCCATGCAGGAACATGCAAGTGACCAGTGCGAACGGACGGAGATGATCGGGCACAAGCGCGTAGTGTTCGATGAACGCAGTTCGCATATAGCCCGGCTGCATGAGCTCAAATAGGAAACACACAACGTTAACCGCAATGATGACCAACGTCACAATCGGCGTCGATTGGCGGCGCAGCAGAGCGCGAAGAGGAATCATCTGTTAGCGGCGGAGCGTTGCAGAATCGCGCGATTGACAACGCTCCGCGATTTCCGGATCATACGCCGCCCGCCAGCACCGTCGGAGTTCGAGGAGAGTAGCGCCACAACTTCCGAACGGGTGGGTATGTGACCGCGCGCCCCTATGGCAGTGCAATTTATTGCCGCTGCGGCATTGGAAAAATCGAGCACTTGCTGGAGCGGCATGCCGGCGAGAATCGCGAAGCAGAACGCGCCGTGAAACACATCACCGGCGCCCGTTGTATCTGCGCAGAGAACCTCGATAGGCGGCTGAGTAAGTCCACGAACCTGCCTCCGAGTACGCCAGTGCACCGTAATCGCCGAGGGTCATGGCTGCGATTCGCAGACCGTACTGGCGCTGCAGCATAGGCAAGGCGATGAACGGATCAGACTCGCCCGTCCACTTGGCAGGCCACCCCGACCCAGCAACTAAATAGTCCACGTACTTGAGCACGGATTCGAAGCCGGGGTAAACAGTATCGACATCGATGGAAACTGGAACGCCGTTCGAACACGCGATTGATGCCGCGTAAGAAGCGGCATCAATATCGTAACCGTCAATATGCAGAAGCTTGGCCGCGATGATATCGTCGCGATTGATATCAGAAGGTTTCAGACGAAGACAATCCGCTCGTTGCCAGAGTACGGTGCGTTCGCCCGTCCGTTCGTCGATGATAATGTACGCAGTCTGGTTGGGACAGTTCTCGCGCGTAATCAGTCCGGTAGTATCGACGCCAGTGCCTTCAAGACTTTCACGTTGAATCTGCCCGCGCAGATCGTCGCCTATCGTGCCGACGTATTTGCTTCGCAGGCCAAGTCGAGCACAAGCGACAATCGCCGTCGCTACCTGCCCGCCGGGGCTGAGCAACTCACGATCAAACGCCACCTTGCCCGCGTAAGGAGGGAACTCACGCACCAAAAGAAGAGTGTCCGTGGCGTTGAGCCCAATGCCCAACACGTCATGCGTGAGACTCAATTGAGCCTACTTCTTGAAGGAATCGGGTACCTCGTAGAGGTAGATGGTATGAGTGACGCCGCTGTGGCCGAGGTTATCTTGCGTTTCGATCGGTTTCCATCCGGGGATGGGGTAGTCGTAAGAAACGACGCGCGTTTTCGGACGAAGATATTTTTCCAGATTTGGGCGTACAGTGTCGTTGGCCTCCGTAGCTAAATACAGAGTAACCACATTTGCGCCGCTCAGATCGGCACGCATGAAGTCTTGGTGGATCACTTTCACGCGATTCTCTAAACCTTCTTCTCTGACCCTTACTACCGCCGTGCGCGCAAGTTGTTCCGAAATTTCGATGCCAACCGCCTTTACTTTCTTGTTCCGCTTGGCGGCCGCGATAAGAATATTGCCGTCGCCACAGCCCAGGTCGTAAAGGGTCTCACCCGGTTTCAGATTGGCCATGTCCAACATTTTGTCTACAGCTCGCTCAGGCGCAACTACATACGGCGCAAGATTATTGCGGTATGCGGTGACGTCCTGGGTTTGTCCGAAAGCAGCGGTTGTGAACATAGCTGCCGAGACTAAAACGCCAAGCCGAAGCGTGCGCGGACTCATGGTTCGCTCTCCCCTGTAGTAATTAGCTTAACTCGTTCGGGAAAACTCGGGAAGTAATTTATTGAACTCCGCCTGCGGTCGCGGTAGAAACCGCACGCTGGCGCTTCGACCGAACGATCCGGCTGACCATTTCCGTTGTCGAGATCCACAAATCGCGGGGACGAGTAATGGTGTATTCGGTACCTTTGAAGGACCGGATGGCATGGCTGATCGAGTCTTTCCACGGCACAGCCTGGGGGTTCAGGTTGTAATTCATGTAAAAGACCGGGCACTCGATATCTCCGATGCGGCGGAGGTCGTCCGCGGGTACATCGGCGTCCAGCATGGCTTTCGGCCCTGCAAAGATCACGGCGTCGGGATGCGACGGACTGCCGACCTCCTGTTCGATCAAACTTTCGAGAAAATTAGTGTCGCTATGCTTTTGCCCTAGTTTTGAGACAGTTACGGTGCCCAGCTTGACGGTAGTCAGGGCCTTCCCGAGCGCCGGAAAATCGATGTTTTCCGATGTGTCCTGGCGGTAGATGACCCTACCCTCCTCCATATTGAATGCGACAAGCTCGATGTGAGCCACGTGAGGGTCTCGCTCAATTGCTTTCAGGATGCTGACCAGGGCTTCCGTGTCACTCCGTTGTAGGGCAGGCGACGCGGCATTCTGAGGGGCGAAGTTGACGAGAAGCTTAACGTTGAGGTGATCGTCCGAACCCGGCGACACGCTGCGGGGTTGAGTCGTTTACAAAGGGTTCAGTAAGGGACTGAACAATCTCGTTTGCGCTGATAAAGAGTGGCATCGGCTTGTCTCTTGCGGTCAGCACAGCTTCGGTCGTCCAACTCGAGGAGCATATGCGCTCGGACTGGTCGCGCATCAGCCAGTCGACATGATACTTGCCTTCCCCCATGTCGACTCCGCCCTGCAAGTACGCATCGCCTTTCGCGTCGTCATCAATATCAGGCACGCGAAAATGCTGGACGAAGTAAACGGGACGATTACGATCTTCGTCGGGCGCCAAGCGAAAGATGATGCTGAGTTGCTGGCCCGCGCCAGACAACTCACGAATGGGTACCGTCACGTCATAGCCGCTGTGAAAACGAAGGTCGAAACCGAGTTCCGGCTTGCGCGGACTCACCATGCAGGGAAGATCTTTGCGCGGCTCGTCCGATTCAAGAACCACCAAGTCGGAAGGCATCGGGTGAACTAGTTGACCCGACTCCGCCGGGCGCAACATCATCTGGGCATTGATCGGCGCAACGAACAACATCAACGCAAATACGCCCGCAAGTCCGTAGAACACGCTGCTCCCATCTCCGCCAGAGCTTCTGAACTCTGGCAAATAGCTCCGAGAGAACCGCCTTCGCATAATCCCCCAAGTGGATCTGTTGCCGAAATCAGCGGCGAAGCGCCGATTGCATTATTATGCCGCAAACTTGTCGAGCCAGACGATCGTTCTGGTACTACGACGGCTCATGCTTCGCCATGTCCGATGCCAACTTGTGGGGAAGAGAATCTCAAAATCTCACGCTGCTCGTAATAGCGCGGATCGTTATGTTAACTTCGGATGATTATGGCTTCCCGAAGCGTGAACAAGGTCATCCTTGTTGGGAATCTCGGCCGTGACGCCGAAACAAAGTTCACCCCGTCAGGAGCCGCTGTCACGCGGTTTGCCATCGCGACCACGCGAAGCTGGAAGGACCAGCAGACGAACGAGTGGAAGGAAGAGACAAACTGGACCAACGTTATCGTATGGCGGCAGGAAAACCTCGCTAACTACCTGACCAAAGGAAAGCAGATCTATGTGGAAGGCAGGCTGCAGACGCGAAGCTACGACGATAAGGACGGCAAGAAGGTCTACGCGACGGAAGTCGTAGCGGACGAGGTAATTCTGCTTGGCGGGCGTCGGCGAAGGCGCTGCCGGCGGAATGGAAAGTTCAGGGACAGCGCGCACGCGTACGGCTGCACCGGCTCAACGTGGGCCAGCGCCAGCCGCAACGATGGGCGGAGACGACGATCAGTTCGGTGGCATCACCGATGACGATGTCCCTTTCTAAGCATCTCGTAGCCCTTGTAGTGCTCCTGACGTGGAGCACACTCGCGCAGGCGGCACCGCTCCGAATCGGCGTGGTTGGCTTGGCACATGGCCATGTGGCGGGCTTCTTCGGACAGGCGCTCAAGCGAACAGATATTCAGATCGTCGGCATTGCCGAGCAAGACGGCAGTTTGTTCGATCGCTACGCTCAGCACTACAAGATAGACCCGAAACTGCGCTTTCCGTCCCTCGATGCGATGCTGTCCGAGGCGACGGCCCGAAGCGGTCGTGCTGTACACAAACACGTTTGACCATCGTGCGGCGGTCGAGGCGTGTGCAAAGCGGGGCGTACACGTCATGATGGAAAAACCGCTGGCGGTCAGTTATCAGGACGCACTCGCCATGGCCCAAGCTGCGAGCGCCGGGCATATTCACGTGGTTGTGAACTACGAGACAACGTGGTACGCCAGCAACAAGCGCGCTTATGACTTGCTTCACGACGGTACTTTCGGCGACGTGAGAAAAATGATCTTCCGCGATGGGCATCAAGGGCCGAAAGAGATCGGGGTTCCTCCGGAATTCTTTAACTGGCTGACCGATCCCAAGCTGAACGGCGCCGGCGCACTGTTCGATTTCGGCTGCTACGGCGCTGACCTTGCGACGTGGCTGATGAACGGCGAGGAACCGGTCAGTGTGACCGCAGTTACGCAACGAATCAAACCCAATATTTATCCTCACGTGGACGATGAAGCCGATGTCATCGTGAAGTATCCGAAAGCAGTGGCGATTCTCCAGGGATCCTGGAACTGGCCGTACGCGATCAAAGACACGCAGGTATTTGGAACGACGGCTTCCGTAACCACCGTTTTGCGCGACAAGGTCCAGATCTATAAGGATTTACGAAACGAACCCAAATTGGTCACGGCGGATCCGCTACAACCACCGTACGACGATTCACTGCACTATTTCGCAGCGGTGGTGCATGGCGAAATCCCGGCGAATGACAACAACTTGTCCAGCCTGAAAACGAATCTCATCGTTACTGAGATACTGGACGCGGCGCGGCAATCGGCCGAGACTGGCCGAACAATCAGTTTGCCGCTGCACGGTAGCCGCTGACGGAGTGGATGGCTGAACCAGGCGGCGAAAACGACGTCTGTTGCCTGGTAGTCCCCTGCTACAACGAGGCGCGACGTCTGGACGCCGACACATTTCGCCATTTCCTTTCCTCGCATGAGCATATTCGGATCCTCTTCGTAGACGACGGCAGCCGTGATGGAACGCGAGAAGTTCTGGAACAGCTTTGCCAAGGTTTCGATGATCGCACGGCCATATTGGGCGACGGGCGCAATCGGGGAAAGGCAGAGGCCGTCAGACTCGGCGTCGAAAGTGCCGTACAACGATTCAAACCCAATTTAGTGGGCTATTGGGATGCCGACATGGCAACGCCTCTGAGCGCCGTAGACGAGTTTCTGAAAGTATTTGCTCGATATCCAAACGTGCTGATGGTCTTCGGAGCGCGCGTGAAACTGCTGGGAAGGCATGTAGAACGGCGTGCGTTGAGACACTATCTCGGCCGCGTTTTTGCAACCGCCGCTTCGAGCGTTTTGCGGTTAGCAATCTACGATACGCAGTGCGGGGCCAAGATATTTCGGGTCGATGCCGCTTTAGAGCAGGTGTTTCGAGAGCCTTTTCTATCGAAGTGGGTCTTCGACGTCGAGATTCTCGCCCGCTACCTGAAAATCTTCAATTACGAAACGAAGCCACTCGAGCAGGCTATTTATGAATTCCCGCTCGAGCAGTGGGTGGACGTGGCCGGATCGAAGGTTCGTGCAGGCGACTTTGTCAGCGCCTTTCGGGATCTACTACGGATAAGGCGAAAGTACCTATCACATCGCTAGGGAGTCCAAGTGCCGATCTGTTCAAAGGCGCTTTCCTGGTAAGAAGTGTTGACGACGGCGGCGTAGATGGACTTGGGTCCGGTAAACGAAGGGACAAACGCGATTGTCAGGGTTATCGTCACTTGGTTTCCGGAAACGGCAACAGACGCGCTTGATGCGGGAACGCTGCATTCTGTCCCGGTGAGTGTACCTGTACCGCCCGGCGTTACCGATTGCAGTATCGCGTTGCCCTGGCTATTCGCGATGTTCAGTGTGTTCGATGGCGGTCGTACAGCAAGTAACACGCGTTTGCGCCGGTCGCCGAACTGTTGAAGTAAAAGTGTTCCTGCATTTGGCCCGCACTCGCATAGCTGAATGCGAACGTTTGGGGAGAGCCACTACCGGCTGAAGGGCTGACGGAGACATTGTCAACGGTCCACGTTCCAATTTGCTGGAAAGAGCTTTCGTTATAGGACGTGTCCACAATGGCCGCATAGATATTCTGAGCGCCGGCGAAAGATGCATTGAAGTTGATCGTGAGCGTAATGCTAACGGTGTTGCCGGATACGGAAACCGATGCGGTTGACGCAGCCACACTGCATTCCGAGCCAGTCAGCGTGCCGCCGCCGCCCGGCGTAACAGACTGCAGTATGCCGTTGCCTTGGCTGTTCGCGATGCTCAGTGTGTTCGAAGGCCGATCGTACAGCAGGTAGCATGCATTCACACCGGTTAATGAGGTGTTGAAAAGGAAATGCTCTTGCGCCTGACTGGCGCTCGTGTACGCAAACGTGAATGTCTGGGATTTCCGCTACCCGATGACGGAGTTACGGTGATGCCGTTACCCGTGCTCGCCGGCACAGTCCAGCTACCGACTTGCTGAAATGCGCTCTCGTTATTGGAGTTGTCTACAAATGCAGCATAAACATTCTTCGTCCCCAGCGAAAGAACTTGCAAACGTGATGGTGAGCGTAATACTGACTGTGTTTCCCGAGATTGAGATCGATGCGCTTGAAGCGGGCACGCTGCATTCGCTGCCGGTGAGTGTGCCGGTACCGCCGGGTGTAACAGATTGGGCGATGCCGTTACCTTGGGCATTCACGATACTCAGCAGATTCGAATTCTTCTGGTAAAGCAGATAACATGCGCCTGCCCCGTTCAGAGTCGTGTTGAACAGGAGATGCTCCTGACTCTGATTGGCGCTTGTATATGCGAACGTAAAAGTCTGAGTGGCACCGGTTCCGGACGAAGGATTCATGGTGATGCTGTTGCCGGACCCGCCAACCGCCTGCCTGCCCAAGCGTTGACCAGATTTGTCGCGTTCACAGAGCCCAGACCGCTGGCAAGATCGTAACCGACTGCAGCAGGATACGTCTCGTTCGCCGTGTTGTAGTTTTGTTCGCCCGGAACCGCGTTGGCGCCGATAGTCACGTCGTTAAAAATGCAGGTGCTCGACGGCAGCGTTGCTGTATTTGAAGCGTTGCAGTTTGTAAAGTTCTGAGCAGCCGCAAGACTGTAGAGCGTTCCGTTCGCAACTCCCTGCCGGCTATGCGTGGCCTGATTGACAAGAGCCATGATGCCGGCGAAAGAGGGCGTTGATGCCGACGTTCCATAGACTCCTTCAAAGTTGAATTGACCTCGCGAGTTGGGGGTGCAAGAGCCGTCGATACAGACCAGATACGGGTTGTTGCCGGCGGAGGCCAGGGCGACATCAGGCAAGTATCTTGCATTCGCCGCGGGAATTCCAGGCACACCGGTCTGCCAACCCGGTTTCGAGAAGAATACACTGCCGCCGCCGCCTGCGGCCAGTATGCTTCCAGTGCCGCACGAGCTGCCGTAACAGTTTTGATTCCAGACATCCTCGGGTATATACGAAAGCGCGGACCCGCCATTGCTGTTGTTCGATGAACTCCAGTAGTTGCCACCGGCGTCAAAAAACTGCGTGCCGCCAACAGCGGTGTCGTATGGCGTAGAGGCCAGCACGTTCACCGATAAAGGCTGTGTCGCAGATGTCTCGGAACTTGGGTCATCACAGCCGGCTGAGCCGGAGTCGCCGGTGGCCACCAGGTACGTTATGCCGAGCGCGGCAGCCTGCTCGGCGAGGTTCGCAATGTTCGCAGCGCCCGCCGACGTATAGTTCGCTTCGCAATCGCCAAAGCTCTCCGTCATGACGTTTGCCAGATTCGTGTCGACGATGTAAGCCTCCGAAAGAGTAACGCCATCGGTCGTGTTGGTGGATGCCGACACGACGAGGTCTATGGTTGCATTCGGCGCGACTGCTCCAGACCAGGATGTGTCCAGCACGGCTTCCAACTCCTCACCGCTCCCCAAATCACCCGGATTCGTACCGTTGACGATGATGTTCGGCGGATTGCTTGGCAAACCGAAAATGCTGCGGAAGCTAACCACATCCTGAACGTTGATGTTCGTTCGCCCGACAACTCCAATCACAACTCCAGAACCATTTATGCCTGCACTGTAAAGCGGATTGACGTTGTAGATGACCCCATAATCACCGGGCGCGAGGTAGTGATTCGATCCAGCCGTAAGAAGCGGCTTGGGAGAACCAGCCTGTAGGGTCGCGGGTACCGGCTGCTCAGCGTGGCTTAACGGCTTGGCAAAGAAGTTGTGCAGACTTGCAACGCCAGCGACCGCCGGAGCTAACGTGGCCGGGAGTCTTGGATCCTGTGTATTGGCCCAATGCGATTCCCCATTCACGACGTACTGGTGAATGGGCGTGTGGAAAGCAGCCTGAACTTGCGACGCAGTACCCGAGAACTCAATGAATGTTCGGCCGTTGGCAACGCGATCAATGGTGAAACCGCGGGACTGCAGCCATGATGTGATGCTCTGCAAGTCCTGATCACTTACGCCGAAGCGCTGACCGAATTGTTGCGGCGTGAGCCACTGGTGATATACAGGCGAATCCGGCGTTTGCACATCACTAAGGAATTTGGCAAGCGCGGTCTCCTGCTGCGGACTGCGCTTGAGCACAAGCAGCATTCGACTCATGGGTAGATCGGAGGAAGCAGGACCGCGATCAAAAGCCGCTTTAGCAAGCGGATGAGTGTTACCGCTCAATGTAATTAGCTGTCCTTCATTGATGTTCGAAGCGATCAGCGTTGGAGCCGTAGAGTTCTGTGCTTGAGCCAAGACTCCACTCAAAAACAATGCAGAAGAAAGTAGTCGAAACGTCATTGGGGAAGCGATATACCTTACCTGGATTTCAACAAGATAAGCGGGATAACTTAGCGGTTCAGACGGGCGGCACCTTTTGAATCTGCACCGCTAAAGAAGAGAAGCGTAGACTTCATGCACAGGCAGCAAGTCTGAAGGGCGGCCGTTGTGCCACTTCCATTCGCCGCGTTTCGGTGGCTGGCCGGCCTTCAGCGAGGGACGATGCCGGTTCTCCGAGCAGCTCACATCTGTACAGCATAGAGACGAAGTGTCCGCGCTGCCGCTCTTGAGAGAACGTTTCAGTGACCAAAATTGGACGAGGCTCTGTCTTCACCAGACAGCCCAGTTCCTGCTGCGCCACCTTTTGAACACGATCTAAAGCAGGTTCCTTATAGCGAATGATACCCCCGGGCACATGCCAACCAGCGCCATAGAAATCGTCATCGCGCCATGTGAGCAGCGTACGCTTCCGATTATCTTTGATAAGAAGGTCGACGTTGATCAAGCGGGTAGCGGTACTGATGAAAACGAAGAGTTCTTCCGGAAGGTCTTGACCGGGTTTCACGCTGCGGTCCAGAACCGCAATTGCTTCGTTCATGTTCACGCTGTACGCTGTCCCACCATCGATCTAAGATTCAGATTCCGCTGCCGCGAAAACGCGAGCAGACCCCAACAGCCCGTGAACGCATACTGCATCGCCTGTGAAAGAAAGCTATAGGCGATGGCGTCCGATTTTGCAACGCCAAAGGGAGTCAATACGCTAACCGCAACGAACTGATAGATTCCCACATAGCCTGGCGTAGCGGGAAGCGCGCTGCCAAGTCCCAAACCGGTGATAAGAAGGAATGCGATCGGCATAGAGATTGTCAAGCCGAGTGCTTTCATGCCGGCGAGCACCCCAAGCGCATCGCTGAACCAAATGATGGCCGTCAGCGCGATAAAGCGGGCAAGCCGGCCCGCATCGTGGAAGGCACGCAGCCCGCTCAGAATGTGCTGGATGATCCCGATGAGCTTGTCGGCAAAGCCCTCGGGGAATGGCAGCCGGTTCACAAGCCGTCTCAGGACGCTTTCAAGCCGGGGCAGTATGGCAATGCATGCGGCTCCGCATAGGCCAACGATGGCAAACGGCTTCGCCGCGTGCGCGAACCAACCCGGCCGCGATTGCAAAGCTGAGCAGGACGATGGAGCTGATGACGACTAAGGTGACCGCATCGGCGAGACGTTCCGCCAAGGCGGTTGTAAGAACAAAGGTCTTGCTCAGGCCGGTATTCGCACTGACCACCACGGTGCGGATAAATTCACCAGCACGCGCGGGCAGAAAGTTGTTGCCGAAGTAGCCGGCGCAGGTGGCCCAGAACGCAGTGCCAACGGTGACGTCCGCGCGGGCGCGCAAGAGTATGCGCCAGCGGAGCGCTCGCATGAGCAGCGCGAAGGATGAGATCGCGAGTGCAATGGCGACATAGCGCAAATCGGCGTGGGCAAGAGTTCTGCCGACTTCCGCCCAATCGACTTTCCGAAGGGAGAAATAGAGCAGGAGAGCAGCTATTAAGAGAGCGAGCGCCCAATAGATCCACCTGGATGGCTGCCGTGGTGAGCCTTCCCCGCGCGAAACCTGTGCCGTCATCGCGTATTGCCCGGCAGCAACGCACCATACATATTTATAGTTTTGCAGTACCAGTGCTGTAAAGCCACGGAACGATTCACTAGTACTGGCGCGTGTCGCTGTGGCGGTGCGGATCGCGGGATAATGCAAAAGAAAGATTCGCTGGAATCCTACATGTAGATGCAGATTCTCCGGCAGAGGCCATCGAGCGAACACGTTATTGCCCTGGACGGGATACGGGGCGTCGCGATCATCCTCGTCTTGTTCCATCACCTAACGCAGGCTTGTCCGGATTCCCCCCGGGCGCTTCATGTGTTCAAAGCCATACTGTCCACGGGCTGGTGCGGCGTGAACCTTTTCTTTGTACTGTCCGGCTTTCTCATTACCGGCATCCTCTTGGACACCAAGGAAGCGGAGAATTATTTCCGGTCGTTTTATGCCAGAAGAATACTGCGGATCTTCCCCTTGTATTACGCAGTCCTCACCGCAATCCTCCTACTATCCAGGACGCACTCATTCCATGTCTTGCGTCTGTATCTGCCCAACAGTTCCGAATGGCCGCTGTACTACTCGTATCTGAGTAATTGGCATTGGAGTGACGATTGGAACATGATTGGGCACTTCTGGAGCCTAGCTGTGGAGGAGCAGTTCTACTTTGTTTGGCCGGTTCTCGTATGCTTTCTCCCTCGCAAGAACATCTTGCCCTTAAGTCTTGCAGGGATGCTCGCATCCTTGCTTCTGCGGATAGTAATTATCGCTGGGAGCGGTAGCATCCCGCGCCTATTTCACGGGACTTTCACGGTAGGCATGGACGCCCTACTTGCTGGGGCTGCCGTTGCGTGTATCGTACGCGATCCGGCGATTGCGCAGTTGGCCAGGAAGTGGATCTATCTTGTAGGTTCCTTATGTCTCGCCGCAGTGTCGTTGTCGGCTCTACATGCAAGAACTTCAGTTCCTTGGGGCTGGCGCGCAGCATGGGTATTTCCATGCTTATCGGTATGTTTTGCGGCGGCTGTATTCCACACCTTTGTAAGCCGGCAGAATCCGAATGGAATCCAGCGATTCCTGCGAACCAGAGTATTGACTTCGTTTGGGAAATACAGTTACGGGATTTACGTGTACCATGTGCCAATCCTGACGATCGCTCTGATTTGTCTTTCATCGAGGTTAGGCATTGGCCGGAGCGCTTCGATGTCCTTCCTGTTCTCGTTGGCAGTGATTGCAACGAGTTACGGGGTAGCTGTGATCAGCTATCACGCGTTCGAGGTGAGGTTCTTACGAATTAAGCGGTTCTTTAAACCTCGATTGAACACGCCAGACAGTAGCTCCACCCCAAGGTCCATCGAAGTTGCGCTGAAGGCTTAGCGGCCGTGAACCGGATCAACGCTTCCTCTTAGCCCAGGTAAACACCTGTCCGAACTCGCTCGAGAAAATGAACACCCGAGACATTTTCGCCTCGCACAGCATGGGCACTGGTTGCTATTTCCAAGCAACAGCAGCAACAGCACGCGGTTGCGCCTCTTGCATTGAGGCCGGGGGAGCCACCGCTTCATGAGTTGACTCCGAGGACCGTTCCCTTTCTGACGGTCAGATATAGGGGATAGTGTCCCTTGGCGAGGACGATGAGATGCCCCAACCAATTCCCAACATTAGCCCTCTGAAGGACGCCTAGCAGCTTCCCGAGCCGTGTAGCCGTGGTTTTCATTTCGAAAACAAAACCCGTGGAGAGGCGTTCTAGGAAAATGTCTTCGCCGAGTGAGAGTATTTCGAGAGGATACTTCCTGGCGAGAGTGGAAGCCGTTCTCTTGCACCACATCGGATTGATTTGTGTCTGCAGTGTTTGCGCGAACGATGGGTCGCGGCGGTACACGACTTTAACTAGCCAAGGAAGGATTGCCCTTGCGATAAGCGGCGGCTGGAAGATCATGTAGTGCCCCTCGAAATAGGAGAGAAAGTTAGGCATCTCCATATGAAGCAGGCCACCGGGCCTCAACACGCGGATCGACTCTTCCAGGACTTTGACGGGGTCGGCGGTATGTTCCAAGACGTTCGCCGAGTAGACGATATCGAAGGTGCTGTCGTCAAACGGCAGCGACTCCCCGGCCGAGGCCTTCATGCGATCGGGGTTTATGCCGTTCGCGGCAAATAGCTTCACCGACCCGAGAAACCCCTCGTTGAAGCCTATGCTATTCGGTTCAACGCCGTATCCGTCGACGTCGAAGTGCTTGATCCAAAGCGCCAGGTTCGTGCCGAAACCAGCCCCCACTTCGAGCAGCTTTTTCCCGCGAATCGTGGTGTACCGTTGGAGAATGTCCGCTCGCTTAAAAGATTTGGACAGATCAAGGAAGTCCGATATGTTAACTTCCGGGTTCGTTTGGGAGACGGGCGCAAAAAAAGCGCCGACAGTGCGTCGAGCCGCAGCGACTACTTCGTCGGGAATAACCAGACCACCCGTCTGCACAACTCCTGCACGATCGCGTGATGTTTCTGATTCTCCGCCCATCTGGCGTAAGTTTATCTCAGGGTAGCTGTTTGGGGCGTGCCACTCCAAGCGGGTAACCACCCAACGCGAGGTCTCGCAAGCTCAGCTAGTCGGATGCGAACGGAAAACGCGAACCGCCGTGGGGCAGGTTCAGGCGCGGTCCACGATCGGGACGAGGGTTTCCGGCGCGGCGTGTGTCTGATGGCTGTCGCCGCCGGGCAGCCCTGGCTCGTACTCGAAATTGATCCGCTCCTTCTCGACAACGTAGGGCCGCTTCAAGACCTGCGTATGTATGGCGCCAACGTACTCGCCCAAGATTCCCATCGACACGAGTTGAACGGACCCGAGAAAGAAAAGTCCGATGACGAGGGGCGCCATGCCGACTTCAAAATTGCGCCAAAAAATGAGTTTGTAGGCCAAGTAAGCGAGCGCAATCGAGACAGACAGCAGGCCGCATGCAAACCCAAAAAAAGTGACCACACGCAACGGCACTTTCGAAAGGTTTGTGATGCCGAGCATCGCCATGTCGTATAGCGTGTAGAAGTTGTTCTTGGTGATGCCGCGAATTCGGCGAGCCTGTTCGAATTTCAAGGTGCAGTAAGGCAGTCCGATTTCGGCGATCATGCCCCGGAAATAGGGATACGCATCCGGGAACGATTTCACCGCGTCGACAACCTTGCGGTCGTAGAGGCCGAAACCGGTGAAATTTTCGAAGGTCTCAATATCAGACAGCCGTTGAACCAAGCGATAGTACTGCGTGCGAATCCAGTACATCAGCCGGTTCTCGCGGCTTGCGGTTTTGAGGCACAGCACCATGCAGTAACCCTGTTCCCACTTTTCGATCATTTGCTCGATCATTTCAGGCGGATCTTGTAGATCCGAAACGATTCCGATTACGGCATCGCCAGAACACTGAAGAAAAGCGTGGTAAGGAGAACGAATATGACCGAAGTTTCGGGCGTTCACGATGACCTTGACATTGCGATCGCGTTCGGCAATGACTCTGAGGATTGCCACCGTGTTATCAGTCGAGTTGTTGTCGATGAAAATGTGTTCGTATTTGTAGCGGCCGAGTTTCTGCATTATGGCCCGGCAGCGTTTGTAGACTTCCTCCACGTTTGATTCTTCGTTGAAGCAGGGCGTATGGATGCTTATGGTTTTCAGAAATTGCTCTCCTGGGCGGGATAACTGTATTCACTGCCCCTATTCCGAGATTTTGCACCGCGCGGCCAGCATCCCGAGTCTCAGGTTTACTACTCCGTCAGCGGCTCCACGATCATATTGGCAAGGAACTCGTCACGCGGCAGAAACGGCCACAGGTCTTCGAGCGGGCGCGAGACGAGCGATCCATCGGGCTTTTGATAATTTGACAGACGGGGCGCGCGCACTTCATCCGGTATGACATGGACATCGCACACGACGGGACCGGGCAGATCGAGGATTTCGCGGACTTGAGCTCGCAACTGGCTCTGATCCGCGATGACGCGCGTTTGAAGACCGTAAGACTGCGCGACTTTCGAGATGTCCGGGACGGTCAGTCCGGTTTGGGCATCACAGCCAATAGAAGCTTCGCCGAACCAATTCGATTGCGACGCACGGATAGAAGCATAGCCGTTATTGTTCAGGACGAAGAACTTGATGGGAAGCTTCAAACGCGAAACCGTTTCCAGTTCCTGGATATTGAATTGGAAGCCGCCATCTCCGTCCACACAAACGGTGCGGCGGCCGCCGCCGGCCAGGCAAACAGCGATACTGGCGGGCAGGCCGAAACCCATGGAGCCCAGTCCGGCAGTGTGAACGACGCGCTGGCCCGTGCGCGTTGGACACGCAAGCAGGAAGATTTCGATACCGCTGCCCGAACTCCCGCTGATCAGAAGGTCGCTCGCGTTGGTCTCGGTGCCGATCACCTCGGCTAAGTTGTAAATGCTGACGGGCCCTTCTGGCTTGCGGTGTTCATCGGTTACGACCGGATAACGTGTCTTCCATTCCGCGCAGCGCGTCTTCCAAACGCTACGATCCTTTGCGACAACTGTGTCCCGCTGGTCGAGAAAATCGCGTAAGAACAAGCCGGCATCGCTCTCGATCGGCTGTTGCAGATGGGGACGAAGCTTCTCTAATTCAGCCGCGTCGATATCAACGGCGGCTTTGAAGGCGCCCCGGGCGAGTTTTTCAGGGGCGTAGCCGGTAATCGCGAAATCGAGACGGACTCCGATAGCAAGAAGAAAGTCGCAGTTCTGCAACGCGAAGTTTGCGCCGCGCGCGGCGACCGAGCCGGGGCGGCCCACGTAGAGCGGATCATCGCTCGCGATCAGATCGGCAGCGCACCATGTTGCAACAACGGGGACTTTGAGCAGGTGAATCAATTCCGCGAATTCCCGCTCAGCGCGCGCTAAGCGTATTCCGTTTCCCGCGAAAATCAGCGGCCGCTCCGCCCGATTGAGCGCGCTAATTACGGTCTTCACATTTTGTTGAAGAGCCGCAGGTTGTTTTGAGCGATTGTGCGCCATGCCCTCTTGCGAAGGATCAAAACCATGAAGCGATTCGACGTCGATGGGAGCGGCTTGCACGTCGAGCGGTATGTCAACCCAAACCGGACCGGGACGGCCCGTAGTGGCTAAGTGAACGGCTTTCTCGAGGTGATACCGAATGCTTTGCGGGTCGACTATCGTAACGGCGTACTTTGTGATGGGCTTGATAATCGAAACGATATCGACTTCCTGTACCCCAAGCTGCCGCATTCCGAGAGGCTTGCCTTCAGCGTTGAACATTCGATCGGGCCGCTTGACCTGACCTGAGATGAACAGCGTAGGCGTCGAGTCGAGCCAAGCGCCGGCGACGCCGGTGACGGTGTTTGTCCCGCCCGGGCCGGTGGTGACCAGCGCGACACCCAAACGGTTGGTGGCCTTGCCGTAATTTTCGGCGCAGATCGCGCTGGCTTGCTCGTGTGAATTGCACACGGGCTGAATACCAGGACAGTGGCTGAGCGAATCGTTCAAGTGCATCGCGCCACCGCCGGTTACGAGAAAGACGTGCTTCACGCCTTGATCCGCAACAAACTGGATCACGTAATCAGAAAGTTTTGGCATTGGCGAATTCTGTTTTACTTCAGGCGACGGGCCAGCACCATTTCGACTAGTTCGCGCACTGCTCCATTGCCGCCAGTGCTGCCGGCGACGAACGCGGCGCAGTCACGGGCCGCCGGTTGTGCATTGGATGGGGCGGCAGCCAGCCCGGCGAGTTGCATGGCAGTCACATCATTGATGTCGTCGCCCATGAAGCAAATTTCGTTTAGTTCGATACCAGCGCGCCCGGCAAAACGGCGAAGCGCGCCGGCTTTATCCTTGCAGCCCTTCTCCACGTCGGTAATCCCCATTTTATTTGCGAAGCGATCTACGAGCGGACTGTCTTCGCCTGAGATGAGCGCAACAAGAAGGCCCGCTTTCCGGGCGAGTGAAACGCCCATGATGTCGGCGAATGAGAACCGTTTCCATTCTTCTCCGCCAGGACCCCACCAAACGCCGCCGTCAGTCAGGACGCCATCGACGTCCAAGGCGATCGCCTTGATACCGGTCATGCCGGAACGGGAGCAGCGCCTACGCGGCGGAGCTTCTTGATGATCGGATGCTCGCGCTCATAGACGCGCTTTTCGCCATCGCCGAGGGACTGTTCGATTAACCGGATATCGCGAACGATACGCGTGATGCCATTGGGCTCGAGCGACGCTGCGTGGTCGCTGCCCCACATGGCGCGATCCATCGTAATATGCCGTTCTACGCAGCAGGCGCCAAGGACCACAGCCGCGACCGTCGACGGAATGCCCGTCTCATGACCGGAGTACCCGATCGGAACATCATAGCGCTCGTGCAGCTTCGGAATAGCGCGCAGATTCAGCTCTTCGTACATGGCCGGATAGGTGCTGCAGGCATGCAGCAGAATCAGGTTGTCTTTTCCCAGCACGTCGAGCGGCGCGATCGATCTCTTCGAGCGTGCTCATTCCGGTCGAGAGGATGATGGGCTTACCGGTCGCGCGAGTGTGCCGCAGAAGATTGTCGTCGGTTAAAGACGCGGAGGCGATTTTGTAGCAGGGAACATTGAACTTGTCGATGAAATCGACCGATTGCTCATCCCAGCAGGAAGCAAACCAATCGATTTGGACCGCTTTGCAATAGGCATTGATGTCCTCGTAGTCTTGCTGAGTAAATTCGAGGCCGCGCTTTAAGTCGCCGTTGGTGTTGCCGAACGGGCTCTCTCGCGGTTTTGCAAGTTCCTCGCGCGTATACACGACATCTACCGTTCGCTTCTGAAACTTGACGGCATCGCAGCCTGCGGCTACGGCCACGCTGATCAGCCGCTTTGCCAAATCGATGTCACCGTTGTGGTTGATACCGATTTCAGCAATCACGTAACACGGCTGACCATCTCCGACGACCTTCTTACCTATCTTGACGGTCTTCTCACTAGTCATGAACTTCTCCGATTATCTCGCGATTATGGCACATTTCGGGCATTTAAGTCCTCTTTGCGCTAGTGCCATTGCGTTAAGCACATTCTCTTTTTCAGACCGCCAGAAGCGATACGATTTAGTTTATGAACAGTTCAGCCGCGCAAACGGGATTAGATTTCGGCCTTCAGTACAAGGCTAAGCTGCTCAACGCGCTTGAAAGCGTGGATCTGCAGGCGGTTAGCCGGGCAATAGAGACTGCTTGCCGAGGCCCGAGATCATAATCGCCACATCTTTGTTTGCGGAAACGGGGGCAGCGCCTCAACGGCCTCGCACTTCGTGTGCGACATGGTGAAGGGGGCGAGTTACAACAAGGATGCACGATTCCGGATCATGGCGTTGACCGATTCGCTTCCGACCATAACGGCGTATTCAAACGATGTGAGCTACGAATGCGTTTTTGCGGAGCAGTTGAAGAACTTCGCCGAACCGAAGGATGTTTTCATTGCGATTAGCGGATCGGGGAATTCTCCGAATGTGCTCTGCGCGATGGATTACGCGAACTCGATCGGCTGCGAGACGATTGCGCTGACCGGGCGCGACGGGGGGAAGTTAGGGCAGAAGGCAAAACTGCAGATACGGGTTGCAGAGCCGCACATGGGGCGCATTGAAGACGGCCACCTAATCGTTTGCCATATGTTGTGCTACTACTTCATGGACAATTAGGATCCCGCTTGCTCACGCGCGCGGTTCTGTTGGGTTTATGGGACGAAGGAGCGTAGTGACTCCCGCTTGCTCACGCGCGCGGTTCTGTTGGATTATCCGGCTCGCGGATGCGATTCCACTCGTACATGCGGCGAATCTGCTCGTCGAGAGGAATGAGCTGGAGTAAGCCCAGTTCTGCTTGCGCGCGCTCGACGCTCGGCACATAGCGGCCGGGCGGTGCCGCGGCGTCTGGCTTGCGCGCGATTTCGATATTCATGCCCGGCGCGACGGCGTGAACAACCGTTTCGGCCAGTTCGCGGATGGTGACCGCTTCGGATGAGCCTACGTTGTACGGTCTGGCGGATTGGCCGTGCACGAGTAAGCGCCACAGCCAAATCGCGAGATCGGCGGCATAGAGATAGGACCGATAGGGCGCGCCATCGCCGGCAATCCGGATTGGTCCGCCCGAGAGGGCATCGCGCGACAAAGTTTCCGACCGCGAAATTGGAATCGAGCGGAAGATACGGCCCAGCAAACGCAAACAGACGCGCAATGACGGCGCAGAAGCCGAATTGTTGCGCATAGGCGGTGGCCAGAAACTCAGAAGCGCGCTTTGCGTGGCCGTAGGCCGAGGCGACGTCCGTAGTTGCCGGCGCTCCGCAGTAGTCTTCCGGAACGTGCGTGAGTTCGCTTGGCTGTCGCCCGTACACAGCGCCGGAACTGGTGAACAGTAATCGTGTTGCGCCGCAGGATCGAGCGAAATCAAGAACGCGACGAGTGCCGTTCAGTTCACGATCGAATGTTCCGGTGGGTTCACCCGGAGTGGGCGCAAGTTGATCGGTGGCGGCGTGAATGACGAATGAGCATTCGGATTGCGGAAACTCAAAATCCTGAATGCTTCCTTCGATCACGCGGACGGAAGCGTGGCTGCCCGCGTAAGGCGATTTGTCGCGGAACCGCTTTGGATTGCGCGTCAGGACTAAGGCTTGCGCGCCGAGTCCGTAATGGTCGTTTGCCCAGGCAAAACTTTCGAGCAGCCATATGCCTACAAAACCAGTGCCGCCGGTGATGAATAGCTGCTTGCCACGCAGAGCGTCCCAGACGTCCGCGGTATGCGCAAGAATATGGTCCAGATCGTGCGCAAGCGGCTCGATGCATCAGAGCGCGACCAGATGCGCTACGGGCAACTGGTGGAACGTGTCCACCATGTAGTCGAGCATCTGGGGCGTGATTCCGGGATAAACCCCGATCCAAAACACCTGGTTCATGATGAAGTCGGTGTTTTCGAGCGAGCCTACGACACGGTGCTTGATGCCTTGATAGGCGGGCTGGCGCAATAGATTGCCTGCAAACAGAAGCCGGGTAGCAATTTTGCGGCTCTCTAAAAACGCGATTACCTGGTTACGATTGAATGGCGCGCTGGGACGCACGGCGATGGGGAAACCGAACCAGCTTGGGTCGGAGCCCGGCGTGGCTTCGGGCAGGATAAAGAACTCTTCGAGATCCTTCAAGCCGGCGTACAGCGCGTGAAAATTTGCACGCCGTTTTTCGATGAACTCCGGCAACTTTTTGAGCTGCGATACTCCGACGGCGGCTTGCATGTCGGTCATCTTGAGGTTGTAACCGATGTGCGAGTAGGTGTACTTGTGATCGTAGCCGCACGGCAACTCGCCTAATTGCCAGTCGAAGCGCTTGCCGCAGGTGTTTTCCTTGCCGGGTTCACACCAGCAGTCGCGGCCCCAATCACGGAAGGATTCGACTATAGTCTTGAGCATCGGCTTTTCCGCCAAGACGCAGCCGCCTTCGCCCATGGTGATGTGGTGCGCCGGATAAAAGCTGACCGTGGCCAAGTCGCCGAAGGTGCCCACTTTCTTGCCGTTGTAAGTTGCGCCGACCGCGTCGCAGCAGTCCTCTACCAGCCATAAGTCGTACTTCTTGACGAATTCAGTAACCGCACCCAGGTTGAACGGATTACCTAGCGTGTGCGCGATGACAATAGCTCGCGTTTTTTCGGAGCGAGCTTCTTCGAGTTTGGTGACGTCGATGTTGTAAGTGGGAATGTGCTCGTCGACAAAGACAGGCACAAGCCCGTTCTGAATGATGGGATTCACAGTGGTTGGGAAACCCGCGGCGACGGTAATTACTTCGTCGCCGGCCTTCAACCGACGCTCGCCCAATTTGGGTGACGTAAGGGCTGTGACGGCGAGTAGATCGGCGGAAGATCCGGAGTTTACCAGCGTGGCAGTCCGGACGCCAAACCAGCGCGCGAATTGCTTCTCGAACTGGGCGGCGAAGCGCCCGGTGGTCAGCCAAAAGTCAAGCGACGAATCGACCAAGGAGCGCATGTCTCGGCATCGTCAAAGACGCGGCCCGAAACGGGAACAGGCGTTTCACCAGGGATGAAAGGGCGTTCCGGGAAGGCGTGGCTGTGATACTCAGCGACCAGTTCGAGAATGCGTTCCCGCAAGCTCTCGGCCTGAGAACTCATCGTAAGATCCCCCAAAGAAATCGCGATACCACGCGATCGTGTGCAATAACCCTTCCTCCAGCGTGAAAAGTGGAGTCCACCCTAGCTCTTTCTTTGCGCGTTCCGCGCTGAGGTACTGATGCCGAATCTCATTCGAAGCTTCGTTGCGAACATCAGGCGCGAGGGACGAACCCATCTTTTCGAGAATGAGGTTCACCAGTTCGATAACAGTGACTTGAATCTCGTTCGAGAAGTTATAGGCCTTGCCTGAAAAGGAGCGGTCTTCCAGTAATCGCTCCGCGAGCAACATGTAAGCGGCCGCGCCGTCTTCGACGTAGAAGTAGTCGCGCACGAATTTTCCGTCCGATCGGATTACCGGCCGTTCCCCGCGCAGAATGGAGCGAATGGTACCCGGGACGATGCGGTTCCAGTTCAAATCGCCGCCGCCGTAGAAATTGCCGCAGCGTGTAATAGCAACGGGAAGGTTGTAAGTGACGCCATACGCCTGCGCGATCAGATCGGCGCATGACTTGCTGACGTCATACGGGTGGCTGCCTTCAAGCGGCGTCCTTTCCGAATACGGCAAGGTCTCCTGATCGCCATATGCTTTGTCGGAAGAGGCGACGACAATCGCTTTCACAGACGGCGAGCGGCGGCACGCCTCCAGCATGTTCCAGGTGCCCGCTATGTTGCTTTCAAACGTGGAGATGGGATTCCGATTTGCGATGCCAACGATCGTCTGCGCCGCGAGGTGAATGACGGTGTCGATCTCGTACTCACCGATGGTTCTCTCAAGCAGGCCGCGATCACAGATATCCCCGCGCACGACTTTGACGCGATCAAGCGTACCGCCGCGGACGACCTCGCTTTGGGGCACCCAGTCGCGAACCAGGCAGATTACATCCGCGCCGGCTTCGCGCAAGCGCCGCGTGAGCCAACTCCCGACGAGCCCGGTCGCGCCCGTTACCAGCGTGGGCCGGTCCAGCCAGACGCCGTTCATGCCCATTTTTTCCAAGGGGCCTCGCCTGACTTCCAGAGATCGTTCAGCACCTGGTATTCGCGATAGGTGTCCATGGCGTAGAAGAAGCCGTCATGATTGTAGGCCATCAATTGACCGGCTTCCGCTAAGCGTTCGAGCGGCTGGCGTTCGAGTATGCATTGATCGCCGTCCAGATAATCGAAGACTTTTTTTTCGAAGACGAAAAAACCGGCGCTTGCCCAGGCATCGGATTTCGGCTTCTCAATGAAGTTCTTTACCTGATTCGCGGCGTTGATATCGAGGATGCCGAAGCGCGAAACGGGTCGAAAGGTGGTCACGGTTGCGATCTTGCCGTGTGCTTTATGGAACTCGAGCAGTTTGTGTACATCGACATCGCTTACTCCGTCACCATATGTAAGCATGAAGCGATCGTCATTCGCGAGGTATTTCTGCACGCGCTTCAGGCGGCCGCCCGTCATTGACTCGGCACCGGTTTCGGCCAGAGTTACCCAAAAATCCTGCTCTTCGTGATAATCGTTGTATTGAATTTGCGCCTTGCGGCCTAGGCAGATTGTAAAATCGTTATTCATCGCTTCGTAATTCAGGAAATATTCTTTAATCATGTTGCCTCGATAGCCGAGGCAGAGGATAAATTCCCGAAAGCCGTAGTGCGCATAAAGCTTCATGATGTGCCAAAGGATGGGCCGGCCGCCCACGTCCACAAGTGGTTTGGGGCGGAATTCGGTCTCTTCCCGCAGACGCGTGCCTAAGCCGCCACACAAAATAACGACTTTCATTTGAGAATTATACTTTGCGGACGCTGCAAATGACCGTTATTGAGATTCTTAGGCGAGAATGGTCTCTTACAAGAATATGCAGGCTTTAGACGTGAACTCCGCGCCTGGCAGTGCGGACCGGAGCGTTCAAGCCTGGCGTCTTGTCGACAAAATCGGCGTGACACTTACGAACTTCCGTGAGTCGCGGCCGCCACGGCATGCTTTTGCGGTGCTCGCCGCTGTCAGCGTGCTTTTGTACGCCGTGGCTGTGGCGTTTTCTAGTTCGCGGCAATTTTGGCATGACGAACTGTACACGTTCTATATCGCGCAGGCGCCCAGCATTGGACAGCTTTGGCATGAACTTAGCCTAGATCTCAATCCTCCGCTCAATTACCTGGCGGTGCGCGCATCCATGGCACTCTTCGGCACAAGCGAAAATGCGGCTCGCTTGCCTTCGATGCTCGCGTTCTTTGCAGGCAGTGCGTGTTTATATATGTTCGTCAGCAGGCGATTAGGCCGGCTATATGGGCTGCTTGCGGCATTGTGTTTTTGGGCGATGCCAACCTTCTACCTCGCTACGGAGGCTCGTCCTTACGCGCTGGTCCTTTGCTTTTTCGCGCTGGCGATGCTGGCATGGCAGCGTGCGGTTCAGGAACGCAGAAGGATGGGCTCGATCATAGCCTTCGCCTCGGCAACGGTCGGCATGGCGGTGTGCCACTTCTTCGTGGTGTTTTACATTTTCCCGTTTGGCCTAGCCGAGGTCTTCCGTACAGTCAAGCGCCGACGAATCGATTGGCCGATCTGGGCGGCTTTAATTTTGCCATGCCTGGTAACCGCGCTGTTTATGAAGACCATCGAGCATTACGCGTCCGGCGCTATCTCATGGGCGTTCAGGGCTTCCTACACGAGAACAATCTTCTTTTATGACTGGAGCTTCGCTTCGGAAGCACCGGCCCTGTTTTTGTGTATTGCAATCGCGTTCCTCTTCATGGCTCGAACGGAAGCGCTCGATAGAAAGCGAACACTGTCAATTCCTGAATTGGTGCTAGCCGCCGGCCTGGTGGTGCTGCCGGTTGTCATGAACGTCGTGCTTCGACTCATTCACGCAGGTTTTTTCGAGCGCTACAGCGCGCCGACCGCTTTTGGCTTAGCCATTTTTTTTGTCTTCATCATTTCTCGTTCTACTAACCGAAGCGATATGGCAGCGTTTGTGTGCTGTTGCTTGCTTTTGATTTTCTTCTTCGCGAAAGAGGGGATAGCAAGCAATGCCGGTCAGTTTATGCAAACGCGCAGCCTACGGCCCAATCACTCAGAGATGGCTAGGCTGGAGTCGATCGACGAAAATCTGCCCCTCGTAGCCGCCAGCGGACTGACCTTTCTTGAAATGGATAAATATGAACCGGAGCAGACTGTCACACGGCTGTATTACTTGACAGATCGAAAGCTTGCTCTTGCATACGCGCATGCCGGAATTTTTGAGGGGTTCAACACCGTTAAGCGCTTCTTTCCCATTCGGGCGCATATCGAGCCGTTTCCGAATTTCGTCGCGCAACATCACCGTTTTCTGGTGCTGGGCACGCCGTTATATCCAGAGGATTGGCTGATTCCGGTGTTACTCGATCAGCACGCAAGCTTGAAGTACTTAGGAAGCTTTGCGTCGCCTTACAAGGATCACGAACTGTACGAAGTCGAGACAAAGTGAGGGCCGAAGAACAATGAGCGCTAACGCGATCTCCCGAATCCGGTTCGCGAGAACCTAAGGAAACGCCGGGCAACGCACGCGCGAAGATTTTTGTGCTGAGCGAGCGGCGCTAAAGCGAGCGGCGATTTCCTCTTTGTATTGACCAAGCATGCCTTGGCTGCCTGGCCTAAATAGCGCGACAGCAAATAAGCAGAAGCGGGTCGCTCCATCCGCTAACCGACTCAACCAGCCAGCCGCTCGCTCGCAAAAAGGTTCGCCAGCGGTTAATCGAGTATCGATTCACCGAGCTCAAGAGATAGCCGGAGCGCGGTTTTCTCATGAGGCGTGGCTCGGAATAAAGACGGTGGAGGACGGTCTTTTCCACAAGTTCCAGAACGCGAACAGGATGGAACGTATTTGGGACGGTGACGGCCAGAACTCCATTGAGTTGGGTTACTCGACGGAGTTCGCCCAAATAGCGTTCCAGCGGGTTCAAGTACTCGAGCACACTCGATGCGATGCACGCGTGAAACGCCGCCTCGGAAAACGGAAGCCTTACTTCAGCTTGACCGGAGTTGGCGTAGGACAGAAAGCGAAGATTGGGAGCGTTGAACCGCTTCAGGGCGCGAGCTATCATCGCCTCCGAGGCATCTACCCCGCAAACACGATATCCCGACTGTGCCAAGTGCCAAGACAGGTCTCCGGGGCCGCAACCAAAATCGAGAACATCTGCCGGAGCGTCTACCCGAGCGCGAAGCTGCCGGGCAAACCGACTTAGGCGAGACTTCATGCGCCCGTTGCCGGCGTAATGCGCTTCCCAAGTATCCGCAACCGCGTCAAAATGCCGGCGAACAAGAGTTGTGTGGTTCATACACGATCATTTTCCACGTGGCTTTGTTTGCTGCTTGACAGAGGTGAGCAGCGGTTCTATAATCCAAACTAATAATGAAAACAAATCATTATCGAGCTATAAGCTTAACAAGCATTCTATTGACGGGACTGGCTGGCTGTATAGCCGAGCCACAATCGGTGATATCAGGAACGTGTCCCTATTGCACATTGCGAGATGTTATATCTGTCAAAGATAGCGTCTCATCAAGCCAGCCCGGTGCGACTGGCAACGGAAGCACGGACGATACCGCAGCTATCATGAGGGCCATCGCTCGCTGCCCGGCAAACGGATGCACAATCTACTTTCCAGCCGGCATTTACAGAGTAACGAGCACAATCCAAATATCTAACCCAGAAGTTTCCTTTGTAGGTCAAGGCAGGAGAGTATCGGTGCTCGATTTTGAGCCCTCGGGCTCGGGAGAGGCGGCCATTCTAGTTGCGGGACCGCTCTCATGCAGTGGCGAGCCTTGCCAAGATATTATGCGAGACTCGATCGAGAACTTAGGAATTCGCAGCGAAGACACTTCACTCACCAAGAGCGCTATCAGGCTCATTGCGGTTGAGGAGTTTAAACTTCGCGATGTTGCTATCTGGGGTTCCGGTTCAGGAGGTGCATGGAGTGGGGGTTCTCCGTCCGTCGGTCTTGATATTCATGGCCATGAATTCGCGACGATGTCGGACGTGTCAATCAACGCGGACGAACCAATTTCAGTGGGAACAAACCCGGTGACATACGCAGCGGGTAAATGGGACATCAGTCATTTCCACTTTAGCGATCTGTATCTCGTCGCAGGCAATTATCCGTGTATAAGTTTCGGCGATCCAATCAACCTCCTTCAAGTAACTTTTGACGGTCTTCAGGCTTGGGTGGGCGGAACTCACGGCCTCTACTGGAATGACGCGACGGCGTCGAGCGCCGCCAACGGGCTTGTCTTGTCCAACGTTCGTTCTGAACAGGGAAAAAGCTCGAGTGGGTATACAGTTTATTTGAACTCTACGGGACCTGAGATTCAAAATGTGATCATAACGGCCATGCACGCGGATCCAAGCCGGAACGGCTTGTACTTGCGAAATGCCTTTTGGGGAACCGTCCAAAATTTCACCTACGGCGGGCTCCATGTTGCTCTGGACGCGGACCCATCGAATGCTCATTTGCTGATCCACAATTCCTTTTTTCAACGTGGATCATCTGTCGGCAGCGCAACGGCCATAAAGCCCGCTAGCGACGGGTGGGTGAACACGACTCCCTAACCGATTGGGGGCGTTTTTCGGGTGGCGACAATGGCGTCTTCGTAGACAGAAACGAGTTGGTCGACGATTTTGGACCAGTTGTGATTTTCGGCTACAAATCGAAGGCCAATCTCGCCCATGTGAGCCAATTTAGCCGGATCGGAGAGCAGTTCGACTAAAGCTTGACCGAGTAGCGCCGGAGCCGGGGAGACAATCTTCCCGGCTCCGGCCACTTCTACCTCCGGGAAAAAACAACCCGGCGATAATAAGACCGGCACGCCGCTCGCGAGCGCTTCGAGAACAGCCATAGAGAGGCCTTCATTGATTGAAGGCAGGCAGAACAACACAGAACGGGACAGCAGAGCTCGTTTGATAGCGCCGGAAACTAATCCAGGAAAAAAAACCTTATCCTGAATATTCGCGTGTGCGGCTGCAGCGCGGAATTCCTTCTCGAGCCCAAGTTCATCTGGACCGGCCAGCACCAATACTGCTCTTGGAATGCGTTGGTGTACTAACTCGAAAGCCTCAAGCAAGTGATGAACGCCCTTGGTGGTGTGGAGCCGGCCCAAAAACAGGATCGGCAGGCGGTCAGAAGGTATCGGCAGTTCTGGTAAGGGCGAAAATGGTCCGTACTGCGAAGTGTTGATGCCGTTCGGGACAACCTCACACCGAGCCTTAACGCCCAGCATTCGATAGCTACTCACTTCAGCTTGGGTCAGCGCTATCGTTGCAGTAGCCGAGCGCAGCAGTTGACGCTCGAAAAGGCGCATGTACATCCACTTTTTTAGCTTCCTTCGCCTCAAAGCTTCAGGATTGTACGCGCCTCGGGCCTGAAGAACGAGCGGCTTACGATGTTGTATCGCAGCCTTGCCAGCCGCCAGAACCGGGTAGACGAATGGCGCGTGCGTGTGAACGATGTCTATGCCCGGCATGAGTTTCTGAATGGCAGCGCGCATCAATGGAGAATAGAGAAACCCAGACGATTGGGATAAGTAAGGTACAAACGGCAGGGTTCGCTGCAGTGTTCTGTCCGGCCGAAAATACCGCACCTCAACGCCCTCGACATTTACCGGTTGGTTCAGAGGAACATCCATATCCTCGTCCACATCCGCAGACGTGGTGACCACGCTCACCCGATGGCCGCGCCGTACGAGTTCCTCCGCCGCGGCAGAGACTGAAAGAATGGGGCCACCTACCCGCCGCGCAGGTTTATAGCCCTGTGTCGCGTAGAGAATGTGCATGATTACTGAACCCGCTCTGAAAGCGAACGGTATAGCGCTTCATAATGTATGGTCATCTCTTCGACTGAAAATGGCGCGATGTCTGCGTACGCTCGCTGACTGCGCTCCCGGGCAAGCATGCGATCGGCGAGGACGCGCTGAATTCCCGCGCTGATGGAAGATACGGACCCGGGGTCGACGAATTCCGCGGATTCGGGCGAAAGAAGCTCGCGATGCGTGGATATATCCGAGACGACCAATGGACAACGGCACGCCATGGCTTCCATGACCACGTTGGGCGCGCCCTCGCACAACGACGCAGACACGAACACATCGGCACGCTTCATCAAAGGCCAAAGCTGGGTTTGGTAGGGCCAAAGCCGAACGCGCGAGGGGTCTGGAATTTGGGCTAGCATCTCCTGCAAACGCGACTGTAATGGACCAGCGCCGCACACGATCATTTGTGCAGAGGAGTGCGAGACTGCATCGAGCATGGCCTGAAATGTTCGCTCGATATTCTTTTGTTTGTTGAGACGGCCAGCCCACAGGATCAGTGGAGTATCGCTTGGAATTTCCGGGTGATCCAAACGGGGTGTACGTTCAAGCTCGCTCAGTGGAACGCCGTTGCGGATCACGACACAGCGGGTAGAGGGCGACACCGAACTCCAATATTCGGAACCGCCGTTTGAATTCGCGATTATTATCGAGGCGTTCCGACCCAACCACGCCCGCAATTTTATTTTGGCGTTTCCTGAGGAATACAGGAGCGCAGAGTTCGGTTCGCGGATGACCCAAGGAACACGCTCCATGCTGGCCATCATCCCGCCAACAATGTCCATCTGTGGAATCCAAGTTTGCACGACATCGGGGCGAAGCTTCCGTATCAACGCAAGTACACGAGGGAATACAAATGGGCTGTAGTTCCGTATTGACGCAGAGTTAGCAGATATCGGCTTATCTCGACCAATCAAGTGCAAGCGGACGTTGTTCGCATCGGCGAGGAGGTGAATATTAGGTCCACCTTTTGCCACGCCGATATCGATTTGATGGCCACGGCTGCCCAAGTTCCGCGATAGATAACAAAGCTGCCGCTCGGCTCCGCCTCCCGCGAGACTGGAACAAAGATGCAAAACGCGCATGGGCCTCCCTTGCGGGAGGTGCAGGTCGGCTTTGGAAGGAGTTTCGCTTATCGGTTCAGGGATGTGATCATTCCCGTTGCGAGGAAAAGTCATGTCGTACGCGCCGATATCCGTACTGCGGTGTCATTCTCGCCCGTGATTACTTGCTCCAAAACATTGCTCATCTCCCGCGCCTGCCGCTCGCGGGTAAATTTCGGTGCGGCAGCGAGGCTGTTACGGGCAAGTTCTCTAACCAGGTTCGGATCTCTTCGGAGCCGCAACGCCGCCGCGGCGAGTGCGTCTGGATCTTCGGCCGGAACAGATAACCCGGCCTGTTCCTTGAGAATGATCGCGGCGCCCTCCGCGCCCGGGCTGGCGATCAGCAGTGGCAGACCCATGCCCATGGCTTCAAAAATTTTGGAAGGAATGACGGCAGCAAAAGCCGGGTTGTTTTTCAAATGGATCAAAGCGACATCACACAAGCTCCAAAAGCAGGGCATTCGCTCCTTCGGCTGTGGCGGAATAAATGTCACGTTCGACAAACCGAGCCGCGCCGCCTCGGAGATCAAGCGCGCGCGTTCAGCTCCGGTACCGACAAATAAGTAGCGGATGGCTTCACCGCGCGTTCGTTCCGCGCAATGCAGCACGTTTTCAAGCGCGTGGGCCATCCCGTGCGTTCCAAGATATCCGACCACGAACTCATCGGACTTGACACCCCATTCAGCAGCCAAAGCCTCATCCCGCGAACGTGGCTGATATCTTTCCAAATCGACGCCGTTGAGGATGACCGCGATTTTCTCCGCCGGAATGCCACGGCGAACAAGGTTTTCCTTGAACGCCGCAGCTAAAGCTATGACCGCCGTCGCGCGCCGGTACAGGAAAAGCTCAAGCCTTTCGAGCCAGCGCAAGGCGGCACTCGTTTTCATCGCTCCCACGGCGACAATCGATTCAGGCCACAGATCCGACAACTCGAAAATGAACGGAATGCCGCGCACGAGGGCAACAAAACAGCCCGCAACGGCGGCGAAAAGCTGGGGCGATGTCGCGATCACTACGGCCGGCCGGCGCTGAAAGAGCGCGGCGCAAGAGGCGGTGACCATATAGGATAGAAAGTCGATGATGCGCAGGAAAGTGCCCGCATTGGCGGCGATGAAAGTCTTTACCCGCACGACCCGTATGCCCGACATCTCCTCCACCTAATACCAACGGTTCCGATAACCGGGATAAACCTTGCCTTCCGGGAAATTCGGCGCGCAGGTTATGACTGTCACTTCATGCCCCCATTTGACCCAGTAACACGCCCGCTCATAAACGCGCGACGCTTGGGCATTTTTCTCGGGAGGAAAATTGTCGGCGAGAAATAGGATGGTCACGAAGCCTCGTGCGGAACAGATGTTTCCACGCGGCCGTTGGACGGATCCTAGCGAACGGCAATGGGATCTGCAAGCGCGGTTGCGAATCTCCTACGCCCAGGAGAATCTCTGGCAATGCGTGTGCCAGCTTGCCCGTCCCATTTTTCCGGGATGCGCCCGGCGCGTGCGCTCCCGTTCAGGATGGCAAACGCGGCCTCACGAATGCGGTCCGGGTCGGTACCGGTCAAAATATTCGTTCCTACTTGGCAGGTGATGGGACGCTCCGTATTCTCCCGCAACGTGAGGCATGGGACGCCCAAAACGGTGGTCTCTTCCTGAATTCCGCCGCTGTCCGTTAGCGTCATGCACGCCCGCGCCACCAAGCCTAGAAAGGTCAAATAATCGCAGGGTTCGATGACCCGAATCGCCGGATGCATTCCGATAAGTTTCAAATTTGGCACGGTTCGAGGATGTGCTGGAAACACCAGCGGAATGCGGCTCGGCAATATCATTCAGCGCGGAGAACAGCGATTGCAGCTTGAGGGGAGAATCTACATTGCTTGGACGGTGCAGCGTCAAAACACCATATCGGCCGTTCTCGAGACCTTCGAGAAGGGGCACATTCCGTGCGGCCTCAATGTGTCGAAGCAAGCTGTCAATCATGGTGTTGCCAACAAAATGGATTCGTTCCGGCGGAACGCCTTCCGCCTGCAAATTGAGATTCGCGCTCCCCTCCGTAGTGAAGAGCAGATCCGACACGGCATCCGTGCATAGCCGGTTGATTTCTTCCGGCATGTCCATGTCGCGCGAGCGTAGCCCTGCTTCCACGTGCGCGACGCGGATGCCGAGTTTCCTGGCAGTGATGGAACACGCCATTGTCGAGTTGACGTCGCCCACCACGACCACCCAATCGGGTCGCTCCTTGAGACATGTTTCTTCGAACGCCATCATCACGCGAGCTGTTTGCTGGGCGTGCGAGCCTGAGCCCACCTGGAGGTTGATGTCGGGTGGAGGAATGCCGAGTTGCTCGAAGAATTCACCCGACATTCTGCGTTCGTAGTGCTGGCCAGTGTGTACGAGCAACACCTGCAACTCCGGACAGTGCGCGCGTTGCCGCTCGAACGCTGCAATAATCGGCGCTACCTTCATGAAGTTAGGACGGGCGCCTGCAACTACGATGATCTTCATGGATTTATGCGAGTGTAAAGACTGTTGCGATGGTTTTTGGGCAGGGTCCGCGCCAAGTACCTGTGATGCAACGGTTGGGCAACTTTAAACCGAACTCTGGATGAAAAGTAGACTGGCGTTCCTCAATCCGAACATCGGGATCGGTGTGGATTTTCACTTCGGCGTCCGGATACAGGTGCCAGAAAAGCTCGATCGTATGCTCGCCGTCACCTTCCAGATGGTCGATCACTTCGATGCCAGTGTCGCCCAGTTCCACCCGCCTGCGGTGCGTGACTGGAGAGGCCAAGCGATGATAGCCTGTGTGCGCAGCCTCCACATAAGTCCGGCGATCCGTCTTAAGTCCAAACGGGCGAGCCCGCCGTGCTACGCGGAAGGCGCTCCAAACCTCCGATTGATTCCGCCCGTCGATACCGACAGTGTTGTGCGCCGGGGTAGATCTTTGTCGCAGCCGTTCGGCATTATTTTCATAAGTAGAGGTCCCGGAATTGACTAACACGCGCCGTCCGCGATGTGAAAGTTCAAAAGAGAGCGTATCGGCATGCGCGTGCCCTGGTTGGTAGTCGGGGCCAATCGGAGCTGCATCGAACAGCAAAACCGTTTCGCCACGCTCGAGACGCACGTACCCGCTGTCTCCAAGCGGCCTATCCGAGGCTGTAATCGCGAGTCGCGCCGCATAATCTCGAATCTGCGCCGGCCGGGGCGCTATGCCGAACGCTGCGTCATTGAAAAAAGAGATCTCCCCATCCGGGTGCGTCATTTTCTGCAACCAGCCGAGCATGCGTGAGGCGACTTCGCTCCAGTCTGGAATCTGCAATGCATAAGCACGGCGCAGATTGATTAGATCGAGGATATCCTCCAGAATCAATGCGTGGTACATCGGGCTTCGTTCGATGTGCGCGCCATCGGAAAGCACCTGCTGCGCGATCTGTGCTGAAAGGATTTTGAGGCCTTTTCGAAGCCATCTGTCCGCCGCGGGCGCCTTCAAAATATGCGCCGGCAAAGAGCAACGCTTTTCCATTCACAAACAAATGATTGGCAAGCAAGTGGTATTCGATCCTGCTCGACAAAGCTTCCGCCTGAGCCGCGAGGCTGTTCTGTGCAGCGGGGCTCAGCCGACCCCCCGTCAAGGCGTATTTGATCCAATTGCAGATCCTGAGCGAAAGCGGATAAGGCTCCCATCCATTCCCTTTGCCTTCGCTATTGCCGTCGACCCATGCTTCAATCAGCTCCTCTTCCGGAGAATCGAAATAATGCAGGTTGTACAACCATAATTTAGAGACACCGGGATCGTTCCAAGTTATGATGTCTCTCTCTTCATTCAGAAAACGGAATCGGCGATGCCCGGTGCGTGCGGATTTCCGGAGAATGTGTGCGGTCCAATCCGCAGCCAATGGGCGCAGTCGCGGTGTTGGGCGGCTGACTGATTTTGACGGCTCCCGCTCGGGAGGTCAGACGGCCGTATATCTGAACCGGCTTTAGATGTAATGCGGTGTGAATGTACTGAGACAACGACACGCAGATTACGTCCCGGAATGCTCGAACGTAGCTCGAGTCACCTCAAGAACTTCATCAAACGGTATAGGGGACGGCTGTTGAGTTTGGACCGCTTCCGCAAAAGCCGCCATGGCAGCCTTATGTCCTTTGTTTTGACTCCATGTTTTTTCCGAAGTAAATCTTGGCCATCCGTAACCGGTCAGCTTCCGGAAATTATCTAACTCCAAAATGCGTCCGGCGCAGAATACTTCCAGCCGTTCCTTTGGAAATCGTTTGTGACCGTTGCTGAAGTAGTGGACGGTCCCGGCCGAGCCATCGTTAAATTGGAGCGTGATCGTGGCGCTGTCCGGCGCGTTGCCTATCCTGCATACGCGCACAGTCTCGATCGAAGTTCCGACCAGGAAACGGATCAGATCGATAAAATGGCACGCCTCGCCCACGATTCGTCCGCCACCGGTCGCAGTCTGCGTCCAATGGTCGAAGGGAATAAATCCCGCGTTCACCGTGTAGATGAAAGACTTGGGTTCGTGCACGGATCGGAGCAGCTTTTTCATTCTGATCGAAAGCGGCGCGAACCGCCGGTTGAAGCCTACCATCAATACCGGCGGCTGGTGTATCGATCGATAGAGGTCCTGTAAGTCATCCAGTTCTTCGGGCGTAATACAAAGTGGCTTCTCGACATAGACATGTTTGCCTGTCTCGAGCGCACGGCGTACTAACTGGGCGTGAGTATTATGCTGCGTCGCCACAACGACTGCCCGGATCGACTCATCTTCAAAAATCGCGTTGACATCCGTCGTCGTTCGGGCGAAACCGAATTTTTTGCCGTAATGCGTTGCGGTAACGCCGCCCGATGAGGCGATGACGTCGCAAAAGAGGCCCGAATCAACCAGAGCAGGCATCAGAACTTTGGAAGCAAATTGCCCGGCGCCGATCATCGCGACCCGCACCGAGTCGGTTTGGGCACGCGGTTTCAGGTGGACCATTGTCACGCGCAACTTCTCTTCGGGCAGGGCGGATTCGGCTGGATAATCGAGTACGACGCCTAAATACGGTTCCGGTCTTTGCAGTACGTCGTAGGCCGACCGGAAATTTTCGATCGGATACCTGTGGCTTATCAACTGTTGAACATCGATTCGTCCATCAGCCATTAATTGAAGAACAGCTTCGAGATTGCGCTGCTCGGTCCATCTCACGTAGGGCCGCGGATAATCTCGGCCTTCTTCTTCGTAAACCGGATCATACCGGCCCGGCCCGTAGGAGCAGGACACCTGAAAGGTGAGTTCCTTCTTGTAAAAGTCGTCACGCGAGAGCTCCAGGCCCGCGACGCCAACCAGAACGATCCGGCCGCGTTTTCGAGACATGAGCGCCGCCTGGTGCACAGGCTGGCTGCTCTTCGTCGCCGCAGTAATGAGAACACCATCAATTCCGTTTCCATCCGTAAGCAACTGTGCCATGCGCACCGGGTCTTCTCCCGCCGCGATGTTGACAACCTCGGCACCGTAGGATTGGGCGATTTCGAGCTTCAGCGAATCGAGATCTACAGCGAGGACGCGGCAGCCATTGGCTCTCAGCACCTGCACCGCAAGCAGACCAATGACACCCAGCCCGATAACGGCAAATGTTTCGCCCAGTGTCGGGCTCGCGAGCCTTACGCCCTCGAGAGCAATGGCTCCCAATACCGCGAAGCACGCCGTCTCATCGGATACCGACGTCCGGAATTCTGGCACATAGGTTCTGTCCAACGGCTACGATTTCCGCATGATTACCGTTTGAAAGCACGCGATCGCCGCGGCGAAATCCCTTGACCTCCCGCCCAACGTCCAGCACGACGCCCACGTTGCTGTATCCCAGCAAGACCGGCTGGTCAAGTTTCGCTCGAATGCTATCGAGTGTCGCGGATATACCGTCGGTCCTTAGCTTCTCGATGGTCGCGCGAACCTTGTCCGGTTGCAGTCGTGCTTTCTCGATCCAGTTTGCTCGGCCAAAGTCGATAAGGGTGCGTTCTGTCCCGGCAGATATAAGCGACTTACTTGTCCGAATCAGTAAAGTACCAGCGGAGGGGTTCCTGGCCGGAACCTCCGTCAGCTCTATAGCGCCGGTTCGTAATGATTGCAGGACTTGTTTCATCTCGAGTGAACTTGGGCTTTTCCCACTACGCAAGCGCACAGCTTTAGCATACGCGGGCGCAAGGTAGGGTCAAATTTCGGCAGAGTAAGGCTTCGCTGAATAAAACGCGTATCTTAGCCCGCCACGGATGCGGACATAGCCTCCGGCTGTGGGGCTAGCTCAACTTGTGTAACAGGTGCAGGTGCCGGGACAAAACTCGACAGTAGCGTCTTTCGTACTACATCCGCCAGAGGGATCACCGGAGATTGCTTACTGTGAGGAACCGATGCGCGAGTGAAGCACACGTAGTCCTCGAAGGATAAAGGAATTTCCAAACAGCACACGAGAGACCTGTCGCTTTGTTTGGGGTCCGTTGTGTAGAACCTCCCTGCCAATCGCATTTTTACACCAGTGAAGCCGAATTCCTTGAAGACACCGTTCAAAATAGTCCAGCATTCGTCGGGCGTCTTTGCCTTTGAAAGACGCTTTTCCAAGCTGCGCATCGAAATCTGGGTGTTCAGTTGGCCACGAAAGGCTCCGTCGAGGATCATGCGCGCTGCAGTGTCGAACTCGGCAAACCGGAGTTGGCCGACTCCAATGCAGACTACGGCACAGAAAGCCATCAGAACCGGTATTTCGTACTCGTGGTTCAGCATGGATAAAGAAAAAAGACCGGCAAAGATGCAGGTCCCGTAAAGCAACAATGCGACGCGCCGAGGCGTCAGCCCTCGATCGAGTAGCCGGTGATGGATGTGCCCTCGATCCGCCCCAAAAATCGGCTGCCGCCGCAGGAAGCGGCGAACCACAGCAAGGAATGTATCTAATAGCGGAATCGATAGCGCCAGTAAGGGCGCAGTCATCCCGAGGATCGTGGCGGATTTTTGGCTCCAGAGCACGCCGTAGCATCCAAGCAAGAATCCTATAAGCAGACTTCCACAATCGCCTAGAAAAATGGTTGCCGGGTTGAAGTTATAACGCAAGAAACCTAAGAGGCAGGCCGCCAGAGGTACGGTGGCGAGTCCGAGCTGAACGTTGTGCTGCATAAACGCCGCTAAGGCAATGGTCATGGTTGCGAAGAGACTCACACCGGTAGCGAGGCCGTCCACGCCATCGATTAGGTTTATGGAGTTGGTGGTGGCGAGAAGCCACAATATCGTGATCGGGAACGACCACCAATGCTCAAAATGCCGGCCGTTCAAGGCAGTCACCTGAATGCCGGCCAGGTACGCAACTGTTGCAGCCACGATTTCCCCGGCCAGCTTTTGCCAGGCCTTCAAATTAAGCAGGTCGTCGAGCAAACCAGTCAGAAATATCAGAATCGCGGCGGGGAAAACGTTCCAGATGAGCGGAAGGGCTCGGAAGATGATGAGTCCCCCGTGGAGCTTTGCGACGAGCAACAGCGCGAATGCAAGCATATAGGACAATCCGATCGCGATACCGCCTACGCGAACAATCGGACGGGTATGCAATTTACGCTCGTTGTCCGGCCGATCGACTACTCCCAAACTGAGGAAAATTTTGCGAACGACAGGCGTGAGGAACAGCGAAAGTGCAAATGATATGAAGCCGAGAAAGAGCAGTGAGTACATTACGATGGGTATGAGGTTGGCCAGGACTCGCGGTGAATTTCGGTTGGGCTGTACCGCCGCTACGCCGTGCGGCGGCTAGCGAGGGCTACCAGGCGCGCCAAGAGCTTGTTGAAAAACTCCGAAAACCGTTTAACGCGCGCGGCTCAGAATCGGCAATGTTTGTTTACCGCTACGTTACAGAGCCACGACCGCTAGGGAGTTGTACCAGCACAGTTTTCAGCAAGCTCGCTAGAGCTGGGCCGGGCGATAAGAATCGCCGTAGTAATAATCGAGATCGTAGTACCCGCAATCTCTGGAAGCGGACTTCGGATTCCAGTTGTTCAGGATAGTTCCGAGCAAGCAGCTGCCATCGTCGCGCAAACGACGCCATGTGGCCAAAGCGGCATCTCGCGTCGTATGCCCGGCCCAAATGACAGTAACCACGTTATCTGCCATGCGCCCCAATACCCTGGCATCGGGAATATGAAGCGCAGGGGGAGTGTCTACCAAGATAAGGTCAAATTGACCACGCAAGTACTGCAATAGATTCTGCGTGTATGCCGTATACAGCAAGCTGGTTCCCATAGCGGTAGTGGGTCCGCTCGTCATCACAGAGAGGCCTGAAAATGAAGTTCCACGGATGATGCCTCCGAGAGACTTATCACCGTTCAGTGCGGCCATCTTGAGCAAAATAGTGCTCAATCCTCGCCCGTTATCCAGACCGAAGATCTTGTGCAGAGCGGGTTTACGCATGTCTGCGTCAATCAATAAGACCTTTTGACCGAACTGTGCGGCCGCAATTGCCAGGTTGCTAGTCACAGTCGACTTGCCTTCGCGCGGACCGGCACTGGTAACGACCAGCATCTTTGGCCTCTCAGCAGTCGAGAGCAGGACCGAGAGCAAAGTCGATCGAAAACTCTCAGACAAGATCGACGGTCGGGCTTGCCATGCCGCCGCCTGCGCCGAATCGCTAACTGGAAGAGCTGGCTGTCAAAGAGCCTTTTGGATCGGATCGGTGCCCCGAAGGTTGAGCTTGCCTTGCGCGACGGTCGACGTCGGCGGAGGGAATGAGGCCTAGCTCAATGGTGTTTAACAGTAAACCGCTCTCTCCGGGTTGCTGAATGGTTCGGTTCGAATGATGGCGCACAACGAGAAGTGTGGCTCCCAAGAAAGTTCCAGCTACCAATCCGAGGCCCGTCGTTTGCGGAATATTGGGCTTATACGGTTTGAGTGGAATCGTTGCAGCATCCACGACCCGAGCATTACTGGCGCGCATGGCGGCTGCGAGTGTCGATTCTTTCAGGCGATCGAGCATATTCTCATAAAGCTGTTGACTGCTGTCGACTTCACGTTTGAGCATGTTGTACTTAATCGATTTCTCGCCGTCCTGGGTAACCCGCACCGCCTGTGAGTTATACGCTTGAGTAAGGAGGCGCTCTCTGCGCGCGGCTTCTTGATATTGGGTTTGCAGCCCTTTCAGGATCTCCGATTCATTTCGTTCGAACGCCGTTTCCAGCGTGTTTAATTGCGCCTGCGCTTTTTTTAATTTCGAGTATTCCGGCGTGTAAGTTGCACTGAGGTCTGCGATTTGCCGCCGCAACTCTAGAACCTTGGCCCTGATTTCGCGCAGGCCCGCATCATCCAGCACTTCCGGCAGCGCGTCCGGAGAACTTGTCTGCGCCAGCTCGTTGCGCGATTGTTTCGCAATCCGGTCGGCTTCGGCGGTCGATAGCTCCTGTTGCACCTCCCGCAACTTAGCTTCTGAAACGCTGTCCCTCTCACCGGTAAAGATCAGTCCGCTTTGTTCCGCATATCGTTGCAACGCATTCTGTGATTGTTCGAGCTTTACACGCATCTGGCGTCGGCAACGGCTTCGGGATGACTGTCCGCTGTGCGGCGTCGGAATTGCCCGACTATGGCGGGGGCTTCCCGACGGAGGTACACCAGGGGATGCAATTGCTCTGCCCCACCCCGGAGTTCTTGACGGATGCCTATGCCGACTATGTTGGCGGGCGCCCGTCGCACAAGCCGCCCGTCCTGGCGATGACGTTTACGGCGCTCGACGACACGCTCGCCCCACCGGGCAAGCACATCGTCCAGCTATGGTCCCAGTATTTCCCCTACGAGCGCCGCGACGGACGCTCCTGGGACGACACGCGCGAAGACGTCGCCGACAGCATCTGCGAGACGCTCTATACCTACGCCCCGAACATGCGCGGGGCGCTGGAAAGCGATTCATACAGACGCCGCTGGATCTGGAACGGACGTTAGGGCTGCTCGGCGGCAACGTCATGCACCTGGAGATGTCGCTGGACCAGATGTTCTCGTTTCGCCCGCTGCCGGAACTGGCCGAGTACAAGACGCCGATCCCGGGACTGTTTCTCACAGGGGCGAGTACCCACCCCGGCGGCGGCGTCTTCGGCGCCAGCGGCCTGAGCGCCGCTCGCGTCGTCGGCGCAGCCCTGAAAGTGAAACGCTAGAACGGCAGGAACTGGCCGCCGACAGACGTCAGATAAATTCCGATGTAAAGAAGAAGAGTGCCGCGCAGAGCGACGGCGATCAGGCGGGGGCGGCGGGGGCGATAATAAGCGGCCACAAGCAAAAAGGGAACGAAACTGACTAACTTTGCCAGGCAAAATGCCAAATCACCGTAATGCAGCCAGAGAGACATCCAGGATCCGCTTCCGTTGCCTGATGCGTATGCACCCAGTACAGCGTGGTGAGCATATCCGTCGTGCAGATCAGAAAGAGCAGTGCGCTTTCCCAGCCAAAAGCCGCGTACCAGGATGTCCGGGTGTCTTGCTTGTGTTCCATATCAGCATTATAGTAGCACAAAACAGGCCAGCGGAAACATACTCGGCACTGTATTCCTGCGGGTATTCCGAGGCAGCGCCCAAAACCGGCAGAATTGCCGATGAGGAGCCGCAGTTGATTTGCTTCAATCCGCCGGCGGATACCGGTGAGTTTCTTCTTCCGATTTGGCCTTTTCCTCCTTGTCTGCCGCCGGAACGTCCATCGTAACGGCGGGAAAGTCCTTGACGGTGAAACGGTATTCGCCCCCGGCGCATCGCCGATGCGGAAGGTGACGGCGAGCGGCACGGCCAGGCCGCGCTCGTTCTTGTCCGAGGCGTGCGGCGTGAAGGCGAACTTCCAGCCGTCGCCTTCGGCCAGGACTTTCTCGCCCAGCACGTCCACCGGCAGGCCGACGGGACGGGCGGACGGCCTGGCGGCCGGCGCGGGTCAGCGTCAGGTCGGCGGGCGTGAGCGGTCAGCGGTCGCCGGGCTTCCTGCGTATCCCGCAGCACGAACGCGATTTCGACGTAGCGGCGTCTTGTCATCGCCGCGTCCGGCGTAGGTCGCGCAGAGTCGCGTGGGTGACGGTCAGTTCCCAGCCGTCGTGGACGATCTTTTCGCCGGTGCGATAGGTGACGGTGCTTGCCCGCCGCCCAGAACGTACTTGTCGAACCAGGCCAGGCAGCGGCGCATCTCGTCCAGCCGGTGCTGCGGCTCGCCGAAGCCGTGGCCTTCGCGCGGATAGTGGACATACTCGACCGTCTTCCCCAGCAGGCGCAGGGCCTGGTACATCTCCTGCGAGTTGGCGATAAACGTGTTCGGTCGCCTTCGCCGTGCAGGATCAGGACGGGCGTCTGGATGTTCTGGAGATAGGTCGCCGGCGACCGCGCGGCGTAAGCGTCGGGCCGGTCCCAGGGATAGCCGCCCAGATACTCCAGTTCCCAGCGCGGGGCCTGCGAGTTGGAAAAGTCGGTGACCAGCGAGAAGATGCCGAACTCGGACACGGCGGCCTGGAAGCGGTCGGTGTGGCCGATGATCCAGTTGGTCAGATAGCCGCCATAGGAAGAGCCGATGACGGCCAGCCGTCCGGGTCGGCGATGCCTTCGGCGATGGCCCAGTCTATGCCGGCCAGCACGTCCTGATAGTCCCCGCCGCCCAGGTCGTCGCGGTTGGCGATGCTGAACGCATTGCCGTAGCCTCGCTGCCCCGGTAGTTGGGCGACAGCACGGCGTAGCCCTCGGCGGCATAGACCTGCGACGCGGTGTACGGGGACAGCGCCTGCACCGTCCGCCCGTGCGGCCCGCCGTGCAGCGACAACGATCAGCGGGTACGTTTGGCCTTCTTCGTAATCCGGCGGGCAGGTCAGCAGGCCCTCGATCGCCAGGCCGTCCGGAGATCGCCAGGTGACGAGTTCCGTCGGCGCCAGCGCGTACTTCTCGTGCCAGTCTTCGTTGAGATCGGTCAGCGTGTCGGGCTCTTTGGCGCCCGGCGCGAGCCAGAGCAGTTCCGGGACATCCACGGCGCTGCTGGCGACATAGGCGACGCCGCCATTGGGCGCGACATGGAAGTCGTGGATGATGCTCGTCGCTCTCGGACGATCGGGCTCGAAGCCGTCGCCGTCAGCGCGAAAGATGGCCGTGGTCGTGCCGAGGGCGGCCAGAATAAATGACGCCCCTGCGCGTCGTACCAGACGCCGTGCCAGCCGGTCAGGTCATGCGGGAAAGTCTGCGGTCAGATTGACGGCTCTCGCCGCCCTGCGGCGGGAACGGCGAATAGGTTCGCCTGCGAATAAGACAGAGCCGGGTCGAGCGGAGCGACATAACAGAACGCTGCTGCCGTCGGGCGTCCAGACCGGGTGGTATTTGCCGCCCGGCCCGTCCGTCAGCTGCCGCGTCTCGCCCGTCTCGATCTCCACGGTCCAGACATCGGCCTTGTGGTAATCGTTGACTTCGCCGGTGTAGTTGGTCGTGAAGGCGACGCGCTGCCGTCGGGCGAGACGGCGATCTCGCCGAGCCCGAAGTCGCCGGGATGGATCAGCTTCGGCCTTTTTGTCTTCGCGGTCGATCCGCCAGATCTGCTGCCGGAACTTCTCCGCGCGCTCGACAACGGCATCGTCTTTGCGGTCCTGCTTGTCCTCATAGGCCGTCTGCAGCGGCTTCGGGCGCGGCTCGCGGGCCAGATAGACGATGCCGGACGAGTTCGGGAGCCAGTCATAGGCCGCGATGCCTTCGGGCGCGTCGGTCAGCTTTTCGGCTTCGCCGCCCAGCCGTCCATCGGCAGCAGCCAGACCTGCTGCTTTCGGCTCGTCGTCCTCGTCATAGTCGTCGTCCGCGCCTCGTCGTCCTCGCGCGACGTCAGGAAGGCCAGCCATTTGCCGTCCGGCGACCAGCGCGGGTCGGCTCGCCGTCCGCGCCGCGCGTGACCTGCCGGGGTTCGGCGTCGTCGCGCGGTCGTGGTGACGTACAGATGCTGACGCACGCGGTTGTCGTCCCAGTCCGTCTCGCTGACGCCGTAGGCGATGCGGACACCGTCCGGCGCGACCTGCACTTCGCCGGGCATCTTCAGTTCCAGCAGCGCGCGGGGGGTGATCTTCTGCTTGCGTCTTCGGGGCATCGAGAGGCAGTAGTTCGGCAGGCGGAGGCGGAATTCCTGCCGCGCGTCAGAACTGATCGGCGGGAGCGACGAAGGGCCGCGGCGGGGAACAGGCGGTCCGCGAGCGCGAGCGTCGTCGGTGAGGAGGCCGTCAGGCAGACCCGTCGCCGCCGTCGGAAGGCGTCCGGTAGCCGATATACGATCTGAGCCAGCACACGGATGTCGGCGGCGATCCAGTCAGGGTCGTGTCCCTGTCCCGGTTCGACATCCGCCGCCGTCAGGCGCAGGGGAAGCTCGTTGCGCGGCAGCAGAGCATCAGTCGCGCGGATCGTGAGTGTCGCGTTCGCATCTGTCAGCAACTGGGAGCGTAAAGCGTCGCGTGAACCTGCGACAAGGCGGCGGGCAGATCAACGATCCGCAGCATCATCCCTGGCGAATCTGGGCGAGGCTCGGCGGAGGCGGCACAGGCCAAACGCCTGCAAATCTTCTACGGACGCCTCCCATTCGATCTTCGGAAACGTGCGTTTGCTGACTGGACGAGAAAGCCGACGAGGCCTCGCCGGGCGCAATCGTCCAGGCCGTGCATCTCCTGTATGACAAGAGTCCCGCCGGACGCTTCCGGCGAGGTTCGTAGAACAGGTAGCCTTCAGTGCGCGCCGGATCGTCGTAACGACGGCCACCGCGTTCCGGCTAGGAGTATACGCCTCAATGACCTTCCAGCGGCGGGCATCCCGGCGAAATGCGCCGGTTCGCGGCTTGGTAATTTCGGCATGGAAGTTGCGCATGGACGCTCCCGATCTGCGTCATCAGCGACGGGGCGCACACGCGGCGGCCTCAGGAAGGCGGGAGAGACGAGCGTCGGACCGTCCAGCGCGACGCGGGACGCCGTCTCCCAGCCGAAGCGCCGGTAGAAATCGGGGCAAGGGAAACAACGCGGACACCGGATAATGAAGTTCTGTCGGCCAGCGCCGCGACGGTCGCCGCCAGCAGCCGCCCGGCATGGCCGCGATGCTGATAGTCAGGCTGCGTGGCGACACCGGCGATGCCGCCCCGGAAATGTCGCCGCCGATCACAGCGTCGCGGGAATGACAGTCAGGCAGGAAACGAGTCCGTCGTCGGGGGTAGTCAGAACGCGCTTGTGGGACAGGTCGAAGAAAGGGTCCTTGTAAAACAAGGGACGGGCCGCGTCAGTATCAATGCCGAAGGCGGCGCAGAGGGTCTGCAGCAACGGCTCCAGGTCTTCGGCGCCGAGCGGCCCGCACAATTCCCGGGGCTACTAGTCATCGGCTTGAAAGCTTACGTGTCAGCAGCCAACTGGCTCAGATATTGGAACGAGACCGGATCGCGGCGGGCAAGCATCGGCGGCTCACCGGCATAGAACGAGAATGCCTCGGCGAAGCCTTCTTCGACATCCGTCGCGGCGTAGCGGGTGACCAGATGGTGGGCGGCACGTTGACGTTGTAAATGCTCTCATAGCGACTTCGGTCGTCTTTGCTCAGCAGATGAAACCAGACATAATGGCCGTACTCATGGGCGAACGTGAACACGTCCAGTTCGCCGCTGGCGGGCAAGCGCAGCGCCATCCGGTCGGGATCGCTCTCGAACACGCCGTCAATATCGCCTGTGTCATCGTCTGCGTGGGAGGAGGAATTGTCCGATTGCCGCCTTTCAGATAGGCATCCATCTGGGCATCGCTCAGTTCCCGGATACAGGGGGGAGTGGCGCGGAAACGAGCCGGGATATGATGCTCGTACCAGGATTGAAGCTGCGCCTGGGCTCGCTCGGCGCGGACACGGTCAACTGGGCACGGGCGGGGAGGACAAGCGCCAGAACGTCGTCATAGTCAACAAAGCCGCAAGTCGAGTTGAACATAATTTATCTTACCATAGATTTCGCGATTTACAGAAACTCTTGACGCGAGTTAGCTGCGTATGTTATAGTGGACTAACGGTCTGCTTGTCGGAAATTGGAAGTACCTCATGCCCTCTGCACAAACACGCCACGATCTCCCCGGACGCATTCTGGCTTTCGTCGTTTTTCTGCTGGGCGTCGGCCTGCTTTGCCTGGTATTTTCCGTTGCCTGGTCACTGTTCCGAGCGCCCGGTGCCGGGCTGGAACTGCCGGTCAAGGCCGGGAGCGGCGCGCCGCCCGCCGCCGGCATCGGCATCGCGCTGACGGCCTTTGTCCGGCAATTGCTGCTGCTGGCCGTGATGACCCTCGCCGGGTCGTTGATTGCGGGTAAGGGCATTCATCTCTACTTCAGCGCCGCGGCGCATCACTCCTCCCGCGACACGCTCTGCAAACGGACGAACGCGCTTCCGAGCCGACCGAAGCATTAATTCATCGTCGGCAAAATCGGCGATGACGGGACAGTGGTCGGACGCCTGCGTGTCAGCACGACCGTCTACGTTCCAGCGCAAGTCCGGCGAATGGAAAATCACGTCGATGCGCGCCTGGGGCCTTCCGCCGGATAGGTCGGCAGTTCTGGCCGCGCCCCAGCTCGCTCAGCCCGGTCTCGCCGCAGCAGCTCCTGCACGCATGTCCGTGTCGGGCAGCTCGTTCAAGTCGCCGCAGACGATGACGGGCCGGTGCCGCCGCTCAGCCATTCCGCGAGTGCCGCCGCCTGCCGCTCGCGCTCCTCCGCTTCAGCCCCCAGTGCGTACAGAAGACCGTCAGCGGCCCTCCGGTGTCTCCAGCTCCACTTCGCAAGCGCCGCGCCGCTCGCCCCGCTCGGCAGAAGACGCCGATCACGCGCGGACCGGATAACGCGTCGCCATCCCCAGGCCATAGCCGCCGAGGCCGAATAACGCACATTCGCCTGAAAACGAACGGCATCCCCAAGCGCTCTGCAGGCGCCGCGGCTGGTCGTATATCCGCTCCACGGCAGACGCCGATGGACTTCCTGAAAACAGACGATGTCCGGCTCCCGGCGCGCACGACTTCGGCGATCCGCGCGTGTCCCGCCGCCGTCCATGCCCAGTCCGCCCCGGATATTGTAGGTCATGACGCGCATTGCGCTGCCGATCTTCAGGCGGACTGACGGAGTGTCCTGATCGCGCGCACGGACCGAGCCCAGGCTGGCAGCGGCCAGCATCCTTCCGGCGGCGGGCCGTGCGTCCGACGCCACAGGCGGTACTCCCACGCCAGCACCACATAAAACGGCACGTATTCGGCCAGCGGCGTCCACCAGTAGGCCCGCATCGAGATATAATACGTGTACAGCAGCACGACCAGGCCCGTCAGCAGGATAAACGCCCAGGACGGACGCGGCGCGACCACGGCCGCCAGCGGCAGCAGCCAGAGCAGATACCAGGGAAACAGCGTCGGCACGACCAGCAGCGTCACCGCCAGCACGATAAATGAGCGGCGCAGGAGATCGATATGCGAGACGGCCGGGCCGCCGCGCGGCCCAGAGCGCCGCGGCCAGGATGGCCGGCGTCGGACAGCTTCTGCGTGACGGCATAGTGGTAGCGCGTGATCGGCAGCAGGACCATATTGACGCCAGTGGAACAGGCCGGCGTTGACATGGACATTGTCCAGATACTGCTTCATGCCATGCAGGAATTCCGGCAGGTAGACCCACAGCGGCATCCCCAGATAGAGCAGCGCGCAGGCCGGCGACGAGGGCGAAACGCCAGCCGTAGGTGCGGCAGAACAGCGGCAGCAGCAGCAGGGCGAAGCCCTTGGTCAGGACCGACGGCCACCAGGGCCACGGCCGCCCAGGCGACCGTCTTGGGCCGCAGCGACCAGCACAAACGTCAGCAGCAGGAAGAAGACGCCGACCACGTCCTGATGCCCCGCCAGCGCGATCTCCGTGATCGGCAGCGGACACCAGGCGTACCAGATGATCTGCGTCGGCGAGCGCCCGAAGTGACTGCAGCAGCAGCAGCCCCAGCACCATCACGCCGCAGTCGAACAGCGTATAGAGCGCCTTATAGCCGATCAGATTGTTGCCGAAGAGCGCGTTCGCCAGGGCGAAAAAGGCCTGCGAGACCGGCATATAGATCGTCTGGTACGGCTTGTATTCCATCTTCTCCCAGATCGGGTCGCGCAGGGAACGCAGCGTCTGCGCATTCGGCGTCCAGCGGTAGGGGTTGATGCCATGCATCGTCAGCCGCCCGTCCCAGACGTAGCGGTACATGTCCGTCGAGAGCGAGGGCGGCGCGGGCAGGACGGCCAGGCGGAACAGGACGCCGAAGACCAGGATCACGGGCAGCAGCCAGCGCGCGGCGGACAGCGGGCAGGCGGGGCACCAGCCGCCCGGCGGCATAGACATAGCAGCACGAACAGGATCGTGTAGAGAAAGAGATAGATCCAGACGGGGTTGAGCAGATAATCGCGGCGCCCCAGATAGAGGTACAGCCCGAGCAGGTCGCAGGGCGACGATCAAGAACGCGCCAGGCGCACCAGAGGCGTCGGATGCAGGTCGGGAGCGGTTGCGGCAGCGGTCGGCCATCGAGCGTATTATTCTCGGACACGAACGCGAGTCTTGTCAACGGCGACAGATGGGCTCGGCAGAGCAGGGGCAGTCAGCAGACGCTCGACGGCGTCGCCGACATGGATCGTCGCCGGCTCGCAGGGCATCGAACAGCGTCCCGCGGTAGCGGCCCGCGGAGATCGCCTTCATCTTGTCAGGCTGGTCCGGCGGGCGAATTTGGCGCAGGGGCGGTGCGGCGTCGCGGTCGCGACCAGCAGGGCGTCGCCGACCCGCAGCACGTCTCCCGGCTCGAACGCGGCCAGATCGATCCCGCGGACGATCAGGTTGTCGCCCGGGAACGTCGTAGGGGACTTCGAGGGCGTCCAGCACCTCGGCATTGACGGCCGAGATCTGCCGGCCCGGCATGCGCCGCCCGTGCCACCACTGCTTGCCCGGATACTGCCCGACGACGCCGTCGCCGGGCACGACCTGCAGCGACGGACACGGGCAATGTTCATCCATGCGCGGGCGACAGGATCAGCGCCTCGACCAGCCGCACGGTCTCGTAGCGCAGCGCGTGCCAGGCGCGTCTGCATACGTCGGCCAGCAGCGCGCCGTCGATCTGACGGCCCTCTTCGGCACAGTCGGCGTGCAGCATCGCGATGCGCCCAATGCGGTTTCTTGTCCGGCACGTTCTCCGACGAGTGGCCGGGATTGACCTTGGCGGTCGGGTCGACGTAGGCTTTGGCGTGGTTGACGGCGATGGCCGCCTCGCCGAAGCCGGTCGCGATCAGCTTCAGTTTGCCGTGATAATCGACGATGTCGCCCGCGCCGTAGACGCCGGGGATGTTGGTCTCCATGCGCGAGTTGACCTGGATGGAGTTGCCGACGATCTCAAAGCCCCATTGCTTGATCGGGCCGAGGTTGGTCAGAAAGCCGAGGTTCAGCAGCAGCTCATCGCACTCGTAGTAGAATTCTTCTTTGGTGCGGTTGTCGAAGATCGTCACGCCTTCGACATGCTCCTCGCCGTGGACCGGTCTTGAGCTTCATAGAACGGTCTTGAACTCGATCGGCAGGCTCATGACCTTCTCGATGCGTGTCTTCGTGCGCCTTGTACTTGTCCGAGCGGTGGATCTGCACGATGCTTTGGGCCAGTGTCATACAGGTTCAGGGTCCAGTCGAAGGCGCTGTCGCCGCCGCCGACGACCATCAGGCGCTTGCCGGCGAGAATGGACTTGTCGCTGACGAAGTAATGGACGCCGCGCCCTTCCAGTTCTTCCAGCCCGGCCGCCGCCATCTTGCGCGGCATGAACGCCCCGACCCCGCAGGCGATGACGGCGGACTTGGCGTAGTGCGTGTCTGCCCTTTCTCCGTCTCCATCGTGACGACGCCGTCCGGACGTCAGATTGACGACCTTCTCGTCCAGCGCCAGGGTCGGCCCGTACTGCATCATCTGCTCGGTCAGGTTCTCGACCAGATCTCGGGCGTAGACTTTGGCATAGCCCGCGACATCGAAGATGTATTTCTCCGGGATACAGCGCCGACAAGCTGGCCGCCGAGCTGCGGGCAGGCTGTCGATGACCTTGGTCTTCA
>CAWJUL010000017.1:0-225289 GCA_963846045.1 Terriglobia bacterium | reverse complement strand
GGCTCCGACAACCCAAAGGTGATAACCGGTTACTGCGAGAGCTTTTCAACCGGTATTGTTGATGACGAGTTTGCCCACTACACAGCGGTGCTTGTGCCCTGGTTCTCATTCTTGAACCTAAATTCAAACGTCCGCTTCTTCCAAAACAAGTCCGTGCCAAATATCGTCGAGCAGGTAATTAGCGATGCCGGCTTCGCGGACGCGTTTGAGGATCAGACTACAAAGGCTATATAACGTGGGATTATTGCACGCAGTATCGGGAGACGGACTTCACGTTCATCAATCGCATCTTGGAAGCTGAGGGTATCTACTATTACTTCAGCCCCGATGAGATATCCGGCCACAAGCTGGTCATCGCCGATGCCACTTCGGCCTATGCCGCTCTTCCCAACCAAAACAGCTTCGCGTATTCTCCCGTCGCCGGCGTTGAAGACCTGAACGATACCATTCGTGTCTGGTCCGAAGAAGAGCGGATTGACAGCGGCACATGGACAATCAATGACTATCACCACGAACTCCCGTCCGCAAGTCTGGAATCCGCCTCTCCATCTAGTATCGTCGCCCAGCCAGGTAAAAAGTATCGCTCTACGACTACCCTGGCCAGTTCGCAAAGAAATTCAACAATCCAGCCAGCCGCGTCGCTAGCGTGCAGCCCGAGGGGACAAAGTTGGCCGACGTGCGAATGCAAGCGGAAGAGACAATGCGGATAGAATGCAGCGGCGTCTCGCGATGCCGCGCATTTAGCTCAGGCTTCAAGATCGCGGTTACCGGGGGCGCCCCAGCCGGAAATTATCTGCTTACGGAAGTCGTGCATCAGGCGAGCCAACAGCCTGCGTACCGCAATCGAGATGAAGTTCCGGATGCTTATACGAATACTTTCAGGTGCATTCCGGCGGACGCCCTTTTCACGCCACCACAGACAACTGCCAAGCCCCTGATCTGCGGTCTGCAAACAGCCGTCGTCGCTACTGATTCGAGCGGCGAGGAGATCTGGCCCGACAAATACGGCAGAGTGAAGGTCATCTTTCCGTGGGATCGGAGCAAAACGAACGCCTGTTGGCTTAGAGTCGTTCAGCCGTGGGCCGGCAACTCATGGGGCCATCAATGGTTGCCGCGCGTTGGTGACGAAGTGGCCGTCAGCTTCCTTGAGGGGGATCCCGACCAGCCGATCGTAGTTGGAAGCATGTACAACGCAACCAACATGCCGATTTTCGCTTTGCCGGACAATAAGACTCAAAGTGGCATCCAGACCCACAGCAGCTTGGGCGGTGGCTCTTCCGACTACAATATGCTGCGTTTCGAAGACAAAAATGGATCGGAAGAAATCTACATTCAGGCGCAAAAGGACTGGAATTCGCTGATCAAGAACAACGAAACGCGGACTATCCAAAATGACCGTACCTCGACCATCTACACCAACGATAGCCGTACTGTTCAAACCGGCGACGACACCATCGCCGTTCAGCAAGGTAAGCGCACTATCACCGTTCAGAAAGATTTGTCCGAAACCATAGCCGAAGGGAATGTTTCGCTCGCCGCGCAACAGGGGAACATCAGTACTACCGCAAGTCAGGGAAACATTTCTACGACGGCCAGCATGGGCAACATTTCCGAGACCGCCAGCCTGGGGAACATAACCATTGAGGCGTCCGTTGGCAAAATAACCCTGAGCGGATTGTCGGGAGTAACTATCTCGTGCGGTGCAAGCTCAATTGAACTCACGCCGGCCTCCATCATGATCAACGCGCCCATGGTCATGATCAACTCTTAGCCGGAGATCCGGCATACTCGCTAAATTCCGCGTTTACTGTATGCTGACAATCATTGCGTATCTATGAGACGGCTTCAACCGGTCATTTGGGCTAAGGGCACTTTTCTTTCTCCGCAGCATCTGCAGGCGCAAGATGTTTTTCACGAAGATTTGCTGCAGTTTCGGGTCGACGGCCTCAGCTACTGCCCTTGGGGATTTCGTACGCTCACGTTGAGCCGCGAGGCGCTCGCTGCCGGAGACCTAGCGATAGATCGGGCGTCCGGCATCTTCCCCGATGGACTCGTTTTCGACATACCCGACAGCGACATCGCTCCCACGCCGAAGCCGGTCGCGTCTTATTTCGACGCTATGCGGGACACCATTGACGTGTATTTGGCGGTGCCCGCCTGGCAGCCGGGAGCAATCAATATCGCGAGCGGAGCTAACTCCGATGCCGACACCCGGTACCGCGCCGAAGTTAGTCTCTTGCGGGATGAGAATGCTTCGCAGGTGGAGCGGCCTGTACAAATCGCGCGAAAGAATTTCCGGCTGTTAGTTGATGATGAAGCCCGCGCGGGAATGCCGGTCATGAAGATCGCCCGCGTTACCCGCACGGATAGCGGAATCCTGCAGCTCGATCCCGTGTTCGTTCCGCCTCTGCTCGACATCCAGGCAAGCGATTATCTGATGTCCATTCTTCGGCGTCTTTTGGAAATCCTCATTGCCAAGAGCGCCACGCTTTCCGGCATGCGGCGTCAGAAGAGCCAGGGGCTTGCGGATTTCAGCGCCTCCGATGTTGCCAATTTTTGGTTGCTATACACCGTCAATACTTTCCTTCCGCAAGTACGGCACCTCTTTGAGGTACGCCGTGGTCATCCGGAGCTTCTCTTTAGCGCGATGAACTCCCTCGGTGGCGCACTGACCACCTTTTCAACGAAAATTCTCCGCGCGATTTACCGCTCTACGACCATCGCGAGCTGGGTGCCCGCTTCACCGATCTCGATGACAAATTGCGATACCTGCTCGAAACAGTCATCCCCAGCAACTTTGTTGCGCTTCCTTTGCGTTATACAAGCGCGTCCATCTACGCAACCGCCATAAACGACGACAAGTATCTGCAAAATACGAAGCTGTACTTGGCCGTCAACGCTGAGATGCCGGAGGGTGAACTAATCGGCAAGGCCCCGCAACTGATCAAGCCTTGCTCCGCGACGCACCTGGAGCATTTGGTTCGCAACGCCCTGCCAGGTCTTTCTATGCGGCATGTGTTCCGCCCACCGCAATTCCGGTCAAGCTGAATTACCAATATTTCAGTTTGAACCTCGATGGCCCTTGCTGGGAGGCTATTAGGCGTTCGCGAAACTTCGCTGTCTGGGTGCCCTCGGACTTCCCCAATCCCCAGGCGGAGTTGATCATTCTCCTGCCCTAGGCAAAGTTATTCCTCCTCGTGCTGCGGCCGATAGGGATGTCAGCGCCGTCATATCTTCAAGCGTCGTGACATCGCCCGTTACCGCATTGGAGGTCACGATCTCTCGCAGCAGACGCCGCATGATCTTGCCGCTACGAGTCTTCGGCAGAGCGTCCGTAAACCGAATCTCTTCCGGCCGCGCGAACGCGCCAATCTCGCGCGCCACCCATTGGCGCAGTTCCTGACCCAGCTCTTCCTTGTTGTAATCGCCTTTCTTCAACGTCACGAACGCGCATACGGCTTGACCGGTAATTTCATGCGGCTTTGCCGACCACCGCCGCTTCGGCGACGGCGGGGTGATGTACCAGTGCCGACTCGATTTCCATCGTGCTGAGGCGATGGCCGCTGACGTTCATCACATCGTCCACACGCCCGAGCACCCAGTAATATCCATCGTCATCTCGCCGCGCCGCATCGCCGGTGAAGTAAGCGCCCGGCACCCGCGACCAATACTGCTCTTTGTATCGCTCTGGATCGCCCCAGATTGTGCGCGACCATGCTCGGCCAAGGATGCCGGATGATCAGATAGCCTTCGCGGTTGTTCGCGCACAGGCTTCCGTTCGCATCGACGATGTCGGGGATGATTCCGGGTAATGGCAGTGTCGCCGAACCGGGCTTCAGCGGCACGGCGCCGGGTAAAGGGGAAATCATGATTGCTCCCGTTTCCGTCTGCCACCAGGTATCCACAATCGGACAGCGCTCGTTGCCGATGACTCGGTGATACCATTCCCAAGCCGCCGGATTGATTGGCTCACCCACCGATCCCAGAACACGCAGGCTTGAGAGGTCGTGCGCTTCGGGCCATTGCTCGCCTTGGCGAATCAGTGCGCGAATCGCCGTGGGTGACGTGTAGAACGTCGTTACTTTGATACTTTTCGACGATGCCCCAGAAGCGGTCGAACGCCGGATAATCCGGCGCGCCTTCGTACATCACACACGTCGCGCCCGCCGCGAGCGGTCCGTACACGATGTAGCTGTGTCCGGTGACCCAACCGATGTCCGCAGTGCACCAGTAGACGTCGTCTTCTTTAAGATCGAACACCCACTTCATGGTCATCTGGTCTGCAGAAGATATCCCGCCGTCGTGTGCAGAATGCCTTTCGGTTTGCCGGTTGTGCCGGACGTGTACAGCACGAAAAGCGGATGTTCGGAATCGAGCTGCGACCGGCCTCGCAGGCGTCGCACGTCTCCGGGTGACAGCTGCCAGCAGCCTCCGCATCGTGCCACCAGATATCGCGGCCGTGCTTCATGGGAATTGTCGGAACCCGTTCGTTGGCAAACGATGACGTTGCGAACGTGGGCAATCCTTCGAGCGCCTCATCCACGGCCGCCTTCAGCCGCACTTCTTTGCCGCGCCTCCAGCCGCCATCGGCGGTAATGACTACTCGCGCGTCCGAGATCCTGTATTCGGGTGCGCAGCGCTTCTGCCGAAAAGCCGCCGAATACGACGCTGTGGATGATCCCAAGACGCGCGCAAGCGAGCACCGCAATCGGCAGTTCCGGAATCATGGGCATGTAGATGACCGCGCGATCGTTGTCCTTGCAGCCCAGATGTTTCAGAGCGTTCGCGAAGCGCGATACAGAGCCGGTGCAATTCTTCATATGTGATCGTTCGTTGATCGCCGGGTTCGCCTTCCCAAAGAATCGCCGGCTTCGTTTTCCTGCGGCATGTCGTGACGATGCCGGTCCACGCAGTTGTAGCAGGCGTTGATCTTTCCGCCAACAAACCATTTCGCAAACGGCGGATCCCACTCTAGCGTCTGGTCGAAAGCTTGCGAACCAGGACAATTCGCTTGTTCGCCAACTCCCCCCAAAACTGCTCCGGATTGTTGCGCGGCGCGTTCGTAAAGCTCGCGGTACGCGTCCATGCCGCTTACATTCGCTGCGCGAGCAAACTCGGCGGGGGAGGGTACGTCTTCTGATTCGCTCATGGCATATTGGGGCGTTCAGCGGCCAGTTTAACGCAGCATGAAATGCTGTTGCCAGTCGCCGCAGTTAAGCGTCGGAAGATAGGTGCATGTATCTTGGCCGTCTGCTGATGTTCGCCGGTTTGGCGCTCGTGGTCTTCGGCGGATCGTCGTGCTGAGCAGCCAGGCTTCACTGGCCTTTCGGACGCTTTCCAGGCGACATTGTCTGCCGCGGACGCAACACTACCGTTCTATTTCCCCTGGGTCACCTGCTTGATCGTCAGCGCCGTCTGACACGTTGATCATGTGGATTGTGAATCGGAATCCGTAAGACCGCGCGGTACCTTCAACGAACAGTTCCCACCCGATCGGCGGCCAGAACACAAACACAGCTTTGCCGTATATATAGCTTGCGCGGAACGAAACCCCAAGCGCGGCTGTCGTTAGAGGAAGTTCTGTGATCGCCTAGAACGAAATACTCGTCCGGACGGAACAATTCGCGATGAGTAGCTGCGATCATCGCGATACTCCGGCGGCACGTAGTTCTCTACCAGCTTTTTGCCGTTTACGATTACATAGCCGTCTTCCACCGCGATCGTGTCTCCAGGCAGTCCTATGACTCGTTTGATATACGATTCGCGAATATCGTCAGGCGACCAAAAGACGACGGTGTCGCCGCGTTGAATTTGTCCCGAGGCCGAACTTATAACTGAACTGGTTGATGAACAGCCGTTCCTGGTCGAAGAGTGTCGGCATCATGCTCGTACCTTCCACCTTTACGGGCCGGTACAAGAAACAGGATCACCAGCACCGCGATCAGCACCGACAGCATCAGGTCCCGGAACCACGCCAAAGTCGTCAAAAAATCAGACTTGCCCTCTTCTGCCTTGACGGCAGCAGGTGGAGGCGCGGTCACGAGACCGTCACGCGCCGTTGTCTCGTTCATAACTGAAGCTATCTACTAGATTACAAAGCTTAGCGATTGTTGCGCACACGCGCACGTCACCCGTCGGCGATGTAAGCGGCAAGGCCGCTTTCTTCAGATTGGACGGTCCGCTCGGATTTTTGGTTGCCCGGCTCACGGGCGGGCGGACAAGACGAACTAAAGCCTTGCTCTCAGTTCGTGTTCTGCTCGCAGCCAGTCCTGCTCAGGCGAGCCGGGGGCATAATGGCGCTCCACCCAATACGAATGCGCCAAAGCTGCGATTGTCTGTGCGGCTAATAACGCGTTCGAACTCGACGGATAGCCAACCGCAGACGATGCGCTTGCGGCGACCGTCATTGTCTTCCCAACGGGGTACTGAAGCTTCTGGCGGCTTCACAAACTCGACCGGAGCCGGTGCGGACTGATCGCCGACGAGGCGACTTAGTTGCCGCTTTGTGATGCTTTGCAGAACCCGTGTCCGATACTTCACTGCTCTTCGACGTGGAAGACCTCGTTGCCCGCGGTTTGGGTGATACTTCGGTCTGCTATGCCGGCGTCTGGGGCGGCGGCTGTTTCCTCTGCGATTTTCCGTGTCTTTTTCGAAGTTTTACTAGACTGCATGCAAAACATTAAAGCATATGGAAACATACTTGTCAGCCTTTTGTTTGAATCCTCCGAACGGCTTTGCCTGGCGGCGTCGCTATAATTTATCCAGTGTTGTCTCGCAGCCACGGAAGGCTCTTCTCAGCCCGTTCGCTGGCTCTTTTTGTGCTCTGCATCTTTCTCGCGGCTACGTTCGCGAGTCCGATTCACAAGCACGGCCCAAATCAACAGGACACATGCCTCATGTGTCACGTCACAGATAAGGCCAGCGTCGTCGGCATAGACCTCACTGTCGGCGCGCCGCGCGCGACAACGCAGACGTTGCACTCAAACGAGCGGCCACTCGCGCAGAATACCGGATTTCCATCCCTCGTCTCGATCTCCGCGAGCCCCGCCATCTCCATTCCTTGTTTACTTTTCCGCACCGCTGGCCTAATCCGCGCCGCGTCACAAGTCTTTGAGCAGGAATCGAGTTAGGAGTTGTGTTTTGACATTTGCTGTTCTGTCAATGCGAATGCTGGCGTTCTTGGGCTTAGCACTATCTTAGTGCACACGCTGCAAGCGATGGCATGCAGGCCACGGGTAATGGTGGAACTATACAGGGGGCGGTTGTCGATCCTAGCGGCGCTTCCGTGCCCTCCGCCGACGTCACCATCACGAACGGGGTCACGAACTTCAAACAGTCCGTGAAGATCGGCTGCCGACGGTGCCTTCCGCTTTTCTAACGTGCCCATGAATCAATACCGGCTTGACGTCTCTGCACCGGGCTTTCAGCCCTACTCACAGGACCTCGCTGTGCACACGCAAGTGCCTATCCAAGTGAAAGCGGCTCTCGTCCTCGCGGGCTCGTCGCAGACTGTCGAAGTATCCGCAAGCGCTGACGTGCTTGAGAACGTTCCCGCCGAACACACCGATGTGAGCGAGCATCTGGTCTCTGAGTTGCCGATATCGGGCACTGGTCAAGGCCTAAGCGATGCCATCACGCTGACCTCCGGTGGTGTCGTTGCCGATTCAAACGGATTCTTTCACCCGCAGGGCGATCACGGCGAGACCACCTACATCATCGATGATCAGCCCATCAGCGATCAACAGAACAAAGTCTTCTCCACCCAGCTTCCGGCGAATGCGTTTCAATCGATGGAACTCAACAGCACGGGCGCCGAACGCGGAATATGGCGACAAGACCGGCCTTATCGTTAACGCTGTGACTCGCTCCGGCCTTGGGCAGAAGCCGACCGCGAGCTTTGAAGCGGATTATGGCTCCTTCGGAACCATCGGTGAGCAGGCAACATTCGGAATTGGCGGCAGCAAGTGGGGAAACTTCCTGGTTGCCGACTCCAGCCGCTCCGGCCGTTTCCTCGACAGCCCCGAATTCCAGCCTTTTCACGACATCGGAAACAGCGAAGTGTTATTTGATCGCGTCGATTACCAGCCAACTGGAAAAGACTCATTCCATCTCGACCTGTTTGGCGGCCGCAACTGGTTTCAAATCCCTGACACGTACGACCAACTCTCGCAGGATCAGCGGCAGCTCACTACAACTCAAAGCTATTCGCTCGGTTATCAACACACCTTCTCCCCAAGTACGTTGCTCAGCATTAATCCATTCTTCCGGCAGGACCGCATCGATTACGATCCAAGCCGCGATCCCTTCGATGACACGCCGGCTACCGTTGGCCAGAATCGTCATCTGACCAATTGGGGCGCACGCGTCGACCTTTCTTACGCGAGCGGTGTGCACAATCTAAAAATCGGCACGCAGATCACGCAGGAACGTTTGATCGAAAACGACTCTCTTGCAATCACCGATCCCGCTTACAACCCAATCTGTCTCAATTCCACGGGGGCGGCCGTGACCAACCCCGCCCTTCTAACTCCCAACGCCTGCGCTGGGCTCGGTTACACCGTTAATCCCAATTTGTCCCTTGGTCTGATCCCCTACGATCTGACTCGCGGTGGCAAATACTTCACGTTCCACGATGCCGCGAATATCAACGAGCAGTCCGTTTACGCGCAAGATCAGATCACCATCAAGAACCTGACCTTGAGTCTTGGCATTCGTTTCGACAACTATCTCGGTTTATCCAAGGACCGGCTCTTTGAACCGCGAGTCGGACTCTCTTACATGTTCAAGCCGACCGGTACAGTCTTCCGCGGCTCCTTCAATCGCTCTATGGAAACGCCTTACAACGAGAATCTGCTGGTATCGAGTGCCGCCGGAACAGGCGGCTTAGCGTCGAATGTGTTCGGCGGGTACGGCTCGAATCCGATTCGTCCCGGTCATCGCGATGAGTATTCAACCGGCTTCCAGCAGGCAGTAAAGAACTGGCTTCAAATCGATGCCGGGTACTTCTGGAAATATACGAAAAACGCGTTCGACTTCGACACATTGTTCAACACGTCCCTTGCATTCCCCATCTCGTGGCGGCTATCGAAAATCGACGGCGTCTCGGGGCGCATCTCCACAACTAATCTTCGCGGATTTCAGGCTTACACCACTTTGGGGCACACGCGTGCCCGTTTCTTTGGCCCCGAAGATGGCGGCCTCATCTTCAACTCGCCTCTGAATACCGGCGCGTTTCGCATCGACCATGATCAGGTGTTCCAGCAAACCACGTTTCTTCACTACCAATATGGAAAACAGGGTCCGTGGGCAGCGTTTACGTGGAGATATGACAGCGGCGAAGTCGCCGGTGCAGTGACCGATCTGTCCGACGCTTTAGCTCTCGATGCCGACCAGCAGGCGGCTATCGGATTCTTTTGCGGCAGCCAGGCAGCCACCGTTGTGCATGCAATTACATCCTGCCCTGGCGGCAACTATGGTGCCACTCGAGTCGTGATCCCTGCGCCTGGAACGTATAATCCAGATCACAACCCGCCGCGCATAGCCTCGCGCAATCTGTACGACGCTTCCGTTGGCATTGACAACTTGTTCCGTAAAGAAAAACTGAAGACTACGCTCAAATTTACGGTAGTAAACATCACCAACAAAGAAGCGCTGTACAACTTTCTTTCTACCTTCAGTGGTACTCATTTCGTCGCGCCGCGCAGTTACGAAATCGCACTGGGCTGGAATTACTAGCGGCCGCCGTTTTGCAAGAATAGTCGGCGATGCCCGAACCTGTAGTTCTCGTTGCAAGCGGCGATCTTCGGCTTTCAGCAAATCAGGTCTGCTGGGCTGCGCAACAGCAGGTTGAAGAAGCAGTTACGGCCAGTATCAAGAGCTTCGGTTTCGAAGTCCGTCGCGGCCACCCTGTCGACGCGGTCAAAAAGCATGGATTCATCGATTCGCAGAAATTCGGCATGCAGGTGTTTCGAGATCTTCCCCCGCAAGCGCCGATTGTCGTCGTCGAAGCCGTTTGGCAATATAGCCACCATGTCCTCGCGGGCCTCATCTCTCATAAAGGCCCCATCCTGACGGTCGCGAATTGGAGCGGCCAATGGCCCGGCTTGGTCGGCATGCTGAATCTGAACGGGTCGCTTACCAAAGCCGGCGTCACATACTCGACCTTGTGGTCCGAAGACTTCCGCGACGAGTACTTTCTAAGCCGGCTTGCAGTTTGGCTTCGCGGCCAACCAGTCCGTCATGACACATCGCACGTCCGTTCTCTAAGAGAATTGCGGCTTCCCCCCGAATCGCGCCAACTCGGGGCGCAACTCGCGCAGTGGCTGAAACACGATAAAGCGATTATCGGAGTCTTTGACGAGGGCTGCATGGGCATGTTCAACGCCATCATCCCCGATCACCTGCTCAATCCCACCGGCGTTTACAAAGAGCGCCTCAGCCAGTCCGCACTCTATGCCGCAATGCGCGAAGTCCCTCATCGCGAGGCGAAAGCCGTGCGCAACTGGCTTGACGAAAAAGGTTTAAAGTTCGAAACCGGTTTGCATTCAGAACGAGATCTTACGTCTGAGCAGATCTTCAATCAATGCCGTATGTATATTGCCGCTCTCCGCATTGCGGACGAATTTGGCTGTGCGGCTATCGGCATTCAATACCAGCAAGGCTTGAAAGACCTCACCTCCGCATCTGATCTCGCCGAAGGGCTTCTCAACAATTCTGATCGGCCACCCGTTCGCTCCGCCGACGGGCGTGTTCTCTATGACGGACAGCCGCTGCCGCATTTCAATGAAGTGGACGAATGTGCTGGCTTCGATGCGCTGGTCACAAATCGAGTCTGGAACGCTCTCGGCTTGCCTCCGGAAACCACTCTTCACGACCTCCGCTACGGTGAAACGTACGGCGAAGACTTCGTCTGGGTGTTCGAGATCTCAGGTGCCGTTCCGCCCGCCCACAACATAGGTGGTTATGCCGGAACCGTGAGTCAACGTCAGCCGCCGATGTATTTCCGGCTCGGCGGCGGCTCGCTGAAGGGGGTAAGCAAGCCCGGCGAAATCGTCTGGAGCCGTGTATTCATTGAGGACGGGAAGCTCAAAGCCGATCTCGGCCGCGCGCGCGTCGTGGAACTTCCTCGCGAAGAAACCGAACGGCGTTGGAATATCACCACGCCGCAATGGCCGATTATGCACGCTGTTCTATACGGGATCGCGCGCGATCAGATGATGGGGCGCCACAAGGCGAATCACATCCAGGTCGCGTACGGCAACGACGCCGACAGCGCCAATCGTGCGCTTGCCGCAAAAGCCGCTTTCTTCGACGAAGCTGGACTCGAAGTACACATCTGCGGCACTGAAACGGGCCTCCAATAGATGAAAGTCGGAATCCTCGGTACCGGCGCAATCGCGCAGAAGCACGCTCAAGCCTACAGCAACCTTGGATTCGAACTCGTTGCATGTTCGAACAAAACCGAATCGCACGGAATCGAGTTCGCGAATCGCTGGGGCTGCCGGTTCATCGCGAACTATAAGGACCTCTGCCGGCATCCCGGTCTCGATTACATCGACGTCTGCACCTTCCCGGATTTCCATCTGGACGCCGTTCGCGTTTGTTGCGAGATTACGCGCCCCATACTCGTGCAGAAGCCGCTCGCAACGAGTCTCGCCGACGCGCAGTGCATGCTCGAACTTACTCGTTCCGCCCGTGTGACCTTCGGCGTTGTCAGCCAGCACCGCTTTGACGATTCCGTTATCTTTCTCAAACGCGCTATATCTTCGGGCCGTCTCGGCAGACTGCTGCAAGCAGATGCGTACGTGAAGTGGTTCCGAAGCGAGGAATATTACTCACGCCCCATCAAGGGCAGTTGGCAGACCGAAGGCGGCGGCGCGCTCATTAACCAGGCAATTCACCAGGTTGATCTTCTTCTCTATTTAGCCGGTCACATCAGCTCTGTTTTTGGAACGTGGCAAATCGGAGCGCGTCACAATATCGAATCCGAAGATATCGTTAACGCATTGCTCAAATACGAAAATGGAGCAAGCGGTGTCGTTCAGGCCGGCACCGCATTCTGGCCTGGATATCCGGAGCGCATTGAGATCCACGGAATCAAGGGCTCCGCCATTGTCACCGGTGATCGCCTGACCGCTTGGGACGTGCTAGAGGACGAAGAAGCGAATCGGCTTGATCCCGCACCGCTCGCCGCTATTTGTGCCTCGGGCGCATCAGACCCCATGGCGATCACCCTTAAACCATTCGAGCGTCAGTTCGAAGACTTCGCGGATGCGATCCGTTCCGGGCATGATCCTCTGGTCGATGGGCAGGAAGCCTATCGTGCGCTCGCTGTTGTACTGGGCATATACGATTCATCCCGTAAGAATCGGGAAATTCATATTTCTTCCGATGAGTGAATGACAAGGTTTGCAGCTATAATCGCCACGTAGACTCCGTGGTCTATCATGTCGCCGGCCTCACAGTCATCCGCGCGCCCGCCTGTTGCAAGCAGCACACTGAATTTATCGGCTAACCAGGCACAGGCCTCGCCGCGACTACAGGACTTTTCACAACGGCATCCCGGCATTTGGCACGATCTGAATCACGACGCAGATCGCATGCTCTGGCTGCGGACCGTCGTCAGCTTCAGCAACTTTCTCACCGACGAGCTCATCCGTCACCCCGAGTGGATCTGGACCATCGACAAACTCCACTCTGCGCGTACTTGCTCCGTGTACAGAGACAATCTCGACGTCTTCCTGGAAGAGCGGAATGTGTCGACGCCAGGCGCGTTCGAACTGGCGCTGTTCCGCCGCAAAGAATTGCTCCGCCTCGTCGTCCGTGACGCGCTGAAGTTCGCCAATCTTACAGAGATTACGCAGGAGCTGTCGGACTTGGCTGACGCAATTCTTGATCGCGCCTTGACGGCAGTTACGCACGAAGTTGAGGCGCGCTGCGGCCAGCCGTTCGAAGACGATGGTTCGGGTATTCACCGGCGCGAGTCCACCTTCACCGTGCTCGCTCTCGGGAAACTGGGCGGCCGCGAGCTGAACTACAGCTCCGATATCGATCTGATGTTTCTCTACAGCGGCAACGGGGAAACATCCGGCCCACAGAAATTGACCAATCGGGAGTTCTTCAAGAAAGTCGCTAATCAACTTACTAACTTACTGTCGACTTATACGGCCGCCGGCATCTGCTATCGTGTCGACCTTCGGCTTCGGCCCGAAGGATCTCTCGGCGACGTCTGCATTCCGCTATCTGCCGCGAAAGAGTACTACGCCACGCGAGCCCGCGACTGGGAGTTGCAAATGCTCATCAAGGCGCGCGTAGCTGCGGGCGACAAAGCTGTTGGGCAAGCGCTCCTCCATTCTGTCGAAAACTCGATCTATGCAACTACGCTCGACTTCTCGACCATCGAAACCATGTCCGAGGCTCGTGAGCGCATCGGTGAGAAGGTGGCGCGCCGCAAACTCAAAAAGCATGATCTCGACGTAAAGCTAACTCGCGGCGGCATTCGCGACATTGAGTTTCTTGTTCAATGCATGCAGCGCCTTCACGGCAGCCGCGAGTCTTCGGTCCGTTCAGGAAGCACGCTCTCGGCGTTGCACCGCCTTCACGAGACGGACTTGCTCTCGGACACCGAGTCATCGCGGCTCGTCGACGCGTACCGGTTTTTGCGGCAGCTTGAGCATCGCCTTCAGATTGAAGACGATCGCCAGACGCACGCCTTGCCGGCCGATGCGGAACAACTTGACCGGATAGCATTGCGAATGCCTGGGAGTGAACTGCCGGCGAATGCCGAAATGCGGCCTTCCACCCTTTTGCTGCAAGCTCTCAACCGGCATCTGGAGAACGTGCAGGGCATCTACGAAAACATTGTTCACGCGCAGCGTCCGCTGTACTATTCAAACGCCGCTCAGTTGGCATCCGCGGCCGGGCCGTCGGTTGCGCTTCCGGCTCATGCGCCTACTTCCTTCACATTCGAGAAGTCGCTCGACGGCATCCGGGATGCCGCGCCTAATCTCGTTGCTCGTCTGAAACAGCGTGGCAGCGTGCGCTCGCTACAGGCTCTTGCATCGTTTCTGCACCTGCTTCAGAGTGAGCCGTCTTGTCTTGACTTGCTCGACCGGCAACCGGAGATCTCCGAAGCCGTTGTCAGCCTGTTTGAACTGAGTCCTTATCTGTCTCAGCAGATGGTTCGCCGCCCGGAACTGTTGAATGAGGTCTCGGCCGTCCTCGAAAATCCGGAGCACCACCGCTCGTTTGAGGCCATCGCGGGTCCACTCAATGACATCGCCGCTCTGCGCCAGTTTTTCCGCCGCGAGATGTTTCGCATTCAGGTGGCCAGCATCTGTGTTCCGCAAAGCGTATTTCACACCTTGGATCGAACATCAGCCCTCGCCGAATTCCTGATTGCTCGCGCCTATCGCATCGCTAAGGAACAAGCCTTGGCACACGCTCAAAGCCACGCGACAGCCGAGAAGCCCTTTCTCGAACCGCAAAGCGAGATGATGATCGTCGCGCTTGGCCGCCTTGGCATGCGTGAGTTTGATCTCAGCTCGGATGCCGACCTGCTCTTCATCATTCCGGATTCTGAAGCTCCCCGGCAGCGTTTCTGGACGCGTGTTGGCGAGCATCTGATGGATATCCTGACCGCGTATTCAGGCGAAGGCCCCGTGCTATCTGTCGATACGCGCCTACGTCCGAATGGTCGCGAAGGCACCCTAGTGCAGACGGAATCGGCGTATGTTGAGTACTTCTCGAACACGGCCGAAGCGTGGGAAGGCATCGCCTACATGAAAGCGCGTGGCATCGCCGGCGACACCGACCGTGCCACTGCCTTTCTCAGGGAATTGCAGAAGGTAGATTGGCGTCGCTATGGCCAAAGCGGCGGACGTTCTCGCCAGGATCTTCGCCAGATGCGCATGCGTCTGCAGAAAGAGCAGGGGCAAGCGACTCCGCTAAAGGCAGGTGAAGGCGGCTACTACGATGCGGACTTCATTCTCATGTACTTGCGCCTCAGGGGCGCCGGCATGTTCTTCCTGAGCCTAAACACGCCCGAGCGCATCGAAGTTGTCGAGCAGATGGGCCATCTGGAGCGCGCCGAGGCTGAGTTCTTGATGCGTGCCACCACATTCTTCCGCGCTCTCGATCACGCCATACGCATCGTCACCGGCCGCGCTGAAGAAAAACTGCCCGCCGCCGCTCCTGAGCGGGATATGGTCGCCGCGTTGGTCGATCGCTGGGCTCCCGAGCGCCCCGACACTGCTGAAACGCTCGAGGCCGAACTCAGTGCCCTCCGAACGAAAATGCGTCGCGTATTCGAAACGCACTTCACAGCCTGACAGCCCGGGCGGATCACCTTATTCACTGGATCAAATGTGTGATACTCGCTTGAAAACAGGGAATCGAGTATGACCGTAGAAGACTTTCACCGTATAGCGCTAAGCATGCCCGGTGCGGAAGAGCGCTCCCACATGGGGGCACCCGACTTCCGCGTCGGAGGAAGAATTTTCGCTACTCTCGCATCGCAGAATCAGGGCTACGGAAATCTGATGCTCACGCCGGACCAACAAGCGGCTTTCGTCGAAGAAGCTCCCCAAATCTTTGTGCCCGTTGCGGGCGGGTGGGGCCTCATGGGCGCTACGCATATTCGCCTCGCGGCAGCGAACGAGCAGGTACTAACAGGGGCCATACAGGCCGCCTGGAAGGTTCGGGTCGACAAGAACTCACACTCAGCCAGGAAGCAGCGCGCAAGGCGCACTGAGCCGGGGATTTGATCGTATAGCGGCTGCTTACGATCTCTTTTTATCGAACAAAGCATGGCCGGCTTCAATCAGCTCACCAGCGCGTTTCGGACCGTCACGCGCCTTCACCTTGAACTTCTTGCCTCGGCTCTTGTTGTAGGACACAAAGAACTCTTCTAATTGATCCAGTATCCGCTTATTGACATCCTTGATCGACTGCAGATGTTCGTGCGAATACGAATGCACCGCGACGGCAAGAAACCGGTTGTTCGTTGTCCGCTTGCCATCGGCAACCTGCTCGGCCTCTATAACTCCGATAATGCGTACGTCAAGCAGGCAACCGACGTGTGCCGGCTCATCAAGTAGAACGACTACATCCAGGGGGTCGCCATCATCCCCGAGAGTCGACGGAATGAATCCAAAATCGAAAGGAAAGGCGAGCCCTTCGCCAAGCAGCCCTCCCAATGCAAACAACCGATACTCCGGATCGTAGTCGAACTTATTGCGACGGCCCTTCGGAGTCTCGATAATCGCCTTACATTGCCGCTTCTTCGCATCCCACTTGTTCGGGCTTGCAAGCAAATCTTCCATGAGTTCTCGTCCAAGTACAACATAGCGTGCACTTCAACGTACAAATCTGCCCTGCACTCAAGGGCTGCGAAGCAGTCGCTGAAAACGAAGGGCGTCATCTTTCATCCAAATGTTATTGAAGAACACATACCGTCGCTCGATTGCGTGCTCACCTCTACGCTGCAACTGAAGGAGTATCTTCAGATCGTCATCCGGGTAGCGATACGAATATGCGCCTCGGCCGTGAAGCCGCCAGTATGGTGCGGCGATAGCGTCAAACTCAGCCACGTCAAACGGATCGACGCACCGAAGCAGCCGCAGTTCTTCGCATAGACTCACGACTAGATCGGACGGCCACTCGCCACGTGGTTCCCAGGCGAGCTTAAAGTTATGACGATTGATCTCGCTGAAGAATGTGCGCAGATTGTTGATGTTTTCAGTGGACGCGCGGAACGAAGCAGGGCATTGGAACAAAACCACCATGGCCCGTAGTGCGCCGGCTACTTCCGCCGTGCGCTCCCACGCAAGCATCACCTGCTCTGTCTGTTGGAACGAGCCGACCAGGTCTCGTTCATTTTCGCCAAGCTTTGATTTCAGCTTGCGATAAGTCGGACTTGATGACGCATGGGTAATGAGTTGCCACGCCTTCAGGCAGAACTGAAACGGCGCCGGCGCAACGCTGCGCCACTTGGCCGACAGTTCGAGCGAAGGCAGCTCGTAAAACGTGCTCTGCAATTCGATCGCGGCGAAATCCGCAACGTACTTCGCCTTGCTCTCGCTCCAGCCGCAGCAACCGATAATCGGCGATCCAATGGGCCTGTCGTAGCTCACACGTAAGTTATATAGAACGCTCGCGCTATAGTAACTTTCTGTACTCTGGAACGACCAAGAACACGTCGAAATGCATTGATGTACAGCCCGTTCATTCTTATGCGGCGCGCCGTGGCGGTCACAGCGGCAGCGGCGGTAATCGCGCTCGCGGCATCCTCTTGGCAGAAAGAAGATCCAGCACAATGGACCAGCGAGGACGTCTATCAAGTCCTGAACAACTCGCCCTGGTCGAAATCTGTTCAAGTGGTCGAATCTGGAGCGTCGGGTCCCAGCGAGGGCCGCGGCGGCGCTTGGGGTGAGGGTCCGCCTGGCGGTGGCATGGGTCGAATGGGTGGAGGCGGGGGCTTGGGCGGGATGGGTCGCGGACGCGGAGGACCTGCGCGTAATCAAAACGGCCCGACAGTCACCGTTCAGTGGGCAAGTGCTTTGCCCGTTCGTCTTGCCGAAGCGAAGTCCAGCAGTGCGGCTGCGGATCCCGCTGGAATCAAGCCGGATGATCGATATGTGATCGCTGTTATCGGTTTTCCGAAATCGGGTTTCGAACCCAGGCAGTCGGGCGCCGATCCGTCCGACACTCCCGACGATGCAACGCTCGCAGACCACTTGAAAGTCATCACCGTTCTCTCGATTGGTCAGGAACGGCTAAATCCCGTGAAGGTGGAACTAAACCAAGGGCGTGACGGGCGCGCGGTTTTCTACTTCGAGAGAGCCCAGGACGTCACCGTACGCGACAAAGACGCGGAATTCCGAATCGGCGGCCAACGCATGGACATACGAAAGAAGTTCCCGCTGAAGGACATGCAATTTCAAGGCAAGTTGCAGCTTTAAGCTCGCTTGCCCCTTGCCCACGCACCTCAGTACGGCTCAAAAAGTAACAAACGCAAATTTCTTCGAATCCGGGGCCCACGAATTCACGTTGATCGTGCCTTGGCCGCCGAAGAATGTATGAAGCAGTTGACTCGGTGTTCGCTCCAGCTTGTCTCCGGGCAGCGGAATCATTCGCAACTGCATTCCCGGCAGCCGGTCATTGTGCGTTTCAGTGCCTTTCGGAAAACAGACGAAGACAAGCCACTTGCCGTCAGGCGAACAATGCGGAAACCAATCCTCCACATCGTCGAACGTCACCTGTTGCGCTTGAGAGTCGTTTGCTCCGGCGCCGCTTGGGGGCATTCGCCAGATCGCCCACTTGCCCGATCGGTTCGAATTGAAATAGATCCACTTCCCGTCCGGTGAGTAATCGGGACCGTCGTCATACCGCGGATTTGTCGTTAACTGTTCCTGTGCCCCGCCATCGGCCGGAACACGAAACAGATCGAAGTTGCCGTTCCGCTGAGCCACGAAGGCCAGATACTTGCCGTCCGGAGAAAATGCGTGAAAATAGCTGGGTGTTTCGGGCACAATCAGCTTCGCGTCGCCGCCGCTACTCGCGGCCGTAAAAACCTGTGAACCTTTGGCTTTCCCCGATGACGAAAATGCGATCTGCTTTCCGTCCGGCGAGAATCCTTTGTCGTTGTTGCAGCGCGTCAGGCCGCCCAGATCGATCTGGCTCGGCGTGCCGCCATCGGGCGAAATCGTCAATAGATTTCCGCCTTGGTTGAATAAAATGAGCCTTCCGTCTGGTGACCAGTTCGGTGCTTCGAATACTCCCTCGGTTGTGTAGATGACGCGCACCGACTTGGTCGCTAAGTCATAAATCGACAAATTGCTTCGCAAACGTTGCTGAGCCTGTTGGCCCAGTCCCGCTGGCGTTCCTAAGGCCAGTAACACGAAACAGGAGCAAAATCGTGTGAACATCGTATGCGTTATAGCATGTCATCATCTTGATCTCGTCGCGAATCATTCTGTCGTACGTCGTTCTTCCTCTTTGCATGACTTCCACCCTTGTTGCGCAAAACACGGCCAAATGGGCCGTAGCTGTCCACGGCGGCGCTGGTTCCGCTGAATGGCAGAATATGGACAAGCAAGCCGCTGAAGCCTATCGCGTAAGCCTTGGCCATGCGCTGGCGGCCGCCACTACCAAGCTGCGATCTGGAGGCGCGGCAATGGATGCCGTTCAAGCCGCCATCGTCGTTCTTGAAGATGATCCTCTATTCAATGCCGGCCGCGGTGCCGCGTTCAACGCCGAAGGCAAAAACGAAATGGACGCTTCCATCATGGACGGAAAAACGCTCGCGGCAGGAGCGGTCGCCGGAGTTCAATCTACCAAGAACCCGATCTCGCTAGCTCGCGCTGTGATGGACCATACGCCCTACGTCATGATGATCGGCGGCGGAGCCGATGCTTTCGCCGCGCGCCGAGGGCTGCTGCAAATGCCGCCCTCGTACTTTTTCACTGAGAGCCGCTGGCAGGAGTTCGTCGGCGTCATGAAACAGAGTGGAAGGCTGGTACCGCCGCGCCCGGTGCCTGCGCCGCAGTCCTCCGCTCGCCCCGCCCGCAACGCACTCGCGCCTTTTTCACACGCCTACGGTACTGTCGGCGTTGTCGCCCGCGACGTCCACGGCGATGTCGCGGCTGGAACCTCCACCGGAGGCATGCAAGGCAAAATGCCCGGCCGCGTCGGCGATTCGCCAATAATTGGCGCAGGCACCTACGCCGCGAATCAGTCTTGCGCCGTGTCATCCACCGGTGTCGGCGAATACTTCATCCGGCTCAGCGTCGCCAAGGAAATCTGTGCGCTCGTTCAATATCGCGGCCTATCGATTCAGCAAGCCGCCGATCATGTCATCCACAAAGAAGTCGCTGCTCTCAAGGGAGGCGAAGGCGGGGTTATCGTCGTAAGCGCGAAAGATGATCCCATCTGGAGCTTCAACACGGTCGGGATGTTCCGTGCCCGTCAGGTCGAAGGCGGCGAGCCGGTTGTCCTCGTCGAAAAATAGCGCGCGACTGAACAGCATCTCAGAAGCAGCCGTAGACAATCTACCGCCCGCTGTGATAGTAGTAGAGCGTCTACATCATGTCCCAACAAGAACCGTATCAGAACCGGATTGACATACTGCAAGGGACCCTGGATCTGCTTATCCTCCAAACGCTGCAATGGGGTTCTCAGCATGGCCACGGTATCGCCCAGGCAATCCGTTTGCGCTCCGAAGACAGGCTGGTCGTAGAAACCGGCTCGCTTTACCCCGCGCTTCACCGCCTGGAACGCCAGGGCTGGCTCGCGTCGAAATGGAAAGTTTCGGATAACAATCAACGCGCCAAGTACTACTCCCTTACGGCTTCGGGCAAAAAACAACTTGCGTCCGAACGCTCCAAGTGGGGCCTTCTCGTCCAGGCCATGTCCGGTGTCCTCAACCCGTTGGAGTGATTTCACTATGCCTCGCAACCACTTCGCGTTCTCTATCCGCCGCATTCTGCATCGCGCGTCCGCCGAAGATGATCTGCAAGCCGAGATCGAATCGCATCTCGCCATCGAAATCCGGCAGCGCATTGATCGTGGCGAGTCGCCCGAAGCCGCGCGCACGACCGCTCTACGGGAGTTCGGCAATGTCGGACTCATCGCCGAAGTGACCCGTGACAAATGGGGCCTGCTCTGGCTGGACGAACTCATTCACGACGCTCGATACGCCACTCGCATGCTCCGCAAATCGCCCGGCCTCAGCGTGGTCGTGATGCTGATGCTGGCGCTCGGGATCGGCGCCACCGCGGCCATCTTCACCTTCGTGAACAGCATCTTGCTTCACCCCCTTCCGTTCCCGGCCGCAAATCGACTCGTGACGATCTGGGAAGTTCCGCCGAAAACCGCCAAGGCGAACGTGGTGGAACTCAGCAACTTCGCTATCTGGAAACAGCGCGCTCGCTCGTTCGAATCCATGGCGGCCATGTTCAACTTGCCCATGAACCTCCTCACTCCTCAGGGCAGCGAACAAGTTCCCGGTCTCAGAGTCACTGCGGAGTTCTTTGCAACCCTGGGCACTCCACCTCTGCTCGGCCGAACCTTTCGGCTGGGCGAATACCTGCACGAGGAACCGCGCGAAGTGGTGCTCAGCTACCGTATCTGGCAGAGCCGCTTTGGCGGTGACCGCACCATCGTCGGCAGGAGGATCTCAGTCGACGTTAGCCACCACGAAGTGATCGGCGTCATGCCTTCCGGCTTCGGTTTTCCCAATGTGGACGCGGATCTCTACACTCCTCTCGCTATCAGCCCTCAAGAGGGAGGTCGCAACAACTCGGTCGTCGCTCGTGTGCGCCCGGGCATATCCATCGCAACGGCCAATGCCGAAATGGCCGGCATCGCGGCGCAAACCGCAAAGGAAGACCCCGAATTGGACGCAGGCTGGAGCGCGCATGCCGTTCCTTTGCTCGACCAAACTGTTGGTAGTATTCGTCCGGTGCTGCTTGTCCTCTTTGCCGCGGTAGGTCTGCTGCTGTTGCTCGCCTGTGCGAACATCGCGAACCTTCTGCTGATGCATTCCACGGCGCGCATCCGCGAAATCAGTGTGCGCCTCACACTCGGCGCCGGTACCGCGCGCATCGTGCGTCAGTTGCTTGTCGAAAATCTTCTCCTCGCTGTGCTTGGTGGCGGCGCCGGAATCGCCCTTGCCGCACTCTGCGTGGATCTCATGCGAAACGCACTTCCCGCCAGCCTGCACATACCCCGATTGAATGAGATTACGCTCGACCTTCCCGTGCTCTTCTTCTCTATCGCGGTAACGGTTCTCTCGTGTGTCCTCTTCGGACTCGCGCCCACGCTGCAAGTCGTCAAGCGTGACCTTGCCCGAGATCTGCACTCGGTCACCCGCTCCATCACTTCCGGCCGCAAGCTTCGAAATCTCCTCGTGGTCGCCGAAGTCACACTCGCCGTCGTGCTTGTGGCAGCCGCCGGTCTCATGGTTCGCAGCTTCGTCAGGCTCTCGCGTGTCGACTCGGGTTTCCTTGCCGAGCACGTAGTCACCCTTCAGATGCTTCTGCTTCCGGTCCGCGATCGACAATGGCACGCCGAAGCGGTCGACGATATGCTCAAGCGCATCCGCGCTTTGCCGGGTGTTCTTTCGGCTGGCTCCATCGGCATCCTGCCCATGCAAGGTACGAACGCGGGCACCTGGTACTATCCCGCCGACGCTCCCGAGCCGCCGCCAAACAATAAGCCGGGCGGCGATGTCTCGATCGTGACCCCCGGCTACTTCCGCACGCTCTCAATCCCCATCGTGCGCGGCCGCGATTTCAACGAGTATGACCGCAAGGGCTCGAAACCGGTAGCCATCCTGAATCGGACTGCAGCCCGCATGTTCTTTCCAAACGGCGATGCTCTGGGCAAGCGCCTGAAGGTGTGGTGGGGCCAGCCTGCACCCATCGTCGAGATTGTCGGCGTCGTGCGCGACATCCGCCACAGCCAGTTGACTACTCCGGCTGACCCCTGTCTGTTCATGCCCAATGATCAGCTCCCGTTCCCATTCACATCGTTGGTCGTCCGTACCTCAGGCAATCCGCTCGCGTTGACAAACGCCATACGGCAGCAGGTCCGGGCAGTCGATGCGGACCAGGGCATCGCCAAGGTCGAAACAATGACTCAAATGGTGGCGGACTCGATCGCGCGGCCTCGCATTGAGGCTCTGCTTCTCAGCGCGTTTGGCGTCATCGCCCTGTCGTTGGCTTGCATCGGTCTGTACGGCGTGATCGCCTACTCTGTTGCGCAGCGCTCCCGGGAGATCGGCATTCGCCTCGCCCTCGGCGCAAGCAGCGCCCGTGTCTTTCGTACCGTCTTGAATGACGGCCTCCGATTAACACTGTTCGGCGTCGCCATCGGGATCGCGGGAGCGCTGCTTCTGACACGCTACGTCCGCACTCTTCTCTTCGAAGTTCAGCCCACCGATCCTGCCACTCTTGGCACCGTCGTTGTCATCCTGCTCGCCGTCAGCTTGCTCGCTTGCTACTGGCCTGCGCGCCGCGCCGTGAGCGTCGATCCGGCCGTCATGCTCCACGAAGAGTAAGCCGCGTGGGACGTCACGGTTCAACACTCGTTCACGGACTGCCATTGGGTACCTTTAAAGGCCCGATGGACCCACTGTCTCTGATCGTGGTAAAACTCACCGTCCCAGCAAACGCCGACCCAGTCCAGTTCAAGGCCTTGGATGTCGAATTCGCTCGCCACATCCTCTAAGTAGTAAGAGGATCGAACATCTGCCCTCTCATTAAGAAACCAGTTAGCCGGCTCGATCTCCGCTTTGGTATGGATGCCTTCAGGCCGGAGGCGTTGAGCACCTGAGGACGCGACCTCCAAAACGCTCCGTTCCGCGCGCCCGATCACGTAACCAAGCTCGTGCTGCACTCGGGAATGCTGGAGCAGTTGATTAAACAGGCTCATTGCCTGTACCATTCGGTTCGCAGCGAGGTGACGCGATTTGTAATAAATACTTCGCCGGCGTTCCGCAGTTCGCAAATTTAAGTCCAAGAATCTTCAAAACAAGCATCTATCGTTTACGTACACGGGTTTTCGTTTACGTTGCCGGAGAGCTTTCCATGCGCTTGTTTCCTATCCGTTCCCTTTTTCTGAATAGAATTGCCAGTGCGGCCGCCGCTTTCGCCCTCACCACTTCTATTGCCGCCGCCCAGGTCAACGGAGTGGGCGCCCAGCCCTATCTCGGCTGGAGCAGCTTCAGCCAGCAGAGCATCTCCAGCGGCTTTCTCACGCAAGCCAACATTCAGGCCGAGTCCGACGCGCTCGCCGCGTCCGGCCTCCAGGCCCACGGCTTCAACTACATCAACATGGACTCCGGCATGCTCGGCGCCTACGACTCCTACGCGCGGCCGATTCCCAACCCCACCACCTTCCCCGACATCCAGGCGCTGGTGGCCCACATCCATGGCAACGGGCAGAAGGCTGGCCTCTATTGGATTCCGGGCGTCGAATATCCGGCCGTCGCAGCTAACGACCCGATCTACGGCACCCCCTGCCACATCCAGGACATCCTGGTGAAGCCCTACACCCGCGGCAATGCCTTCGGCACCCCCAACACCACCTCGCCCTACCACTACAAAATCGACTTCACCCAGCCCGGCGCCCAGGCCTACATCAACTCCGTCGTCGCCCAGTTCGCCTCCTGGGGCTTCGACTACATCAAGCTCGACGGCGTGACCCCCGGCTCCGACGTCAACAGCCTGGCCATCGACAACCGCCCCGACGTGGAGGCCTACTCACAGGCCATCGCCGCCAGCGGCCGCCCCATGTGGCTCGCCATCTCCTGGGATCTCGATGAGGACTACCTGAGCACCTGGCAGCAGTACGCCAATTCCCGCCGCATCGATCAGGACATGGAGTGCGAGGGCCGCTGCTCCACCCTCACCGACTGGCAGCGCATCTACACCCGCTTCCGCGAGGAGATCGGCTGGGAGAACGCCGCCGGCGTCACCCTCGGTTGGAACGATCTCGATGACCTCGATATCGGCGACGGTGCTACCGACGGCCTCACTAACGACGAGAAGCAGACCGCGGTCACCTTCTGGGCCATGTCCGCTGCGCCCCTGTATCTCGGCGGCGACCTGCGCACTCTCGACGCAGAAGGCAAATCCCTGCTCTCGAACGATGAGGTCCTCGCCGTCGATCAGCTCGGCAAACCGGCCCAGCAGATGCTCGGGGGCCGCACTCCGGTCTGGCTCATCGACGCTGGCGATGACACCTACTACGTGGGAATCTTCAACCTGGACGAGGTAGCCGTAGACGTAACCGTTCCCTGGAGCGAGATCGGCCTCTCCGGGGTCGGCAAAGTGCGCGATCTGTGGAACCAGATCGACTTAGGACGGCACCGCACGTCCTTCACCACTGCACTGAACGGCCACGCCTCCCGCCTGCTGCGCGTTACCGCCGCCAATTACACCCAACCCGGCGGCGGAACTTCCTATGAGGCCGAGCACGCCAAGCTCAGCGGCACGGCCGCGGCCGCTCCGTGCGCCCCCTGCTCGGGCGGCGAAAAGGTGAGCGGCATGAGCCTGGGCGCGAACAACGCCACCACTTTCAACGTAAACGCACCCGCTGCCGGCACATATCTCATGCAGGTCGACTCGATGACCGGCGGGAACCTGCGCTCCTTCATCTACTCGGTCGACAACGGCATGCCGCAAACGCTGGACTCGGGCGGAGGCAGTTTCCTCCTGCCCACCCCCACTACGCTTCCCGTCACTCTCCAGGCCGGCAACAACACGATCCGCTTGGGCCCCAGCCAGCAAGGCTACGCGCCCGACCTGGACCGCATCCTCATCAGCAGCTACCCCAACGCTCCGCTTCCGGCTGCGGCCACGTATGAGGCGGAGCTGGCCACGCTTCGCGGCACCGTCACAGCCAACTACTGCAACTACTGCTCCGGTCTCGTTGAGACCGGCAACATCGGCGGCTCCCCGGCCGACAGCGTTACCTTCTCCAACGTCACCGTTCCCACCACAGGCATGTACCAGCTTGAGATCGACTACGCGACCAGCGGCGCCCGGTCCTTCTACGTGACCGTGAATGGCGGTACCCCAACCGAGCTCGACCTGAACGGGAGTAGCTTCGCCGAACCGGAAGCCACCGTCATCGCCGTGCAACTGAACGCAGGCGTCAACACCATTGCCATCGGCAATCCTACCGGGTACGCGCCTCAACTGGATCGCATCGTCGTCGCGCCCGTCGTTCACTCGCCCGATCTCGTGGGTCAGATGACAACGCAGTTGGACTATGGCCAGAACGGGATCCTTGTCTTCAAGCTCACCAATAATGGCGGCAGTAGCGCATACGGGGCGGACGTCCACCGTCTCAGTTTCACGCAGACCGCCGGCTCGGCCTCGTGCATGCCGCACGTGGAGCAGACTTTCCCGGCGCAGTTGGGAAACATCGCTCCTGGAGAGTTTCGTTGGTTCACCGCGCTGGTGGACTTCGGCGGCTGCGGCTCGGGCGCCCAATTCACCGCGACTCTGATCTACTCGGCCGATCGCGGCGCCGACGTCGGCTCGGTTTCCGTGTCCAACATCGCCATCGGAGACCAATACTAAGGCGCTTGCCGGCGGCAGGTAAAGCTTATTGGTGTTTCTGGCGGACCGGGCGCGAAGCTTGCTTGTATTCTTGACCGGTTTGGTGAAGAAACTCTTCCGTCCCTTCGAGATCCGACTGCAGAATCTCCAGGAATAAATCCAGATTGCTTTGCAGAATGATATGCGGCGGTAATGGTTGGCGCGGAAGAGGTGAGACTCCTTCCATCAGAAACCGATAAATCGATAGCAGCGCCATGCGGCCCTGCGTCTGCGGACGCTGATAGACGGTGCCCAGAATGGCCCCACGGCGGATGTACGGAACCAATGAAGGAAACAAATCGGTGGTGATTGTAGTTATCTCAGAAAGGCGGCCGGCCTCCTCCAGAGCTTCAAGAACCGGCAGCGAGTTCGCTGTTGTGACATAGACGGCGCAAAGATCGCGATGCCTCCGCAATGCTTCCCGCGTCTTGCCGCCTGCCTCAGTGGGATGGTCATGCGCTTCAATCACCGGCAGAATGGTGAGAGGACTCCGCATTTCGGATAACCATGCGGCGAATCCCCGTAATTTTTCCGCATGATCGACCGTGCTCAGACCGCCCGTGACAACCAGGACGGCTCCAGGTTTCTTAACGCATCGCGTCAGCAATTCCGCAGTCATCGCCCCGGTTGTATATGGATCCGTCGAAATGCCGGTGAGACGCTCCGCTTCCGGGGCATCGGTTGCCACGCAGACGACCGGTATTCCATTAGCCGCCGCCTTTCGCAAGTATGGACGAAGAAGGCGCGGATTACCTGGCGCAACAATGATTCCGTCCACCTGTTCCCGCAACGCCTCCTCAAAAAGAGCAAGATCGCCTTCGCCCAAATGCGGATACGTACGAAACTGCAAGTCCACGGTCGAGTGGAACGGACTAGCCGCCTGCCTGATGCCGCTGCGAAGAGCGTCGAAAAAAGCCGCGATCTCTTCGGGCAGTTGAACCGAGATTCTTAGTTTCCGATTGAGTTTCAGATACCGCGCCGCAACATTTGGCCTATACCCCAGCGTTTGAGCCGTCTTCAGAACAAGTTCGCGCGTCTTCGGGCTAATCCCGGCGCGTCCATGCAGGGCGCGATCCACGGTTCCGATGGAAACACCCAGAGCGTGCGCAATCTCTTTGATACCGGCCGAATTGCTCAACGCTTTCGATGGTTGGCGAATCGTCTCGCTCACAGAATCATTTCCGTTTGGGGGTATTTCTAGATTCTAGGCCAGCGGCGGCGCGGGTTCTTTCGTCAGTTGGTTGGCGTCAGGTTCCAGCGCTCGTTCTTGGCGCCCGGAACGTCTTGATACTGATCGACAGCGCCGGTTGTCCCGTTCACTTCCATCTCAAGACCGCTGTTGACGTTCACAATCCGGTAGGAACCATCACCGACCGCGATCAAATTCCAATGTTCGTTGGTTGCGCCGGAACCGCTGTCTTGCCACTGGTTGACGATTCCACCGTTTGACTTACTCGCTCCGTTCGCCTCCAGGTCGAGGCCACTGTTGACGTTCACAATCCGGTAGGAACCATCGCCTACGGCCATCAGGTTCCAGTGTTCGTTGTTGGCGCCGGGGACGTCCACATACGTATCGACAGTACCGCCATCCGCCAGACTTGCCGAATTCACTTCCAGGTCGAGGCCGTTGTTGACGTTCACTATTTCGTAAATCCCCTGTCCAACCGCGGCGCCGGACACGATATCGACTCGATTTGCAGACACCCGGTAGCCGAAGGAATACGGATTCTTGAGGCCCGTCACGCGGACCTTCAACGTGTGGCCCGTATTCGCAAGGGTAGGGGTCGCGAACAGAAAAACATTGTCTGTGGGCAGTGGAGCATACGTATCGAAATAGGTCTCGGCGCCGTTGTCTACCGAGAACGCCGCGACGCCTCCGTGGGGAGCCATCGACCCGTACACCCTGGCCTGCTGTCCGCTGAACTGGACTGTGTAGAAATCGTTCGTGGTCTTGCTTTGATACGCGTTGCCGCTCACCGTCGTGGCCGGCGGAGTGTAGGAAGCGTTCTCAATCACGTAAGTGGTTACCGAACCCACGTTGGCGGTGTAGTCGAACGATCCGTTCGAGAGCGAAACCTTACCCAATAACTTCAGATTTTCTGTCGCCGACGGGCGGTAAACGGAAGCCGTGGATCCGGGCGTCGTGAAGTTAGTAAGCTGATAAGTCACGCTACGGTTATTAGCCGTCCAGTTTTGCGTAACAATCACCAGAGTTCTGGTCCGTTGATCGAAAGCGGCTAACGACTGCGGGTCGGAAATCGCGACGAACTGAAACCCGGGGCGGATGAATTTTGTGTAATTCCCGTAAACGTAATAGCCTTCATTCAGCGTGTATGCCTGATTCACATAGTCGATGGTCATCAGCGCCGGATAGTCGGGCTGCCAAATCGACCAGGCAACGGGACGCGTGAGGTACATGTCGGCCACAATCTGATTCGAGAGATCTTTTCCCGTGCTGTCGCCGCTGCCCCATTCCGACATGGTCACGCGCTTGCCGTAGTGCAAGGCGGAGGTGGCGATGGCAACGCTGCCGTAGGCGGAGGAATAAGCGTGCGTATTAAGGGCGGTCATGTCGGTCTTTACCGTAGAGTCATAGTTGTAAAACTCGTTGGCCGTGGTCTTTGGGCTAGCATTGAGAACGCCCTCCGCGTTCTCATCCATGGCTGCAATTTGAGTCAGCAAGCTTTTGCCCGACAATGAATTCTGTACATTCTCTACGGTTTCCTCTTGCTCGGGGAGGCTGAACCCGCAGCCTTCTTGCTTCGTGTCGGTGGATGTCCACCAGGTTTGACCTGGCTCGTTCATCGCGTCCAAATGATGGAATGTGATCCCAAAGGAATCGCTAAAGTGTTCTGCCACGGTTGCCAAGTAATCGGCAAACGATCCCTTGCCCGCCCCGAAGTATTGAGAGGCCAAGTTTGGGGCGCCGTCTACACCGCCTTTGGATGTGCCGCTGACCGTCATCCAGTACGGAGGAGAGTAGGAAATAGCCTCAAACAGGTTAGCGCCGAAGAGCTGCGCGTACTTTGCCACTCGGCGTTGGTCGGCGTCTCGGGTCCAGTCGTACTTTCCACCAGGTCCGGCTAAATAGCCGGGCGTGGCGTGATACACCGGAGTGATGCAGCCGCCCTTAGCGGCGCAATTTGGATTGTCGCCTCCGCCAATGTTGTAGCGGAGATACGTCAGTCCCAGCCCCGACAATGGGTTGAACAGCGCATTCATCAAGCTTGCTTGATTCTTAACGTTGGTCCACCCCCCAACCGAGTTCGCAAACCAGGAAAGCGGGGTGCCCCATCCTTCCAGCGTCTGGTTCGACATGGAGGCATCGACTGTGACCGTGTCGGACCATCCGGGAGCCCCTTGGAGCAACACAGCTAGCACCGAAGCCCGCACCAGCCAATTGAGGGGGTTTTTCGATTGAACTACGGTCATAACCTCACCTGCCCAGACCGTAGAAGTAACACACTACTTTCGCGTTGTCAACGTACACGCGGGCGCCGCGCCCAGAAGTGCCAGGTCTCACTGCCTCTCGGCCGTGTACGTAGACGATAATGCGCAATCGTGACAGGATTTTGCCAGTCGGCTTCAAAAGTCGCACAATCGGAACTTGATTGCCCCCGCAGTTCCGTTTCGATGCGGCGGTCTAATGTAAGAACGAGTGAGATCCAATCGTCTGTTGTTCAGTCTTCTTTCGCTATCTTTGGCCGCTGCCGCGCAAGGCACCGTGCCCACCTTCGAAACTCGGATGGGACTGAATTCGTACACGCTCGTGGGTCATGATCCCGCTCAGGGCGGCGTCACGACAATCCCCTCCGTTCTGGTTCCGATCACGCTGCTTTTTGAAGCAGGGAAGACCGCCGAACAACCATTCGTCATGGGAGCCGGCGTCGACGTGCCGCGCCTTCTCGACTCCCCCATCTTCTCGCGCTTTCCATTTCCTATCGGCGGCAACACCCAATATGCGGATGCGCTGCTTCGAGCGACGTTTCCCAAAGCCGGCGGTTGGCACACACTGCTCGGGAATCCAGAGACGAAGCCTCTGTCGATCAAGGTTCCCATGGGCTTCGGCTACATTCTTCATTCAAAGAGTACGGGCAAATCGCTGGCCGTGGTCGACGTCGAATTTGTCCAGAGAGAACTTTTCAAGCGAATAACGAAACAGGAAAGCAAGCTCGTCATAGCGGTGACGCACAACACGATTTACTACGCCGCAGGGGATGCCACGGTTTGCTGTTCGTGGGGGACGCACGGCATCGACTCGGCAACCGGAAACTCTTTCGTGCTCGGTTCGTTTCTCGATGAAGCGCCACCCATCGTTGAAGACGGCGATGTGCAGCCGCTGTCGCAACAACTCGCGGAATTCATGAACGATCCGCTGCACGATCCGCTGATATACGGCCGCAATGCCAAAGTCACGGGGAATGCGTTCCCGGCGTGGGTGCGTCCCGCATCCATCTATACGGGACCGTCGGGTGCGTGCGGTGGAACGGGTGTGGCCTCGATGTACTTTCTTCTCGGACCCACCGATGCCAATCCCCGGAGCGAAATTCCGGTCTCAAAGGCGTTCGTCGCCCGTGGGGCAGGCACTAAATATCACCTCGAAAATGTAGCCCTGCTGCCCTGGTATAACGGAGCGTCTGCCACCCCGGGGACAAACTATAGTTTTCCCGATCCGCATATGCTGGCTGAACCCGCCAAGCCATGTCCAGCGCGCGGCACATCGGCAGTTGCGAAGCCCACCGTGGAGGCCATCCGCGCATCCAGCGCGCGGAACGGCCACAAGCTCATCGGCTATTGGGTGGGGTATGGCGCCGCGGACACTCTCTTTTCTCTACGGGATGTCTCGCCGCAGTGGGACGTCATTCTCGTTGCATTCTCGACGCCGGCGGAGCGCACAGGGCGTTCGGTGCCCGTTGTGCGCGATCTGAGCAGCCTGAAGAATGCGCCTGAGGGGACCATGCAATTCCACACGCCCGCCGGATACAGCGCCCAGCAGTTCAAGGCCGATGTGGCGTACCTGAAAAGTCAGGGCAAGAAGGTGATGATCTCGCTCGGTGGCGGCGGCGAGTACTTCTCGCTCGTTGACCCGAAGCACATTTCGAACTTCGTCTCGTCCGTCACCCAGATTGTGTCGGAATACGGATTCGACGGCATCGATCTCGATTTCGAAACTCCTTCTCTATCGCTGGACCCTGGAGACACTGACTTTCGGCATCCCACCACGCCGTCGATAGTGAATCTCATCTCGGGGCTGCGTCAGTTACGCGAGCATTTTGGTCCGTCGTTCCTGATCAGCCTGGTGCCGGAAGGTACGCAGATCCCGGCCGGCTACCCCAGTTATGGCGGCCAGTTCGGGTCTTACTTGCCCCTGACGTATGGGATACGCGACATTCTCACTTTCATCGATGTGCAGGATTACAACACGCCGCCGCTTCAAGGCTTGGATGGTGAGATCTATCAGCTCAGCTCGGTTGACTATCACGCCGCCATGACGGAGCTTCTGTTGAACGGCTTCTACGTGGGAGGCGATCCTAATCGATTTTTTCCGCCGCTGCCCGCAGACAAGGTTGCAGTCGGGTTTCTTACCGGCGAGACAACGCCCAGTCTTGTGAGTGAGGCCATGCGGTATCTCATCACCGGCAAAGCTCCCCCTGCGGCTAGTTACAAGCTGCGTAAGGCGGGCGGATATCCCGGTATGATCGGCGCCATGTTCTGGACGATCGACGCCGATCGTCGCGCGAATTACAAGTTCTCAAATGTTGTCGGCCCGCAATTGCATAGCTCTGGAGCGGCCCAATAGCCCGCTCTCTGTGTATGATGAACGGAGTAGTCGCGATTATTTCAGGGGATCGCAAACATTTATGAACAAGTTGTTTTTTGCGAGCAAGCGGAGCGTTGCTCGCCTGCTCTCGTCCATCTGCATTCTCTCCGTCATATTCTTGGGAACCGCCACGTTGTGGGGCCAGGAAGTGACGGCAACCATCAACGGCACTGTCACCGACCCCACCGGCGGTGTGGTCTCGGGCGCTACGGTCGTAGCGACGGATTTGGATCGGGGCGTCAAATTCACAACCACGACCAGCGGCGGTGGAACATATTCGTTTCCGCGCCTGCCGGTGAGCCGTTATTCGGTTCGAGTGGAAGCGAACGGCTTTCAGGCCGCGGTGAAACCCGAAGTCCTGTTGGTGTTGAACCAAATCGCGAAGGTGGACGTGCAGTTGCAAATCGGAAACGTCAACCAGACGGTCGAAGTCAACTCCGCCGCGCCCATTCTGCAAACGGAAACCACCCAGGTCGGCACCCTCATCGACTCACATGCCATTGTGAGCATGCCTTTATCCACCCGGAATTATGGCCAGTTGGCGCTACTCGCGCCCGGCTCGGTGACCACCAACGCATCCTCCTTCGCCGGCGGCTCGGGCGCCAGCGCAGGCTTGAACACGTTCTATAGCGGCCGTCCTTATATCAACGGCAATCGCGAGCAGGACGACAACTACGTTCTCGATGGCCTCGACAACAACCAGGCCGATGAAGGCGGCATCGCTTACGCGCCCAGCCCCGACGCCATTCAAGAATTTGACTTGATCACAACCAATGCGTCCGCCGAATTCGGAAACTATCTGGGCGGCATTATCAATGCGACGCTCAAGTCCGGCACCAACCAGTTCCACGGGGATGCCTTCGAGTTCTTCCGGAACGACAAGTTGAACGCCAACCTCTGGCAGAATAACTGGCAGCATCTTCCTCGTCCGCTGCTCCGCTATAACGAATTTGGCGGAACGATAGGCGGACCCATCAAGAAGAACAAGCTGTTCTTCTTCGCGGACTATCAAGGCGAGCGCTACGATCAGCCCGGTACCGTGGGCGGGTTTACCGTTTTTACCGCGGCTGAACGCCCCGGCGGCGGACCAAATGGCTCGTCCAATTTCGGAGATCTCTGCACCAGCATCGGCGGCTCGTTCAATGGCGCCGGCGCCTGCAGCAATCCCGTCGGACAGCTTTATAACCCCTATTCCAGCAGTTCGCCAAACACTCGCGCGATATTCCCCAACAACATCATTCCTGCAAATCTGATCAACCCGGTAGCGGCTAAAATTCTGTCTTCGTCTCTCTATCCCGCGCCCATCAACGGCAATTTCACCAATAACCAGGTGAACGTGAGCCATTCGTATACCAATGGCGATCAGGGCGACGTTAAGGTCGATTGGATTGCCACGGATAAGGATCACGTGTACGGGCGCTATAGCCAGCAAAACGTAACGAATCCCACCACTAATAGCCAGCCTCTGTTGTTTAATTCATCGAACGTCTATCCGCTCTACAGCGGAGTTCTCGATTGGACGCATACTTTCGGTCCCAGCTTCGTGAACGACGCGCGCGCGGGAGTCAATTATTTCCCCGTCAACGCCTACAGCAGTGTCAGCAATGGCACGGGCCAAAATCTGCCCTCCGTTTTCGGAATTCCGGGCGTACCGTCGACGTTCCTGCCCACCATAGATCTGGTGAATAGCCTGGTCAGCAACTTCGGATCGACCGATATCGTGCAGGCTTTCAACGATACCGTGATTCAAGCGGAAGACACGGCGATTATCGTCAGGGGCCGTCACACGATGCACGTGGGCTTTCAGTTCTTCCGCTACCGGGACGACGTCTTCTACTCAGGCCAGGGCGGCGCAGCCGGCATGTTCGACTTCAACGGTCAATATACAGCGCTCGGCGGTAGTGCTACCGTGATCGGAAACGGAGGCGCCGATTTCCTATTGGGCCTGCCCGAATTTATCGAGCTCGGCCAAAACGTCGGCACGCGCGGCCTTCGCTACAGCGAGATTGGCGCGTTCTTCCAGGACGATTGGCATGTCAATGACCACCTCACCCTGAATCTGGGCCTGCGCTACGAACTGCACACTCCGCAATATGAGGTGGACAACCGCGCGACCAATTATGGATTGATTTCCGGCCAAGTCTATCTTGCCGGCAACGGCTCTAATTGCGGATTCTCGAACTGCCAAGCTTTGTACAACCAATACAACGGCATCACAAATTATCAGCCGCGCATCGGCCTTGCCTGGAATCCGGGCGGCAGCAAAACAGTGGTTCGCGCCGGTTGGGGCGTCACCGACTTCTTTGAGGGAATTGGCGTCGCGAACATTCCCGCCGCTAATCCGCCGTTTCAAGGAGCGGGTCAGCAAAGCTACCTGGCCACAAGTGCGCTGCCCGGCAGCACTCTCACACAGGGCTTCAGCATTTTGCCTCCGCCCGTTTGCACTCCCGCCGCCGCGGTTTCAACGCCTTCGCCGGGCGCTTGCTTCCAGAGTCAGACGATTCACATCCTGAATCCGGACTACCGGCCCACAGTGTCGCAACAATACAACTTCACCGTTCAACATCAGTTTGGAAACTCGACTACTATGCAAGTCGGTTATGTGGGGGAAAAGAATACTCACCTCACCAACATTTACTACGGCCAACAGCGAGTTCTGAATCCGAACGGCACCCTTTCAAATAGCCTCTACCTGACAGGCAACCCGGCGCTCCACATGGAGACCGGCGGTGTCGTCGCCTATAACGCGGGTATCGAACGAGTGATCGATAGCAACGGCTACGGCAACTACAATGCTTTGCAAGCATCCATACAGCGCCGGCTTGCGGCTGGTCTTCAATTTCAACTGAACTACACCTGGTCCAAATGCCTGACGAATACGTCTGGCTTTTTCGGTCAGTATGGCGACGCCAATTCCGGGCAGACGCAGGCCAACGGCGGTTACGCGTTCCCGCAATACACCTACAATCAGCACGCCGATTATGGCCCGTGTCCGAACGACGTGGAGCACGAGTTTAACGGCTTTGTGACCTACGACCTTCCATTCGGCCACAATCGCATGTTCGGGAAAAATTCGAACAAGTTTGTGGACGGGGTTTTGGGCGGATGGGAAGTGAACCTTCTGACGAACGTCCATGGTGGATTCCCCTTTGAGGTGACCGCCGCCGACAACCCCGGCACGCGCTCCGGAAATCCGCGCGCCAATTGCATCGCGCCTTCGATTGTTTTCGGGGATCAAGACAGTTCGAAAGGCGGCTATCAGTTCTGGAACCCGGCCAGCTTTACCCAGCCAATCGGGACATTAGGCAGTTGCGGCACGGGGGTTATTCGAGGACCCGGAATGACTGAAGCCGACCTGGGTGTCTCGAAACTCTTCCACTTTACGGAAGCCCAAAGCCTGGAGATCCGTGGCGAAGCGATCAACCTCGCCAATACCGTGATCCTCAACGCGCCGACCGGCAGAATCGGAGCGAGCTTCGGTCTGGTTCAGTCGGCGCAATTACCGCGCAACGTCCAACTCGCTTTGAAATTTAATTTCTAACTGGGATCGGGAATACGGCGGCTCGCAGACAGCCGCCGTAACTTACTCTTCGTTGTACAATTCGAAGCTATATCGACTCGCGCAAACGCACGCCAGATAGAGCATGCTTGCGCCTGGCATCCACATGCACATAACCATTCTCGCCGCACTATTTGAGATATCTCGCATGGTGGTTTCTATGTGCAGCGCCGGCATCCTACTTTTCCTTGTTGCGCTGTGGTTTGCGAAAACCGACATCGCGGGCGCTGGCGGCGTGGACAAGATCGTAGTATTGAGCAATTTGTGTTTCGCTATCCCGTTGGCCGTCTTCGGTGCGGAACATCTCTCGGGCGCAAGATCTATCATGCTCGGCGTCCCCTCGTACATGCCATGGCGGTTGTTTTGGGCGTATTTCGTCGGCTTTGCCTTGCTGTCCGCGTCGTTGAGCATCGCCACAAAAATTCAGGTGCGCTGGTCCGGCCTGCTGTTCGGGATCATGATGTTTCTTTTTGTCGCGATGGTGCATATCCCGCGAGTTCTCGCCAGCCCCAGAGACAGATTTGCATGGGTGATTGTCATCCGCGAAATGTCATTCGCGGGCGGAGGCTGGATTCTTGCGGGAAACACGATGCGCGCACAAGGCAAAAGCGAGCTCGTTACCGTGGGCCGGGTGTTGATCGCCATTGCGGCTATAGTTTTTGGTGTTGAGCATTTTCTGCACCCAGCGGCGTGCCCCGGAGTCCCGCTCGAAAAACTGATGCCCGCGTGGATTCCCGGGCGTCTGCTTATTGGCTATGTGACGGGCGCAATTCTTCTACTTGCCGGGGCGGGCATTCTGGTAGCCAAGAAGACGCGGATGGCGGCAACTTATCTCGGTACCTGGATTCTGCTGCTTGTCTTGTTCATCTATGGGCCGATCCTGATCACGCAGATGTCCGACCCGAGCACCGCGGTCGAGGTTGAGGGGATCAACTACTTCGCGGACACGCTGCTGTTTGCCGGAGCGATTCTCGCGCTCGCCCGCGCGACGCCGCGCACGGATCAAATGCCGCCTGCCAACCTGTTACGGAACTAGGAACCACGAACAGTGTTGTTTTGAAGCTGGCGCCCATTCTGGACATGCAAGAGCTGAAGGCGTTTGCACCAGAGCTCGACGAGGAGGATGTGGAGCAACGGCTTCGGGCAATCTCCGGCGAACTTGTGCCCGGCTCTGCCATCAGGCCGGCGGCGAACTAGACCAGATTCAGTTTCTACTTGGGCACGTGTCGGTGCAAACTACCGAGCGATATCTTGGCTGCAAGCAGCGGATTCGCAACGCGGTTAACAATCGAATTGGGATTCGGCCGAAGCGTTGATTGGTTTCGGACGGCTACCGTCTACCCTCATTCGGCGCGTAATGTTCTCGCTGGATCAACACGTGCGGCGGTAAACGTTGCCGGCATCGATGCAATAAAGGCCAGTATCAAAATAATCGCTCCCGGTGCAGCGAGTACCCAAGTCTCGGTGGTTTTCACTCCGTATAGCAGTGATTTGATGTAACTCACCCCGGCAAGCGCAACCGTGAAGCCCACCACCACTCCAATCAACACCATCACGAGTGTCTGTGTGGCAATTCGGATTGCGACTGCTCCAGGCTTTGCGCCCAGCGCCATCCGAATCCCAATTTCCCGTTTCCTCTGCAGCACCGCATCATTGAGTAACCCGTACAGCCCTATTCCGGCCAACAAAAGCGCAATCGCCGCAAAGAACAAAGCAAGCATCGCCAACAGCCTTTCCCTTACCGTGTGCGATTCAATCAATTCGATTTGTGTCCGAATCGAGCTCACATGAAAATCTGCTCGGCTGCGCACAATCTCTTGCCGTAGCCGGCTTGCCATTGTCAAAGGATTCTCGCTCACCGTTCGTACGATAAATGTGGCTCTCATATACTCCGACGCGAACGGCACATAGGCCACCGGCGCCATCGGTTCCCGCATGTCTCGATACCGCGCATCCGCCACTCTACCGACCACGCGGAATGATAACCGAGAGCCGCTGAAAGTAACCATATCGAAGGACTCGCCGATCGGATCGCGACCGCCAAAATATTCCCTGGCGAACGCATCATTCACGATGGCCGACCCAGGCATCTGATCTCCCGTACCGAAATCTCTTCCCGCGAGCAACGGGATTCGCATCACTTCTCTCCAAGCAGATGATGTGCTGAGAAAGTAGGACTGCACCCGACTGTTTGGCCTTCCATCAACCGAGACCATGTTGCTCCAGCTCTCGCCCGTCATCAGCGGCCATTCGGAAAGCCCTACCGACTGAACACCAGAAAGCGAGCGTAAGCGATCTGCCACTTGCTCCCAGAAAACGGCTTTCACGGGCTTCGCCGTCAGTGTCTCGAGCGTCACAACCCGCTCAGGATTGAATCCAGTGGGTTGTTTCGATAAACGCTCGAAACTGGTAATGAAAAGTGTTGCGACGAACAGCACTAGAAATCCAAATCCGGCCTGTGCCGCCGTCAGCGAATGAATCAGCCGGCTTCCCGACCGCAGGGTGTCGCCCTTCAGAGCGCTAACCGGTTCTGTAGAGGAGACGCGCCAAGCTGCCGGCAAACAAAGCACCACCGTCACTGCGAACGTTATCACCGCGCAGAAGCCTAGCACGCGCCAATCCGCCGGCAGATTCAGTTGCGTAGGCGAAACGGGCGAGCTAATCATTCTCACGACATAGGGCGCCGACCAGAACGCAAAAGCACCTCCGGCGGCCGCGCCGGCGCACGCGAGCAGTGCGCTTTCAATCAACACCATTTGCAAAAGCCTCCCTATCCCGGCCCCGATGGAAAGGCGCAAAGCGATCTCACGCGAGCGCGCGGTCGCATTAACCGCGGTCAAGTTGGCGACATTCAAGCAGGCAATCGCGAGCACGAGCAATACCAGTACACCAAGCACGAACAGCGAGAGCCCATAATCGGCTTGCAACTTCGATACGCCTGGCGCCGCAGAATTGAGCAATAGCTTTTGGCTTAAGTAGGCCTTCATTTCTTCTTTGCTGACGCCACGGAATGTTTTCGTGTATTCCCGCAAATAGTCTCGAAAAGCCAAGCCGAGCTGGTCTCGGACGGTCTTCGGCGCAACCCCCGCTTTCAATTTCACGAATGTTCGAAACCATCGGTAGTCGTTCCGGGCAATCGCGTTGTTTTTGATCATCATCGTTGGAAGGAAGATATCGACCGTCGTGCCAGTCTCCGTCCCGCTGAACGGCTTCTGCGCCACGCCGATAATCTGATAGCTATCGTTGCCAATGCGGAACGAGCGGCCGACTACATGCGGATCACCACCAAAGCGGCTCTGCCAATAGTCGTAGGACAGCACGGCTAGCGGGTGCGCCCCAGGAGTTTTGTCATCATCTTCCGTAAAAACACGGCCGAGCGCCGGATGTAACCCAAACGCCGAGAACATCCATCCGGATACGTATTGTTGGTTAGCCTTTTCAACCTGCTCAGCCGTGGTGAATGTGAGATCCACCCGCGAAACATAGGAGATTGCCACCAACTCAGCCTGATCCTTCACGAACGCCCGCATTTCCCGAAACATCGGGTAAGCGCAGGAGTCTTCCTTCAGCAGCTTGCCGTCGATCGGTTCGTTGACTTCGAACGAGAGCACAAAGAGCCGTTCCGGGTGATCCACCGGCATCGGCCGCAATAGCAAAGCGTCGATCAGCCGGAACGCCGACGCGCAGGCCCCCATCGCCAAGCCAACGGACAAAACCGCCGCTAGGGACGTCACCTTATTCTTCTTCAACTGGCGCCACGCAAAAACGACATCTCCGCGTAACGAGTCCAGCCAAGAAACAATTCGCAAATCCCGCCTCTCCTCGGAACCCAGCGGCCGTCCAAACTGACGTCGTGCCATGCTCTAGCATAGGCTTCTGCCGTCAGCTCAGTAGTTTGCGTTGTGCGGCCAAGTGTTGGACTTAAACTTCTCCCAACGCGGTTGAGGACACTTTAGCCGACCCTTGGCACTTAACTGCTGTTCAGTCAGGTGATACATTGGATCTACGGACAGACAGTGGATGGTCAAGAAGCTGACGAAGCACGGGAATAGTCTCGCATTGGTGATTGATCGCCCGATTCTGGACCTGCTCAAGATCGACCCCGATACGCCGCTCGAAATCAGCACTGACGGTAAGCAACTGATCGTCGCGCCGGTGAAGCCGTCAGCCAGACGCAAGAAGTTCGAAGCAGCCCAGGAATGGGCACACACGCGTTACGAGAAGGCGTTCCGCAAACTGGCCGAATAAGTTTTCAGAACTAGCCTTGTGGATCCGGTATTTCTGCCTTTGGATGAAGTGCTGGAGATTCACCAGCAGCAGATTGAACGATACGGCGGCTTCGCTGGACTTCGCGACGCTGGCGGATTAGAATCCGCCATTGCCACACCTCAGGTCACTTTCGGCGGGGCTTTCCTGCATGGCTCCATTCCGTCGATGGCGGCGGCCTATCTCTTTCATCTTTGTCAGAACCACGCATTCATCGATGGCGACAAGCGAGTGGGTGCCAACGCAGCCATCACGTTCCTCTTGATGAACGGCTGGAAGCCGACTTTCGATCCTGACGAGCTTGTGGACCTCGTCCTGTCGGTAGCGTCAGGCCGAATCGGCAAACAGCGGCTGATCGATTTGAGACCCGCTGCGAACCGCAAGAAAACCCCTAAGGGCTTGGGTGGGAATCGCCAAGCTTGGCGATTCGACCCATGTCAACTCTTCGCGTTCAGTGATTCGTTCGGCGTTTGCGCCGTTCGGCGGATTTTCTTCTACTTGGGTCAGGCGGCTAAAAAGCTGTGAGCTGAACATGCTCGCCCAGCCGAACGCGGAAATTGTCCCGGCCATCTGCATCTTCCTTTGTGCGGCCGGAGTTGTGGTGTCGACCGCCTCGGGCCCGAGACCCCTAGAGAATCGGTCTCGTCCAGGAGGAGTAAGCTGGAGTTGTGCCGGATCGAGGCATCCAGATCGTTTCCAATGAAGCTGGGGAGCCCACTGCGGTGATCGTCCCCATCGAGTTATGGAAGGAGATCGCTTCGGAACGCGAAACTGCTTACTTGCTCAGCTCCGAAACGATGAAGGCCCGCCTTCTGTCTGCTCTGACGCGGGGGGATGGGTTATCGCTCGATGACGCGGCCACAAAGCTCGGACTGTGAGGGCCGTTGAGTTTGACCCGGCGGCATTTGAAGATTTGGTCTGGTGGGCGGAACGTGATCGGACTCAAGCGGTCCGTATCATGCGTCTTCTGCGAGATGTGCAACGCGAACCGTTTTCTGGCATTGGGAAGCCAGAACCACTCAAGCACGAACTTACCGGCTGTTGGTCGAGGCGGATCGACCAACAGCACAGGCTTGTTTACCAAGTGCTGCCGGATAAAATCCGAGTTCTTGCTTGCCGCTATCACTATTGAGGCGCTCTGATTGCTGCTCTGAATAACTCTTTCACTGGCTGCGAGGTTTCTTACTGCGCGCGGACCGTCCCGGAGCTTAGGGTCTAAGTATTGCTGCCCAAGCGCTGGAGATTTTTGCGAAGCGATCAACTTGGCTAACGGTGATCCTCAACGCGCAGGCTTTCTGTCCGGCCCAAAAGCTACAAGTTTGTCTTGGCGTGTTGATCGATATCGCCCACATCGGGCTTTTCGCCCTTAATATATGCCTTCGCCGATTCGAACATGTATGCCAGTTTGTTCGCCCCGCGGTTATCCCAATATTCGGCATCAATCGGCTTGACCGCTACCAGCGCGATATCCGGATCTTCCGCGCCGCCCGGAAACCAGACGCGATACGGCTCTTTCCACAGTTCCTGTATCCGTTTTGGATCTTCCACCAGGCGCGCTTTGCCCCGCAGCGAGAGATAGGCGGAGTTCTGGTCCTGAAAAGCCAGCAGTATCGTCGCCTTAGCCTTGATCTCCTCCACCAGAGTGGCGCCCTTTCCGGCAAAGAACCAGACGTCTCCTTCTTCGTCTTCCACGTGCGCCACGTGCATCGGCCTTGCCTCTGGCCGGCCGCTTGGGCCGGATGTCACAAACATTGCCGTCGAGAAGCTTTTGAGAATGTCGTACACCTTCGCTCTTACGTCGCTCTTGTCAGTCATGTCACCAATGTATCCTCGAACCAGTAAACACTCCCTGGCCGAGCGTTCGTAAGTCGGTGACAAAAATCGTATCGCTCGATTTCCCGCCTTTTCAATAACTTGCGTTCCGTCATTTTGGGAATGCCACCGTCCCTCGCGCGATTCTCGCACCAGGAGCACTATCATGTCCAAACGTAATCGCAACCGCAATCCCTGGTCCCACGCTGCCGCCCCGGCCGCAAAGGAAGTTTCCGCGCCCCAGCTCGCTGCTAACCGAGCCAATGCCCAGTTGTCTTCCGGTCCGCTGTCACCCGCCGGCAAGGCGAAATCCTCCATGAACGCCGTCAAAACCGGTCTCACCGGCCACACCGTTCTTCTGCCCACCGACGATGTCAACGAGTACGCTGCGTTCATCGCGGGTTATCGGCATGATTTCTCTCCCGTCGGTCAGGCCGAATCCGAGCTCGTCCACGCTATAGCCGATGCCGATTGGCGTCTTCGCCGCGTCCGTGCACTCGAATTTGCAATCTATGCCAAGGGCCACGCTGACTTCGAAGAACTCTTCACCGAATACGCCGAGGAAGTCCGCTACAGCCTCATTCAGTTGCACACCCACACCACGTACGAGAAGGATTTCCGCAACCTTCACCTCCAGGAGAATCGGCTGCACCGCCGCCGCGAGAAGGACATGGCCGAACTGCGCCGCCTCAAAAACGATCGCAGGGAAACGCAGTCGGAGCCAGAAGATTTTAGCGATGTCGATGCGCTCGCCCCGCCGCTCTCCATAGCCCCGCAAATTCCTGCACAGTCGCCCTTTACGGATAATGGCTTCGATTATTCAACTTCGCTCGAACCAAGCGTGAGCGACCGGTGATCTTTAACAGAACCGCGAGCGTAAGCGACCGGTGGGCTAACTTCCTACAGAACCGCGAGCGTGAGCGACCGGTAGGCTAACGCTGCCCCTCCCTATGTCACAATGAGAAATTTCTAAGATCGTTGTAATTGTAAGTCCAGATTGGAAACACAGCTTATGAAGCATGCTTATGCTCTAGCGGCGGCGGCCCTGATGGCGGTGCCATGTCTCGGCGCCGATACTCCGGGCCCTGTGGCGATCAAAGACGCCCACGTTGTCACGGTGAGCGGCGCAGATTTGCCCAAGGCGACGGTGATCTTGCGTGAGGGTCTGATTGAAGATGTCGGGGCGAACGTGGCAATTCCGGCGGGCGCCTGGGTCATCGACGGCAGCGGCTTGACCGTATATCCGGGTTTCATCGACGGCTTGAGCACGTGGGGAATTCCCGGTGCTGCTCCCGCTCCCACAACACAACGCACCGCGGGCGCCGCAACACAAACGCCGGCGGCTCCGCAACCGGCAGCACGGCCATCGCACGGTCCGGAAGATCGTCCGCAGACTTATTCCTTTGAACGCGCAGCGGACTTGGTATCGCCCACGGACGCCCGGCTCGAAGTGGTGCGCGCCGCCGGATTCACGTCTGCGGCGACGTTCCCGAATCGAGGCATCGTCGAAGGATTGGGCGCTATGGTCGATCTGGCCGGGGAACGGGGCCGCGACATGGTGGTTCTGCAACCCGTCGGGCAGCAGATTCTGTTTCGCGTCGGATCTTTTGGCATGGGCCGTTCTTTCCCCTCATCGCTGATGGGCAACATCGCGTACGTGCGGCAACTCTATCTGGATCTCAATCAGTACAAGCAAGCGCAGCAGATCTATGCGGCGAATCCGAAAGGCAACAAACGGCCGGAATACGATCACGATCTGGAAGGGTTGGCGGAATCGCCGCGTATCCTCTTGCCGGCCGATCAGGAGCAGCAGATCGATCGCATGATCGCCTTCGGGCAAGAGCTGAAGGTGCCGTTTGTCCTTTACGGCATGCACGAAGGATTCAAGCGCGTGGAGCAGGTGAAGCAAGCGGACGTGCCCGTGCTGATCAGCCTGAAATGGCCGGTTGCGCCGCGCGATGCGGACCCGGCAGACATTCCGAACTATCGAGACCTGGTGATGCGCAACCAGGCGCCCGCACTCCCAGGCATGCTGGCGAAAGCCGGTGTGCGATTCGCGTTCTACTCCGACGGCGTTGACACAGCCCCCGATCTGAAAAAGGCTTTGAAGAAAGCGATGGATGCGGGGTTATCTCGCGAGGACGCTGTGCGCGCATTGACGCTGAACGCTGCCAACATCTACGGCGTCTCGGATCGTATGGGCAGCTTAGATAAAGGAAAGATTGCCAACGTGTTGGTAATGAAGGGCGACGCGTTCGACGACAAATCGACGATTGAGTACGTGTTTGTAGACGGCAAGCTGTTTCAACCCTCCAAAGAAATGCAGGAAGGCCCGGCGGAGCGAGGTCCAGGTGGGCGCCGCGGTACGCCAACCCCGACGCGATTCGAAGTCATTCAAGGAGGCAGGAAGTAGATGCGGCGATTGTTGTCCATTCTCAGCGGGATTCTAACCATCGCCGGACTGAGCGGCGCACAGACATTGCTGATTCGCAATGCGACGGTGTTGACGGTCACAAAAGGCACTGTTGAGAACGGGAACGTATTAATCGAAAACGGCAAAATCGCCGCAATCGGCAAGAACGTCAGCGCACCGGCGGACGCAACCGTCGTGGACGCCACCGGCAAGTATCTGATGCCCGGCATCATCGATTGCCACTCGCATACCGCGGTCGAAGGCGGGGTGAACGAAGGCACCGTATCGGACTCCTCGATGGTCAACATCAAGGATGTGATTAACCCCACCGACATCAACATCTATCGGGCGCTGGCGGGCGGCCTGACAATCTCGAATGTCTTGCACGGAAGTGCGAACGCGATCGGCGGCCAGACAATCGTCGTCAAGTTGCGCTGGGGCAAGACTGCGCCGGAGATGATCATGCAAGGCGCGAAGCCGGGCATCAAGTTTGCCTTAGGCGAAAACCCGAAGCGCGCCGGTGAGCCACAAGGTTTCTTCCAGCAAGGCGCCGCCCCTGAACGGCGGTACCCGGGAACTCGTCTCGGCGTTGAGGAGGTCATTCGCGAAAGTTTCAACGAAGCGAAGAACTATCAGGCCGAATGGAAAGAGTACAACGAGCGGGTTGCCCGCGGAGAGCACCCGATTCCCCCGCGAAAAGACCTGCGGCTCGATCCACTGGTCGAAGTCTTAAACGGTCAGCGCTATGTGCACGCGCACTGTTATCGCTCGGACGAGATTCTCATGTTGATTCGCGTTGCGGATGAGATGGGATTTAAGGTTCGCACTTTCCAGCACGCGCTGGAGGGATACAAAGTGGCGAAAGAAATTGCCGAGCACGGCGCGGGCGCCTCGACTTTCAGCGACTGGTGGGCCTATAAGATTGAAGCTTTCGATGCGACGCCCTACAATGCCGCCATCATGACACGCAAAGGCGTGGTGGTCTCAGTGAATTCGGATTCCGACGAACTGCAGCGGCACCTCAATCTGGAAGCTGCGAAAACGATGCGCTATGGCGGTATGACGCCCACCGAAGCGCTGGCAATGGTCACCATCAATCCAGCAAAGCAGTTGGGCATTGAGGACAAGGTGGGTTCCATTGAGGTTGGCAAGTCGGCCGACCTGGCGCTGTTCGATCAAGATCCGCTTTCCAATTACTCGAAATGCCTGAAGGTTTGGATCGATGGGCACGAGTACTTCGACCGCGATAAGGATCTGGAGACGCGGCCTAAATTCAACGAGCAGAAGAAGTCGTTGTTGGATAAGGAAAAGGCGCAGTCACGGCCTGCCGGCGGCAACAACAATCGTGTGACCCCGATGGAGGAGAGCCGCTGATGAAGAGGATACGGCGAAGCTTATTCGGTGGTGGAGCGGCTATCGCGGCAGCGTGTATTCTGAGCGCCGCGGATAATTCCGTTCTGGTGCGCAACGTGGATGTGCACCCGGTAGTCGGGGCAGACATTCACAACGGCGCCGTATTGGTGATCGACGGCAAGATTGCTGAAGTGGGCGCCCGTATATCGCCGCACGGTGGCGTCAGGGTCGTCGACGGCCATGGGCTGCAACTCTATCCCGGCATGATCAACGCGGCAACGAACATCGGCCTGGAAGAGATCGAGTCATTGCGCGACACGATTGATCTCGACGAAATTGGTACGTTCAATCCGGAGTTGCGCGCTGAAGTTGCGTTCAATGCATCGAGTGAGCATATCGATGTCACGCGCGCCTCCGGGATCACCACCGTGATTACTTTGCCGGGAAGCGGCGCCCGAGGCGGCCGTGGAGGAAGTGCGCCGATGATCGCAGGCCAAGGCGCGCTGATGCACATGGAAGGCTGGACTTGGGAAGACATGGCCGTCAAGCGCAGTGCCGTCATGGACATGGTCTTTCCAGAGATCCAATCCGGCGGCCGCGGCGGCTTTGCAGCTCTTCTGGGAGCACCGGCGCGCACTTACGCCGATGAAGAGAAGCAATATAAAGAGCAGATCGATCAGATCGCGCATTTCTTCGATGACGCACGCCGATACAAGACGGCCAAGGCCGCCGGCGGTCCGGATTTCCATCGTGATATTCGCCTGGAGGCGATGATTCCGGTTATTGAAGGCAAAACGCCGTTGCTGGTGCGCGCGGAGCGGGAGCAATCCATTAAGGACGCGATCGAGTTCGCGGACAAGCAGAAGGTGAAGATCATCATCGCGAACCCGCGTGAAATAGGAAGCACGGGTCCGATGTTGAAAGCCCGCAACATTCCGGTTGTGCTGGGAAAAACGTTTGAGTTGCCTATGAGAGACGATGACCCATACGATGCGCCGTATACGCTCCCAAGCGAGTTCTACAAAGCGGGCGTGAAAATCTGCTTCGGGACATTCGACGTCGAGTTCGCGCGCAACGTGCCGTTCGAAGCGGCGCAGGCGGCGGCTTTCGGTCTGCCACGCGCGGAAGCCCTAAAAGGGTTGACCATCAGCACGGCGCAGATTTTGGGGGTCGACGACCAACTTGGATCAATCGAGAAGGGCAAGCTTGGCGACTTCATCCTTACCGACGGCGATCCGCTGGAAGCCAAGACAAATATCAAGGCCGTGTTCATTGGCGGCAAGGAAGTGTCGCTCGAGTCGCGGCATACCCGGGAATACGACCGTTGGATAAAGCGACCCTAACCGACTTTTAACAACACTCGAAACATTCGGGGCTCAGCCGGGGTCACTTTAGCAAATGGCAATTGCCATTGCCGAAGAGGAGGACTTCGGCGATGTCTACAACGACTGTTCTTGACGCAGTCCGAATAACCCGCCAGCCGCATCACGGCCGCAGGCCCGAGAGATTGTGGCTTATTGGCGCCAGTTTCTTTTTGGCAGCCTTTATCGCTTACGCAAGCTTCATTGCACTGAATTGGCCCTTTAAGAAACAGCCGGTTATTGACGTTCTTCAGGAAGCCTCGTTGCGAACTGTCACAATTGGTCACTTTCGGAAAACCTTCTTTCCGCCCGGTTGCGTGGCGCAAGACGTACGTTTCGAACGCCATGAGAACAAAAACAAGCCGCCGATTATACAGATCGACACTCTGACGCTGCAGGGCAGTTACCTCGGGCTCATCACGGCGCAGGACCGGTTATCGCTGGTAAAGATGGTTCACATGCACGTAACCGTGCCCCCCGCCGAAGTACATGGGAAGCCCGACCCCCTCATGCCGTTGAACCATACGAATTCGTCTGTCAAGACGCTTCGCATCGATAAGATTGTCGCGGATGGCGCTGTTCTTGATTTTTTCCGTGAAGGGTCGTCTCAGCCCTACCGTATAACGATAGACAAGCTGGCGGCCTATGACGTCCGCAACAACTCAGCTATTTCCTATAAAACGATTCTTACGAACGCGCTACCCCCGGGAAAAATTCATTCTACTGGCGTCTTTGGCCCGTGGCAACCCAACCATCCGGAGGAGACGCCTGTGGGCGGATCATATACGGTTCAGGATATGAACCTGGCGGCGTTCAAGGAACTGAGCGGAACCGTGCAAGCGCAGGGATCGTTAGACGGGAAACTGGGGGAACTCATCACGAAGGGAACAGTAAATGTCGCCAAATTCCATGTCGTGGATACAGGTCACACGCGCGATATAACGGCGACCTACCAAGCCCGTGTGGATGGCCGGAACGGCGACACCACCCTCGACGATGTGCAGGCGGACTTTGACCACTCTTCGCTTCAGGTGAACGGAACGATCACGTCCGAAAAGGATCGGAAAGGCCGTAAGATATCGCTCGACCTGTTTTGCGGAAAGGGCCGTATTGAGGACGTGCTGGATCTGTTCATCGGAGCAAAGCAGTCGCCGATGCTGGGCGCGATGACGATGAAAGCGCATGTCGATGTCCCCCCAGGCGAAGGGACTTTGCTAAAACGAATGCGAATGTCGGGAGATTTCGGCGTGGACGATGGCCGGTTCACGAATAAGGCGACGCAAGCAGACCTGAACCGTTTGAGTGACAGCGCCGACAAGAAGAACGAGGCGGACGATCAAATTGCACTCTCCGAGTTGAAGGGACACGGCGACATCCGAAATGGAGTTGCGACACTTACTAATTTAAGTTTTGCCATGCAGGGCGCAACAGCGCGCATGACCGGCACGTACAGCCTTTTGAACTATGACATCGACTTACACGGGCATCTTTACACTGATGGAAAACCGTGGACCGCCACAACTGGGATGAAGTCGTGGATGATGCGGGTCATAACGCCCTTCTTAAAAAAGAAAAAGAGCGTGCGAGTGGTTCCGTTCAACATTACAGGCAATTACCAGAAGACCAGCGTGGGGCTCGATTTCTAATAACAGGCCTCGACGCGATTCTATATACTGGCTCATCGTGAAATCGCGAGATGCCTTCCTCAAACAAGCATTGATTGGTGCGGCACTGGCAGCTTTTGGGCTGCTGCTTCACGCTGCCGCGCCTGGCGCCGGAGGCGTGGATGCCGGCCTGTTCTCCGGCTTGCGCTGGCGTCTAATTGGGCCGTTTCGCGCCGGGCGTGTAACTGCTGTAGCGGGCATTCCAGGCGATAGTACCGTCTACTACATGGGCACACCCGGTGGAGGCGTCTGGAAAACAACCGATGCCGGTCGTGTCTGGAAACCGATCTTCGATTCCCAACATGTAGCGTCCATTGGTGCCGTGACGCTTGCGCCTTCGGATCCGAATAATGTGTATGTTGGCACCGGCGAGCAAACCCCCGGAAAGGGCGTATACAAATCGACCGATGCGGGCGCGTCTTGGGCGAACATCGGGCTCGCCGACACGCATTACATTCAGGCAATCATCGTCGACCCGCACGATCCGAACGTTCTAGTGGTGGGCGCGACAGGCGATCCGGCTGCAAGCGCAAATCGCGGCGTGTTCAAGACCACCGACGGCGGCAGTAGCTGGACGAAGACACTTTATAAAGACGACATGTCGGGCGTGATGGATCTCTGCGCCGACCCCGGCGATCCTCGCACACTGTTCGCGACCTTGATGCGGCGTCCGGCAGGGCCCACCGCTCCTACGCAAGGGGCATATTCCGGCATCTTCGAATCGAACGACGAAGGCGCTACATGGAGGGAACTGACTGGCCACGGTCTGCCTGAAAGCAACAAAGGTCGCATCGGCATTGCAGTCGCGCCGGGCAAGCAAGGCCGCGTGGTTTACGCGATCATGCACCAGGGATTCTTCCGCTCGGAAGACGGCGGCGCGAGTTGGCAGAAATCGACCACAGACCCGCGCGTTATCGGGAATACCTACTTCAGCCGGATTTTCGTGGACCCGGCTAACGCCGATACGCTCTACGTGGTGCAAACCTCGCTGTATCGCTCGACGGATGGCGGCCACACCTTCGAAGCTTACCGCGGCGCTCCGGGCGGCGACGACTATCACGTGTTATGGATCGATCCTCACAATTCACAGCGCATGCTTCTTGGTGTGGATCAGGGCGCGACCATCAGCGTCGATGCTGGCCGCACCTGGACTTCTTGGTACAACCAGCCAACCGGCCAGTTCTATCACCTCTCGACCGATCTCGCATTCCCCTACCGCGTGTATGCGACGCAGCAGGACAGCGGCACGGCAGGCATACTGAGCCGCAGCGACTATGGCCAGATCACGAACGGCGACTGGTTTCCCGTCGGTGGTTTTGAGAACGGCTTCATTGCGGCCGACCCTACCAACCCCAACTTTGTTTACAGCCAAGGATGGTACGGCAGCGTTGTGCGCTTCGACAAAGCGACCCGCCAGGTCGCCACGGTTTTCGTTCGTTCGCCAAAATATCGGACCGGCGGAGCGCCGCCGCTGATGTTTGCGCCGCAGAATCCGCACGTCCTTTACTACGCGACTCAGTTCCTGCTGCAGAGCGACGATGCGACGAACTGGCGTGAGATGAGTCCCGATCTGGCTGCGGTTCCGAACAACAACACGGAGCCGCACACCGCCAGTAACGCGGAGCATCCGCCGGCGACGACGCGCAACGCTACCATCACCGCGCTTTCACCATCGACGTTGAGCGCCGATGTGATCTGGGCAGGTACCAGTAACGGCCTGGTTCAACTCACGCAGGATGGCGGGAAAACATGGCGGAACATGACGCCTCCGGAGATCACCAGGGCATCCATAATCGGGAGCCTCGAGGCGGGTCATCATGATGCTGGGAGTGCTTATCTGAGCACAATGCGCCGCCTGACAAACGAGGTATATGCGGCGCGAACCCGCGATGCCGGTAAGACCTGGCAGAGCATCACCGATGGCCTGCCTGCGTCTGAGCCAATACGCGTTATACGCGAAGATCCGGTTCGCGCGGGACTGCTTTACGCCGGAACACAAACCGGCATTTACGTGTCCTTCGATGATGGCGATCACTGGCAATCTCTGCAACTTAACCTGCCGACGGCTACCGTCACGGATCTGGCCGTCCATGACAATGACCTGGTCGCATCCACATACGGGCGTGCGCTCTGGATTCTCGACGACGTCAGCCCTTTGCGCGAACTGACCGCTGCAATCGCGGCAGAGTCCGCACACTTGTTCCGGCCTGCTGCCGCCATGCGTGTTCGTTGGGACAATTGGCCCGACACGCCGCTTCCTCCCGAAACGCCCGCCGGAAACAATCCGCCAAACGGTGCAATTTTGAACTACTACCTCGCAAGGCCGCTGCAGGGCGAAGTCACTCTGACTATCTACGACGAACATGGAAGCTTGGTACGCCGGCTTCCCGACAGCAAAGCACTCGATCAGCTCCCGCCGCCTAATATCCCTGCGTACTGGTTCGCTCCTCCAGCCGTTCCGCCCAGTGTGGCAGGCGTGAATCGATTCGTGTGGGATCTGCGGTACCCACCGCCTCACACTTTGCCGTACGGCTATTTCGGCGAACGCCAGGAATATACCGAGTACACGCTTCCGAATGACGCGATTGTAGGAGAAACGCCTCGCCAGCAGCCACAAGGCCCACTTGCGGTGCCCGGCACTTACACGATCGAATTACAAGTGAATGACCGAAAGTACAGGGAGCAGCTAATCGTCAAGCTCGACCCACGGCTTACAGCTTCTAGCGCCGACTTACAGGATCAGTTGGATCTTTCACGACGCATTATGACCGGCATGGAAGCGACTTACCAGGCATTCAATGCAGTTGCCGGCGTGCGCGCGAAGCTCAACGTGCAATCCAAAAGCACTGACGCTAGTGTGTCTGCCCTCGATAAGAAGCTGGACGACATCCAAAACGGAGCGCGCGACAACCGGGGCTTGGGAACGCTGAACCGCGACCTGACGCGCAATTTCTATGACGTGAACAGCGCGGACATCCGGCCCACGCCAAGTGCTGCCGCCACTGTTGACGAAGCCTGCCGAAACATCGATTCGCGCCTGGAGCAATTGCGTCAACTCAAGGCTGAGAACAAGGCGGTCCTGCTCTCCGCGCTTGATATACCCGATCGCGGTTGCGGCCGCAAATAGAACCGGATGACTGAAACCGGAACTCGGGCTTCTCTGCTCGGAGGAGAATCGGAGAAGCCCGATTGGCCCACCAGGGTTAACGGTGGGAAGGGCGAGACTGCATGGAGCCAGTAGCCGGTAGGCGTGGCACGCTGATTCGCCAGGAGATCACCGAGCACACGAAGATGATGATACCGACCACGATGCTGTTGATAAAGAGCGCTGCATTCGAAGCCGAGTACCCATAAATCCACGGCGAGCAGAACACCCAAATTCCCATTACCATATTGGCCCACGCCATAGCTGTTGAGAAAGCCGGGCGTGCCACGCGCGTCACCGCGAAGATGATGATCAGCGCACCAGCAAACCAATTGTTGAATGCTACTCCACGTGCCCCGGAGCCGTAGACCCAGGGAGAGATGAAGAACCAGATGCCCGCCAGCAAGGTAATGACGCTAAAAAATTGCGCAGCGCCAAGTCCCCCTCGCGCCGGAGGCGTCATTTCGTTCAGATTCGTGTTGTTACTGTCCATAACTAGTTACCCTCTAATTCGAGTATCCCTCTCCAGCGATATAAGTACAGTGAGTTACATCACGCGAGATAATACGTACAATTTGCAGGCTGAGTTAGTTGGTTGGATGGCACTTAGAGAGGCACTTCATCTTCGTCGCTGATGTCTTGCAGGAAGACGAAATAGGAGCGATCGTAACACCGTACCGTTGCCGTGCGCTGGTTAAAGCCATCCCCTGTGATGACGAGTTCCGCTCCTTTCGGGAGTTGCGCGATCACGCCGCGACTCGGTGTTCCGTCTTCAGAGCCCTCAATCGCGATTGCAGCGATATTCTTGTTCAACGTGATATGGGGAGAGGCGAACATCTTAGATCGATAATCGTCGCAAGCGACCGTATTTGCAGTACCTTTGCTCACTGCGCCTGTTCGAAATATTGCATACCCGTAATTTCCCGGATGGATCTGAAGAACCCTATTGCGTACAAGTTCCCGCTATGCAATTTCAGACGAGAGCTCAGCGATCATCAGTGCGTCCTCCGGGTCTGTGACCCCGGCGAATTTTCTGAGCGCTGGCATATCGGGAATGGTGAAACGCCGTCCGCGCTGAACTTGGATAAGTCCCTGCCGTTCGAGGTGCGCTAATCCGCGGCAGACTACTTCCCGGGTGGAACCGATGCGGCTTGCAATCTCGGCATGTGTCATCTCAACTTCGATTACACAGGAGCTTTCGCGCATCAACCCGCGCTCCTGGCATACGGATAACAAGTGCTGCGCGACCCTTTGATCCACATTGCGCAGAGCAAGCGTCTCAATCAGTTCGGCGTATTGGCGCAGCCGTAGCGCAAACATCGTCACCAGCGCCCACAACAGGTCGGGATGCCGGTGACATAAGTTACGCACGTCCTGCGACTGCAGCCGGAGAACTCGTGACGCTGTATCGGCTATGCATGTCGAGTAAAAACGGCCGCCATTGAATACGGGAGACGCCGCCAGAAGCGCGCCCGCGTGTTCGGTAGATAGCACCTGTTCGCGGCCCTTTGCATTTTGCCGAACCGACCTCAATGCGCCGTCAGCCACGACATACAATGCTTCCGCTTCGTCGTTTTCTGAAAAGAGAACTTCTTCCGGCTTCAGATGCCGCACCGTCGCTAGAGAGGCAATTTCCTGAAGAATTGAATCTGAGAGGCCGCTGAATATACGTGCGTTCTGCAGGGCCGCAATTTTGTCAAAGGGCTTAGCTGCCCGATCGCCACTAAACATCCACCGGTAGGACGCAAGCTACAACGGTTCTGTACCGTCTTTCGGCTATTTAGTTTGTAGTTCCAGCACCGAGATTCTTACCCAGGCTGGTGATAACATGCCCGCAGTGAACAAGCTTGCTCTGTCTTTGCCGCTAGCGGCGTGCGTCTTCGTCCTTGCAATCGGCTGCAGCTCGCCACCCAAAGCGACCGTCCCCGCCTTGACGCCGCAGAACGCCAGTACTCTACTGCAGTACAACACCAAGGCTCAGAACTGGATCACTTACGTGAAGAAGCAGAATGCAACCTGCGGCTACCAATTGAACCTGCCTGACCAGACGACGCAGCCGGCCACAATCGATCTGTCCCATATCGTCGTGTGCGGCGGCCGGCCCAGTCCCATGGAGTTCGACGCGAGCGTCTCTTTCGAGTACGACAAGAGCGCGCAGAAATGGGCAATTACCCGATTTTCCAGTTAGCCGCCCATAATCTCGAGGGAGCAGCTACTGCCGCAATGTAAAGCCAATCACAAAGCGGTCTTTGATTTCAATGGGAACCCCGTCTAACGTAGGAGTCTCATATCGCCACTGCCGCACTGTGGTCTCGGCGTAAGGAAGCAGGGATCTCTCCGGTCGATTGCAGGCAGACAAACACAGCAACACTACTCCCGTAACTATTTTGCGGGCCATCTAAAGATCGACTCCGGTTTGTATCTACAGAAAAGACAAAGTGAGTGCAACGCTCGATAACATCAACAACAAGTAGCACGGAATGTGGGTCGAAGTTACTGGATACCGCTCCCATCCGCGCTGTTTCGTGCTTAGCAGATCACGCCCGAAGCGTAGGCAATATCGGCATGGAACGGACGCGCACTCCGGTGGCGGCGAAAAACGCGTTGCCGATTGCAGGCGCGATGCAGACGATAGGCGTTTCACCGGCGCCTGCGGATGGAATGTCTTTGCGGTCGAGCAGAACTACCTCAATCTTTGGAGTGTCGCTGAAGCGCGGCACCCGGTACTCCGACAGGTGCGGATTCAGAATGCGGCCGTTTGCAAAGTCGATGGCTTCAAACAGCGCACCACCGAGACCCATGACGATCGCACCCTCCACTTGGTTTTTCAGGTGCTCCGGGTTCACGATTGCGCCGCACTCCCACGCCGCGACAACGCGATCTACGCGGATCTGATGATTGCTGCCAATTGAAATCTGCGCGCATCCTGCCACATAGCCGCCCTTCTCCATGCCGCACGCGAGGCCATAGCCTGTAGTCTTCGATGACTTAGCCTTCGACCAGCCGAAGCGATCCGCGGCTGCTTCGAGCACCGCCTTCAGGCGCGGGTTTTGCAAATTGCGCATGCGAAAAGCGAGCGGGTCCATGTTCGCCGCTGCGGCCAAATCGTCCATATGCGATTCGCGCGCGAAATGATTGGCGGTGGCGGCGAGACCTCGATAGGAACCCTCTCGCAGAGGCGAATCCACTTCGTGGAACTGCTCTTTCTTCGCGGCAACTTCATAGGGAGTCGGCAAGCCGGACGGCCCGGACATGTAGTTGTGGAACTCCCAGTTACTGAGTGCGCCGTTCGAGTCGACACTGCTGTTAATCTCGATAACTCCCGCAGGGCGGAAATAGGCCCAGGTGAACTCTTCTTCGCGCGTCCAGATGAGCTTTACAGGCCTGCCCGCCGCCTTCGCGAGCCGAGCAGCTTCCAGCGCGCATTCACCCGTATGTTTGCCGCCATAAGCTGAACCCGTGTCCGGCATGATCACGCGCACCTGATCTTCGGGTAGCTGAAACGCGGTGGCGAGTTCCGATCGCACGCCGAAAGGCCGTTGTGTCCCTGTCCATACCGTCAACTTGCCGCCGTTCCATTCGGCTACAGCAGCGCGCGGCTCCAGCGGAACATGCGCGATATAGGAAATGGTGTAACGGGCACTCAGGGTCTTGCCCGATGAGCTTGCGTCGGCGTCAGTCGCCGGCGTTGCAGGTTTGATGTAGTTGAACAGCTCGGCTGACGAGATCTGCGTCTTCTTGCTCCACTCGGCTTTGATGGCCGCCAGCGCCTTGGCCGCAATGTGCTCATTTGTTGCGACTACTCCAACGAAATCGCCGTCGCGCACAACAGTAACTCCAGGTATCGCGGCGGCGGCTGAAATGTCGACATTTGTCAGCGCTGCGCCGAAACTGGGCGGGCGAACAATGCGGCCGTAAAGCAGACCTGGACGCTTCTGGTCGGAGGTGTATTTGTGCTTGCCGGTCACCATCTCCCGCGCATTGATCTTGGGAACACTTTGGCCGGCGATCTGCCACTGTGGCGGTGGTGTGATGTTTGCGGTGTCGCCCACCACGTGAACCCAATCGATTGCGGAAGCAATCTCGCCGAACCCTGCACTCTTATGCATCGCGCCGCTCACGATGCAGCCATCTTTCGCATTCAGCGAATTGGGATCGAGGTTCCACTTCCGGGCGGCGGCGGCAATCAGTTCGTGCCGCGCGGTTCCGGCCATCTTGCGCATCACCGGCGCCATGGTCGGCGTTGTGCGGCTGCCGAAGGTACCCATATCCCAGGGCGTCTGCCCTGTGTCGCCCATCACGAGCGTAATCTTCGCCGGCGCGCAGCGGAGTTCATCCGCAACGGCTTGTGTCAGAGACGTCCGGACGTTCTGGCCCACTTCCACTTTTCCGGTGAATGCGGTGATGTCTCCGTTCGGCGCGATGTGAATCCAGGCAGCTACCTCCTGGGGCAGGGAATTGCCACCCCCACGCCGATGTGCGGCGCCCGATTCCTGCGCATCCAGCGAATCGCCCGCGGCGCACAGAACGATAAAGCCACCGCCAAGTGAAGCAAGAAATTCTCTGCGGCCGATCATGATTCTAGGCACGGTGGTTTCCCTTCGCTTCGCTCAACATGGTCTGCCTGGCTTGCTCCACCGCCGCCAGAATGCGGTTGTACGTTCCGCAGCGGCAGACGTTGCCTTCCAGTGCTTCCTTAATCTGAGCTTCCGGCGCGTCTGGATGCTTGCGCAGCAGGGCGACGCTGCTCATGATCATGCCTGGGGTGCAGTAGCCGCACTGCATGGCATCGCATGCGATGAACGCTTCCTGTACCGGGTGCAGTTTCTCGCCGTCGGCCAAACCCTCAATCGTGGTGATCTCTTTGCCGGCAACAGAGCCTACGGGGGTCACGCAGGATCGGCGCGCTACACCGTCCACCAGCACGGTACACGCGCCGCATTGGCCTTCGCCGCAGCCGTACTTGGCGCCCGTGAAATCCAACTCGTTGCGAAGCACAAATAGCAGCGGCCGGTCGGCATCCACAGACACACGGGTCTTAGCACCGTTGATTACCAAGTCCATGCGTTCATTTTAGATCCGTAAAAGCCTCAGCACGTCAAATTTCAGCCGAAAACTTCTACAATGGGTCTGTATGCATTTCTCCGTCCTGCGGATGGGCAGGACTTTATGCCTGCTGACTGTGTCTGCGCTTCTGCTCTGCGCTCAAGACTGGAAGACCGCTGGCACGTTGCCCGGCGTGGATCTCTCTGGATTATCGGCCCAGCAGAAAGCGACGGTGCTGAAGACCTTGCGCGAGCAGCCTTGCTCATGCGGTTGCGGCATGAAGCTGGCCGAATGCCGTGTTGTCGACCCTAGCTGCACGTATAGCACGAACATGTCGAAGATCATCGTCGATTCCATCAAGCAGGGCAAGACGGCTGACGAAGCGTTTCAGGCTGCCGCTACTTCCAAGTGGGGTTTTGAGAAGATCCTTTCCGATCCAGTGAAGATTCCTGTGATGGGAGCGCCTGTCACCGGGCCTGCGAACGCGCCCGTGACCATCGTCGAATTTTCCGATTTCCAGTGTCCGTATTGCGTGGCAGCGGTGCCGCAGCTACACGAGGTTCTGAAAGCCTATCCGACACAGATCAAGCTCATCTTCAAACAGTTTCCGCTCGAAGAGCATCCGCAGGCCGACTTGGCTGCAACGGCAGCCGTGGCCGCCCACAAGCAGGGGCAGTTCTGGCCGATGCACGACGCCCTGTTCGCGCATTCGAACGACCTCAGCCGCGCTTCTATTCTGAATATCGCCAAAGGGCTCGGCCTCAACATCGCGAAGCTTGAGAACGATATGGACACCACCGGAGTTCGCCAGACGGTAGAGCGCGACGTGGAAGACGGCAACGACGCCAATGTGGAAGGCACGCCGACGATCTTTATCAACGGGCAGCGTTACAACGGCGCCATCACGTACCAGGCGTTGAAGCCGATCTTGGATGCACAGTTGAAACTCGCGGCCCCAGCCACGACCGCCCAAGCTGTTCGCTAAAGAGTTTCGAGCTCCGAAACGACGCCCACCACAACGTCGCCCACCACCTGCAAACTGTGCGGGCCGAGCTTATCCATGGTGTCCTTGTCGTTGTGCCAGTAACTGTTGTTCGGCCCGTAGCTGAAGTCGATGAGATCGATCGCGTTCACGCCGGCCTTTATAAACGGCATGTGATCGTCTTCAATCCCGGTCACGTCTTTGTGGAAGTACTTCGCATCGCCCAGTTTGCCGGCAACCCCGGCCACTAGATCGCGAAGGGACTGCGAAGAGTTCCCGTCGTTCAGAATGTCGAGATCCTTGTCGCCGATCATGTCCACATTGATCAGCGCCTTGATGCGGCCAAGCGTTCCGTCGGCTGACCACTTTTGTTCCAAATGGCGGCTTCCATAAAGGCTGTCCGTGTCGCTCCATTCGCCGACCGCTTCTTCGCCGTCGAAAAAGACAACGTATAGATCGTCCGGATGATGCGGCTTCGAAACCGCCTTCGCATATTCAATCAGGAACCCGGTCGAGGATCCACCGTCGTTTGCGCCGACAAAGTGAACCATCGGAATGCGTTTGGTGTCGTAGTGCCCGGTCACCACAACCGCTTTCCCGGAGGCGCCCGCAAATTTCAGGATGATGTTGTCCATCGGAACGTTCCCCGCCGGCGTATGGGCGATAAAGGTATCGTTAAGCAACTCGCCCCCAAGCGGTTTTAGCTCAGCCACCATCCATTCGCGTAGTTTTACGATGGAGTCCGAGCCGGATGGCCGCTCTCCGAAGGAGGTTGCTTTCTGTGTGTACGCGAACGCACGTTCGCCGCTGAAGCTCGGGACAGTCGCACCTGCGCCAAATCCCAGTAAGCCGGCGCCCAGCAGACCGCAGAGTGGAATCAGCGTCCGAAGCGTAAGCGATTTTAGATTGAGCCGATTGGGTTTATTTCGCACTAGTGATCTATAGAGTCGATTCAAGGTCTGGTCTGCTACTCGGGCTATTGGACGTGAGCCATCGCGCCGAAAAGTCTGTAGTAATATAACCTTTCACGCACGGCAGCATACCACCTGGGAAATATATGGAGTCTGTAGGGCAAAAACTCCGCGAGGCTCGTTCAAGCCTCAGCTTAACCTTGGAGCAGGTTAGCTCCGATACTCGCATCACTCTGAAGAATCTTAGCGCGATCGAAGCGGACGATCTTTCGGGCATGGGTTCGGCCTTTTTTTACCGAAGCTTTGTACGCCAGTTCGCACACCGGGTAAGCCTCGATTACTCTTCTATTGCCGCTGACGTCGAACAAGTCGCGGGATCCATGCCAGAGCCGTTGATACCGGGGCAGGGGAAAGGTCCTGCGGTGCGGGTCCGTGGATTCGCTCGAAAACGACGGTTTCGGTTAGGCTCGTTGAGACCGCTTGTCTCATTCTGCTTGGCCGTAGCGGCTTGCTCGGGCGTTTATACACTGTGGGAACGCTCACATTTCAATCCCCAGTTGGTTGTTAGCTCCTTTGGAAACGGGTTCCAGAGCTTGAAAGCGCGGTTTGGGACGGCGGCAGCCCGGCACAGCGCTCCCCCGGAGGCCGCCGCGCCTGAAGTTGCGATTGAAACCCCTGCTCCGAATTCAGTTGCAATGGCGTTTCACTTGGAACTATCGGCCGTCGAAGCCACCTGGCTGTCGATTGTTGCCGATGGCAAGGAAACGTTCAGCGGCGTTTTGAACCCGTCGGAAAGCAAGGTTCTGGACGGGCATAACTTTGCGCGCATTCGGACCGGCAACGCCGGCGGGCTGGATGTCGTGTTTAACGGCAAAGAAATTGGAGTGCTGGGCCCGCGTGGTCAGGTCCGCACAGTCGTTTTCACGAAAAATAATTATCAGGTTTTGAAACCCGCGCCCACTGTGGCTTTGCTGTCACTCAACCAGAGCGCGGAATAGAAGTTGCCGACGGCTCCGCTGTGTGGGCAGCGTTAGCGTTAGTTCGTTGTGCATCGCGATAAGTTGCTGCGCGTTCCAAACGGCGCTTTTGCCGTTCCATGGTGAGCAACTCATTCCTGCGCCGTAGTTTGATGCTGGTGTCGACCTTGCGCCAGAATTTGCGGAAATAATCGGCGGCCGAAGCAAGACCGAATACAACAACACTCCACATCACAACCAGAGCATAGATGCGCAGGCGTGGCCAGCGAATGGAGAGCATCACCAGCGCGACGCCGATCACTTGCAGCATCATCTTGGATTTCCCCAGTTCCCCGGCCTTAATCGTGTAGCCTTCCGCGGCAGCGATGCTGCGCAATCCTGACACGGCAAACTCGCGGCTGATGATCAAAATCGCCATCCATCCAGGTAAAAGTCGAATCTGCACCAGCGAAATCAGCGCAGCCGAGATGAGGAGTTTGTCTGCTATCGGATCGAGAAGAGTTCCTACGGTAGTCACTTGCTTCCAGCGCCGGGCAAGATAACCATCCAGCAGGTCCGTCAATGCAGCAGCCAGGAACACACCCAGCGCCAGAAAGTCGTTTACGACAACAACACGGCTCCCCCATCCGATACGAGAGTTCTGCTCAACCAGCACTGCCACCAGGAGCGGCACCAGGAAGATGCGAACCAGCGTGAGCAGATTGGGTAAGTTCGTCAATCCGTCTCAACTATAAAACATTCGGCGGCTTCTGCGAAGGGGTGAAGTCAGGGGCATTTTGTTTGACGGTCTGAGCGGGTTTCGGATTGACGGGCGGCGCGCTTTCTGCGGTTGCCGGCTGTACGGACCCGCTGGGCTTGATGGTTGTTGCGCGTCCTTTATCATCTCCGCGCAGCCATAGGAACGGACACGGCTGAGTAGCCGGCGAGTTTGGCAAGCTCACGGTAAGAGATTGCTTTTGGCCCTGGCCCGGAATCGGCGCCGGGAGGCTGGTCACATTCACGGGTGTTACCTGATCCCATCCGATCTTCTGTATCATCTCCAAATTCTGCCCGACGAGCGCATACGATCCGTCGCTATTTGCCGTGAATGAATCGACCTGAGGCATGAGAACAATCTTGGCCACGTCGAATGGCTGCGATCTGCCGTTCCTGCCGTTATCGATAACAGCCTGCAACTCGCAACCGGCGGGTAAGGCGACGGTGCTGTACGAAAGAAAGAGCTGATCTGGCGATAGTTGCTGCAGGCTGGCGGTCGCGCTCTGCTCGCCGATTTGCAGCATGGCGCGATCGGAGGGGTCGTCTTGGCATGAGAGCCGCAGGGCACTCCGCTTCGCAATATTCTTCACGTCGAGAAGCGCGGTCAGCATGCTGCCCGCCGGAAATTCATTCGCGCGCGCGGCAATCGTCAAGCCGTTCGGAAGCGATAGCCGCGAACTCGCGATGACGGGCAGCGGGCCGGTAATCTGCAGTCCGTCGGGAACCATTTCGGGGTTTGCGCGGTCCCGGAGATACTCGGTGATCGGTAGAGTTGTGCCTGGCTTTAGGTTCGATGCCAGTTGCACCGTGATGCTGCGCTCCATATTGTTCGCGCCAACCTCGCCCAACTCCAGCTTTACTCCGGGGCTCTCCAGCCTCGCGATGTCGCCCAGGCGATCGCCCTTCAATACAAAATGCTGCATAGCGACGCCTTGATTCACCAGTACCGGCCAGTTCGTCACCTTGGCCGCCTGCGCCAGAACGTTCACGTGCACCGGCTGAGTGCTTTTGTCTGCTTGCGAGATCAGCAGCTCATACGTACCCGGGTCGAGAGCGGCGGTATCGATCTGCACGTCCATGTGGTCCTGCGGTCCTTCCCGCAAGCCCTTCGGCAGAAGGAACTTCACGGGCTCAGCCGTCGCAAATTCATCGTCGGTTTTCTTTAACTCCACCTTCGTTGTGAACTCGAAATCGGCTCCGGTTAGAGTCACTGGAATCTTACCTACGCGTGCAAGCAATTCGTCCTGCGAAGCAGGCTGCAGCTTAGCGGTCTTGAAATCTGTAAGATCTTTGACGTGGATCAACCCGTCGGCCGTGAACGGCGTCCAATCCCAGAAGCCTCCCAAGTGATAGTCGCCGGGCGTGAGTTTCGCCTTGGTCAGATCCAGCTCCAGCCCGTTCGGATTCGCAACCTTCACGACAGGAATTTTGATCTTCTGATTCTTGTCGTCTGAGAGCGTCCACTCACGAGCGCGCTGCAGATATTTCCAACTCGTTTCCTGAAGATCGACGGGCACGGGCGTCTTTGCGGCGGCGGGAATATAGTCGGCGGAGCCGATCTTGATGTTCGGTGTAGGCGCGTCGGGTATGCGGCTGGCCCAAATGTATGCAACGCGAGTGTGAGGCGGAGCGGGATTCTTTTGGCCGCACAGATTCACGGCGGGGCCTTTCACGGTTTGAGCGTAAGAAGACCGGAATTGCGTGTCCGGAAACGCAATGGATCGCAAGTCGAGCAGCGTGGCCGTGCCGCCCGCCGCGAGCCCAACCGGGCTGCCGAAAAAGAGCGCTGCCGCTGTGGTCGCCAGGCTGGCGGTCTGTCCAGCGCGTTGAGCAGTCGAACTCGATAACGGATTATACGTCGCAAGCTGCGGGTTCATGCTGGCGAACAGCGTTTGGGCCTGCTCCGCAGCCGGCGCCGTCTTGTCGATCTGTACTGCGAAACCGTATTGCGACGCAAATCCGTTCAAAGCCGCGTTTACACTCGCCGCCGAGCTTTCGCTGTTCGACAATGCCGCAACCAGCGCTTCCGTCTGCGCCGTCTTCGCCGCATAATCGGCAAGCTGCGCAACCAGGACATCGTCTTGCGATAAGAACTTTGAAACTTTCCTTCTGCTCAGCCCGGACGGCCCGTAGACGAACGCGACCAGCGCCACTGTCTGATCGATTTTCCATGTCTGCGCCTTTTCGGCGTCTTTGGGGTCGGTGACCCGCAGAAATGGTTCGTCCGGCTTTTTCTTCGCCGGCACGATCACGAGCGCTATTTCGCCCGGACGCTTCTCTTTGCCGCGCAGCACCGGCGAATAGCTCACCATATCGCCCTCGCTCAAATGGGTGATGTCTTGAAACGGCAGAGCTTCCAACTTCGGCTCCGGCGATATCACACTCAAGTTGATAGAGCCAAGCGGCGTGCCCGCCGGGCAACTCGGGAGGGGAGCAGATTCGGGGATGGCCGCAGCAGGATTGATTTGCTCGACATCCTTTTCGGTGGGTTTGCTTTGCGCTCCGGCAAGAAAGCAAACTGCGAGCGTTGCCATCGCAGCGCGCAAGATCATTTCTAAGCTTCAGGATATCGCGCGATAGCCGGTAGTGTCCTCAAACCGGGCGTCGACACTTACGTCGATGGCAACTCTGAATACTGCGTTGTCAAACCTTCAATGATTCAAGCGGCCGGACCGTTTTCTTGAGACTGGCCAGCCGCTCTCGCGTGGCTTTCCGCAGCTCGTAATCCTTCTGCAGATTGTGCCAGAATGCACCGCTCTGTCCGAAAAACAGGCCCAGACGCAGCGACATATCGGCCGTAATATCGCGGGCGCCTTTCTGACCGAGGTCATCCGCGAAGCCGTGAACCGGCGTCGCCTGCTTCAGATTCTCAACGATCCGCAGCCCATCTGGAAAGACGAAGATCATCCCGAGTTGGCCCAAGGCTCGGAAGCTTGGGTCCGAGAACTCCGCGGAGAGTGATCGCGTGGAGCGATAAAATCGGCCGATCGGTGGGACTGGCCGGATGATGTCTTTCTCCCCGACACCAATGCGCCGATCACCGCCACGGACCTTGAGCACCCAGTGGTCCCCTTACCGTCGGTGATCGCCGGGTGACGGCGTTATCATCCACTTCAGGGGCGAAGCCATGTTGCGGCCGAGTTGGTCTCTGATTCTTTCAATATTTGGAGTGGCGCTGTTGACCTCGATTCCAATCTGGGGTCAGGGCGACACGGCACGCCTGGAAGGCACCGTGATGGATCCCAGCGGCGCCGCTGTTCCCAACGCAACTGTTACCGTGACCAGCGACGCGACCGGGCGCCAAATCACGGCTACAACGGATGCAAACTCCGGCAATTTCGCAGTGCCGGGTTTACCGGTAGGGCAGTACACGATCGGCGTGGAGGTCACCGGTTTCAAAAAGTACGTTCAGAACGTGCGTTTGGATCCGGGTCAGGTGGCAAACGCGAAAATACAGCTCGTCGCCGGGCAGGTAAATGAAACCGTTACGGTCACCGATCAAGCCGGGCTGGTGCAAAGCGCGTCCTCAAGTATAGGCGCGACGATTAACGCGGCACAGGTCACGGACTTGCCGCTGAACGGCCGCGACTTCACGCAACTGGCTCTGTTAAGTCCGGGCGTCAGCCGCGGCGTACCCACCAGCGCCGCCACCGGCGCGGGCGGCAATGCGGAGACTTTCCGCTACGGTGGCGCCGGTGGTGCGGCACTGGTGGTGAACGGTCTGCGGCCTCAAGCCAATAACTTCATGCTCGACGGCGTGGATAATAACGAATCGCTGGTCAACACTATCGTGTTCTTCCCGCCCGCCGAAGCCATTAACGAATTTAGGATCGATACCAGCGTCGCGCCGGCGGAGTTCGGCCGTGCCGGCGGCGCGATTGTCAATACCGCCATTAAGTCCGGCACCAATGAGGTTCATGGCAGCGCCTTCGAGTTTTTGCGGAATTCACTAGTGGACGCGCGCCAGACGTTTGCTTCGGCCAAGACGCTCTTTCAAAGAAATCAGTTCGGGGGCACGCTCGGGCTTCCGGTGATCAAGGACGAGTTCTTCTTGTTTGGGGATTATCAAGGCTTGCGGCAGAATCAGCCACTCGAGCCCGGCTTCGTGACCGTTCCCACAACTGCCATGCGGAACGGAGATTTTTCCGCGCTCTTGAATCCGGCGGTTTCGGGCTTGAGCGCGCCCGTGATCGTTCACAATGTGACCACCGGAGCGCCCTACCCCGGCAACGTGATCACACAGCTCAATCCGGTGGGCCAGGCCTACTTGAATGCATTCCCCCAGCCCACCTTTCCCAATATCGTGGAGCACAACTACGAGACCAATGAGCGGCAGACCCAACAGTTTGACGATTTCGACGTTCGAGGCGACTACATCGCCGGCGAAAAACAGCAGATGTTCGGGCGCTTCAGTTTTGGGCGAGATCTCTCCAGCACCTCATCCGAGTTTCCCAACCTGCCCGCCGGTTTCGGAACGGGAACTAATTTCAACCAGCCGCGCGGCGCGGTATTCAGCGATACTTATGCATTTTCGCCTACGCTGGTGAACCAGATCTGGTTGGGTTGGCAGCGCGAATTCCTTGGCTACAATCCTCCGTTGGGTAACATACCCGTCTCGCAAAATCTCGGAATTCCCAACGCGAATCGCAGTCCGTTGTTGGGAGGCGGAGCTTTGATTGGTGGAAATGGAAGCCAGCTTGAATACACCGGCGACTACGGCACCTACGCGGTTCCGGAGAATACCTACGAGATCAAAGATGGACTCAGCAAGAGCTCGGGCCGTCACACCTTCAAGCTCGGCTTCGATTTGATCTGGCGCCAGGTGAATTACTTCCGTCCCGAAGCCGGCAAGGGTTTCTTCAACCTGTTCGGCGATGGAATCGGCGCAGGATCGACGGGTTGGGAATCGGCCGATATACTCGCCGGCTTCCTGAACGATTACCAGATCGGCGCGCAGAGCGGATACTACGGCACGCGGAGTTGGGAGAATGGATTCTTCGCGCAGGACGACTGGAAAGTAACCGACCGGCTGACCCTCAATCTGGGCCTGCGCTATGACGTGTTGACTTGGCCGACCGAGCAATTCAACCGGCAGTCCGATTTCGATTACGCCACAGGCGCCGTGCTGCTGGCAGGTCAAAACGGCGCTAGCGCTAGCCTGATTAAGACCGACTGGAACAACTTCGCTCCCCGAATTGGATTTGCCTACCAGTTGAGCAACGATGGCAAGACCGTCATCCGGGGCGGCTTCGGAATGTTTTACTTCATCGATCGCGGGGGCATCAGCAACCAGCTTGGACAGAACCCGCCCTTCGCCGGCGTCTCTACATATAACTATTCGAACGGCTATCGCTTCACCATTTCCGGCCAGGCCCCACTCAACAGCAGTAACCCGTTTGCCGGCTCGGCTGCCGCCATGCCGCCCGCCACTTTGGTTGGCTTCAATCCCGCCGCTCCGGCTAACGTAAGCATTTTCGGCGCGCTCGAAAATAACGTGAACTCGTACGTGCAGGAATATAATCTACAAATCCAGCGGGAAGTGTTTAAGGATGCGGTGTTCAGCATCGCGTACGTGGGAAACATCGGGAAGAAGCTTGACTTCTACTACGATGCCAACCAGCAGTTTTTCAATGCCGCCGCCGGCGCAAAGCTCTATCCGAATCTGGGGGGCATTGTCACCCAGGCGACCCGGGGCAACTCCAATTACAATTCCCTGCAAGCCGAGTTCGAGAAGCGCATGAGCAAAGGCCTGCAGTTCCGCGCATCCTTCACCTGGGCGAAAGATATGGATGATGGCGACGGCGCTTTCGACGGGCCGCAGCCGCAGAACACCTACAACTTCGCCGCCGAGCGCGGACTCGCTTCCATCGACCAGCAATACTTGTTTTCCGCCGACGCTCTCTACGAATTGCCCTTTGGACGCGGGAAAAAGTTCGGCCATGACTGGTCGCGTTCCCTGGACGAGATTCTTGGCGGATGGCACCTGAATACCATCTGGACCGCGCAGAGCGGCTTGCCGCTCAACATCACGGCATCCACCAGCTACTTCGGCAACGAGCGGCCGAATGTTGTCGGCCCGCTGACCGTCTTGGGAAGTACAGCCGAATGGTTCAACACCGCCGCGCTCGCCGCTCCTCCGCAGACCATCGCGGGCGGTAAGCCCACTGGCGTTTACATCGCCCCTGGCAACTTGGGACGTAACCCGATCTTCGGCCCCGGATTCTTCGCCGTCGATGTAGGCCTCTTCAAGGATTTCTCAATTACCGAGCGCCTCAAGCTGCAACTCCGCGGCCAAGCCTACAACATTGGAAATACGCCGCACTTCAGCCAGCCCGACACTGGTTTGTATGACGGCAATTTCGGCAGGATCACCAGCACGCTTCTCGATACGGAGCGGCAAATCGAATTCGCGGCGCGGATTACTTTCTAGTCCACCTACGGCCCCAGGAATTGGCGCTGATCATTCGCTGGCGGATACGAATTCAACTCAAGCGCGATGCACAACATAGCAACGCAGCTACACGCGCACAATGGCACTCAATATTCGTAACCGCCAAGCTGAGCAACTGGCGGAGGAACTTGTCAGTCTGACGGGCGAAAGTAAGATGGAGGCGGTCATCAAAGCGCTCCGGGATCCGCTGATGCGAGTGAGGCGGAACGCATAAGGCGGCGTTGGCTGACGAACTGGAGGAAATCGCGGAACACTGCGCGAGTTTGCCAGTGCTCGATAGCTGGCGAGCAGAAAACATCCTGGGATACGACGATATCGGCCTGCCGCGCTGATGGTGATCGATACTCCTGCAATCCTGGCAATCTTTTCGCCGAAGCCCTACTAGCGGCCTCCCGGCACAATCTCGAACTCCGCTCCCGACCCGCTCGAACTCCCGCCCGGCGCCCTTGCGAAGATTCGATATCCCGAACCCGCGTAGTTGTTCGGGATCGTCCACCTGTAAGAGCCGGCGCGTACCGGTTTCAAGCATGCGTCTCCAATATGCAGCCGGTAGCTCAGGCCGCCCTTGCCGTCGTCCTGCACGAGATAAAGATTGACGCAAGCATCGCGCAGCGAACCGTTGTCCCGCCACTGAATCGTCAGAGGCGATCCCTGCCGATATCTTCCGCTTGCGCCAACGCCGGGCGTATACGTCAGCGTCACATGTCCGTTTGCGGCAGGCACGCCACCCGGAAATGGATTGAACGCGTCCACCTGCACGGTCAGCGACTTGCTCGCTGTTGGGTAGGCCATTGCGCGTGAAAAAGGCGTGAGCGTAACCCTAATCGAGATCGGCTCGGGCCGCAGAAAGTTCCCAAACAGCATCTCCACCGAAGCATTGGGCGAGTGATTCGGCCTCATGTCGCCGCCGAGATGCATCGCATTGTTCTCACATCCGCGCTGAATGTTAGCTTCTGAGATCGATACGCCCGCTCCATTCGGAGCCGGAAAACACTGGTATGAAAGCTGCACATAGTCCGCATTCTCGGTTTGCCAGGACAGCGTGATCTGGCCGCGATTGGCAGCAGTGTCAGCCGTATCGGAGCTAGCTTTGAAATCCATCACGCGCGGCGCTGCGGATGCGCCACTTTCATTTGGCGTCATGGGAATCGATGGCTTTGAGAACGAAACTGTGGCGAGCAGCGGGTCGATAACCTTCCACTCGTCGGCTTCTTTCACCGGCGGCACCGTGCATCCGGTGTCCGAATTGGCGGTATCCCATTCTCCGAACTCAAAGCTGATCTGGTAGCAGAGGCCGTTCTGAAATGTATGAAAGTCGCGATGCATGTAGTCCGTTCCCGCCGCCGCACCCACGTCAGCGAATGTGCTGTATTCAATGCCGCCAGCCACATGAGAGGAAATAAAGCGAGACTCCGCACTCCCGAACTGCGCGCAACTCTGCGGGTTCGTAATTCGCGGGTTCACGAAGATGCCAAACGTCCCGTCAACGAAATTGCTATTCGGGTACAGGTCGAGCGGCGCCCCGAACCTGCCCACGATTACCGCATCTTGATCGGCGGCGAAATTGGGTTCCACCATGCTCCATTCTGAATCGGGAATGCGGCTCCACGCCGGCGGATGAGCGAATTCGATCCCGTATTTCTCATCCCTTTCGTGCTTCCAAATCGACGAGTCCCCGAACGATACGTTCAGCTTCGCTTGCGGAGCCTCGAATACGTGTTTGAGGCTGAGAACGTGAAACGAGGGCGAGGGCTGACTCGATTGATCGATGTTGCCTTCAATGCTGACCTCCCGTTGAACGTATTTCGTGAGCGCTGAAGTGTTGCCGGTCAACGTATACACCTGACTGTCGCCGACGGTTCCCAGGTAGAGATGACGAGAACCGCCTTCTAAACAACCTTTCAGGACAACCGTTTCCGCTGCGGCAGCATGGCCGCCGGCACACGCGAATAAAAAGGCGATGTACGGAATGAGCCTACGCGTCATGACAAACATTGACAATAAAACAATGACCCGTGGCGGCTGCTGCGCGTACTCGCGGGCCGCGTTGATGTTCGGGCAGGGCGGGAGCAGAGCCGGATGAGCGCACTCGGGCCCTGTCGGCGTGTTTACGTCAGCCTCGCCGCGCTGCCTCAATCGCGGCGATGTCGATCTTCCTCATCGTCATCATTGCCGTAAAGGCCCGCTTCGCCTCACCGCCGCCGGCCGCAAGCGCATCGGTTAGCGCCCGCGGGGTGATCTGCCAGGAGATGCCCCAGCGGTCCTTGCACCAACCGCACTGGCTTTCCGTGCCGCCATTGCCGACGATTGCGTTCCAGTAACGGTCCGTCTCTTCCTGATCCTCCGTCGCGATCTGGAAGGAAAAGGCCTCCGTGTGCCTGAATGCCGGGCCGCCGTTGAGACCGAGGCAGGGAATGCCCAGGACGGTGAACTCCACCGTCAGCACATCGCCCTTCTTGCCACTCGGGTAGTCACCGGGAGCCTCGTGAACCGCGGTTACTCTACTATCCGGAAAGGTTACGGCGTAGAAGCGCGCCGCCTCCTGCGCGTCCTTATCGAACCAGAGGCAGATCGTATTCTTTGGCTTCATGTTCGTGTGCTCCGTGTGCTCGATCGCGGGCGAACGCCGACGTCCCAAATTAGTCGCCGCCTGTCCTGCCCTTCCGAATCATATCTCGCAGGGATCGGCTTCGAGATTCGAAGCTATGCCACACCATCTCTCACCCAAGCCTTCTCGCGACGTCCTTCGGCGGGCGGCCTATACTAGTTGAGCGAGTCAGGAACCGACATGACCAAGACAGCCGTCCGCGAGCAGATCACTCATCGCTGGTACGCGCGTCCTGTGCTCTTCGTTGCCGACGTGAACCGTGCTCTCCGGTTCTACATCGACATGCTCGGCTTCGAGAAGCGTTGGCATGAGGGTGACGGCGCGGGCAAGGTCTGCCAAATCAATCGCGCGGGTTGCGAGATCATCCTTTGCGAGGATGCCACGCGAAGAGACAAGGCGCGCCTGTTCGTGGAACTGACCACCGATGGACTCACTGCGCTTCGCCGTGAACTCGGCGAGCGCTCGATTCCGAGCGAGAAGTCCTGGTGGGGTTACGACGTGATCAAGATCGTCGACCCCGACGGAAATGAGTTGTTGTTCCCCGCGGCCGAGCAGTCCAGCCCGTGAGTGCGGCCTCATCCGCGCCTTATCTCTTGGGATGAATAAGTGATGGGACTTCATATGGCGCGGACGAACGCGCCAGTACGATGCGAACGCTTTCCTGAATTGAGCGAAAGGATTCGTCAGAAGTTCGAGGGCCAAACTCCGACAGGCCTTGTATTCCCTCCTCGAGATTGGCAATGCGCAGCGACAGTGGCGGGAGCGGAGACAAAGCTTCATCTACAGGCAGTTGCGGCTGCACGCGGCGGATGTAGTTCAGCAGGGCGTGAGGATTGTAGCCGGCAGCTGCGATTGTACTCACAGCGAATTGATCGGCTTCTAACTCCTGCTGACGCCGGGTCTTTACGAGCGCGGCCGGCAACAGGCTGTTCTCATCATCCCCGAAGGGTGCGCCGCCGACAAAAATCAGCGGGATCGTGGCAAGTTGGCTGATTTCGCCCCGGCTTGCTTGACGGAGTCCCCGCATTTGGACAACATGAGCGATTGAATGAGCCAGTATCCCGGCAAACTCTGCCTCACTCTCTGCCGCGAGGATCAGTTGAGCCGAGACAAAGACATATCCACCGGGCAATGCAGTTGGCTCGAATGTAGGCCCACTCCTGTGATCTCGAATTACATGAATGACCAACCTTCGCGCGTGTCAGGCATTTGCTCTGCGAGTCGCAAGCCGAGATTCTGAACATACTTGTCAACGTCAGCCAGACCGAGCAAAGTAGTCGGGTTGCGCACTTTAGACGCCATTTGAGCACCGAGCGCCTTCTCCTTCTCGGCGTCCCAGAATTGGCGCTTATCTTGTGCGTGAATCGATACCGATCCGCAGACAATCGTCAACGTGATCGCAGATACCGCACAGCTACACTTTGACGCGAACGCCGGACTCGGCTGCCGTAAACGCGAGGCTGACAGTCCGACACGAATCCTTACCGTAGAGAAGAACGTTTGCGCCGACGATTGTCACCCATGCCGCTCACCTTCGCCGTATTCCATGAGCGACTCTACGCTGTTATGGTTGAGCCCCGCGGGAAAACCCCTGTGGATCAGGATCTTCATGCTGCGGGCAGCGGGATTTCAATCTCCTGGCTCCGCCATCCCGCGTAAGCCAACACTTGTCGAATGTCGTCTAGCTCCAGGTAGGGATAAGCAGTGAGTATCTCGGATTCAGAATGACCTGACGCAACGAGCCCGACGATAGTGCCGACTGTAACTCGCATCCCGCGAGTGCACGGCTTGCCACCCATGATCTCCGGGTTCCGCGTAATTCGGTCTAGAGTCATTCGAATCTCAAACCCATTCTCGCCTATGTTCAGGTCGGTGATCCTCACTTTAAAGCTGCTTCTGCTCGGCATAGACGCCCACCGTGAGTTCTCTAGTTCGTGCATCTGATCCGACGAAAGGTGCCATCGTCTCATCTGTGGCACTCGATATTGAATAACGGGATCCAGGGATGGACTTAGCAACTCCGGGCAAATGACCGACTCACGACAGCTTTACTTGTGCGGAGGATTGATTGCGAATCGGAGGTCCCGCTAAGAGCGCAATCGGCTCGTCTTCGAATGCGAGAAGCAATGTCAGCCGCAACAATCGATCTGTCCCGTTCCGCTTTGCGTTAAAGCTCTCCACGGCAGCCAAGATCTCGTTGAGCTCCTTGTTTTCGTCCTCGGTCCGCATGAATTCAAGCATAGCGACGAAAATCTGTGGCAAACTAGATCCCCGGCATGGGCTGAAACACGTGGACGCGGCAGATACAAGCGGCAATATCGTACAATTTCGCGCGGTTGGCCCACCCGCCCCTCAGCGGGGCATCCGAGAAGCTCCCGGCGAGACGTGGTGATGTCCAGGTAAAATGGGGTTTTGATCCACGCGCGCACGTTACGCCCTGTGCTCGAGGCCATCGGTTACTTGAAGCGTGTAGGGAAATAGGCGGGATGCAAACGCCCCAGCAACACACCCGAGAAGTAAAGATGACCGGTTGCGGGGCGGCGCTCGCTCTAATTGCAGTAATTGGGCTGGTGCTGTACTGGATTGCGCCATCCGAAGAGGAGGGCTCCATCAAAAGAGGAGGGCTCCATCAAAGTGGATGACTGCCGCCGGAGCGTGATGCTATCTTCGGCTTCCCCGCGCACCTGGTTCAAGCGATTCACATGCGACTTGCCTGAAAACGGTAGGAAGACCTGCCATCACACCGAGTTGGAAAACGGCGTCTGCGTGGCCGATTATTGGTACACGCGTCAAGTTACACCTACAAAGCAAACCCCCGCCCGGCCCTGACGGGCCCACGGCCAAGAGCAGAACGTTCGCTTCGACGATTGTCACCGATCCAGCTCACCGTCGCAATATTCTAAGAGCGATTCGACACTGTCATGGTTGAGCCCCGCGCGAAACCCCATGCGAACGGGGATGATGTTCAGCTTGCGTTCGCGAGGACCCGCATCGGCCTGCAGTAGAGCCATTCGCAAAAGATCATTGAGGGTGTCTCGAAAAGGCTGGCCTCGCTTTCGGCTTTCGGCTTTTACGCGTTCAAGAACATCTTGATCCAAAGTGACGGTGGTTCCGATGCTCATAATGCATTCACAATAGCGTCTTCAGCATCACGATGCCATATACCCTACGCTATATGCCGATCCACCCCTTTCCCCGTCCTACCCTGCACGGCGATCACAAAAATGATCTCCTTTGTTTCAACTCTCTACCGGAAATCGCTTGGTCCCGTAGCGTAATAGTGGAAGTAGAAGTAGTTTAGAATTCCAAAACGCCGCCCAGCCGCCGTGCTGCCAGAGGCTTTTTCTTTTCCAGGGAGCAATCCACTCATGTTCGGCAAGAAGCCAACTGAAAAACAACTCAACGCAAATCGAGAAAACGCCCAATCGAGTTCGGGACCGCGTACCGAGGAAGGAAGAATCATTCCAAGCTCAACAACTTTCGTCATGGCCTTGCTGGCCACACCATGGCCACGTTCTGCTCGACTGGGAATCGGAAGCCGATTTCGGCCGTCTCGAACAAGCGCTTTGGGACGAGCACCAGCCGGAAACCACAACCGAAAAATCGCTCGTGGGCAAAATGGCCCAGCGCTACTGGCTCGCTCAGCGCGCCATCACGATTCAATCCATGGCCATGCATGCCGGACCGTTCGCTCCCGGCGCGGAAGGTCGCGTCACAACCTACATCCGCTACCAGGCGCAGCACGAACGAGCTTTCCGCCAGGCGCTTACCGATCTGCTAAAGCTCAGATCTGAGCTCGACGCGGCGCGTTTCCTCGGCGTCTTTGCTTTTTTCCGATTCGAACCCAATTTGCTCTTTTCTCTTTTCGGCCTGAATCGCACGCCTAACGCCTCAACCCGAATGCATGTCTCCGAAATCGCGCTCCAACTCTATATCTCGATATCATGTAAGCGCCTCGCACACCCCCAAGCGCCTACACAACATGACCCGTTCTCTATCGCTGATCCTCACGCTTCTTTGCGCCACGTCCATCACCGCACTCGCACAGCACAGGCTGCACAACCAGGGCGAAAACGATTTGCAGAAACACCCCTGGATGGACACCAGCCTCTCTCCCGACCAGCGCGCCGACCTCGTCCTCAAGCAGCTTTCAGTCGACCAAAAGCTCGACTTGTTGCACGGCAATGGAATGCCCGGCTGGGGTAAGCCACGCCCCAATGCATATCTGGGCAATGGCGGCGCGGGATTCGTGCTCGGTTTTCCGGAATTGGGTATTCCCTTCATTCAAATGAGCGACGCCGCTTATGGCGTTCGCAGCAGCGCTGAGAACGGCCGCTACTCAACCGCTCTCCCCTCGAACCTCGCCGCCGCGTCTAGCTGGGATCGGCAGTCTGCCTGTGAATACGGCGCTCTCATCGGCCGCGAACTGCGCGCTCAGGGATATAACATGACTCTCGGGGGCGGCGTCAATCTCACTCGCGATCCGCGCAACGGCCGCACCTTCGAATATCAAGGCGAAGACCCCGTGCTTGCCGGTACGCTGGTCGGCAATCGCATTCGCTGTGAGCAGGCACAAAACGTCATCGGCGATATCAAGCACTACGCGGTCAACGATCAGGAATCGGGCCGTAATGAAGTAGACTCCATCATTAGCAAACGCGCCCTGCAGGAGAGCGACCTGCTTGCGTTCCACATCGGAATCCGCATCGGGAATCCGCAAGCCGTGATGTGTTCTTACAACGCGGTGAACGGCACTTATGCCTGCGAGAACAAATATATTCTCACCGACGTTCTGAAATCGGATTGGAAGTTCCCCGGCTTTGTCGTCTCCGATTGGGGTGGAACGCACAGCACCGAAAAGGCCTCGGCAGCCGGCCTCGATAATGAAGAACCCGAGGACATCTTTTACGGTCAGGCGATGAAGCAAGCTGTCGAATCGGGCAAAGTTCCCATGTCGCAGATCGATGACCACGCCCACCGGATTCTTCGCGCCGAGTTTGCCAGCGGCATCGTCGATCATCCCGTGCACAAATCCGTCGTCGACATCGAAGGCGGACTTGAGACCGCTCTTCACATGGAGGAGCAAAGCGCTGTCCTGCTGAAAAACACCGGCGTTCTACCTCTTGAGCGCGAACACATTCAGTCGGTCGCGGTCATCGGTATTCATGCCGATGAGGGAATGATCTCGGGCGGCGGCTCAGCGCAGGTTGACCCGCCCGGCCGTCCTGCGCCTCGCTGGCAGGAACACGTCTGGTACCCGAGTTCTCCCTTGAAAGCCATTCAAGCCAAGCTGCCGGGTGCTCACGTCCAATTCGACTCTGGCGCAAACCCCGCATCTGCGGCTGCACTCGCCCGTCGGTCCGACGTCGCTCTCGTCTTCGCTTACCAATGGACCAGCGAAGGGATGGATATCCCCAACCTGTCGCTGCCTGAGAATCAGGACGCGCTTATTCAGGAAGTGGCCGCTGCCAACCCGCGAACGGTTGTCATTCTTGAGACCGGCACCGCCGTCACTATGCCCTGGATCGACAAGGTTTCCGGCGTTCTCGAAGCTTGGTACGGCGGCAGCAAGGGTGCCGATGCAGTCGCAAACATTTTATTCGGTGACGTTAACCCAACCGCCAAGCTCGCCATGACCTTCCCGCTCTCGGAAGCCGATCTTCCACATCCGAAACTCGTTACTCCGCCTCCGGGGGCCACCGGCCGTCAAGCCGTCCAACGCACGGGCGAAGCGAAGCCCACCTTCAGCGTGCACTATGACGAAGGTCTGAAAGTTGGCTACAAATGGTACGACGCCGAAAACAAGCCCGTGCTGTTTCCCTTCGGCTTTGGTCTGTCTTACACGACTTATTCCTACTCAGGTTTGGAAGTCATCCGAAACAACGGCGCGTCCACCCTTGTCGGTTTCACGGTGAAGAATATCGGCTCGCGTCCCGGCGCCGAAATCGCCCAGATCTACGCCGCGCTTCCCGCCGATGCGGGTGAGCCGCCGAAGCGCCTCGTTGGTTTCAGCAAAGTTCAGCTCGATCCCGGCGAGAGCAAATACGTTCAGGTCTCCATCGATCCGCAATACCTCTCTGTTTACGATGAGAACGAAACCGCCTGGAAGCTCCTACCCGGTGAGTACACATTCATGGTTGGCGGCTCCTCGAAAGAGTTGCCGCTCCACCAAACGGTTCAGATTCGATGAGCTTGTTACGCCAGTACGACTTGCCGCGGTCGCGAACCCTTGAACCCGTAGTAGGCAATATAGAGGTAGCAAATTGCCGGCAGGATAAACGCGTGATGGATGCCGATGTGATCTGCCAGCGATCCCTCGATCACAGGAATGATCGCGCCACCGACAATTGCCGCCACCAGCAACCCGGACCCGCGGCCTGTCAGTGGCCCGAGTCCCGCGATGCCAAGCGTGAAGATGCTCGGGAACATCACGGAGTTGAACAGTCCCACCAGAATAATCGTCCACATCGCAACTGCGCCGAACGTCAGCATCGACGTAATCACAAGCAGGCACGCGACAATCGCAACCAGTCCCAGCAATGTCCCGGCGCGCACTTTTTGCAATATGGCCGACCCGATAAACCGGCCCACCATCGCACAGCCCCAGTAAAACGAAACGTAGAACGCAGCCTGCTTCTCAGTCATCGTGCTGATGTAAGGCTGCGTAAAGTAGTTCACCAGAAAACTGCCGATCGAAACTTCGGCGCCCACGTAAACAAAAATTCCGAGGACGCCCAGTATTACGTGCCGGTAGCGCCAAACGCTCAACGCATGGCGCGTATTCGGGTCTTCCATGCTCGTGGTGTCGAGATGCGTGGAGATTGCCGGCAACTTGAACATTCCGATCACGCCTGCCAGCACGACCAAAGTAATTGCAATCAGGATGTACGGCAGCTTAATCGTCGAAGCCTGGTCCACCCGGTAGGCCTGCAGTGCGGCCGCATTCATGCCGTGTACTTCGGCGTTGCTCTTCGCCACGCTGCTCAGAATCAGTACGCTCCCGAAAAATGGAGCTACAGTCGTTCCCAGCGAATTGAACCCTTGCGCCAGATTCAACCGGCTTGAAGCCGTATCGGGCGACCCCAATACCGCGACGTAAGCATTTGCCGAAACTTGCAGGCAGGTCATGCCCGCGGCCACAATAATCAGTGCCGCCAGAAAAAAGCTGAATGCCGGTACGGCGGCAGACGGCAGGAACAACAGCGCTCCCACTGCCATCGTGACCAGGCCCGTCACCATCGTCCGCTTATAGCCAATGATCTCCACAACCTTGCCTGCTGGCCACGCGAAGATGGCATACCCCGAAAAAAAAGCGAACTGAACCATCATCACTTCGGCGTAATTCAGTTCGAAGATCGATTTAAGATGCGGGATCAGAATGTCGTTCAAACAGGTGACAAAGCCCCACATGAAAAAAAGGGTCGTCACCATCGCCATGGCGGCTTTGACATTGACGTTTGCCGAAGGCGTCGCAGTGAGGGTGGCGCCGGATTTGCCTATATTAGCTATGGCCATAGGGATTCTGTCTACGTGGAACTCTCTAACATACCTGCTATAGAGGATGCCACGGCCGGATATACATTTCAGTCCTGGACGCGTCCCTACATCGCCAAACCATTGTCACCGCAGCCGGTCCAGGTCGAATCCCAGCTCGAACTGCTCATTGTCATTGGTCAATTCTTCCCAGGAGATCAACCGCCTCCTGCGCGCCGACATGCGCGCCATCATCGCGCTCTGCGCGCTTTCTACGCCCGTTTGGATCTGGTTGTGAAACCTGCCGCTCACAATGCTACTGACAAAATCTTTCTCCTTTTCGCTGTCGGCTTGGGCCAGATTATCTGTAAAGACGCCGTTTGCCGCAAACTGTCCGCTGCTCGGCGAAGACGGATTATCGCTCTTCCATTCCCACGCGTTTTCGCCCACGATTCGCAAGGCGCCGCTATAGGGAGACTCGGAATAGCCGGTGCTGCCAAATACCCGTTCCGACACATCGAAATAGGTATTCGGTCCATATTGCTTGGTTGCAAGAGTGACATGAACGCCGTTCGGATAGGTGTAATCGGCCTGGTAATTGTCGAAGTTATCGCCGAAATGGCTGACCACGCTTCTGGCGCCGGTCGCATATACAGCTTCCGGATGGCCGCCTAAGATCCAGTTACAGATGTCGACAACATGAATATCCTGCTCGACGATGATGTCGCCGGAAATCGCGACGTCCCAGTTCCAGTTCCTTAGACGAACCTCATCGTGGGACATCGTTGAAGGCCGATCCGGATATTGATTAGCGGGCGCATAGTAGTGGGCGTCGATACTCACTAGCGTGCCGAGCGCGCCGTCGTGAATGCGCCGGACCAGCTCGACGAATGGCGGGGCGCTTCGGATCTGAAAGCCTACGTCGACGCTCACCTTGCCGTTAACGCGCTTAGCAATGTCGAGAGCACGTCTGGTCTGCGGCACATCGATGCCGATCGGCTTCTCGCAGTAAACGTGCTTGCCGCCATCGACTGCCGCGTTCAGATGTTCGACGTGGAAGAACGGCGGCGTCGAGATCTGGACGGCATCGATCTGGTTCGATGCCGCTAGCTCCTGGTAAGCATGCGGGCCTCGAAAGAATAGCTTCGCATCCGGGAACCTGGCCATCGCCTTTTCGAGTTGATCGGGAAAGATATCGCCCAGCGCAACCACCCGGGCATTGGTGTTCTTTATAAACGACGTCGCTACCGCGGTGCCGCGGCCGCCGCAACCAAGCAGTCCGATGCGCACGGCCGAGTTCGCCGGATAGCCTCTCACCGTCTCCGGTTTGAGAATGAGCAGCGAACTCGCCGCGGCTGCTGCGCGGCTCACAAACTCGCGCCGGTTTGTCTGTTCCATCTGAATCGGTTGCAGTATAACGCTACTTGGTTATACGATGATCGGCGTGTCGCAATCCTCTGGCGTCGTGCCGTGGCAGCATTTCGTCGAGTACGCCATGTTACTGCGCGTGCCGCTACTGGCCTGTGTGTTGCTATTCGCGCTGCCTTTCATTGCTTTCTTTACAGGGGCGAGATCTCTTCTCCGCGGGTTGTTCGACCTCACACCCTTCAGCCTTTTCGTGGTTTCTCTAACTGCCCTGAGCGTGAGCGGCAGCGCCTGTGCAACCGGCTTCATCGTACTTGCCCAGGGCAGTGATCGCTTCCGCATTCATCCACTGCCGGTCTCGACCATCGCGAGCGACTGGCTGTGCTTGCTCGTCATCGCCCTTGTCGCTCTGCCCGTCATTTCTTTCTCCTTTTGCTATTCCGTCTACCAGCACGCTGAATGTTGGCGCACTGGAACAATCGCGGCCGGACTGCGCGGAGCGGGGAAGCTGATCATCGCTTATGTCTTCAGTGCCGCCGCCGCACTGGCCATCGCCTTGGGTGTCGCGGAACTACTGTTGAACAACGCTCGGTCTGTCTCTATGCATTTACTCGCGTGGCTTTCACCCTTGGCATTTGAGGCCTGGCTGCAAAGAACAAACTTGTTCCGCGGCTACGCCGACCCGTCCATCCATCCGGATCCGCTCATCGATCATTTGTCTGCCGCCATCGCGTTCGCGGTCGTGTTGGTCCTGTATATAGCGACAGGCATTTGGGGCGTACTTCAACTCGGGAAGCGAGCAACTGTGCCGGCGCTTGCTTCAGCCTTGATGCAGGGGCTCATCTTGATTTGGGCGCTCGCAGCCGTGACGTTCTTCTTTGATGAGTGGAGAGTGCCGTCGCTGCTCATTGTTATCGTTGTCGGACTGGTTACGTCACTGTCAAAGAGATCCGATCACTTCTACGACTTGCGCGACCGAACAACCACGACGACCACTCCCACCGCTGCCGAGACACTACTGAATACCGGCCAGGAACGCGTGATCGTTGTAGCCGCGAACGGAGGCGGTATTCAATCGAGCGCGTGGGCTGCGCAAGTGCTGACCGGATTGCTTAACGATTGCGGCCCGGCTTTTCCGAGCGCGTTGCGAATGCTCAGCTCCGTCTCCGGAGGAAGCGTCGGAACCATGTACTTCCTTTACTCGCTCGCCAGCCCGAACACCGCCAGGCCCGCGGCGCTGGCAGCCTGCAAATCCAGTCTGGACGAAGTCGCGTGGGGGTTGGCTTGGCCGGACTTCATTCGCAACTGGTTTCCCTGGCTCCCAAACAGCGTCATCGGCCGCGGCCGCGCGCTGGAAAAGGCCTGGTGTGCAAACGCCAGTGTCAGCCCGGCTGTCCGCAGCGATCTCGACCGGCCGCTCAGCGATTGGAACGCCCGTGTCGCGAATGGCGGGCTTCCAGGCGTCATCATGAACGCAACCGTGGTCGAGACCGGTAACCGGCTGCTTCTATCCACCACCCATCTCAGCGAGCAGGGCTTGTCGGGCAGAGGGCGGGAGGATGCTGCAACGCTGCACCTGATCGACGGTCATCAGTACGACGTCGGAGTTGTCACGGCTGCGCGTTTATCGGCCAGCTTTCCGTACGTCACACCGGCGTCACGGGGGAACTCAAGCGTAGTGCGGCCGCACATTGTGGACGGCGGTTATTACGACAATTACGGAATGTCGAGCCTCGTAGATTGGCTGGACGAAGCGCTGAGCGGCGCGGCGGGTCGTGTCAAGAGCGTGCTCGTGCTGCAGATCCACGGTTCTCCCGTTGCGAAGCAGGCGCCAAAACCGGAGACGATCGTCGGATTGTTCTTCCAACTCCTCGCGCCCTTGCTAACTCTAGGCAACGTGCGCGATTCCGGTCAGATTGCGCACAACGATATCGAGCTCAAGTTGCTTCAGCACAAATGGCTTGACCAAGGCGTCGCCATCCATAGCGTGCCCTTCGAGTTCGACAACCCGGAGACGCCGCTGTCCTGGCACTTGACACCACAGGAAATCGCGGCCATCTCGGATTCCTGGAACGCGAAGATGGGCGAGTGCAGGCAGAAAGTGAAAGCGTTCCTGGCGGGCGTTAACGGGCTGCAATGCGGCTGCCCCGCCTGTCAACAGGCACTTGCTCAAAATTAGCCCGTCAAATTTTTCAGGCTCAGCTCAATCAGTTTGGCTGCACCCTGATACGGATCTCCGGCGCCTTCCCATTCCATCGAGAAGAATCCACGGTAACCCGCCTGCTTCGCGATCGGGAAGATGCGATTCACATCGATCCGATAGATTTTCGATCGGCCGCCCTCTTCATCCTTCACGTGACTGATGTTGTACGCAAGCGGAAACAGAACCGCCATAGCGTGGTAATTGTATTCCGGATCGTCGCGGACCATCATCGAATTGCAGAAGTCGGGCAGCGCACGCAAGAACGGGCTATTCACTGCGTCGATTACCTTCGCGACTCGCTCGGGCTGTTCGCTGCGCGGATCGTCATTCTCTATGTTGACCACGACGTTTCTCGACGCGCCGTAGCGAGCCAGTTCGCCGAGCGCGCTTACGGAACACGAAATCTGATCGCCGGCTTCTTTGGGCAAGTGAACGCGAATGCTCGGCGACCCGAGGACGACTGCGGCGTCGACCCACTTCCTATAAGTGTCGATTCCTGCCTGGCGTTGCTCTCCGCAAAGATGCACGCCGATATCCACGGGAATGTTGACAACCAATAGCCCCGCGCTTTTGAACGCGGCATTCAGTCCTTGGATATAAGCGGGATCGGTGGATGCAATGTGACGGCTCCACGGCTCGATTGCGGAAACGTTCAGGCGCGAAGTAAGCGAAGCTGCGAACTGCTCGAGCGTCATCCCGCCGGGAAAAATTAGCGACCGAAACGGATACGTCGAAACAGCTAAACGCCTCCGCGGTTCCGTCGGGAAATCGAAATCAGGCCGGTTTTGCCCTTTCAGGGATACCGCAAACGCGGCGGATAGTGCAATAAACCGGCGTCGTCCCAGGTTGTTAGCCACTGTATAAGTATGATGATCCAGAATGAGATGGCTCATCATTGGCTGGGTATTCGTTATAAGCGCCGTAGCCTACCTGGATCGTGTAAACGTATCCATCGCCGGGCGGCAGATCGCAAACGAGTTTCATCTCGACAACGTTCGACTCGGTTGGGTATTCAGCGCATTTGTGTTTGGATATGCGCTGGCGCAAACGCCTGCCGGGCGGCTTGCCGATTGGCTCGGTCCGCGATGGACCATCTTGGCGGGTGTCGTCTGGTGGGGCATTTTTACCACCGCGATCACCTTCTTGTCGCCGGCCCCGGGTGCATCGTTGGTTCTTTTGATATCGGCGCGTTTTCTCTTGGGTGTTGGTGAAGCTGTTGTCTATCCGGCATCGAACCGGCTGGTGGCCGCCTGGATACCCTCCGCTGAGCGCGGTCTGGCAAATGGAATTATTTTCGCCGGTGTCGGTTTCGGCGCTGGAGTAACGCCGCCGCTCGTCACTTGGTTGATGTTGAATCACGGATGGCGGTCGGCATTTTGGGCCAGCGCGTGTCTCGGAATCTTAGCCGGAATTGTTTGGTTCTTCGTCGCGCGCGACACGCCGGCCCAGCATCCGTGGTTGAGCGACTCTGAGGCGAATCACATCGCAGCGGGGCTGCCGCCCAACTCGCGAACGGGAGCGGCGCGAATGCCCTGGTCGGCCATCCTCAGCAATGAGGCTGTCTGGCTGATGTCGTTCAGCTATTTCGCTTACGGCTATGCCGCGTACATATTCTTCACCTGGTTTTTCATTTACCTGAGTGAAGTGCGGGGAGTGAACCTGCGTCAAAGCGCCGTCTACACGATGCTGCCGTTTATCGCCATGGCGGTCGCATCGCCCTTGGGCGGTGTCATCAGCGACAGGGTGACGAAACAGATCGGGAAAAAAGCGGGCCGATGCGGAGTTGCGGTCGGCGGCATGGCCTTAGCTGCCGTGTTCATCGCGGTAGCAATGACGGTCACGAGTGCGCAGGTAGCAAGCGTTCTGCTCGCCGGGGGGGCAGGCGCTCTGTACCTATCGCAGAGTTCTTTTTGGTCGGTGAGCGCCGATATCGGGGGGAAGTCGGCGGGCAGCGTGTCCGGGTTCATGAACATGATCGGGCAGTTCGGTGGCGTCACGACCGCATCGTTGACGCCTGTCATTGCAAAAGACTGGGGCTGGAGCGCGTCGTTCCTGGTGGCCGCTGCGCTTTGCGCAAGCGGTGCTGTGGCATGGCTGGCCGTTGACCCTGAGGGAGGGGCCCAGTCTAAGGCCAAGCTAATTCCTGAGACCGTTTGAAGCCGTCGTAATATGAGAGTCCGAAGAACCACCCCTATGTCGAATTTGCCGCGTCGCCGATTTCTTCAGATGGCAGCAACCGCCTCAGCGGCCAGCCTCATTTCGTCGCGGCCGCTTTGGGCCGCGACGAAGTCGAAGATCAAGATCACGGACGTCAAATGCATGATCGTCCGAGGCACGTGGGATTGGAACCTGATCAAGATTGAAACCGACGCGGGTATTTACGGCTTAGGCGAAGCCTACTGGGGTTGGGGAATCAAAGACCTGGTCGTGAACAAAATGAAGGGCATCGTGGTTGGTGAAGATCCGCTCAATGTGGACCGGCTCTACACGAAGATGCTGAGGGACAGTGCGGGTGCAGGTGCCATTGGAGGCGCCACTGTCAGCGCGGCAAGTGGAATCGAGATCGCCCTGTGGGATTTGGCTGGAAAAATTCTACAAACGCCGGCTTGTAACCTGCTGGGCGGCAGATATCGCGATAAGGTTCGTTTTTATCGCACAACGCAGGTGCCGAAAAATCCAGGAGACCTTGCATCCTGGCGTGATTTGGTTCACCGCGTCAGGGCAGAGAAGTGGGGCTGGACGGCTTTCAAGTTTCAGGGTGACGGTATTCCGCAATCGCTTGACCCCGAGTATCGGAAACCCGGTCACGATCCATACTTGAGAAATCTCAAGGCCGCCGATATTCGCGACATCGTGCGGGTGATGGAGACGATTTGCGAGGAGTTAGGACCGGACGCCGACTTCGCCATCGACCTGCACTGGCACTATGACACCCGCGACGCGATTGAACTCGCTAAGGCACTGGAACATGTCAACCCGATGTGGATCGAAGATCCCGTGCCACCGGAGAACCCTGACACGATGGCATACGTAAGGCGCGAATCGCCAGTCCCGGTCTGCACGGGCGAAAACCTGTACGGATTCGCCGGGTTTGAGCGATTGATCGAGTTGCAAGGAACGGATGGTGTGCACATCGACATACCGAAATCGGGCGGACTGTCGGAATCGAAGCGCATCTCAGAATTTGCGGCCAGCTACGGTATCTGGACGGCGGCCCACAATCCAGCAAGCCCTGTCGGAACCATTGCTTCCGCACATGCCGCATCGGCGATGCGTGATTTCCGGATACACGAGCTCGCGAATTGGATTGAGTGGTGGCCAGACATGGTCATGCACGATGGCCCGATCTGGCAGAACGGCTATCTCACGATTCAGGACAAACCTGGATACGGAATCGAGATCAACGAAGATATTGCCCGGGTGCACTTGGCGCCCGGCGAGACCTGGTGGGGGTAGCCAAACCGTTCCCTCACCAAGTATTGCTGCGTGATCAAAAAACGATCTTGCCGGATAACTGGAGATCGCGATTATCGAGCACAGTGCTCGTAATGACGCCGGCTGTGGGCGACCCGATATTCGCGTTCGGCTCGCCGAAGTTCGGGGTATTGAACGCGTTGAATGCATCGAAGCGTAAGTGCAACCCGACGCGTTCAGTAAATTTGAACACGCGATCGACAGACATGTCCCAATTGGCGGTGGCTGGGCCGTAAAGAACGCCGCGTGCTGAGTTGCCGTAGGTATTGAAGGGAGGCGCCACGAAAGCTGCGGTGTTAAACCACAGTGATGGTTGCGGATTCGGAAGCGTGCCGCCGGCGATTCGATTTGGCCAGCTTGGCGCGCTGAAATTCACTCCGCTATTTAGATAAACAGTGAACGGGAGACCGGTGGCCAAGGTGATGATGCCGTCCAGGTTCCAGCCGCCGATCACGTGAGAGACAAGACCGCTGGATACGAACTTCCGGCCCGGTCCAAAGGGCAACTCATAAGTGAAGCTGCCGACGAGACGGTGCATCTGGTCGAAACCCGAAGGCCCATAGCCGGCCTTCAGATTCGTGATTGTTTGCGGGTTGCCTACGGCACCGCCGCCGCTTGCGGCAGAGCCGCCGTAATCCATAGAGCGGCTATACGTGTAGCCGACGAGTGCGGTGAATCCGCTGGAGTAGCGCTGAGTGAACTTGGCTTGCAGGCTGTTGTAGTTCGACATGTTTCGTTCATCCGCCTGCACCCAGGTTGAAATATTGTTGAGCGGCTGAATAATTCGCCGGGACTGAATGGAAGGCGCGCTGTTCACGCCTGCGGGTCCGGGCAAAATCTCATCGGGGTTATAGATGTAGGTCAGGTGGATGCCCCGGCTGCCCGCATAGGCGACTTCCGCCATTGAGCTACCTGTAACCTGACGCTCGACATTTAAGCTATAGCTTTCCATGTACGGGGTGAGGTTGGACATCTGGTGACCGATCAGCGCCGGAGCTGCGGCGTTCAGAGTTGCGGAATTCATCATGATGCTCGGCGATAAGGTCGTGACGCCCTGCGGGAACGGGTTGTTGATCTGCGGCAAACAACCGGCGGCCAAGTTGCCCGGCGTACAGAAATTTCCATATGCCGACCCGATGTAATACGTCTGATCGTTGAATGTTTGTGAGACCGTGAAGGGCGGCTGCTGGCCGAGCTCGTCCGATGCGGAGAACGGGTCGGGGAAGTAGACGATTCCATATCCGCCGCGCAGGATGGTTTTGCCGTTGCCGAGCAAGTCGTAGGCAAATCCGATTCGCGGACCGAGGTCGCCGTAGCGAGTCTGAACGCCGGCGGTGGCGGATGTGCCGTTCACGTCCGCGTAGACGTAAGCCAGTGTGCTCCAGTTGAAGTTCGCGAGGCGGTTACGGATTTCTGTGTCGGGAGTAAAAACGTCGTAGCGCAGACCTAGATTTAAGGTCAGCCGTGGATTGACTTTCCAATCGTCTTGAAAGAAGCCGGCCCATTCGCCATTTGTGACGTAGTAAGGAGTTTGCAGGTAGTTGCGGCTGCCACTGTTCGGAAACCCGAACAGCAGAGCGGCGAGACCCGATCCCGTGCCGCTTGGGGACTGCGGGTTGTCGGTGAAGTTGTCATTAAACGTGAACTGCCCGCGGGTGGTTGTGTTTGTGAAAGGCGATGACAGTTCGCGGATATAGCGGAAGCCGAATTTCAGCGTGTGTGTGCCCCTGGTCCACGAGAGATTGTCTTCGAACTGGATGTTAGTCTGTCGGGGATGCGCCGGTAAGAACGCCTGACCGCCTTGCAAACAGGTGAACTCAGCACCGCAGGAACTGCCTATCTGGATATTCGGAATTCCCGATGCAAATTGAGTCACGTTGATGCCCTGTATGCCTAACGACGTTGCAGAAGGGTGTCCGTAATCGGATTGGAAGGTGAACGGGTTGGTACGAGAGTAGCCGGTACGAAACTCGTTTAGCAATGTTGGGCTAAACAAGTGGGTTTCGTTGAATGCTAGCCCTTGAGCGGCGAGGCGCGTGTTCTGAATGCCCGCTACGTATGGACCAAGGTTGAACTGCGAAGCGGCGAATGAGGGAGTTGGGAGACAGCAGGTTCCCGATCCGCCCACCAGGGGATTCGGAGCGGTTTGTACGAATTGTTCGAAGCTGTAACGTGCGAAAGCCGAATCCTTATCGCTCAGCCGATAATCGACGCGGCCATTGCCGCCGTCGTCGTTGATAACCTGATTGGCGGCCGATACGAAGTTGTTGAAGCTGCCTGCGGTCTGCGGAAGCGGATAGATGCTTGCAACGTTGAAGCCGACCGGATTGATCTCGTTGGCCGGGATTATGTTGTTCGGGAACGGCGTGCGCGTGTAAGTTCCGTTTGCAAGCTGAATAGTTGACAGCGGGTCGTAGATGGTAATCAGCTTGCCGGCCGTATTCGTGTAATTGCTGAAGTTGCCCACGCGCTCCTGTGCAGTGGGCACGCTGTTCAGGTTGACGATGCCTTTCAGGGAGCGCTGGCCGTAGTAATCGGCGAAGAAAAACAGCTTGTCTTTTATGATCCGGCCGCCGAGCGCGCCGCCAAACTGATTGCGGCGGTATTCCGGCTGCTTCTGAGTCGTCGGGTTGAAGTAGTTGCGAGCGTCCATATAGCTATTGCGCAGGTAGTCGAAGACTTCACCGTGGAAGGCGTTCGAACCGGAGCGCGTCGAAACCGAAACTACGCCTGCTCCGCGTCCGAACTCGGCGGAGAACGTTCCCGTCAGAACTTTGAACTCGGCAATCGATTCTACGGAAGGTTGAACCATGACGGTGTTGAACGTCCACTCGTTGTCATCGATTCCGTCGACCAGCCACGCGTTGGTGTTCGCCTGGCTGCCAAGCGCGTTGAAGTCGGATGCGGCTCTGGGGTTGAATGAACTTGAGCCGGAAAGGTTCTCGCCCGGCTGTCCAGGTGTTACTCCCGGGACGAGATCGACTAACTGAGCGAAATTCCTTCCATTGAGGGGAAGGTCCTGCACCTGTCTTTGGCCAACAACCTCACCCAGTTCTGCGCTTTCCGAACGAACAAGCGGCGCCGTTGCGGTGACCTCGAGAGTTTGACTGACCTGCCCGACTTGGAGCGTGATATCGACGCGCGCCTTCTGATCGACATCGAGAGTGACACTCGGACTGAAGGCTCGCTTGAACCCTTCTTTCGTTATGGTCACCGAATAGGTGCCCGGGATCAGGAATGGAGCATTGTATTCGCCGGCCTGATCGGTCTGGTACGTGGTGGTGGTTCCCTTCGAGAGATCCGTAATCTGAATGTTCGCGCCGGCAACGGCTGCGCCACTCGTGTCATGAATCGCTCCCAAGATGGTGCCGGTGGTTACCTGCGCCCGAACAGGGTTGTGCGAGACGAGGAGCGCAACCGCGAACACAATGGCGGCGGAAAATTTCTTTGACATAGAAGCAGATCTCCTTGAATCCGGATTGCTAGGGCTCGGACGGTGGCCCGGATTCGTGACGCGGATGCCGCGGCTGTGTTGCTTCAGCAAGCATCGCGTCAAATTCGGCGCGGGGCATCTTCAGCATGTCGGGATGCGCTTGCACCCATTTGCCAAACGCATCGTACTTTGCAGCCGTCCAACCGCCTTCGAAGAGCGCGCCGTTTTTCCCTTGCTGGTTCAGCTCGAAATTAAACGCATCCTTGAGATTGGTGAATTCAGCGGCACTCACGGCGGCTTCGGCGAGAACCGCGGGGATGAACAGAACGCCATCGGTCTTAGCGAGCACGAGATCTCCGGGCAACACGACTGCGCGTCCAATGCGAATGGGAGCGTTGATGGAAGTCAGCTCCATCTGCGCCCAGGCAGAAGGATCATACCCACGATAGAAGCCATTGAAATTCGGGATCTCGCGATTTTCTTCCTGGTCGCGGATACCGGCGTTGAACACGAAACCCGTGTGCGTATGCGCGGCGACTGCGTTGCCGAGGTTGGAGCCGATCAGCGTTCCTTCGACGATCTTGCCGAATCCATCGGCAACATAGACATCGCCCACCTGCAACTCGGCGATGGGCCAGCTATTGGTCGAGCCAACGCGAGCTTCTCGCTTGCCTTCCTCCGCAATCGACTTGGCCATATCGGGGCGATAGGGCATGTATTGCGCCGTCAACGCCCGGCCGGCGAAAGGCTTTTCGATGTGAAGAGCTTGCCATTCACCATCGAACTGATTCTGATATCCCTTCTCGCGCAGGAAGTCCCAGACATCTTCGATGGACATGTCGACAGCGCGCTTCAGCAAGTCGTCGGGGAGTTTCGGGCGGCCGTCGGGAAAACGGTCTCCTTTCCAATCGGCCGTGTAGAACATCATCTGCTCATGCGTCATCTTGACCTGAGAGAAAGCTGTTGAGCTCGTCAGAGCGGCACAGCCGAGCAGAGCGATGCAGATGGTTTTGTTCATGCGCTAATCCTTTTCCGCGGGGCCATGCTCCAAAGGCGATCGATGGAATGCTCTTTATCCCACTGCGGCGTAGGTTCGAAGTAACCGGTGCCGGGCAGAAGATGCTGTTTCACAACTTCGTCGACGAGCGTAACGCCCAAGCCGGGCTTGTCGGGAACTTCGATGAACCCGCGGTTGATGATTGGCTTCGGAACGCCTTCGACCATATCCTGCCACCACGGCACGTCGAGAGAATGATTCTCGCAGGCCAGGAAGTTTTCCGTCGCCGCGGCACAATGAACGCTTGCATACGCGCCGACGGGCGTGCCGGCGTAGTGCATCGCCATCGGCACACCATACTCCATCGCCATGTTGCCGATGTTGTGGGTCTCGAGAATGCCGCCGGATGTTGAGATGTCCGGGTGAATCTTGCTTACCGCATGCGCTCTGCACAGTTTTTCGAAGCTAGGCTTCAGGTAGATGTCTTCGCCCGTCAGGATGGGCGTGGGACTCTCATTCGTGATGCGCTGCAGGAGCTCGGTGTATTGCCAAGGCACCACGTCTTCCATCCATTCGAGATTGTATGGTTCGTAAGCTTTGCCGAGCCGGATGATGGAGTTCACCCCGAGATGGCCCAGGTGATCCATTGAAAGCGGGATCTCCATTCCGACGGCTTCGCGAATTGCGGCAACATACTCGACAAGCAGGGCGATCCCTTTGTCGGTTACCTCGTTCGCCATGAAAGGATGCGGCAGCCACTGGTTCTCCCAAGGGCTCTGCCCAGAAGGGCGCGTTACTGTGTTTGGCTTGTCGTCGATGAGATTGATGCCCAGGTCCATCTTGAGCCAAGTGATGCCCATCTCTTCTTTTCGAGCCTTCATGCGTCTGGCGTATTCTTTGGGATCTTTGGATTCTTCGGTGTCCGCATAGATGCGGATCTTGTCGCGGAACTTGCCGCCCAGCATCTGATAGATCGGCACGCCGTAGACTTTGCCTGCGATGTCCCAACAAGCCTCTTCGATGGCAACAACTCCGCCGGCCTGACGCGAGTCACCGCCGAATTGCTTAATTTTCTCGAAGATGAAGGTGATGTTCAGCGGGTTCTCACCGAGGACGCGACTCTTCAAGAACAACGCATACGTCGAGCTCGCGAGGTCACGTACTTCGCCGAGACCGTAAACGCCTTGATTGGTATCGAGGCGAACGATGGTGCAAGGGCTTGGCCCCGGTTTCTTGATGGTTGCGATGCGAAGGTCGGTTATCTTCAGCTTTGAGGGACTCGAATTCGTGTTTACGTTCTGGATGGGCGGTTTCGGGCCGGCTTTCGCAGCCGTGCCTATCAGCGCTCCGCCGAACAGTCCCGCTGAGCTCCTCAGAAGCCCGCGGCGACTTAATCCGCTTTTGTTCTGGTTCGACATTGGTGCCTCCTATCGATGTGCCGAGTAGCGCCGTACTTTGTCAGGTAGGAAGCATATCAAAGGAGAGCCACGAGCCCGCGACAGAAGCAAGCCATTCCGCACGAGTGAAGGAGGACGATTGCGATACTTAGCCCTCGCGTCAGATTACGATGGCACGCTTGCTCGGTTTGGCAGCGTCGATGGCGCAACCATCGACGCGCTCGAATGGCTGAATCACTCCGGAAGGAAACTGATTCTGGTTACCGGAAGAGCGTTAGACGATCTGAAATCGGTCTTCACGCGGATGGACCTCTGTGCCCTTGCCGTGGTGGACAACGGAGCCGTGCTTTACGATCCATTCACCGACCAGAAACGGATTCTTGCTCATAGGCCGCCGGAGCGTTTTGCAGATAGCCTTCGGAAGAAAGGGGCGCCAGTGAGTGTTGGAGACGCGATCGTCGCGACACCGCGATCCTACGAGCGGGAGGCTGCCGAAGCCATCCGTGAGTCCGGTTTGGATCTTCACATCATCTTCAATAAAGACGCGATCATGATTCTTCCATCGGGCGTAGACAAGCTGACGGGGCTCAACTGGGCGCTCCAGGAACTAGGCATTCCGCTGGATAACGTGGTTGGAATCGGAGATGGAGAGAACGACCGCGCATTCATGACGGCGTGCGGGCTTTCCGTGGCGGTCGCGAATGCCGTGCCCGAGCTAATCGAGATCGCCGACCTGGTAACCGAGGGTGAGCGCGGCGCGGGAGTCGTGGAAGCGATCGAAAGAGTGATGAGAGACGATCATTTGCAAGCAGGCGGAAGAGTTCGACGTTAGGCTTGCTTTGCGGCGTCCGGCTCCGGCGTGATGATGCGAATCTCGTCGAAGCCTTCGTCCAAAGATGGAGGTTGCAGACCTTTTGCGGCGCGCAGGATAGCAGGGACCGGAATCGGCTTTTTGTCCTTGCGGTGGTTGTTACGCCCGATGGCGGTTCGGACCGGCGTGTGGAAGAAATAGGCGACGACTCGGAAGCCGGCTTCCTTCGCCTCGCGAACATAGCGGGCGCGCACCGCCGACGTGGCATTCGTGTCGTCGAGTACGAGCGAGTGAGAGGAATTCAGGCACTCGCGAAAGAGCGCCAGCTCTCTGCCAACGGTCTGCTGAACATCGCGGCTGATGTGCTTGTGAGTCGCAGCGAAGTGTTTGTTGAAGTATGTTGTCTTGCCCGACCCTTGCAGTCCGACGAGGATTACCGCTTCCGCCATGGCTCCAATTTCGGAGGCCGGGCGCCGTGCCGTACCGCTCCGTGCACCGGCACATACGATAACTCGGCATTCGATCGTGCGCAGCGCAACATCAGTCCGCCTCGGCTCATGTCGCCACGCCCGACGAAATCGGCCGGAAACACGAGCCGGTCCCCAAACACATCTATGAGCGGCGCGGTGTACTTGCCACTCGCGATGCTTCCCAGCAGCACCAGCAAGCAGTCCGGGCCGCTGTGCTCGTTAAGCAATGTTGCCGCGGCCAACAGCGGGTCGCGGTATGCCGGATTCGATTCGTCGACCGGGATTTCCGCTATCTCCCGAAGCTGTTCCACTGTGACCACTGTGTCGGGAGTGACTAAACCTGCCCCGGGAACGATCACTAGCGCAGGAGGGATTCCAGGTGGAGCGGCGGCAAAGGCTTCCGAGTAGACCATCTTGCCGCGAAAGTACAGGCCGCTGATAAAAGAGTAGATTTCGCCGATGCGAGCGCCCGCTTCCCGAAGCCTCACAGCCAAGTCGAATTGCGCTTGGGACCGCAGGAGCATTTCATAACGCGGACCGCCCGCTCGGGCTGGAGAAAGCAGGAAAACGCGGGCGCGCCAGAGATTCACAAGGACTGAGTTCACAGATATGGACTGCACAACTCAGAAGAAGCCTACCGACGCCCGGTTTTCGTGGCGCGAAGACTAGTGGCTGTCTGGATGTTCGTGCCGCCAATTCCAATAGTTCTGCTGATCCCGTTTACTCGCCTTTGCAAAATCGGACTGCTTGATATGATGCTCGTCGCGATAACGACCCCAAGCGGTGTTTTCGTTGTCATTCCACTCGTGATGGTCCTTGTGGGCAGAGTCGTAGTAGGTCTTGTTTTCATGGTTCTGATCATGATCTTGGGCACTTGACGTCATGGGGAACATCCAGAGTGCGCCTGCCAAGGTGGCAGCGAACAATAATTGCTTCATATACGAATTCCTCCTAGGTGCGCTGTGCAACTTACTAGCCATACGTAGGAAACCACGAAAGACGCCTGGTGAAAACGGGATCAGCGGCAAAAGTCACTGAAATATTTACCGGAGAACCCGATGATTTGCCGGGTGAGGGGCCTGCACGACCTCGCGGTTCATTCGCTGATAAGCTAGTCCGAGCGGAGATATCGGTATGACACCACTACATCGGCCGCACGGCCGCACGGATAAGGGACAGTTGGACGTCCTCATTATCGAAAATGACCCCGCGGCGGCGCGCTTGACCAAGGAAGCGTTCCGGGAAGCTGGTCTCACCAAAGCCGTTACCTCCGTACCGGACGGCGATGAGGCTCTCGACTGTCTTCGGCACAAAGGCCAGTATGCAAATCACCCTTACCCGGACGTTGTCTTCCTCGATCTGCATCTGCCCAAGAAGTCTGGGCTGGAAGTACTGGAAGAGATCAAGAACAATCCTCGTCTGTTGGCTACGCCGGTGGTGGTTGTGTCTGGTTCCGAAGATCCCAGAGAGGTTCGCAAGGCGTACGAGTTGCACGCTAGCTGCTATATCCGTAAGCCCGACGATCTGCATCACTTCCTGCATTTCATCAAAGTGTGTTTCGATTTCTGGGGTACCGTTGCGACACTGCCTGAGAAGCCGGACCTGGCCGGAATCGCGCATTAAGCAGCAGGCGAGCGCGGTTCGACAACCGGTTCGAGCGAAGTTGAAAAATCGAAGCCATTATCGGTAAACGGCGACTGTGCATGAACTTGCGGCGCACCCGGCGTCGCAGCCAAGAGTCCATCGAGGTCACTAAAATCTTCTGGCTCCGACTGCCTTGCACTGCGATCGTTCTGCAAGCGGCGCAGTTCGGCCATGTCCTTCTCGCGGCGGCGGTGCAGCCGATTTTCCTGGAGGTGAAGGTTGCGAAAATCCTTCTCATACGTGGTATGGGTATGCAACTGAATGAGGCTGTAGCGGACTTCTTCGGCGTATTCGGTGAAGAGTTCCTCGAATTCGGCGTGACCCTTGGCATAGAGTGCAAATTCGAGTGCGCGGACACGGCGAAGACGCCAATCGGCGTCGGCTATAGCGTGGACGAGCTCGGATTCGGCCTGACCGACGGGAGAGAAATCATGCCGATAACCCGCAAGGAAGGCGGCGTATTCGTTGACGTCGTCGGTGGGCAGCAGAACGGTGTGGCCGGTGAGCCCGGTCTTGACGGCGTTCATGGACGACTTCGCCTTACCGGCGGGTGACACCGGACCGGACGACAACTGGGCGTTGGCTCGGTTAGCAGCGAGCTGGGGCGCGGAAACTTCCTTTGCGGCCGGGGCGGCCGCGCGAGACCAGGGATTGCGGTTGCGATTACGTTTGGACATGATGGTGCTCCTGGCGCGAGAATCGCGCGAGGGACGGTGGCATTCCCAAAATGACGGAACGCAAGTTATTGAAAAGGCGGGAAATCGAGCGATACGATTTTTGTCAACGGTTTGCGGAAGGCGTTGAGAGGGAGTTGTCCGCGATGAAGCTTACCGCAGGGTAGAGCGCCAGTCGTGCGTTTCACTTCAGAGTGTCGATCAATTCGGCCGCTGTGAGCACTGTGGTTCTTGGCGAAAGAAGCTTATCAAGAACGCACGAATGTAAATCCAGGTCCAAATCGGCACAGCAGTCCCTGACCACAAAGATGTGGTAATCGAGATCCATTGCTTCGAGTGCGGTAGAAAGAACCACTCCACTCGTCGCAATTCCGAATAACACGAGAGTGTCGATCTCCTTGGACCGCAGAACAAGACTCAAATCGGTACCCTGAAAGGCACTGACGCGGTGCTTTGTGATGACGACTTCCTCCGCCTGGGGCGCGACGGCATCGTGTATTGCTCCCAAAGCGCCCTCAAAAATCTGCCTGTGTTGGGGATTCGCTTTCATCTTCGCAAGGAAAGAGTTTCGTTCGCTAACTTCCGGAAATCCTGGACGGAATCCCACCCGGACGTGCAAAAGGCCGGCGCCCACCTTTCGGCTATGCGCGAGAACTGAAGCCACTGTTGGCAGAAACTCGGCTGAATTCTTCGCATAGATCGCCACTAGAGCCGTCTGGATGTCGAGACTCAAGACTGCGGTACGCCGAGGATCCAAAGGGGAAATTACGGGTGCGCTCACAGCTCGCCCCCGTTTGCGCCGGCGCGACTGAGTGCGTGAAGTAACCGTAACCTCTCACGTGCCCGATCCTCCTCGAAGGCGTGGAAACGCGCCCCTTCGAATCTGTGATTCGCAATGCAATCGACTGTCTGCGAGAGATGAAAACGGATGCACTGCTCTGCTTCTGCAACTTCGCTCAGATTTGAAATGTCAGTTAAAGAAAACGCGCAAGTTGATGCCGCCAACCTGTTTAGGCGGCGGTGTTCAAATCGCATTTGTTCCGTGCAGATGCCGACGAGTAACCCTGCTACCTCGCGAATCATGAACTGAATTCGCCGGATTGAGCCGCGGTTTACTGTTTCGCTTTGAAGGTGTTCGAAGGTCGCCAACATTTCCTGAGAAAAGAGGCACCGAAAGTTCTTCGGGTAGAGGCGCAGCAAAATTCGAAAAAGATGTTTCATCGCATGCCTCACTGGCGCGAAGACGAACCAAAGCAGCTTTGGTGATTTGCTTCAGGCGGCCCAACTCAAGCTGAAGATGCATGCGCCCCGTGCGTGTAAGACGGTAAGCCTGTTTGTCGCGAGAGACATCCTGCTGCTCAAAACGCTCGATCCAGCCATCGTCCAGAAGCCGATGAATTGCTCCATACAATGTACCGGTGCTGAGTCGGACCTGTTGGCCGCTTAGAGTTTCGACATCCTTCAGCAGAGCGTACCCGTGACGAGGCCGACCCGCTAAACTCGCCAAAATCAGGAAGACCGGCTCAGAAAGCGGCTTCGATTTGCGTCTGATATTTCCGTCCACGACATGTCCTCGCACGACATATTATCAGATATCGATGGTGCTTTGGCTGGTGGTGTGAAGAACGGACACTTACTCATATCGCAAGCGCCCCAAGAAAGCGCGAAAGTGCCCGCCATGGGACGGTCTACACCGAGCCGATCGCGGATTGCCGTTTGAAAGATTTGAAAATTCATTTGCATCATGGGATCAGCGCGTGCAAGTTTATTTTTTGCCGCCGAAATCAAGCTCGATATTGGAGCCGATGAACGAATGAAAATTGGACCCCATGGATCCTTCGACCGGATACTGTTGTGCAGTCCCAAACACTTCGGGTGGGGCCGTTTCCCGTGGGTTTGCATATTTCGTGTCCCTCGCCCGGCCGCAAAAATCGCAGGCGAATGTTCCGTTCACAAGGGCCACTCGTGGCGATAACTCCGTATCGCGATCGTTGAAATGCGGGTCACTACACCAGACGTCAAATCGTACGCTAACGCCCTGGGGCTGAGGAGACCCAACTTCCGAGAAGCGCGTTTTCACGGTACTAATCCGCGTCCGCCTTGTCGATAGTGTTTTCTAATTTCGTTCCATAGCCAATGAATAGATGTCGTCCGTACCTTCATCACGAACCAGCAGCGGAGCATCGGTAGGATCAAGGCCCATCCACATACCGTCGTTCCCCGTGTACGGGAAATTATTTAAATCGACAACCCGTTCGACAGCTCTATCACGCAAACGAACTCTAAATACTCCCATTTCGTCGCGGAAATCGAAAAAATAAATGAAGTCGCCGTTCTTTGACCATTTCGGGTAAGCAACCGTTCGATCGTATAACCTGGACCAACGCTGCGACCGGAAGTCGAAGGTTGTGGCGCCCATCGAATTCGCTCGTACTGCTAGAATCATCGATCCGTCCGGCGACCATCGCGGCGAGAACAATCCAGCCGATTCAGGAATGGTCGATACGCGGCCACTCTCCAGGTCCACCACTCTGATGACGCTACCTGCGTCGCCACCTCCTCTGGGGCTTGTGGAATAAACCGCCTTTCTCCCGTCTGGGGACCAATTCATATCCGTTTGCGAACCGGTGTCCTGCGGAATCAGTCGCCTTGAACTTCCTCCCTTTGAGGAAACGACATATGCTTGCACCGGGTCCGTCGACGTATCTTCAAAGAGAATTTCTGCGCCGTCCGGAGACCAGTTAGGCGCCGCCGGCTTCACGGGAGCATCGGTTAACTGCACGCGCCCGCTTCCGTCACGGTTCGCTTTCCACATAATTCCTTCGGGATACGAGACGTACACCATGCTTTGACCATCTTTGGAGAACGCAATCCTGTCTGCAGACATTCCGCCCAGGAACGGCTGAAGCTGCTTCGTGAGCGGGTCAAATCTTACCAGTTCTCCGTGCAGGGTGTAACCATCGGCAAAGATGTTCTTGCCGTCCCTGCTCGCTATCGGCGGACCCCACTGAATAGGTCCAGAAGTGAGTTGAACCGGCTCGTTGCCCGTACGGCGCCACCAGTGATGACCCTCGTCTAAAGCCCAAATCTGGCCGCGCGAAATGAAAATAAAATACTTTCCATCCGGCGTCCACGCACCGCAGCACTGCCGTGCCTTCGAAGCCGGAAGCAGTAGCCGAGGATTGGAGCCGCTCGACCTCATGTCCCACAGCGCACCCTGTTTAGAAAAGCGAATATTACTGCCGTCCGGTGACCATCGGATGAAACTGGCGACGCCGCCCAGAGACGCCAGTTTGCGAGTCTGCGTTCCGTCGCTTCGCATAATGTACAGGTTCCCGTCAGCCGATGAATACGCAATAGAATTTCCGTCGGGAGACCACGCGGCCTCCGCTCCCCGAGCAAGATATCGAACAGCGCCTCCCAATATTTGCGCACTCCACAGATCGTGCAATGTTCGACTGCCGCCTTTGAAAGAAGCGACAAGCAGCCTCGACCCGTCTGGCGAAACGTCCATAACAACCGGGTTTTCTAAGGGAAGCTTGACGGAGGCAATCTCGCCGCCCGACGTGGATACTTGTCTGACATCGAAGTTGCCGGTGATGGGATCCAAATAGAGTCTGCTTCCGTCCGTGCCTCGGACTACACCCGCATGCCCGTTGTGCGTAATCGGAATATACGCGGAAATCCGAATCGAGTTCGTACGGCCGCTGTGCACGTTCAGCCAATAAATGAGGAAACCGGCCAGAGCCGCTGCCATGATGCCCGCAGGCCAAGTCCATCGTCGCAAGCTTCGGCGATCGGAATAGCGAGACGCCGGCTTCAGTGCGACTGAAGAAATATCCGAATCTCCCAAGCTTTCCAACGCGAATACCAGATCAGCGGCAGACTGGAAGCGGCGCTCCAGGCTTTTTTCAAGGCAGCGATCAGTGATGCGCTGGAGGCTGCTGGAAACATTCGGAACAATATCGGAGACCGAGACCGGAATTTCGCTGAGAATCGCGCTGAGCGTATCTGCCATGGTGTCCCGTTGAAAGGCTTGCGTGCCGGAGAGCATCTCGTAGAAAACCGCCCCAAACGCGAAGATGTCAGTGCGCTGATCCACTGCATTACCGCGCGCCTGCTCGGGAGACATGTAGGCGGCCGTTCCCATGACGAAACCGGGCTCTGTGACGAGACTCGCGGTTGATCTGTTGGTCCCGCTCGCAAACTCGGAAACTTTCGCCAGGCCGAAATCCAAGATTTTGATTTCGCCACTACGGAGGATAAAGATGTTCTCGGGCTTCAGGTCTCGATGGACAACACCTGCTTCGTGTGCGGCTGCCATGCCTTTTGCAATCTGCACTCCATGGCGGACCGCTTCGCGTATTGGCAACGGTCCTTGCTCCAGTCGCAAACGCAAAGTAATCCCGTCCAGCAGTTCGGAAACAAGATAGGGAGTGCCTTCGAAGAATCCGAAACGATGAATGACAAGGATATTCGGATGGCTAAGACCAGCGAGAGCCTGAGCCTCCCTTTCGAAGCGGCGTAAACGATCGGGACCGTCCGACGCAAGCGCCGGAAGAACTTTGACCGCCACTTCTCGTTTTAATTGGGGATCGCGAGCACGATAGACCTCGCCCATTCCGCCGCGCCCGAGCAAGCTGATGATTTCGTATTCATCGAGCTTTCCCCCCGGAGTCAATGACGGCATAACATCGAGAAATTATATCTTCCACACCATTCGACTCGTCGCGAGAATTACTACCGAGAAGTCCCCGTATCATCTGGAATGCGCGAATGCGCGTTTATCGGGACCTATCCAGGGAGTCGAGGCAAAAGCCCGGCATCTCGGCGGCTAGCGCTTTATACGGCTAGATGGAACCGAGAGAGCTCCCGGATCGTAAAAACCCCTTCCCGACAAGGGAGGCTCTATGTAAGCAGTTGACTCTCGCTCACATTCCGCTACACAGTTCCCTTCGTCGGCCGACAGTGCTTGACCGGCAATGACGCGAGCACACCGATGTACGTGATAAGCAATCGCCGCAGCAGCGTTCGCGATGTCGCCAACGTTTGTGTTGACGGCGGCCTCTCTGCCAAAATGAAGCTCGGTCGATGTCTATTGAGTGTCCGGCATGCAAGAGGCAAAGCACAAGTGGACGATTTTGTTCCTGGTGCGCCGCGCCTCTCGAGTTGACCCCGGCCGAAACGGCGCTGATCACCGCTGAGGTGACTCCCGCCAGAGCAAGCCAGCTCGTTCCGCCATTGCCTATCGAGGAGGGCCAGTTTATCCCAGGCACGGTCCTGGCGGGACGCTACCGCATTTCCGGTCTCCTTGGCCGAGGTGGCATGGGGGAGGTATATCGCTCCAAGACCTGAGCCTCGGTCAAACGGTAGCGCTGAAGTGTCTGCCCGACCTATTGGCCCGCGACGACCCGGCACTGGCGCGCTTTTACAACGAGGTACGAATTGCGCGGCAGGTGACTCACCCGAATGTCTGCCGGGTATACGACATAGGACAAGTCGAAGGGCTGCACTTTATCTCGATGGAGTTCGTGGACGGTGAGGATCTGGCGTCGCTGCTGCACCGCATCGGGCGATTGCCAGTTGATAAGGTTATCGAGATTGCGTGCAAGCTCTGCGCCGGCTTGACCGCCGCACACGAACGCAGGGTGCTTCACCGTGACCTGAAACCGGCTAACATCATGATCAACAAGCGCGGGCAGGTGATCATCATGGACTTCGGGCTTGCCGGGCTCAGCGATCAATTGCAGGGAGACGTGAGCAGCGGAACGCCGGCCTACATGTCACCGGAGCAACTGGCGGGAACGCAGGTCAGCAGTAAGAGCGATCTGTACGCGCTCGGGGTGGTGCTTTATGAGCTGTTGAGTGGCAAACGGCCGTTCGAGGCGCGAACGACCGCCGAGCTGATAGACACGCAGCGGCGTGGAGCCCCGGTGCGGCTCACCAGCCTGGTTACTGGGCTGGACCCGGCCGTCGCACGCGTGATTCTACGCTGCCTCGCACCGGACCCAAAGGATCGGCCTTCTTCGGCGCTTGCGATAGCAGCCGCATTGCCGGGCGCGGACCCGCTGGCGGCGGCGCTGGCGGCAGGCGAAACGCCTTCGCCGGAACTGATCGCGGCCGCGGGAGAGACCGAGGGGCTGCATCCTAAAGTGGCATCGGCGTGGCTGGCGGCAGCGCTGGTTGGTTTTGCCGCAACAGCGTTGATTGCGCCATTCCACCAGATCACCGAAGCCGTGCACCTCGACACTGCTCCGGAGGCGCTGGCGCACGAAGCGCGCGTGCTGTTGGAAAGTCTGGGCTACACGGCACGCCCGGTGGATCGTGTTTGGGGATTTGAGTACAACACCTCGTATGAAGACTAACTTGCCCGGCACCCGAATGAAGCCGCTGCGCGTTGGAAGAACCCGGCCACAGGAGAACCGCCGCTGATTATGTATTGGTACCGCGAGAGCCCTTCGCCAGCTCCAGCCGATCGGGGATTTAACGTAGCCATGAGTTACACGAATCCACCATCGGAACGGCCCCGGATGATCCGGCTGCGACTAAGTCCCGACGGCAAGCTGCGGCAGCTTGAGGTGGTTCCTCCGCAGGTCGAGACGGCGGGAACGCCCGCATCATTCGATTGGAAACGCCTGTTTCACGCCGCTGGCCGCGATATGGGGCGTTTCCAGCCGGCCGTGGCGCAGTGGACGCCGCCCGCCAGTTGGGATCAGCGCGCAGCTTGGACGCGGGCTCGCTACGCGTCGAAGCAGCCGCTTGGCGCGGCCGTCCGATATCGTTCTACATCGTCGGATCGTGGACCGTGCCGGATCGCGGCGGATCGCCGCCGCGTCCTGGACAAGGTGCTTATGCCGCGGCTGAATACATCGTACTCGCTACCGCATGCATGTTGGGATGGCTGAATTTCCGGGCGCGGAAGACAGACCTGCCCGGCGCGACAAAACTAGCCGCCCTGTGCTGGTTCGGAATCGCGGTGAGCGATTTCTTTCATGCTCATCACGTGGGTTCTCTGGCAGAGATCAACACATTTTGGAAGGTCGTCCTGGGGAAGTCAGCCAGTGATGCTGCAATTGTATGGATAGAGTACCTCGCGCTCGAACCATGGGTCCGCAGGACCTGGCCTCATACCCTGATTTCCTGGAGTCGATATACCGTGAAGGGCTGGCGCGACGCACTGGTTGGCCGTGATTTGCTGTACTCCGCGGGAATCGGCGCCGTGCTTGCCCTTTTGGACCTCCTCCGATTTGCATCGCGCGACCCCGCCTCTTCTCCCGACTTCCCCGATTTGTTTGCGCTCGCAGGAGTAGGTTCAATCATCGGCACTGTCCTGTTCGATTTTTCTGATTCCCTCTTCGGTATGGTGGGGACGTTTTTCGTGCTCTTCCTAATGCGCGTTGGCTGCGGAAAGAGTGGCTTGCAGCCTTAGCCACACTGGGAATCATTGGCGTCTTTCTCATCGCGCCACAAGGGCTAGGGCCGGTTAGCACGGCCGTCAGCGTGGCTGCCTATGCGATTCTAATCCTCGCGATGCTGCGCTACGGCCTCATCGCAGCCATCTTTGCATTCGCAATCGAGAGAATACTGGCGCTGCCGCATACGCTCGACTTCTCCAAGTGGTATGCGCCGACTACCTTCGTTCCTTTGATTCTCATCGGCCTGCTGTCGATCTATGGGTTCCGCACCTCGCTGGGCGGACGCCGCCTCATCGAGATGCCAGAGTAAATGCCGGGTCATCGACAACTGCTTCGCAAGCTGAGGAGCTGCAGTAACTCTTCGATTTCTTTCCGATTTTATACGATCTACAGCCGCTCCGATCAGCCCCGGAACTGCGCTATCGGAGCTCGCGTTGAGATGGCAAATGGAGGCGGATAATAATCTCCTGTGCCTGGCGCAATCGGGACACTTAGAATCATCACTCGCGATCCACGGCCCAGTGTTTACTTTCTAAGTTTATCCTCTGCTGTCGGCAACTCGGAAAGTGTAAGCCACATACGGGACCCACAAGTCCGCTTGTAGGAAGTATGGAGAGATGAGCGGCAGTCTGAAAGCGGCCCATCTGGGATTGCGCAAATGAGCGGTTTTGCGAACAAGTGTGGTTGCTGGTTTTGCGGTGATTCTCGCGTTGCGAAAAGGTATTGCATTATCAATTCGATTGGCGATTTGAGAAACGTCTATCACGTGGCCGAGGCACCTGCACAAACATTCCAACATTTTTCAGCCAATTGCGAATCGGAAATCGAGCGGTACGACTTTTATCAACGTGCCGGATGGTGGAGTTTGGGCCAAGCGGTTGGCATTTTCCGGGAGCGGGAAGGCGGATCACTGAACCCGAAGAGTTGTCATGGGGTCGATTCGCGAAGCTTGGCGCGCCGGGAGATAAGAAGCAGCTAGTCCGACTAGCGAGAGGAGTGCGACCACGATACCCAAGGTGAGCGGATCGGACGACGAGATGCCGTACAGAAGGCTTTGCATCAGGCGACTGAGAAGGAGCGCACAGCAGATTCCTCCCGCAACCCCCGCAACCATAATCTGGAGACTCTGCATGAGGACCATGCGCCGCACATCGCGAGGTTGTGCTCCGATTGCCAGACGAATCCCGATGTCTCGGAACTTTCCGCGCACGAGCAGCGACATTACTCCGTAGAGTCCCACAGCCGCCAATACCAGGCCAAGCGCGGCGAAGAATGCCAAGAGAATCGCCGCGAGGCGAGGCTTGGCAGCCGACTCATTCAAGCGCCGATCCATGGTTTGTATGTCCGTGATGGGTTGCTGCAGATCCAACTGAGCGACTCGTCTTCGGAGTTCCGGCCCAACATAGGCAGGATTGAAGGCCGTGCGAAGCAGAACGCCTACGTCACTATCGATCGCGCCCACTTGTGCATATGGGAAATAAATAACCGATTCCGGGGAAGAGGTTAGACCGGCAGTCTTGACATCGGCTACGACGCCCACGATTGTGCTCCATGGCGCGGTTCTTTCCGGCCGCAGCCTTCTGCCGAGGGGATCTTGACCGGGAAAATTGCGGCGCGCGAACGTCTCGCTAACCAGGGCGACGAAGAGTGTTCCCGCCCGATCGTCTTCGGAAATGCCGCGGCCTCGCAAAACCGGGATTTGAAGCACACGAAGGTAAGCCGGACTGATAGCGTACTGTTCGGCAACCGGTTTTCGACCTTCCGGTTTTGGCGCGCGTCCCTCGATACCGAAACCGTTGGTCGCGTGGCCTTCACCGGGAGGCAAGTTGCCTATTGCAACAGCTTCCACCCCGGGCATTTCGCTAAGACTTTCCAGGAACTTGTTCAGAAAGACTATTTGCGCAGAACTGTCGGCGTAGCTTGCTTCGCCGAGATGGAGTTGTGCGGTTAAAAGATGTCCGCTCCGGAATCCGAGGTCTCGATATCTCAAGTTCCAGAAGCTCCGTAACATGAGTCCGCCGCCGCACAACAGAACGATTGCAATCGCAATTTGCACGGACGCGAGTGCGTTCAGCCAGAATTGCCGACGAGTGCCGGCGAAGAGGTACCGACCCTCCGTTGCAAGAGACTGAGCCATGGGAGCCGCCGAGCTAAGCAGGGCAGGCCCTAGTCCGAAGACCAATGCGCTCAGGCAGGCACTCACCAACGCGAATGTGAGAACACGCCAATCGAGCGTGAGCGCTGTGAGCCCCGGAATGTTCCGCGGAATGAGGTGCAGAAGCAAGCCGCGCACGCAGAGCGCCAGAATGAGCCCAGCCGCGCAACCCAGGAATGCGAGTAATACGCTTTCGCCGATGAGCTGCTTAATTAAGCGCAAGCGGGAAGCGCCAAGAGACGAACGGATAGCCATTTCCCGCTGTCTCATAATGGCTCTACTTAGCAACAGATTGGAAAGGTTTGCACAGCCCATCAGCAGTAAAAAGCCAACCGCGCATAGCAAAACAAACAGCGAGCTACGCAAGCTTCCCACAAACCGCGACTGCAGTGAGACAACTGCAACCGTCATCTGGAGGCCCGACATAAACGTTGGCGGCGCGATGTGAGATTCGATTGTCTCCCATTTGCGCACGAGCCTGGTTCAACGTTACGCCGGGTTTCAACCGGGCAATGACATCGTGAACAATAGTCATGGCACCGCTGCGCTTCATTTCCGTTTCCTCGTTCTTGCCCAACGGGGTCACGACATCAATCGAGGCCGGAGAAGGGAAATAGAAGGACGGCGGCAGCACTCCGATAACCGTATACGACCGATCGTCCAATGTGAGTCCTTGCCCTAGGATTTCTTTCTTGCCGCCGAAGTTCCGTTGCCACAACTCATAGGAGATGAGTGCAACCTGATCGCTCCCCTTCCGGTCTTCTCTCGGGGAAAAGTTTCGGCCAAGAATGGGCTGGACCTCCAGCAGCGGCAGAAGGGCGGCAGAAGCTTTTGCCGTATGGAGTTGCAAAGGCTCGCTAACGTTCGTGAGTGTTCGCGTGAACAAGTTGAAAGCGGCGATCCCGGTGAAGACGCGGTTTTGCTCTCGCCATTCAAGGAAATCCGGCGTTAAGGTAACTTGATCCGTTGAATTTCCTTTTAGTGTTTCGCCTATCCATACCAGACGATTCGCCTCTGGATAAGGCAAAGGCCGTAACAAGACGGCGTCGATTACGCTGAATATCGCGGTGTTGGCACCGACGCCCAAGGCAAGGACGGAAACGGCTACGATTGTGAACCCAATAGCGTTACGGAGTTGCCGCAACGCATATTTTCCGTCTTGCAGAAGCTCTGCGATCCACGGAAACCCACGGTGTTCGCGAATAGCTTCTTTCGTTTGTGTAACTGCGCCAAACTGCTGCCGCGCTGCACGCCACGCTTCTTCGGCACTCAAGCCCTGAGTCAAATAACGCTCAGCGAGCATCGCCAGATGCTGCTGCATTTCAAGGTCGAGATCCTCATCGGCGCGCCGCTGCCGAAAAAGGGCTGCGACCCTGGAGAGCAGAACTTGCAAGCCGGACGGCACAGATTAGCGCCCGCCTCTCAGTTGCAGCACCCTCCCGATTACGAAAGAGATGCGCTTCCATTGTTCGGTCTCTCGCAAAAGCTGCTTCTTGCCGCCCTTCGTGATTGCATAATATTTTGCTTTGCGGTTGTTCTCTGAAGCGCCCCATTCGGAAGAGATCCATCGCTTTTGCGTGAGGCGCAGCAATGAGGCGTAAACCGTACCTTCATTGAGCTGAAGCATTTCCTCACTCAGTTGCTCAATTCGTCTGGATATGCCGTAGCCGTGCAGAGGGCCGAGGGCATCCAGCGTTTTCAACACCATCAGGTCTAACGTTCCCTGAAGGACCTCGGTTTTATTTGCCGCCATCGGTCACCATTGGCATCCGCAAAGGAGTATATCAGATTGTTTCCCTTGGGATGCTAAAGGGAGTGGCTTTTGGGCGGGCTGCTGTTGCGAAGACGAGGATGCCGTTGCAAAACTCTGAACTGCAATCCGGCGGCCGGTAGTACCAAGTTGCAAAAAAGAAGACGTGATGCCTTCGCTTGCTTACGCTCGCGTCTCTGTTGGCGTTCTCCGGCCGATGGGCACTACGTGAACTTCCCGTAACCGGATTTTCACTTGCATAAGCGTGCAAGCATGCCATCCTAAATCCAGATTGGCGAGACTTCTTTTTCTTTGGGCGATACTGCTGCCCATGGCGGTTTCAGCACAGGTCGAGTCACAAAAACCGTCGCAGGAACCGTCACAGGAACAGAAACCGGCCGAAAACGCTCCGCCGCTCGGTGGCGAGATTCCCCGCCAAAAAGAAAACAAAACACCCGAAGCCGCTGTCGAGAATCAACGCTGGAATCTTTTCTGGCAGGCCACATCGATCGGGCAGTACCACGGCACCTTCCGCTCTCCCTACGCGGATGAGTTCAGCCTGCAGAACTATCCGGAGCGCGATGTGTCTCTGACGACAACCCTGTTTTTGGGTTTTCGCCTGGACCAAAACACACAATTCTATTTCGACCCCGAGATCGCGGGCGGCCGGGGATTCAGCGGAGTGAATGGGCTGGCAAACTCCTCGAACGGGGAACTGCCTCGCGTTGCCTCCGCAACCCCGAAACCTTATATCGCGCGCCTTTACATCTCGCACGATTTCGGCTTCGGGCCGAAGAAGGAGTCTTTCGAAAGCGAAGAGAACCAGCTAGCGGGCGAGCGACCGGAAACGCGGTATACGATTGCGGTGGGGCGCTTTACCCTCACCGACTTCTTCGATAACAATCGTTATTCGCACGATCCCCGCACGCAGTTTATGGGCTGGTCCGCGATGTATTCCGGGACGTGGGATTATCCAGCCGACGTGCGCGGATACACATGGGGATGGGTGCACGAATTTCATACCGCGAATTGGTCTCTCCGCTACGGCAGCGGCGGAATGCCGCGCGTTGCGAACGGCTTGCGCTTCGACAGGCGGATTCTCGAGGATCGGGGCGATGTGGTGGAACAGGAACACCGGCACACGTTCGGGACACATCCCGGCGCAATCCGCTTGCTCGAGTATGTGAATCATGCCGATGCCGGAACTTACGCCGAGGCGATTCAACTTGCAGAGAAGAACGGCGGCGTTCCGGATGTGACAGCAACGCGCCGCCCGGGCACGCTGAAGTATGGATTCGGAATCAATACCGAGCAGGAGATTGCCAAAGACGTCGGCTTCTTCACGCGCCTGGGCTGGAATGACGGGAAAACGGAGAGTTTCGCATTCACGGCCATCGATCGCCTTGCATCGGGTGGAGTGTCGGTGACGGGCCGGCGATGGCATCGGCCGAATGATACGGCTGCCACGGCGCTGACCGTGGCAGGACTCTCGGCGGTGCATGCCGAATATCTGGCCATGGGAGGACATGACTTTCTCATTGGCGATGGGAGGCTGAATTACGGCCCTGAGTACGCATGGGAGAGCTATTACAGCGCACAATTGTTCAGGGGCTTTTTTGGCAGTTTCGATTATCAACACGTCGCGAATCCGGCCTATAACCAGGACAGGGGGCCGGTGTCAATCTATTCCGTTCGCCTGCATTGGGAATTGCCGTTGCGGTGAGCAGCCGAGTTGAGGACGGGACGCCGCTTACTCTGCGCGCAGCGTTTCAGCGGCATCGAGACGCGCCAGCCGCAGCGCGGGAACTATGCTCGAAAGCCCGGCGACGGCAAATAGAAAGAGAATGACACAGGCAAATGTCTGAGGGTCGGTGGCTTTTACGCCCCAGATGAGAGATTTGAGCAGCCGTGTTGCGAAGAGGGCAACGATTACTCCAGCAACAATGCCGGCCAGTGAAAGCACGATGCCTGGACCGGCGGCAGCGCGTATGATGCTGGAGCCGCTGGCTCCCAAAGCGACGCGGATTCCCATTTCGCGAGTGCGTTGCGCAACGGATTGCGCGATCAAGCCGTAGATGCCCACTGCGGCGAGCAAAACTGCGAGACCGGCTAAGACGGAAAAGAGAGCGGCCTGGTAGCGCTGCCCACGGATAGACAGACCGGCTATTTCTTCCATGTTGTGAAAGGCCGCGAAGGGTAAGCGCGGGTCGACATCCGCAAGGGCCTGGCGCATGCGGTCCTGAAGCCCGGAAACTGGCCCGTGAGTACGAACTATCCAGACTGGAGAGAACCACACGTTTGCCATCGCGAACATACCGTCGGGAAACTGCGCGGCGGGAACGTAGATTTGCGGGAAGACGTCGATGGGACCCCATTTGTGCGACCATCCGTTCATCTGCTGGACATCGCCCACGACGCCGACGATGCGCCAGATTTTGCCTTCGAGCTGGATGGTTGCTCCGAGGGCGTTTCCATCGCCAGGCAGGTAGCGTCGTATGAATGCTCGATCGACCACGGCAACCGGTTCGCTGGTTGCCGTATCCGACTCGGTGAACAATTTGCCTTGAAGCAGATTCATGCGCAAGGTCTTGAACATGCCTGGTGTGGCATAGGTGAAATTCACCAGGCAGAAATCGGTGCGCGGCGCGCCGTTGATTTGCGAGACGCAATCATTCAAAGGGCGGCCGTAGGGCGGAGTCAGTGCAACGGCTGCGGACTCGACGCCGGGTATCTGCTCAATGCGCGCGATGGAGTCGCGAAACAAGCGTGTGCCGGCTTCGGTAGTTTTGTAGCGGTCGTCTTGTAGGGATGCAGAGGCCACGGCAACATTATGGGGATCGAAGCCGGGAGACGCGTTCACCAAACCGGCAAACGTGCGAATGAGCAAGCCGGCGGCGACGACCAGCACAACCGCGAGCGCTACTTCGCCGAAAACGAGACTCTGCCGTTTCCATTGACGCCGAGTGCCTGCGGAACCGCGTCCCCCTTCGACGAGCGCAGAGCGAAGGTCGACGGCGCTGGTTTCGAGCGCTGGGAACAGCCCGAAGAGGATGCTGGCGCCGAGCGAGACGGCCATCATGATCGCCATCACACGAAGGTCCATCCGGACAGATCCCCAGATCTCGAATGCACCAGGGTTCAAGAACGTAAGGCCCTTTAGGGCGTAGTAACCGATGAAAATGCCGATTGCCCCGCCGCAGATTGCAAGCAACACGCACTCGGCTAGCAACTCGCGAACGATCGCGCCACGATTAGCGCCGAGGGCCAGACGCGTGGCGATCTCGCGGGCGCGAGATGCCGAGCGGGCAAGAAGAAGGCCGGCGACGTTTATGCAGCCGATCAGCAGAACGATTGCCACGGCGCCCCAGAGGAGATGAACGCTGCGCCGAATGTCATATGTCGCGCCGGTCTGCAACGGGATAGCCTGCTCTTCGAAGTTGCAGGCGCGGCTGTTTCATGCGTGCGAACAGATCGTGCATGATGGAGTTCAACTGCCCGTTAACCTCGGCGTAGTTGCTGCCGGGCTTGAGGCGGCCAATGATCTCGTAATTCGATCCCGAGCCTTCGCCGGTGCTTTTGGGGTGCAGCGGCGTCCAGACATCGACGTGCGCCTCGCTGCCGTCAATTGTTTGGCTAGGCGGGACGAAGCCCGCGGGCATCACGCCTATCACGGTGCAAGGCAAACCGCGAAGCTCGATAGTCCGACCGGTTACATGCGGATCGCCGTGGAAGACGCGCTGCCAAAGACTATAGCTCAGGATCGCTAGCGGCGGCCCGCCGGACACGTCTTCGGCGCGCGTGAACTCGCGGCCTAAGAGCGGATGGACGCCGAGCACATGGAAGAAATTGGCGCTAACGCGCTCGTTATCGATGTACTCGACGTGATCGCCGGTGAACAAATTGAGCCCGCCTACTACGGTAAATACTCGCCGCATCGAGGGTAGTAGCGTGGTCCCGCACGAGTTCCCACTGGGTGCCGGTTTGGCTGGTTTCCGGCGCCGACGCCGTTCCATAGCTTTGAATTGTCGATACAATTGCGAGGCGTTGCGGGGCGGGATATGGGGGTGGCCGGAAGAATAGAGTGTCCACCACCGTGAAGACTGCTGTGTTGGCGCCGATCGTCAGGCCGAGTATTACGATGACGGCGAGCGCGAATGCGGGATCTTTGCGCAGCCGGCGGGCAGCGTAGCGGAAAATCGACATCCAGTCGGCTCCTGGATTTGACAGACGCAAGCGGCGGCAGAAATGTTCAGCACTTCTGCGCGATTGGGAGTTGATACTGTAAGCCTGAGAAACCAATGAAATCCATCAGGCCGTTGAAGTATCCGATATTAGCCGCTCTGGCGGCAGTTCTGATTTGCTGTGGGCAGGACAATAAGCCCAGTCCGCCCGCGACTGCGGACGTTATGCTGGCCGGCAAGCAGATCGGCATCGAGTACGCCCAGCCGTCTATGCGCGGCCGCAAAATTATGGGCGGACTCGTTCCGTATGGGCAGGTCTGGCGGACGGGCGCGAACGAGGCGACAACTCTCATCACTCCGGTTGCACTGAGAATCGGATCGGCGGACGTGCCGGCGGGCAAAGTACACGCTTTGGACGCTGCCGTCGGAAGAGGGCTGGAAACTGATTATCAATAAGCAGACGGGACAGTGGGGCACCGAATACCATGCCGACCAGGATCTAGCCCGAGTCGATATGCAGAAGAGTGCGACCGATCATCCGGTTGAGCAGTTTCTAATTTCCTGGCGGAAGGATGGGCCGGACAAAGCAACCTTAGTTATGGAATGGGAGAACACACGGGTTTCCGTACCGGTGGAAGCGAAGTAAATCGCGAACGAAAACGAAAACGGCCCACGCACTCGGGAATGAGTGAGCGGGCCGTTTTGCGTGGAGCGATCGTTGGTTTATGCGTGGGTAGCGGAGGACATGTTGATGTTTCCGTTAACGCCGTTCGGGAAGAAACCGCCCGAAGTGGCATTGCCGCGCCGCGTATGCCAAGTACAGGACCTGGCCCGGAGTGCGAAGAGGGGTAAGTCCCGTTGTCGGGTCTATCGAGAAGAAATAGGTTCCAGATGGCGGAGGAACGATATCGACGCCATCGAGTGCGGATGTCGTGATCTGCAGCCGGGCAACTTGCAAACGGATGTTTGCAACGTGCTCCGCTTCGGCGGCCAGAATTCGAGCTGCTGTGCCGATGTAAGGGCTGCTAGTCACTTGGGTGAGCTGAGCTGCCCCACCGTAAGCGGAGACGCCGATATCTTCGAATACCCGCGCCAGGGTCAAGAACTGCAGCTCATTCGCGAATCCGATACCGAGCGCGTTCAAGGCAATTGCGGGTTTCGCGATGGCCTACCACTCCATTGCCGGCGCTGTTGAGCGCCGACCGAAGCAGGGTGACGTGGTTCCGTTCGTCGTTTGCGATTTGATTCGCGACCGAACTGGTGTAAACGAGATTGTTCGAGAAATTGACCTGATTCCATCCTGTCGTCGGGCCAGTATTGCCCGATCCGTTAATGCCAATTCCAACCTGATCGATGGTCTTGCCCTGCGTAGCGGTCGTGTAGAATTCAGCCTCCAAGTACTCGAGGTTGAGTGCGAACTGCAGAACGTCGACTACGGTCGGCGAGGAACTCTGGGCGTCCAGTTTGAGGCCGCCTGTGGCGACTGCAGCAGTTGCCGCGGCGCTTGCAATGCCAATCTTCTTTAGCAAACTGCGGCGGTTGGGGGATTCGTGTAGTACGTCATCGATAAGCGTATGCTTTGCCATTTATTCTCCAGTAATGATTTATGAGTACGTTGTTTTATTGCTTGATGGGTTAATTAGCTTCGAACAGCCTGCGAACGCCGCTTGCGCCAAAAGAGGAGAGCGCCGCCGATTGCGGGCAACATGAGGCCGAGAGTAGCCGGCTCGGGCGTGGCGGCCGAGCCCGACGGCGTCCCTGGATGTTCGAGCGTGTAGTTGCCGTTGCGGGTATAACCTTGGACATCCGTGAACGAAGTTCCGCCCGGTCCCTGAGAACTGGATATATGCCGCGGTGCCGGTATTCAGGCCTGTCGAGGTGATCGACATTTGATTTTGCCAGTCAGTAAGGGTGACGTAATACGTGCCCGCGACCAAGTTCGGATCCTGTAGATAACCGTCGCCTCTCCAACCATTAGATGGGTCAGGGGTCGCTATGGGAGAGAAGCTGGCACTCTGGTTCGCTATGTCGAGCCCAGAGCTGTTGAAAAGCGTGATATTCGGTTCGAATCCGCCGGCGGTGCTGGTGGAACCGTCCAGGTTCGCGCCGCCGCCATACGACGTCGTGATAAATAGTAACGGTCGCCGTGGATGCGAGCGTAAATTGTTCTTCGACTACCGATCCGGCGGTTCCGGATTCGCTAGTCAACGTCCCCGTGCAGGTGGCCGGTAAGCTAACGGTTGCGGTGCAAGTTGCGGCGTTGAGGTAACCGCCGCTTGCAATAAGCAGCGGAACAACAGCACCCAGTAGGGTTGGCTTGCAAAGTAACTTCATTCAATGTCCTCCTGAATTGTCGCGGTAACTCGATTGAGCTTCCATTCGCGTATACGAGGTTCAGTTCGCCGCTGGATGAAATCTTATACACGCCCTAGTACTAAGGACTCCATGGAAATGGCCGTAGCAATTTCCGGGCAACCGCATCTATCTAACGCATAGCTAAAAGCGCGCATTCCGCGAGACGGGTTCGTTTAACGGGAGACCACTAGATCTGAGCGACAGTGACCTTATAGAGCAGCTTCGGACACGCAGACCTGAGGCTCTAGGCGCTCTCTTCGATAAATACGGCCATGTGGCCTATTCGCTGTTTCTGCGCGGCACGCGCGACGTTGGAAGCGCCGAAGATCTGGTCCAGGAGCTTTTTCTTCGCGTTTGGAATCACTCTCAATATTTCGATCCGCAGAAGGGTTCGATTGGTGTTTGGATTCTCTCCATTGCGCGTAACATGGCGATCGACCACGCGCGATCAGCCAAATCACGTTTTGCGGCCAAGTTACGCCCTATAGAAGAAGCCGACCAGCGGTCGGCGGCCAGGCGAGTCGGCGCCAAACAAGGATCTGCAATCGACGACGTAAGAACCGTTCAGGCGGCGTTTTCGTATCTTAACCAGCACGAGAAGCAAGTTTTAGAGTTGGCTTACTTTGATGGATTGTCACAGTCCGAGATCGCGGCGAAGTTGCAGGAGCCGCTTGGGACTGTGAAAAGCTGGATGCGCTCCGGCCTGCAGCGCATGCGTGCGGCAATCGGCAACGGCGGTGCGAAATGAATCACGCCGGAATGCCCGAAGAAATTTACGAATTGTACGTGCTGGGTGCGCTGGAGCCGGAGGAGGCTCAGCAGATAGAAACGCACCTGCTGGAAGGCTGCGAAGAGTGCGCGGCCAGGCTGGACGAGGCGAACCGGGTTGTGATAGCGATGGCTGGTATTGCGGAAATCAAAAACCCACCGGCGGCGTTGCGAGAGCGCATCGTCGCCTCCGTCACTCCGGCGTCGGCGCGCGCGGTATTGGCGAAGCATGGGGCATCGTGGATGTACGCCTTTGCGGCAGCAGCGGCCGCTTGTATCGTTTTGCTGGTTCTTGCGATCTGGTTCGGGGAGCAGAACGGAACGTTGCACAATCAGATTGCCGCAACCCTCGCCGAGCGCAACGAACTGCGCTCGGCATTAGAGTTCATGAGCCGGCAAGAGACCCGGACAGTGCAGTTTGGAACGTTGGAAAATGCCCCGCGCGGGCGTGTGTTTGTAGGCCGATCGGGCGGCGTTGTATTCGTCGGCTCGCATTTGCCGCCGCTTGCGAACGGCAAAACGTTTGAGTTGTGGGTAGTTCCGGCAAAGGGCGCGCCCAAGCCCGCAGGCCTCTTCCGGCCAAGCGCCGCGGGCGATTCGGTGGACGTTTCTTCGCCGGGCCTCAGCGCGACAGGCGCGGCGGCGATAGCTGTCAGCGTCGAACCTTCCGAAGGGTCCAGTGCGCCGACCACCAAACCTTTTCTAATTGTTCCGCTGAGTTGATGCATCTCTTCAGTAGATGCGAATTCTACTGTTCAGCGGGAAGGGCGGAGTAGGAAAGACAAGCGTCGCAGCCGCGACGGCTGTGCATCTTGCAGAGGCAGGCAAGCGCACGCTGGCGATGAGTGTCGATCCTGCGCACAGCCTAGCCGACTCATTCGACCTTGGAGGCGCCTTATTTCACAGCACCACATCCGATCCGGTAAGCTTATTTCCTAACCTTGCCATCCAAGAAGTAAATATCAATCACGAGATCGGCCGGCACTGGCGCGAAATCTCGGCGTACATCACGTCCGTGCTGCGCACGAGCGGGCTGACTGGCGTGCAGGCGGAAGAGATGGCCATCTTCCCGGGCATGGAAGAACTGAGCGCCATGATGTACGTCAATCAGTACCGAAAGAGCGGCGAGTTCGATGTCATGGTGCTGGATTGCGCGCCGACGGCGGAATCGCTGCGGTTCATCAGCTTGCCCACGACGCTTGACTGGTACATGAAGCACATTTTTCAGCTAGAGCGAAGCCTGCTGAAAGCGGTACGGCCGATCGCAAACAGAATGACGCCGGTGGAACTTCCTCCCGACAGCTACTTTCGGAACATACTGGAGCTGTTTCAGAAGATCGAGGGAATCGACACTGTTCTCGAAGACGCGGAGACCACGAGCGTGCGGCTGGTCACGAATGCCGAGAAGATGGTGCTGCGTGAAACTCAGCGGGCATTCGTATATTTCTCGCTGAACGGGCTGGTGGTGGATAGCATCATCGTGAACCGGCTGCTTCCCGAAGAGGTGCACGACCCGTTTTTCATGCATTGGCGCGAGACGCAGCGGACTACGCTGAATGAGATTGAACAGTACTTCGCGCCGGTGCCTGTGCGCCGGATTCCACTATTCGACGATGAAGTCGTCGGTCTAGAACGGCTTCGTCAACTCGCGGCCACCCTTTATGCTTCGGGCGAGGACCCGGCGGCGATCACTCGAAGCTCACCTCCGTACTCGTTTGTGCGCGAGAACGACCGTCATGAAGTGATACTGGATCTTCCTTTTGCGGAGAAAGGCGAGATCGGCCTGTTCAAGAAAGACGATACGTTGGTGGTGCAGATCGGGACGAACCGGCGGCATATTGGACTTCCTACGATGATGGCGTCGCTTGTACCGGTAAAGGCTCGACTCTCCGGACGTAAGCTGGTAGTAGAGATGAAGGAGAGCGCATGAGCGAAACTGGACAGACTGGCAGCGGCGCGAGGCGTACGTCGCCTCATATCGACGAGTTCTGCGATGCTTTGCGTGACGGCTTGCAGTCCGTTGCTGATGCGCTTACGCCGCCCGAGTCAGCGTGCAATCATTTCAACGAGGCTCGCCTGGAGTTCCTGCGGGGGGTCCGAGACATCATCGACCATCGGATCGATCGTGTCTGGCGCAAAAACGCGAATCGCGGGACACGTGTCGTAGTTGAGTGACTCGCGGCCGACTTAAGCGGCCGGCTTAATAGGTGGGGACCTTACCGACGGCGTTCGCGGGGGCGGGATTTTGTTGCGTCGGCGTCTTGCCGCCTTCCGGTAGTGGAACCAGCATTTGTTCCTTCGTATAGATCAGAGTTGCGGTGTTGTAACTGGCCAGCTCGAAGCCGTGCCCGTGCGTGATGGCGTCGGTGGGGCAAGCCTCGACGCAATAGCCGCAGAATATGCAGCGGTTGTAATCGATGTTGTAGACGCTGGCGTAACGTTCGCCGCCGCTAAAACGAACAACTTCGGTGTTCTCGGCGGCTTCGATGTAGATGCAATTGGCGGGACACGCGGCTGCGCAGAGAAAGCAAGCGACACACTTTTCGAGACCGTTCTCGTCACGCTGCAGAACGTGCGCTCCGCGGAAGCGCTCCTGAAGCTGAGCCGGGGCGTCCGGATACTCTTCAGTAATCGTGGGCTGAAGCATCTCCTTGAAGGTGATGCCCATGCCTTTTGCGATGGCCGCAGCCGAGCCGAAGACCTCGCCAATGTTCGCCATTCTGATTTCAGGGTAGCGCAGCGGAGCCATTAAGGCTCGCTCGCGGCCCGTTGCACTACGATGGAATCGTGCGCGCAGTTTTGCTGTTTTTCCTAGCCGCGTGCCTGCTTTTCGGCGACACGTTCAAGCTGTTTCTGAAGGATGGCGGCTATCACCTGGTCAGCGAATACCAGGTGCAAGGAGATCGGGTACGGTTCTATAGCACTGAACGGAGCCAATGGGAAGAGATGCCGGTCGCGCTGGTCGATTTAGAGAAAACACAGCAGCAAAGGAAATCGCGGCAGGACGCACAACAGCAACTATCCCAGGAAGAGAACGAAGAAAGGCAAGCGCTGCGCGAACAGAAGAAAGAGATTGCTTCGATACCTGAGGATGTCGGAGGGTATTACCGCCAAGGCGGGCAGGTGAAAGCGCTCAAGATGGCCGACTACCAGGTCATCACGAATAAGAAGCGCAAAGCGCTGCAGGTACTCTCGCCTATACCGCTGGTACCGGGCAAAGCATCGGTTGTCATCAAGGGAACTCATTCGGGGTTTATCGTCAATGAGCCACGCCCGAACTTCTATATGCGGCTGGCGAAGGAAGAGCGGTTTGGGATTATTCGATTGACAGCGAAGAAGGACGTGCGGTTGGTAGAGGATATTTCGATTGTGCCGGTCAGCAAGCAAGCGATGGAAGAGCGCAAGCAGATGGACACTTTTGAACAACAGCTCGGCGATGGATTATATAAGGTCTGGCCAGAGAAACCGCTCGAACCGGGTGAGTACGCGTTGATTGAGTACACCGAGACGGAAGATCAGCAGGATATCGATCTGCTGGTTTGGGACTTCGCGATCAGTGGCGTCAATTCGGCGCGCTAACCATCATTCGTAGCGAAGCGCTTCCGCCGGGGCGATACGCGATGCCGTTCGCGATGGATGCAATGTAGCGATGAAGCTGGTAAACAACGCTACGGCCGCGACCCAAACGCCGTCTGTCCAGTGGCTCTGAAACGGCACGTAGCTTAAAGCGTAGACCTGCTCATCGAGCCGTAGCCAGTGGTACTGATTGAACAGAGTCGATACGGTATAGCCGAGCGCTAAACCGAGGAGGCAGCCGATGCCGCCGATGATAATTCCTTGCAGGACGAATATGCGCTGGATCTGCGCGCGGCGCGCACCCATTGACATCAGAATTGCGACGTCGCGATGTTTTTCCATTACGAGCATCACCAAGCACAACCAAAATGTTGAGCGCGGCGACGAGTTGAATCAGCCCGACGGTGATGACGCTGACCATCTTTTCGAGCCGAAGCGCGTTCAACAGAGAGCGGTTCTCATCCATCCATGTGCGGGCGATGAGATCCGATCCTACGACGCTTTCGGCTTCGCGTGCCACGGCCGCGGCTTGAAATATGTCGTCGAGGCGCAATTCAATCGTGTTCACAACGTCGTTGAGGTCGAGCACGTGTTGCGCGGCATTGAGCGAAGTAAACGCCCAGCTGGAATCGAGGCCGTAGAGGCCGGATTGAAAGATCCCGGCGACGCGAAAGTGGTAAAGGCTGGGAACGATGCCCACCGGCGTCAGTTCGCCTTGATAGCTGATGACGGTGATCGGGTTGTTCACGGTAACGCCGAGTTGCTCCGCCAGATCGGAACCGAGCACTGCCTCATAGTTAAGTCCGGGCTTATCAAATGCCCGCGAGCGATCCTTTTTTGAGGTTGCGCAGCATGTCCGGAACGGGCGCGCCGTTGCCCAGCGGAACGCCTTTCAAAGTAGCTCCCGTTCCAACAAGGGGGCCCTTGATGGCGACTTGTCCGTAAAGTCCCGGCGTCGCGCTGATCACGTGGGGGATGTGCTTCAGCTTGGGAATCAGCTGTTCCCAATTCTCAATGCCGTAGGAGGGATTGCGTTCGAGAATAGTGACGTGTGCGGTAGCGCTCAACAGGCTTGCCTGAAGCGTGCTCTGAAAACCGTTATTGATGGCGAGGGCGACGATGAGCGCGCACACTCCAGCGGCTACTCCGATAATCGAGATCACGGTGATGACTGAAATGACTGTCTGCTTTCGCTTCGCGCGGAGATAACGAAACGCGACCAGCCATTCAAAGAGCGACATCAGCCCGCGACGAAGCGCCTCATTGCTCCAGCTCTCGGAGACGCGCCGCGATACCGATCTCTTCTTCAGGGCGAAGCAGCGGAAAGAGAATGACGTCGCGTATGGAACGCGAGCCAGTGAGAATCATCGTCAGACGGTCGATGCCGATTCCCTCGCCGCCCGCCGGAGGCATGGCATAACAGAGCGCGCGAACATAATCTTCATCCATGACATGCGCTTCTTCGTCGCCTCCCGCTTTGCGCGCAAGCTGCGCTTCGAAACGGCGGCGCTGTTCCTGTGGATCATTGAGCTCAGTGAACGCGTTGGCAATCTCCATGCCTGCGACGTAGATCTCGAAGCGCTCCACAAATTCGGGTTCGTCGGGCTTGTTCTTGGAAAGAGGCGAGACTTCGACCGGAAAGTCGTAGATGATTGTCGGGTCAAAGAGTTGATCTTCGACGTGCCGCTCAAATAAGTCGACGAGCGCGGCGCCCGGCGTGAGTTCCTTTGAATGGTTTCTTCAGCCACTCAGGATCTTTCACGTTTTCGAGTGTCGGTTTTTGATCGCCCTGCCAGTACTCGACCAGAGCTTCGCGCATGGAGAACTGGCGAAATGTTCCGAAATCGAGGGTGCGGCCATCGCGCTCAATCTTGGTTGAGCCGGTTGCGTCCAGGGCCACTTCGGCGAGCAGCTCTTTTGAAAGCTGCATCATGCCACGGTAATCCGTGTAGGCCTGATAAAACTCGAGCATCGTGAACTCGGGGTTGTGATGAGTGGAGATGCCCTCGTTGCGGAAGTTCCGGTTGATCTCGTAAACGCGTTCGATGCCGCCGACGACGAGCCGCTTCAGGTAAAGCTCAGGTGCGATTCGGAGATAAAGATCGATGTCGAGTGCGTTGTGATGCGTTACGAATGGCCGTGCGGTGGCCCCGCCGTAAAGGGACTGCATCATGGGAGTTTCCACTTCGAGGAACCCTCGCGCATCGAGATGACGCCGCAGCGAGCTGACGATCTTTGACCGCGTGACGAAAATCTTTCGAACGTCGCGGTTGGCTATCAAGTCCAGATAGCGCTGCCGGTAACGCGTTTCCACGTCCTCCAGCCCGTGCCACTTCTCGGGCAGCGGGAGCATGATCTTGGACAGAAACCAAAGATCTTCGACATGTACGGTCAGCTCGCCGGTTTTCGTGCGGAACAGGTACCCGGCAACACCAACGATGTCGCCGATATCAAGCAACTCGTAAAGCTTGTAAGCGGTTTCACTGACCGCATCCTTTTTGATATAGATCTGAAGGGTTTCTCCTGCTTGCAGCAGATGGAGGAAGCCGGCTTTACCCATGCGACGGACAGTAAGAATGCGGCCCGCAAAGCGTACTCGTACAGGATCGGCTAATTCTTCGGCGGTCTTTGGGCTGTACTCAGCCAATATGGCCGGGATTGCGTGAGTCTGCTCGAATGACCGGCCATAAGGGTCGAAACCAAGATCTCTGATTTGCGCGAGGCGCTGGTGGCGTTGACGCAGTATCTCGTCTTCTAATGCCAGTGGGGATGCTCCTTGAAATTCAATTGTAAGAGGCGCGTACCAGCGCGGGCTTTCCTGTTGCTTTTTTGCGTATTTCCGGATCATTATTGATCAATCCACTTAGTTGACTTGGAGGACAAGCTGTGAGGAAGCCCCGAATATTCGCCGCAGTGTTGGCGTTTTGCATCATCTTTGCCTCGACAGGTGTAGGCTACGTAACACCGCCGAAGCGCACCATCCAACAGCGAAACGCAGCCAAATCCACGCCAGCAAGAAGCGCAGGCTTTGAAGGCGTGTGCCGCGGCGGTGCTGGAGGGACTTCGTAAGGTTGCACCTGAGCGCGAGGTTAGATTCGAGGCGAAAGTCTCGCAGGCGAATGCGCTCTGCCGCGGAGGACAACGAGCGTTACAGTTCCGCGATACGCCTTGGGTGGATTGGTCCAACTATTGGGGCACCGGAGATGCATCGTCCATCCCGAGTGGGTTCATTTCGAATCAGCTAGTGGCCCAACGCGGGGTAGCGGGCGCCCTCCTAGACCTGGAGTTTCAGCGCGTAGAACTTATCAAGTTCAACTTATTCGATAACAACGGAACTTTCGGGGCATACGTAAACGGCCGCGACGGTATCGGGGGGCCAGCTTTGAAGACGTGGCCTGAGATGCGTCTGAAAGAGGCCGATCCCAATTACGTTGCTGTAGGTGGAAACGGCCGCCAAGAGTGCAAGGGCGATCTGATTCGCTGGCGTACGACCAACGGCGTTTGTAACGACATTCTCAATCCCGCGATTGGCTCGTCGGGGCAGTTATTTGCACGAAACGTGGAGTTTGAAAGCACCTTCCCTGAGTCGACGCAGAACGTGTATACACGCAACCGTCACGGAGATCGGCTGGGTCTTCTGCAGCCGGACCCTCAGGTGATCAGCCGGAAACTGTTTACGCGAGTGCAGTCCGATCCGGCGGCTTGTGAAGACGGATTCGGGCTGCCGGACTATTCGACCAAGGCAAATTGCGATTACAAGAAAGCACCGTTTTTCAATGTGCTGGCTGCGTACTGGATTCAGTTCATGACGCACGATTGGTTCTCGCACATGGAAGAGGGTCACAATGGGCCGGAGTTTATGAATGTTGGCTGTAGCTCCAAGTTGGTAGATGGCGTTTCGAGGCCACTTACTCCAGAGGAAGTTCAGCAGTTAGGCTGTCGTCCCGATGACAAGATCGATAAGACTTTCGTTGCTGAAGACACAGCGCCGGGCACTTTCAACAAAGGCGGTCACGAGTATCTTGCGCGCGCACCGAAGACGATGAGCAACACGAATACCGCGTGGTGGGACGCGTCAGAGATATATGGGTACGATTCGCTCTCGATCCAACGCGTGAAACGCGACCCGCAGGATGGTGCGAAGCTGCTGCTCATCGCTGTGCCCGGCCAACGGGGACCAGGTTACCTACCCATTCTTAACCCGAACGATCCGATGAATCCGGAATGGGCTGGCCAGGAAGCGGCTGCAGATCCGGATAACTGGACCATCGGCCTGAGCTTCCTTGCACAATCTCTTCACGCGAGAGCACAATGCCTTTGTTGACGAGTTTCGCCGAATCGCCGGCACAAACGCCTAGCGCTGATTGCGGATTAAGGAATCCTTCCGATCCGAAGAGAATCATCCGGTATAAGGACGTCACCCCTGAGGAACTTTTCGAAGTAGCGCGACTGGTAGTAGCGGCCGAGATCGCGAAGATACACACGACGGAATGGACACCGCAGTTGCTTTACGGCGAACCTCTCTACAAAGGCATGAATGCGAACTGGAACGGATTGCTTGGACAGGGCGACCCAATTGTGTCCAAGGTTCTGAACGACATCATCGTAAATAGCTTTGGGAAATCTGAAAGCGCGAAGACATCGACTCAGTGGTACTCCGTTTTTGCTTCCGGACCGGGAATTTTCGGGCTGGGCAGCAAAGTGAACGGCTACGACATCACAAATGCCAGGTACACCAATGGCGGTGTGAATCATTTCGGATCGCCGTTCAATTTTCCCGAAGAGTTCGTGAGTGTGTACCGGCTGCATTCTCTGATGCCCGATCTGCTGGAATATCGCGACCTTGCGAGCGATCCGAACAAGATTGAAGCAAAGATACCGGTCATCGAGACGTTCGAAGCAAAATCAACAGACCTGATGCATACGCGCGGCATGGCTAATTGGGGTTTGACGCTGGGACGTCAGCGGCTGGGATTGTTGGAGTTGCACAACTCACCTCTTTTCCTGCAGAACCTGAAACTGCCGCGGCTGGATGGTCAGAGTGCGACCGGCCAGATTGACGTTCTCGCATTAGACATCATTCGCGATCGTGAACACGGGGTGCCACGGTTCAACGAATTTCGGCGGCAGTATGGACTTCGACAACTTACGAGCTTTGATGATTTCGTAGATCGGTCGCTTCCTGAAAACTCGCCCGCACGTCTGGAACAGCAAGATACGGTCAAAACGCTGCGAGAGATTTACGGTCAACACGCGTGCGATGCGTCGAAGACAATCACAGATGCGCAGCTCAATTTGGACAGAACTCCGATCAACGATTGCCTTGGGCATCCGAACGGGACCCTGGTTGACAACATAGAAGATGTTGACACGGTGGTGGGATATTTGGCTGAGCCGGTGCGCCCGCATGGCTTCGCTATCTCTGAGACGCAGTTCGTCGTCTTTATATTGAACGCGTCACGGCGACTCTTTAGCGATCGCTTTTTTACATCGTGCTTCCGTCCGGAGTTCTACACGCAACTGGGAGTCGATTGGGTCAATAACAATGGTCCGGGGCCGGCGCAACTCGAACATGGCACTCCGAACGGGCACAAGCAGCCAGTGTCGCCACTGAAGCGCGTGCTTCTGCGCAATATTCCGGAGCTTTCCGCAGAACTCGGGCCGGTGGTGAACGCCTTCGACCCGTGGGCGAGGGATCGAGGCGAGTACTACAGCGTGCAGTGGAAGCCGCGACGCGGCGCGGAATCGGACGATGCGTTCCAGCAGCAGCCTGCGGCCCCAGCCGCAGCGATCACTCGCACCACTAGTTTCAGCCAAGCCGAAGAACCTGCTTAGATTCATAGTATGGGCAAACGCATAGCGCTGTGCACCGATGGCACGTGGGACAAGAGCTCGAACCAAACGAATGGTGTACCGTATGTTCAAGGCGGTGCGAACGAGCGCACAGATCTGGTCTACGACGATGGCTCGGGTCGGGCGGATGCTAATTGAACAACCGGCGTGCTCGAACAGGCTGGCGAAGGACAGGCACGGATTGTCAGTGAACAACAAGTGGACTAAGATGGCTCGTACGGGCTGAGCTATTTGACCGTCCGGCTGTCTGATGTTAGATTCTAGATTCCCGTCTTGAAGTTTGTAACAGGCCAGGGTATCCGAAGGCGCGACTTCTTGGGCCGATGCTTCAACGCAGCGACTGCTGCCTTGGCCGGCCTGCACGCATGGGGACGCTCCTCGGTTGTTCGCGACACTTCCGGCGAATTTCACCTGCATCCTACCTACCTGGAGCAGACCTCGTTCGACGCGGCTCTATTGAAGAGGACGGCTGGATCGGATGCTTTCGTCAGCGAGAAATACCACGACCAGATCGCATCAAAGCTGGCGAGGTGGAGCGCCGATTTGCTGCGCGGACCGAGCAATCTGCAAGCCGTTGAGAGGGCGCTTGGGCCAGCATTCAGCGGTTGTTCGCTGAAGCAGTCGAACATCGAGGATCGTGCGGCCAGGACCGCGGCTTGAAGTGAGTGAAGTCGTCTTCGAGCAAACGAAAATAGTCTCTGCTCAGGAGTTTTGTGATGACCTGCGACAGGCATTTGTCAGCTTCTCTCAGATCTTCACCGCCGATTTTCAGATTACGCGGCTGAACATTAATTCCGGCCTAGTGCAGACACGCGTACTTTACGAAATTGTTGGTACGGGCGCGGGATTCTTCCGTGAACAACGCACAGGATTTTGGGATCTCGTCATGGGAGCCCGAACGGACCAAACGAGTATCGAGTGCAGAGCTGGCGAGCGACGAAGGAAGAGCGGAGCCGGTCGGCTTCGCCGTGGTATTCCGACATTACCGCGCGTGCGCTTGGAAGCAACAGCTCGTACCCAGCGCAATTGCTCCACGGAGTCGATTATTGGCGCACGGTTCTGGATGGAGCGTGCGGGATCGACATCTATGGACACAACGGGGTATCAGTCGGTGACTTCGACGGCGACGGCTTCGACGATCTTTACATCTGTCAGCCCGCTGGTTTGCCGAATCGCCTATTTCGAAATCGAGGCGACGGGACCTTCGAAGATGTGACGGAGAAGTCGGGAACGGGTCTTCTGGACGACACTGCCTGCGCCTTGTTCGCTGACTTCACGAATAGCGGGCGGCAGGATTTGCTGGTTGTGCGCTCCAGCGGTCCCGTGTTGCTGTTGAACGAAGGCAGACGGCCAATTTCGACGCGTGAACGACGCTTTTCAATTCGCCACGGAGCCGCAAGGAACGTTTACCGGGGCGGCGGCGGCCGACTACAACCGAGACGGATATCTCGACATTTACTTCTGCCTGTACGTTTACTATCAGGGCACTGATCAGTACAAATATCCGGTGCCCTATTACGACGCGCAAAACGGGCCGCCGAACTTCCTGATGCGAAACAACGGCGACGGCACGTTTCGCGATGTTACCGCTGAATCGGGTCTGAACAAGAACAACACGAGATTTAGCTTTTGTTGTGGTTGGGGCGACTACAACGGGGACGGCTGGCCCGATTTGTATGTCGTGAACGACTTCGGGCGCAAGAACCTATACAGGAACAACGGCGACGGCACATTCACCGATATTGCGGAACAGGCCGGCGTCGCTGATACCGGCGCCGGGATGAGCGTGTGCTGGTTCGATTACAACAATGACGGCGCTGAAGACTTGTACGTCGGGGATATGTGGACTGCCGCCGGTGAACGGATTTCCGCCCAGGATGCCTTTCAGAAAGCAAGCGGCGGAGCCGGTGAGGGCGCTCTATCGCAAGCACGCGATGGGAAATGCGCTGCTTGAAAATTTGGCCGGTAGGCAATTTCGCGATGTTAGTGCGGCGGCGGGAGTGGGCCGGGGACGATGGGCGTGGTCGAGCGACACATGGGATTTCGATCATGACGGGCTGCCGGATCTGTATGTAGCGAACGGAATGGTCTCCGGGCCGTTGCGCGAGGACCTGAATAGTTTCTTCTGGCGGCAGGTGGTCGCAAATTCTCCCGACGATACGAAACCGTCAAGCCTTTATGAGCAGGGGTGGAACGCGATCAACGAGTTGATTCGCTCCGATTATTCATGGAGCGGTTACGAACGCAACGTCTTCTTCGCGAACAATGGCGATGGAACATTCTCGGATGTGTCAGGCGCGATTGGGCTGGATTTTACTGAGGACGCACGTGCGTTCGCTCTGGCCGACTTCGACCACGACGGCCGCCAAGAAGTATTTCTGAAAAACCGGAACGCTCCTCAGCTGCGGATCTTGAAAAACGTTGCAGAGACATTGCCGCCGAGCGTTGTTATCTGCCTGCGCGGAACGAAGAGCAATCGTGATGCGATTGGAGCGACGGTTACGGTGCATACTCAATCGCGAGCGGCAGACGCGAAGCGTTCAGGCCGGATCGGGATTCCTTTCACAACACAGCAAGGAACTATTGTTCGGACTTGGCCAGGAAACGGGGCCCATTCGTGTTTCGGTCAAGTGGCCAAGCGGGCTGGTCCAACAGTTCGAGAACGCTTCCGGTGAATCACCGGATTCACATGGCAGAAGGAAACGATGGGACCACAGTTGAGCCGTTTCGCGGATACCGCGCCACGCCGGAGCCTGGCGCGGTTACGCAGGCCGCGAGATTCTGCCTTCTCAAGTAGAAACCTGGCTACTAGCCGCCCATTGCCGCACCGAACTTTTCCCTTGCAGACGCAACCGGCAAGATGGTCAGCCTGCAACAGTTTCAACGCAAGCCTTTGTTGCTGGCATTTTGCACATCAGACTCAGCCGATTACCACAACTGGCTGAATGTCTTGCAGCGAGTTCGAGCGAGCGTGCAGGTGATAGCAGTGAATTTCGGTGTAGAGCGTTTTAGTGCCTCTTTTCCGGTGCTGCAGGGCTCAGATGAAGTAGCGGGCGTCTACAGCATCCTCTCATCGATACGCGTTCAATCGACATCGCGATCTGCCCCTGCCCACATCTTTCTTGATCAACGAGAAAGGCGAGATCGTGAAGATCTATCAGGGACAGCTTGATCCCGGGGCGGTTGCCGGTGATGTGCAGACGATTCCGCGAACAGATGCGCAGCGATTGGAACGCGCGCTACCTTTTCGCGGCTCTGGGGAGACGTTCGAGTTTGCGCGGAATCAGCTCTCATTCGGTTCGATTTACTTCCAGAGCGGCTACCTTGCCCAAGCTGAAGCGTCGTTTCTGCTTGCACTAACGCACGACCCCGTGAGCGCCGAAGCGAACTATGGCTTGGGCAGCGTGTATCTCAAGCAAGACAAACTCGAAGTGGCGCGACTGCGCTTTCAGGAAGCGGTGAACGGGAAGCCTAGCTATCCGGACACGTTGCCGAATGCGTGGAACAATCTTGGCCTTATCTCGGCGCGCACGGGAAAAACTGAGGAAGCGATCGGCTATTTCGAACAAGCGCTGAAGGTCAGCCCCGATTACAGCACTGCCGTTCTAAATCTTGGCAATGCCTTATCGCCAGGACCATCAGTGGGACAAGGCGGCACAGGAACTGGAGCATGCCGTTGCGCTTAGGCCTGACGATGCCGAGTCGGTCTACAGCCTGGCCATGGTGTTCGCGCAGACGGACCGACCGAATCGGGCGTTTGAATGTCTTCAGAGGGCGTTGAAACTTCGTCCCGCTTATCCCGAAGCCCTAAATAACTTGGGAGTGCTTTACCTTCGGACGCGCCGGGTTGCCGAAGCGATTGCGAGCTTCAAGCAGTGCATAGAGGCTGCCCCACAGTTCGAGCAAGCATACTTGAATCTGGCGAGAGTATACGGATTGCAAGGCGAAAATGCCAAGGCACGCGACGTTCTTCTGGAGTTCCTGAAGCAGCGGCCAGACAACCAGCCGGCGAGACAGTTGCTGAATGAGCTGAAGTGAAAAGCATGCGGAAGCTTGCAAATGCGCTTGTGTTGCGCGATGTGGATGCGGATTTCTGTCTTTTAATCGAACGTCTCGGGCGCCTGTGATGTCACTGCTTGCCTCCGTGCTGATTGCTTTCCTGGCGCAATCCGGCCAGAGCACCAAACCCGCAACAGAACAGCCCGAGTTCTACGATAAGCCGCAATTTGTCGTGTCTGGTGTTACCGACTATACGTACCGCGGCGGCCATGGGTCCGATTCCGTTTTGCGTTCCACCGAATCGTTGACGAAGGCGACGGTTTCACTCGGCGGGACGAATGTGGACGCTATGTCCCTCAGTGGCCGCGGCGACCGCAGAAAAGTCTCTACAGGAACGACTCAAGGCGGAGCCCGCCAACCCAGACTTACACAAGCGACTTGGCGATGTGGAGGAGCGATTGGGAAAGCCAGTCGAGGCGGTGCATGAATATCAAAGCGCTGCTGAGCTGAACGGAACCGAGACCAATCTTTTCAATTGGGGCAGTGAACTGCTTGAAGCATCGCGCCGGGGAGCCTGCCGCTGAAGTTTTCACGCGTGGGCTGCGCGCATATCCCGATTCGCTTCGTATGCGGCTCGGGTTGGCTGCGGCTTCTTATCTGCGCGGCGACTACAAACAAGCTGCGGAGCAGTTTTTCGCGGCGGCTGACATGCATCCCGATGATCCAACTCCGTACCTGTTCTTGGGACGGGTGCAAGCGAAAGAGATTACGCAGGCGCCAGGTTATCTGGAAAGACTTGAACGGTTCGCGGAACGCGCGCCGGATAACGCATGGGCGAACTTCTATTACGCCGATTGTCTTTGGGAACGGCGAAGCAACTCGGACGGTAGCGCTATCGCGAGATCGGGTAACGGAGTCTAGCTGAACAGGCGGTTCGCTTAGATCCGAAATTGGCGCAAGCGTATGTGCTGCTTGGCGCTGTGGATGCTGAGGAGAAAGACTTGGCGGCTGCGATTGCCATGTTTCGAAAAGCGATCGAAATCGATCCGGAGTTGGAGGAGCCGCATTACCGGCTGGCTCAAGCGTATGAATTATCCGGTCAAGCGGCCAAAGCTCAAGAAGAACGCGAGCTATACAAAAAGCTTTCTGCGGAAGCGGCTGACAGATGTCGAGCGTGAACGCAGGAACCTTCAGCAGTTTGTGTTCACGCTCCGCGACGGGAAATCGCCCTCAGAAAAGTAACTTCAGCGCGAACTGAATCACGCGTGGGTTATTTACGGTTGAGCTGATGGATCCAAACGTTGTCGGGGAATTGAAGTCCGACCGGGTAATCCAAACTGCGGATGATTGAACAAGTTGAAGAACTCGCCGCGGAAATCGATGCGCGCGCCTTCTGAAGTTAGCGGGAAATGCTTGATAACTGAGAAGTCCGTGTTGATGAAATCCGGACCAGACACCGGGCTGCGCGACGCGTTCCCAAGCTCGCCGGCTGCAGGCGCAGCGAAGCAGTTTGTGTTGAACCATGCTCCCAATGCGGGATTATTCGACTGAGGATTGCAAACCTGGTTGGGACGGATCAAGCTGTTTCCGTTGTTCTGGAAGTTCACGCCGGACGTGTTATTGCTGTCGATGACGAAAATCGGGAAGCCGGAAGTCGCTTTCTCGATGACGTTGAGTTCCCAACCGCCGAAAGCCGCATTTTCAGCGCCATTCCAAGAGGCGCCGAACCGTCTGCCTTTGCCAAGGGGTAACTGATAAATCAAACTCGCGGTGAAATTGTGATTATTGTTGATCTGCGACAAGCCCCAATCCAACTGTTGCCAGCCCGGCAGTGGGAAGTATGTCGCTCCGATGGGAGTGCCGAGTCCATCGGTTAAGCCGTTGTCGTGCGCACGAGCGTATGTGTAACCAAGCAAGCCGTAGAGACCGTATTGAGTGCTTCGTGTCTCCGCCTTAATTTGCAGAGAATTATAGTGAGCTCGACCAATGTCGTTTATATTCGAAATCGTAGAATACGCGAAAGCAGGGTAGGGAACGCCGAAAGCCGATCCGTTCGCGCCGCAACCGACGGAATACCCGGACACAACGCCGCAAGCGGACGGCGATGCCACGTTGATGTTGTTTCCGTAGATAAGAAGATGAGAGTCGCGAGATCCCGCGTAACCAGCGGTTAAGACAATCTGGCCGGGCAGTTGCCGCTCTAAGTTGATATTGAACTGCTGGACTCTTCCTTGCCTGAAGTTCAAGTTTTGGGACAGGATCGTCCCGGTGAACTGATTGGGGTTGGGCGGCGTGGTGAATATCGGGAAGCCCGCCGACATGTTTATCGCGGAGGGCGATAAACCATAGACGGTTGAGCACGCAGCAGTGGCGAAAGTGCAAGCACCGCCGAATGCAAATGCGTCAGACTCGGCGTAGTACGGCGGGTTCTGCCAAAGCCCCGGGGCGCCTTGGTTCCACGAAGAGTCGTGGTAGATAGCATAACCGCCCCGAATTGCTGTCTTATCGCTTCCCCAAGGTTTCCATGCCAATCCGATGCGCGGCTCTAACGCGGTGAAATCCCACCGGATGCCTGCCGATGGCCCGGCGTTCTGGCCAGCGACGAGAAATTGCCCGTTTGCCGGATTGAAATCGGCTTGACGATTGTGCGCTTCAGTAATCGGATTTACGAGCGCCCAAGCCAAACCGAGATTCAATGTGAGATTCTTTGAAACGCGCCAATCATCCTGCGCGAAGGGGCGGTAAAGTTTCCAGCGGCGACCGGTGACGTTGCCGTTGAATGTTTGATCATGAATGGCCAAACTGGGCAGACCCAACAGGAAGTCGGCCATCGGCTCATTACTCCACAATCCCGAGTAGATCCAATATCCATCCTGAAATCCTTCCGCCAGCACATTCATTTGGTTGGCACGAATTTCCCCGCCTATCCTGAGGTCGTGATTCCCGCGAACCATGTCCAGAGTATCCGAAGCGGAGAACACGTTGGTGCCACCCTGGAACGGCGAAAAGCCACGGTCACCTAAGGACCAGTAACCACCATCCATTTGCGTGGATGTTAGTCCGCAACTTACGCCGCCTAAGTTCGCACCTGGAATTCCGATCTTCGATGACAAACAGGAGTAATTGCCCTGCGAGTCGATGTAATTGAAAATCCTGTTGTATCCACCGCTGAGTTGATTCACGGTGCGAGGTGAGAAAACATGAGTCTCCGCCAGCGCAACATTTCGAGCGTGGTTCAGAATGCCTTCATTACTGCCGAACGGACTGGCTTCGGCCAACCCCGGTGCGCCACCCGGAACCCAGGATGATGCCTGGTCGTAGCTGAAGCGCGCAAAGGCGGAGTCCTTGGAGGAGAAATTTTCATCGACACGAATGTCGAACTCGCCTTCATTCAGTTTTCTGACGGGCTCGTTGACGTAGTTGTACCCCAGAGCCGAATTGTCGGCATTCGGCAGCGGGTAGATACCGATCATCTGGGCTGCGATTGGATTGATCAGATTTGCGGGAATTTTATTGCAAGGAACGCCCGCGCCTTGACTGCCATTAGGCGCCGCGGGAAGGGGCTGACCCGCGCTGTTGCACTGAAAGGAAGTATTGGCTGCGCCGCTTACGTTCGGGTTGGTGAGGAACCCCGCGGGGTTTGGGATACCAAACGCGTTGTCGGTGAAATCTCCATTGCGCATTGCAACGCTGGGAACGAGGCCGGTGAATGGGATCCCGTGACGCTGCATTTTGTTCTGAATATCGGCAAAGAAGAATAGTTTGTCTTTGCGGATGGGGCCGCCTACGGAACCACCAAATTGGTTGAGATTGAACTTTTCAGTATCCGTTGCGAAGAAGCTGCGCGCGTCCAGATCCGTGTTGCGGAAGAACTCGAAGGCCGAGCCGTGCAACTGGTTAGTTCCCGACTTAGTGGTAACCAAAACCGTGGGACCTGCGCGAGTACCGTATTCGGCAGAATAGTTATAAGTCAGTACTTTGAATTCCTGAATGGCATCGATGGACGGCAGAATTGAAATTCCGCCCGCGGTGAGCTCGTTGTTGTCGTTGCCATCCAGCAGCCAATCGGTGCTATTTGCGCGTGACCCGCCGACAGAAAGCGAAAAGGATCCGCGCGCCGCAACCTCGCTATCTGCCCCGCTGGTGAAAAAGCTAGCAGTGTTGGTTTCCTGCGAGGTTCCAGGCGTGAGTGTCGCCAACTGAACGAAGTCGCGGCCGTTCAGCGGCAGTTCGGCAACCTGCTGTGATGTGATCACCTGGCCAAGCGTGGGATTGGTTGTCTGCACCTCCACCGCAGTGGCTGTCACTTCAACCGTCTGTTTCAGAGACGCGGGAACGAGCTTGAAATCCAGTTCGCGGTGTTCGTCTACTTGAAGGCGTACATCTTTCTGTTCGACGGTCTGAAAGCCCCGGAGTTCGGCGAGGACATTGTAGTGCGCAACTCCTAACAAGGGGATGTCGAAATGACCCGCGCTGTCCGTGGTGGAATCGCGCGACACTCCTGTTTCCTGTGCCGTAACAGTGATTCTGGCACCCGAAACGGGGGAGCCACTTGCATCGGATACATTGCCGGAAATACTACCCGTGGCCTGCCCGTTGAGCCGAAGGCAGAGAAAGAGAAATGCGAATGAAGTGAAAACTAAAGACCAGAATGGTCTGGATCGAATCACCGAAAGCCCCTTTCACGTTGCTCACACGAATGTTTGACGGGGAACGCTCTTGCGGCAGAACGAAACCTGGAGGTAAGAATTGCAACCAGTATGTTCGTTCAGCGACTTTTCTGTCAACTCATTTTCTGCTGTTGTAACAATTCTCTCCGAGCAACTGATTGGCGGCTGCAGATGTCAATTTTTCGATGCCCCGTTCGGCGATGGCCGAGTATTGCGTGAGGCGTTGGAGCCGTCATTAGCTGCACAAATAGCTTCGCGAACGCGTGCATATCGACGTCCAGTTGAGCATGTACGAGTTGCAGTTCCACGTCGGGTTTCGTTTGTTCCGGCCAACTCATGGTGTCACCGTATGCGGGGCCGTGGTCGAGGTCCGTGTCCATGTACACCTGACGTTCTTGGGTGATGAGAGTTCGGATCGAGCCAAGCCGCCGCCGCAAGTTCGTCCCAAAGATAGCTATTCATCGCGACCGAGTATTTCGCGACATATTGCGCAACGACAGCCGGCGATTTGGCTATTTCGGCCATCATCTGCTCCGTCAATTTCGTCTTCACAGAAACGTCGACGGTGGTCGAAACTATCTTCGGCCAAGGCGCACGCAGCACGATGTGCGCCGCTTCCGGATCAAACCACAAGTTAAATTCGCGTCGAGGGTCACTCATCAGTTCCGGATCGTCGGTCTGAGGATTCAGGCTGCCGCCCATGAAGACAAGCTCTTTGCTGAGCTCTGCGAAGTGCGGATCGAGGCTGAGGGCCAGCGCAAGGTTGGTCATGGGGCCGCCCTCATAAACGGTGACTTCGTGAGGATGTTCGTGCACGATGCGGACCAGAAAATGCGCGGCATCCTCGTTCAAAGCCTTCGTTTTGGGTTGTCCTTCGGGCATTGGCGGTATAACATCCGGTGCGTGATTGCTCGCGGAGCTGATGTCCAGGCACCCTGGTAGATCACTTTCCCATATCGTCTGCTCCCAAAGCTTGGTTTCGTGCTGTGTACGCAATAGCGGCAAGCCAGCACCAGGCACGACTGGAATATCCGTGCGCCCGATAATTTCGAGCAACCGCAGTGTGTGCGCTACCTCCTCGTCGCGCCAAGCGTCCCCGGTAACGACGGTGATCCCGAGAGTTTCCACCTGTGGCGCTTGCAGCAGCAGCAAGATGGACATCATGTCCGTCCCGCCAGGACCGGCTGCATCCTGGTCGATCACGACGTACCGTTTGTTCTGCCCCGCCGCTACGGAAGCAAATATCAAAGCGGTTGTGAGCTGCAACGACTTTGCCGCTTGCAAACATACGCATTCCGTCACGCATTGTACGCCAGCGCAATGACGCTCACTGCGCTGACATAGAACAGGAACATCAGGGCTAAGAACTGCTTTGCACGCGTGTTCGCGCCTGAGAATTCGTGCCATACCAGTACGCCCCATAATGCGGCAATCATGGGCGCAGATTGTCCAATCGCATACGAGATTGGCACTCCCACGAATCCTGCCGCGATCAGATTGAGACATCCGCCGAGCCCCCAGATCAGACCTCCGACAATCCCAAGCGAATGATCGCGCGGGGTAGCGCTCCAATAGCCGGCGAACGAAACCGGCCGGCCAACCAAAGGCCGTCGCATGAAATAGACATTGATGCCGAAACAACAAACAAAAGCACCGAGACTGAAAAGGACCGCGACCGAGTACGGCGTCAGGGCATGGCCTGTTGTAAGCGAGCGCGCCTCAAAGGGTGCGAAGGCACCCATCAGCAGCCCTGAGACGACGTTCACGATAATTCCTTTTCGTGAAATCGCGCTGCCTGCACGTTGCAAGTTCTTGTATGCTCCGGCATCGAACAGGATGGCGGCTATGGCCAGCAGCAATCCGCCGCCAAGATAAGACGATGTTGCCTTTCGGCTGTAAAGCGTAGCTAAGCAAAACACCCTCGACCACTGCGATGCCGATGGCAATCGGAAACGCAACGGCGAGCCCCGCGATGTCGATGCCTGCTACCAGAAGAATGTTGGCGATGTTGAAAATGAATCCTGCAATGAGCGCGGACAGGATGTTGCTTGCATCCGCAAGATGCAGGTTGGTTAAGAATGGTTCCCCGGCGGCACCTGTACTCCCAAGCGTGAACGCGAAAACCAATGAGCAGATCACTACGCCCACTATGTAATCCCAATAGAAGAGAGCGAACGGATAACCCTTCGTGCCCTTGTAAGTGTTTGCCCAGGATCCCCAAAACACTGCACTGAACATGGTCATCACGAGCGCAACCGAAAACGTTCCTGGTGAATACATTCGATCTCTCTTTGAGCAGAAATGTAGATTGACTTCTCGCCGTGACGAGCAGTCATTAGCCTGGCAACAGCGGGAACGAGTTTATCGAACTTGCGGAAAGCCGAGGTCGACCTTACTGGTGCTCGGGTCGGGCCAGCGACTGGTGACCAACTTAGCGCGAGTGTAGAACTGCACTCCTTCTGGTCCGTACATGTGCAGATCGCCAAACAAAGAAGCTTTCCAGCCGCCGAAGCTGTAATAGGACACCGGCACCGGAATGGGAACGTTGATGCCGACCATGCCTACTTCGATATCGAACTGGAACCTGCGCGCAGCGCCGCCATCGCGGGTGAAGATGGCAGTCCCGTTTCCCATAGGGTGGCCGTTGATGATTTGCACTGCATCGTCATACTTGGGAACGCGAACAACGCTGAGCACGGGGCCGAAAATTTCGTCGTCATAGCAGCGCATTCCGGGTTGCACGTTATCAAGCAGCGAGGCACCGAGGAAAAATCCACTGCGTTGCCGTGACTCATGCGTGCGGCCGTCTTCCACTACCACTGCACCTTCAGCGGGAGCGTTTTCGATGTAGGATGCCACACGGTCGCGGTGCTCGCGCGTAATCAGCGGTCCCATATCGTTGCCGTTTTCGATTCCCGGGCCGATTCGGAGCTTGCTGAATGCGGCTGCGAATCGCGGCGATTAGCGGATCGGCGGCGCTGCCGACTGCTACAACCACGGAAATGGCCATGCAGCGTTCGCCGGCCGACCCATAAGCAGCCGACACTGCCGCGTCGGCGGCCATATCGAGATCCGCATCGGGCAGCACGACCATGTGATTCTTCGCTCCGCCGAGTGCCTGCACACGCTTTCCATTGCGAGTGCCGGTTTCGTAGATAGCGCGGGCAACCGGAGTGGACCCGACGAAACTAATTGCCTTGACATCGGGATGTTCCAGCAGCCGATTCACGGCGATGCGATCGCCCTGAATTACGTTAAACACGCCGTCAGGCAATCCGGCTTGCTGCAGAAGCTCCGAGAGATAGAGACTGACGGAAGGATCCTTTTCCGAGGGCTTCAGAATGAATGTGTTGCCGCAGGCGATGGCATTGGCGAACATCCACATGGGCACCATGGCAGGGAAGTTGAACGGCGTGATGCCTGCGACGACGCCGAGCGGCTGACGAATTTCATAGACGTCTACTCCGCGGCTTGCCTGTTCTGAATATTCACCTTTGAGCAGATTCGGAATGCCACAAGCGAACTCAACGTTTTCGAGCCCGCGCGCAACCTCCCCGAGCGCGTCGGCCGATGTCTTGCCATGTTCGCGCGTGAGAAGGCCAGCTATCTCCTGACGATTGGCATGAATCAACTCGCGAACGCGGAACATCACTTCGGAGCGCCTGGACAGGGGCGTAGAGCGCCACTCGGGGAATGCGGCTTTTGCCGCAGCGACTGCCTGATCGACTTCTTCGGCACTTGCGAAATCTACGGAAGCCTGGGCTTCACCGGTCGCTGGGTCCCACACGGTACCAGATCGGCCGGATTGCGATTCGACCGGCTTACCGCCAATCCAATGGCTGACTCTACGCAAACCGAACGGCTTCTTCAACGGCCGACATAGTTCACCTCTTCGACACCCGCTTCAGCCTGCTGATGCGGATGCAGGCTTTCATCTACAATGCGCAAACCTTGCTCGATGATGTCGAGACCCTTGCTTCAGCTCGTCTTCAGTAATGATGAGCGGCGGGCAGACCCACAGCATGTTAAACCTGACAAACGCGTACAGGTGCTGCGATTTCAAATACGCCGTAAGCAGCCCAATCTCCGGACTCGTGCCGTTGAACGGCGCAAGCGGCTCTTTCGTGGCTTTGTCGCGAACCAACTCGATGACGCTGAACAGCCCTTTATAGCGAACGTCACCGACGCAGGCATGATCCTGCTTCATGCCTTCCAGACGCCCGGCCAGGTAAACGCCTTGCTGTTCTGACGTTTTCGAAGATCTTCTCTTCTTCGTAGATAGCGAGATTGGCGACCGCAGCTGCGCAGCAGACGGGATGGCCGCTATAAGTGAGGCCGCCCCAAAGCATGTGAGTTTCGAAGTATTCCGCGATCGGCTTGAGAAACAACTACGGCGCCCAGGGGCATGTATCCGCTGGTCAGTCCCTTGGCGCTGGTCACGATGTCCGGCTTGATGCCGTAATGTTGTGTTGCAAGCCATTTGCCGGTGCGTCCGAAACCACTCATTACCTCGTCATCAATCAGCAGAATGCTGTACTTGTCGCACAACGCGCGCAACTTGGGGTAATAGTCGTCGGGCGGAACGAGGATGCCGTTTGAGCCGGTGATGCCTTCCACAAGAATGGCCGCAATCGTGTGAGGGCCTTCCATTTGGATGATCTCCTCGATGTGGCTCACGCATTCGCGGCGGCAACTGTCGGGCGTTTTGCCGAAAGGACAGCGATAGCAGTAAGGATCGAAGACGCGGACAATTCCGGGAATGCCGGGCTCTACAGGCCAGCGACGCGGATCGCCGGACGCCGTCATGACGCCCATCGTCGCGCCGTGATAGGAACGATAACGCGTGATGATTTTGTCGCGGCCCGTGTAGAGCTTTGCGATCTTGATCGCGTTTTCATTCGCTTCAGCGCCGCCCAAGGTAAAAAACGCTTTGGCAAGACCGGTTACCTCGGCGAGCTTCTTGCCCAATGCGCCGCGCGGCTCCGTAGCGAAGCTGGGGCCCGCGAAGCAGAGCTCGTCCACCTGTTTCTTGATGGCGGCCAGCATCTTAGGATGCTGATGCCCGACGTTAAGGTTGATCAGCTGCGAGCTGAAATCGAGCCATTTATTGCCTTCACCGTCCCAGAACCAGACGCCCTGGCCCTTTGGTCATCTGCATGGGGTTCGACGAACCCTGAACGGACCAGGAGAAAAGAGTATGCTCCCGGTTCTCTTCGATTACCTGCTGCGATGTGCGTTCCATGCCTCTATCTATTCTGATCCTGAATCCAGCCTATTGTTTTTGTGGCCAACCGATCCAAAGCCTTGACCGCCAGTTCAAGATGCTCGCGCTTTGTATCTTCTATTTTGTTATGGCTGATGCCATGCAGCGACTGCACAAACATCATCACCGCCGGAATGCCGGCACGCGCCACTTCGGCCGCGTCATGTAAAGGGCCGGACGGAAGGCGAGGAGATTCACCGGCCGACTCGCGAACGGCGGCCTCACACAGCGCGATGAGTTCGTGGATGGAACGGCACAGGCTCAATATTCCAAATGCGCGACCACTCGACGGTACATTTTTCTTCCTGTGCGAATCGCTCGCTCGCTTCCCGCGCGGCACGCAACATGTTCGCAAGTACGCCGGCATCCAAGTGCCGCTGATCGAGCGTGGTTTCACAGCGTCCAACAACCGCTGTGGGAATGCCGGGGAACGTTTTGACGCTGCCCATAGTGCAGACGGCGTCGGGATACTGGTTCGCAATAGGGCGAATCTCCAGCGCCAGTTTCGCAGCGGCTGCTAATGCATCGCGACGGGACCTCATCGGAGTAGACCCGGAGTGGGCTTCCTGCCCGATAAACGTGATGGCGTGTCGCTCCACGCCCTTGGTACCCAGGACGACCGCTAACGGAAGTCCCATGCTCTCGAGCACGGGACCTTGCTCGATGTGAAGCTCCAGGTATGCGGCAGCATTCTGCTGTTCACGCTCAGATTCGGGGAAGCGGTCGATTTCGACGCCGCAACTGCGCAACGCGTCTTCGAGCAGGATTCCGTTCTTGTCCGTCTTTACGCGATCGGCGGCAATCGAGTGAGTTCCCGCGAACGCGGACGAACCTAGCAGACTTCGGCCAAAACGCGCGCCCTCTTCGTCGGCCCAATCCACAGCGCGTATGGTGATCGGGGGACGGCCGCCGTATTCTTCCGCGAAGCGACGCAAGATCTCAAGGCTGGCGAGCGCGCCTAAAGAACCGTCCAGCCACCCTCCGTTCGGAACAGAATCGAGATGGCCGCCCAAGAGCAGCGCTCGCTCGGAGTCGCCGCGCAGCGTCACCCAACTATTACCCGCGGCATCCAGATGCCGCTCGACGGGCAGGCCGGCCACTTTCCCACCGAACCAGCGCCGAGCTGCTTGCCACGTCGGCGTCCAAGCGAGACGCTGAGCACCGTTTTCATCGCTGGTTAATGCGCGCAGCTCCTCCAATTCCGCAATGGTTCGTTTCGGGTTGAGACTCATGGGTGCACAACCGTCAATTGGGGTTGGCGGCGTAACATCCTGCCGCGCCCGCGCTCGCCTACAAACTCGCCGTCGCGCACCTGAACTTTTCCTCTTACGGTGACGACGGATGGCCGGCCATGAATCTCCATGCCCTCAAAGCCGCAGTAGTCGTTGTTCACGTGATGGGTCTTCGCTGAAAGGACGCCCTTGTAATCGGGATCGTAGATCACGAGGTCGGCATCGCTGCCGACCGCGATGGTCCCCTTTTTGGGAAATAAGCCGAAGAGCTTGGCTGGACGAGTACTCGCGCAATCCACGAAGCGATGTACATCCATGCGGCCGGACCTGACGCCGTAAGTGTACAAGAGATTCACGCGTTCCTCGATACCGGGAATGCCGTTCGGGATCTGAGTGAACGCGTCGGCGCCCATCATTTTCTGCGCAGTGTCGAAAGGACAGTGATCGGTGCCTACGGTATCGATAGCGCCGATGGACAAAGCATTCCACAGCACCTGCTGGTTGCGTTTGTCACGCAAAGGAGGAGACATGACGTGCTTCATGCCCTCAAGTCCCTCACGCTCGGCGTAAGTCTTGTCTAGAAGCAGATGTGGAACAACGGATTCGACAAATAGTCTGACGCCGCGAGCCTTGGCCGCGAGTGCCGCTTCAAGCGCCGGTTGGCAAGACAGATGAACGACATATCCGGTTGCGCCAGTGATCTCCAGGAACGTGGCAAAACGGCCCGTGCCCTCGGCCTCGACAGCTTCCGGGCGGCTCCGCTCGTGCCACTCTGGACCGGTTTTTCCGCTGGCTAAGAGCTCTTTTTGCAAACGGTCGACAAGCTCGGCATTTTCGCAATGAGCAGTCACGATGACACCCAACTCGCGCGCCAACTGAAGCGTCTGAAACATCTCGGCATCATCGACGCCGAAGAAGTTTTTGTAGGAGAGGAAAATCTTGAATGACGTGATTCCGTCAGCGACTATCTCCCGAAGCTGCGCCTCCGTTTGGGCATCGAACTTCGTGACGGCCATGTGGAATGTGTAGTCGCAAGCAGAATTCCCTTCGGCTTTGCTCTTCCATAGCCGATAGGCTTCGAGCGCGTCGTCGTTGCGCGAAGGACAACACATCTCGATAAACGTGGTGGTGCCACCAATCAGAGCAGCGATGCTGGCAGTTTCGTGCGTGTCCTTGGCGAATGTCGCCATAAAGGGAAGGTAGATGTGGACGTGGGGATCGATGAAGCCGGGAAAAACCAGCTTTCCCGCCGCGTCGATTACTTCAGCATTCGGCGCGGCATCGAGTCGCTCACCGGTGCGCGTGATTGTCTCGTCCTCGACATAGATGTCGCCGCGGAAACGCGCGCCGGCGGTAACGATTTCACCGTTCTTAACCAGCAACGGCAAGCGATTTCTCCCGACCGTTAGTGGATGCGAATGCCATGTTCATTCCGGTAGCGCTTCATGGCTTCCCAATCCTCGGTTACCTCAGGCTGAGTCTTCGAAAGCTCATCCCATGTCACAGAAGGCAAGCGCGGCGGCAAATCGAACATCTCAATGCAATGTTCAACTGGACAAATGTTGTAACAAAGCCGGCATCCCACGCAATCCTCTTCGCGCACACGCGGCTGCGGGCGGCTACTGACGGCATCCTGCTTGCCGTTCGAATGAACGTCGTAATTGTGGGGCTCGACCTTAGAGCCGTCAGCGGCAATCAAGTCGATACACTGATGGGCCGTGTCGTTACAGGCGACATAGCACAGCTCACATTTGATGCACTTTTCGGAGTCAATACGGGCAACGGCCCGGAAAGCGAGATCGAGATTCTTGAAATCGGAGATATGGGGAAGACTTCTTCCGCGCACATCCGCAATGGTTGCGAAGTTGTGCGCGTCCATCCAATTGGACAGCCCATCGCACAGATCTTCGACGATTCGAAAGCCGTAGTGCATAGCCGCGGTACAGACCTGAAGACTGGTTGCGCCCAGCAACAAAAATTCGGCTGCGTCTTGCCAGGTGGAGATGCCGCCCATGCCGGAAATCGGCAGCCGCGATCGCGAAACGACCTCGTCTGTGCCGAGCGCCGAAAGCATGTTCAGCGCGATGGGCTTTACGGCTGGGCCGGCGTAACCTCCGTGACCGCCTTTTCCTCCAATGCTGGGGGTAACTTCCAGTGTGTCGAGATCCACGCCAACGATGGAGTTCAGCGTGTTGATGAGTGAAAGACCATCGGCTTTGGCAGCTACCGCGGCGCGCGCCGGGTAAACAATGTTCGTGATGTTCGGGGTAAGCTTCACGATTACCGGAATGCGTGCCACGCTTTTCACCCAGCCGGTAATCTGTTCGCAATATTCGGGCACCTGGCCGACAGCACTGCCCATGCCGCGCTCACTCATTCCGTGCGGGCAGCCGTAGTTCAACTCGATGCCATCCGCGCCCGTATCTTCGATTCGGCGAACGATTTCGCTCCAAGCATCGGGTGACGATTCAACCATCGCCGATACGATGAGCGCGCGATCGGGCCAGAACCGCTTGACCTCGCGGATCTCGGCGAGATTTACTTCCAAAGGGCGATCGGAGATCAGCTCTACATTGTTTATGGCAAGCATCTTCTGATTGCCGTAATGCCACGCGCCGTAGCGATTCGAGACATTCAAGACCGGCGCGCCGATTGTCTTCCAAACGGCCCCGCCCCAGCCGAGTTCAAACGCGCGATGTACCTGCGCGCCAGAGTTTGAGGGCGGAGCGGAAGCCAGCCAAAACGGATTCGGCGAACGGATGCCGGCGAAATCGATTGCCAGATTAGCCATTACCGAACTCCCGCAAGTGCCGATTCACTCATCAGCTTTCGGTGGATGGCCTTGGCAGCAAGCTTGCCGTCTTCCACAGCCATGACTGTCGAGGCAGCGCCGGACGAACGAATGCAATCGCCACCTGCATAGACACCCGGCAAGCTGGTTTCGTAATCGTCGTCCACTTTGACAAAGCCGTTTAGCGTTTGCAGGCGCAACAAGCCAGCAAGCGATCGCTTCTCCTGGCCAATCGCTTTCACGATCTGATCTGTCGGTATGACGAACTCCGATCCAAGCACCGGTTGGGGCGATGGACGGCCCGAGACGTCTACCGCGGAGAGTTCGGTCCGAACGCACTCGATGCCAGCGACTGCGCTGCCGTTCAGAACTACTCGCACGGGCTGTGTGAGAAACCGAAAATCGACGCTTTCTTTCTTGATGAACTCGTATTCGTGAGGGTAGGCCGTCATCTCCTGTTCCGTTCGACGGTAAAGGATCGTCACACGTTCCGCGCCCAAACGTTTTGCGACCGTTGCGCAATCGATTGCAGTATTCCCAGCGCCCACGACGATAACTTCGCGGCCGACATGCAGGTTGGCGCGCTGCATCTTACTCTGTTCGATGTAGTGGAGCCCGTCTACACAGTGCTCTTCGCCAGGAATACCAAGCGCGGGAGCGGAACCCAATCCGCAACCCAGGAAAATCGCATCGAAGTTCGACCGCAGCTCAGTGACCTGGACAGCCTGGCCGACCTCGATCTCCGTTCTGAGTTCTACGCCCAGCCGAAGGATCATTTCGACTTCGGCCAAGGCCACTTCGACGGGTTCGCGAAGCACGATGATGCCGTACGTCGACAAACCACCACCGAGGGGGCGCTTCTCATAAAGCGTCACGCGATGGCCGCGCCGTGCTAACTCGCCTGCGCAGGATAGCCCCGCAGGTCCGGCGCCCACAACGGCAATCTTCCTGTTGGTGTGCGGGGCCGTTTCACCTAGCTGAATCTGGCTGCTGTAGGCGTAATCCATCGCATAACGCTGTAGCCGGCCAATCATGATCGGCTTATGTTCCGAGCCCAAAACGCAAGCGCCTTCGCACAACTCTTGCACTGGACACACGCGGGCGCAAGTCGCGCCCAGCAAGTTTGCTTCTAAAATTGTCCGCGCCGAACCCAGCAGATTGCCGGTGGCGATTTTCTTTATGAACCGGGGAATGTCGATATGCGTGGGACAAGCGTGTGTGCACGGCGCGTCGTAGCAGTACATGCAACGATTCGCTTCAACTAACGCCTCATTCGCGGTCAACGGAGGCAAGGCTTCGGCGAGCGGGTCGGTTGCACTAGACTCAGCGGCAAGCCCGCTCAATAGCAATCTCCGAAGTCGAGCATCGGATTTTCCTAAACTAACACCAAGCTGAAGAATGCAGAAATTCGACCCGAGTCTTTATAACGAAGATCTTGGCGCCTGTGTCGCCGGGCCGCCGTACGTGGGGGCTGTATAACTACGCATCACTCTGGGTTGCTATGAGCGTTTGCATCCCCACGTACATGCTTGCATCCGGGCTGATCGCAGGCGGGATGAGCTGGAAGCAGGCCATCGGCACCATTTTCCTGGGCAACTTTATCGTTCTCATACCGATGGTTCTGAATGCGCATGCGGGTGCGAAGTACGGAATCCCTTTCCCGGTTTTCGTGCGTGCCTCTTTTGGCGTACGCGGTGCAAATATTCCCGCTGTGTTGCGCGCGATGGTTGCTTGCGGCTGGTTCGGCATTCAGACCTGGATCGGCGGTCAAGCTATCTACTCCATGCTGGGTATCCTGATACCTTCGGTGGCGGCTCACCATTCGGCACAGTGGATCTGCTTTTTCCTCTTTTGGCTGCTGAACATCGCGGTGATCTGGCGCGGTATCGAGACCATCAAAGTCCTGGAAGGAATCGGAGCGCCGTTCATGCTCGGCGTGGGTCTGCTTCTGCTCTGGTGGATTACGCGTAAGGCAGGCGGTCTGGGACCGGTTCTTAGCACTCCGAGTCACTTCCAGACCACGGGGCAATTCTTGCGCTTCTTCATCCCTTCTGTGACCGGCATGGTCGGGTTTTGGGCCACTGTGGCGCTGAACATTCCAGATTTTACGCGCTACGCAAAATCGCAGCGCGACCAAATGCTGGGACAGGCGTTGGGATTGCCGCCGACCATGACTCTGTATTCGTTCATTGGCGTTGCGGTAACGTCCGCCTCCGTTGTTCTCTTCGGGCACGCGATTTGGGACCCGGTTGCACTGCTGGGCCAATTTCATCAGCCACTGATTGCTTCAGTCGCGCTGATTGCTTTACTTGTCGCGACCTTAAACACGAACGTAGCGGCAAATGTCGTCTCGCCTTCGAACGATTTCTCGAATTTGAACCCCAGTCTGATCTCATTCCGCACCGGCGGCCTGATTACAGGCGTGGTTGGGTTGACGATGATGCCGTGGAAGCTTCTGACCGACTTCAACAGCTATATCTTTGGCTGGCTGGTCGGGTATTCCGGATTGCTGGGGCCGATCGCGGGGATCATGATAACGGATTATTTTCTGCTCCGCAGAACGCGGCTTCACGTGGACGACCTTTATGAACGGGGCGGCGAATACGAATTCAGAAACGGTGTAAATGGGCGCGCGGTTATTGCTTTGGCCGCGGGCATTGTGGTCGCGCTGATCGGGTTGATTGTGCCGCCTCTGCGCTGGCTTTACGATTACGCGTGGTTTGTGGGATTCGCCGTGGCGGGAACGGTTTACTACGCTGCCATGCGCGGGGCCGTTGCGACCTGCTCCTAATTCAGCTCAGCTGGCCGAGTAAAAGGGCTTCAATATGGCATCCTTGCGGGCAGCTTTCAACCACTCGTCAAAGGGTCTATTGGCTGATTCGGCCGACACACAAAATCCGGGAATAGTGCGCCGGTCGGGGCTTAACGAAACTTCGTCGTAGATGAACGCGTCGTCAAATCCCGCTCGTGCGGCTTCCTCTCGCGAACTTGCGTAGTAGAACTTCTCTGGGCGCGCCCAGTAGATGGCGCCGAGGCACATCGGGCAAGGCTCGCACGTGGTGTAGAGCTGACAATTCGTCAGTTGAAACGAATTCAACCTCCGGCAAGCGGCGCGGATAGCAACGATCTCAGCGTGCGCTGTAGGATCATTTGTGGAAGTGACAAGATTCACGCCAGATCGCGATGAGTTCGTCACCGCGGACCACCAGCGCACCGAATGGGCCTCCAGTAGCCGCCCGCCACGTTATCTATCGCTAACTGGATGGCTTTTTCCATCCAGCTCTCGGGTGATGGCGGTCTGCAAAACTAAAGCAGTATAACAGCAAAAGCGTGCGCCAATAGCTTTAATCACGGCAAGGCTCACCAGGTAAGCAGGTCCTGCGTATTTTTGCCAATGGCTGTGTTTGCAAGTAAGCTAGGCGAGCGAGCGCATGAGCAATTGTTTCCAGCCGTTCACGTCGAGTTCCCAGCAAATGCTGCAGTTGCGCCCGCGCTCGATCTCAGCAGCCCACATGGTTCTCATTGCGCCGATCGTCAGCTACGTTGAGACGATCCACGACCGACATTCCTCGTGTCAATTCACTCGATGTCTCGATTTGGACATAGTGTGTGCTCGACTGCAGACAAAGTTCGGCATCGAGCAAAATTGCCATCGCAATTGGGTCGGGCAAGCAGATTCCGCGTTCGCCTGTCTGCGTTAAGTAAGCCTGGATTGCGACGCTGTTGCACTTCGCTTGCAAAATCAGCGAACGGCGTTCGCAAGCGACTTGAGCGCATCCATGTCGGCATTATTGATGACGGCCGCACCGCGGGATAGCTGCCATCCGACCATCTCTACCAGCAAACCTGAGCGAAAAACGACGCGCGCCGCTTCCGGATCAACCCAAAAATTAAATTCCGCCGCTGGTGTGACGTTGCCTTCGCAGCAGGGCGCGCCGCCCATGACAACGCAACGCGAAATGTTATGGATCAGACCCGGATCTCGCATCAGAACTGTTGCGAGATTCGTGAGCGGACCGAGCGTGATCAACTCGATCCCGGGATTCGTGCCGATGATTCGCATTATTGCGTCAACTGCGTTTTCGCTCTCCGCGCAGCGCTGTGACGAAGCGTAGCCATGATTTCCTAATCCGTCTCGACCGTGAAACCAGTCCGCCGTTTGAAGCGCGCGACTGAGCGGGTGTTCAGCACCCCGGAACACGGGCACATTGGAATTGCAAAGCTCCGTTGTGTACAACGCATTGCTAGTGGCTTGGGCAACTCCGACGTTGCCGGCTACTACCGTGATTCCTAAGACGTCGAGTGCCGGACACCGCAAAGCCATAATCAGTGCAACCGCGTCATCTGAAGCGGTGTCTGTATCGATCAGTAGCCGCCGTCTGTCACTCATAGGGACTAGACTACAAGTGCGACAATACGCAATATCGCAAGCCTCTAACGCCGTAATCGCAACTCTCCGATTCCAGAAGAAATCGAAGCAGGGTATCAAGGCCCCGAAGCACGAAATCGACTTGGTCAAGGAGCGGCTGAAAAGACTGAAGGAGGCACTCAGATGAAAGGTGGAAAACGGGAACTGGTCCGCGGCAGGGGGAATGGTTTCCGCGATCTCGGCCGCGAGAACGCGGACGTGGAGCAGTTGAAGGGCTCCTGGCAGCCGAAATCATAAAGGACGCTGGATCGCGACGAACTGACTGTGCGGGCCGCACATGCTCGAACTGGCTTCGCAGCCGATTTCTCGCGCATCCGCGAATCCGGGTGCGGTCGGTCGGCCCCGTTCGTGGGAGCGAGGCAAGAGCCTAGCTCCTTCCGGGCATTCGACACGGGGGCCCCACAGCCCACGCGGCGCGGAGCGGACGATTTGAATGGATGATGAAGATGATTGATCGCGAGCATCGCGCGAGAGGCGCTTACGGCCCTCGCGGAGAAGCGCGTCTGCCTTAGACGCCGATCTTGTCCGGTTGTCGCATCGTCAACAGGAGGTTTGGTCGGGGCGGCAAGATTCGAACTTGCGACCCCCTGCGCCCAAGGCAGGTGCGCTACCAGGCTGCGCTACACCCCGACATGTACCAATCTCTCGATTTTAAAACACTCCTTGGTGTGCCGGTTGATCTTCTTCAAGCCTCACACTTTATTCGCAACTTCATTTGCAAACTTGAAAAGACTGCCGCTGCTGGCAACACCACCGCTTATTGGGCTTGGCGCGCGCTTGTTCGCGCAGTATCTTTATTTAGACGGATTACTTGCGGTAAATTGTGCTTACCTCCGCGCCATTGCTTGCGCACACGACAATACTTACGCCGAATATGGCGTCAGCGCTGCAGCCGGAAAAGTCGATGGGGTTCTCCACGAATGTCCTGGAGGATGGTGCGATGCCGCCTATGTCGATCGGCAAGTAGCTCTCGATGCCAGGCCCGAGAAGTAATTACTGAAGCCGCCGTTACCGTACCGCTGAGCGTGGCTGCCTCGGCCTCGTCCGCCCACAGTAGAATAACTTAAATCAATGAAACCCAGCAGCAAGCGGGAACTTCGCGATCTGTCCGGCGTGGGCCCGGCGGTCGAAGCGGGGTTCCATGCGCTTGGAATAAAGACTGTCGACGCGCTCGCCTCAGCCGATGCCGATTCGCTCTATGAAAGCTTATGCAACAAGACCGGAACAAGGCAGGATCCGTGCGTACTTGACACCTTTCGCTGTGCTGTCGCACAGGCTCGGAATCCAAGGCTTCCGGCAGAGCAGCGGAATTGGTGGTGGTGGTCGCGAAGGCGGAAGGAAGGAAAAATGTCGAGCCCGGCACTCTCGAAAACTTTCCTTCAACCAGCCGGAGCGTTGGGGGTAAGAACGGCGGAATAGCCGAGCTTTTTCAATTGGCGCAGAAGCCTTTGTTTACGGCGCTGAATGGTTGGGGGTTCTGGAGTACCGCCACACTCCTGGTAGGAAACGTTTCGTGCAGAATTCTCCAGATCAAGCGGGTCAACCGATGGGACACAGCCCAGAGCTTTCTGAATGCCCAAGCGTGGAACGAGACGGCGGAACAACTGTTGAAAGAAACTCCCGTTGATATGGACCGCTCTCCACGCCATCTGCGTTACTAAGCTGCGCATTGCGCGATTGCCGGTGGAGGAACGGTCACTGCGGGAGCGGCCGGCACTTTGCTCCCGCCCCACAAGACCCCACCCAAGAAGCCAGTTGTGCCCGGCGAGGGAAAACTCTTCGGCTTGACATCCGACCTCGGCCATCACTTGCTGGGCGGCGGTCATCCCGGTGCCGGGCACTTCGCACAACCGCTCCAGGGGTGATTTAAACCAGGACCATCCTGCGATTTAGGAAAAATTTTGTTGGAGGCGCGGGGCGGGATCGAACCGCCGAATAAAGGTTTTGCAGGGGTGTTGTAGGTTTGCGATTCGTGTAGGCGCGGGTTAGAGTTAGGCGTCTAGAAGTTTGCTTTGTGCAATTTTTGTGCAAGCGTGATCCGGGGGACGAACCGCCGTTAATGCCGAGAAAGGATAGAACACATCGGTTCTCGCCTTGTACGCAATCAAGGCACACAGCTTGACGGTCCCAGAGAGTTTTTGTACTATTTTAATGTGTACAGAAGAAAAGCCCGCGGATGCCCAGATTAGCTGTTGAAGACAACAGCCGCATGTCGCTGCGGATTGCTCCCGAGGAGAAGACGATTCTTCTGCGCGCGGCGGCACTGAAGCGCACGGATCTCACGGATTTCGTCCGCCAGCACAGCTTGAAAGCGGCACGGGCGGTAATCGAGGAAGCAGAACGTTTGGAACTTTCCGAGCGAGACAGCCTGCGGGTGATGGAGTTGCTCGAGAATCCGCCCAAGCCGAATGCGAAGCTGCTGGCTACAGCGAAATCGCTGCCGAAGCGGAAGTGAGCGCTATCGCATGGCACGAGGAGCCGATCGCTAAAAGGCATAAGCGAGACGCCTTCGACTGCGGCGAAGCGGCCCTCACTGAATTCCTGCAACGGTATGCCCGAAAGAGCCATGAGCTAGGCGGCGCCAAAACGTTCGTTGCGATCAGCGATGCCGATAATGAAACCATTCTCGGCTACTACAGCCTGAGTCCCGCCTTGATCGCGTATGCCCGGACACCGGAGCTTGTCCGTCGAGGCCTTGCTCGCCACGAAGTGCCGGCGTTTCGGCTGGCACGTTTGGCCGTGGATCTCAAGGTGCATGGGCAGGGTCTAGGCGGGCAGCTTTTAATGGCGGCCGGTAAACGATGCTTGCTCGCAGCTGCCGAGGCGGGCGGTGTCGCGCTGCTTATCGATGCCAAGAACGCCAGGGTTGCCGGTTGGTATCAGAGTTACGGCGCTCTGCCGCTACTGGATGCGCCGCTCTCTCTGCTGCTTCCGCTGACGACTGTTGAAGCTGCCCTCAAAACAGCGAAGAAATAGACAATCGTTTCGTTAACAGTTGGTCTAACGAAAGGATAAACGGTTTTCCTTTCGCTGTCCGGGATATTCTTTGCGGGAAGATTTGGAGATTTGGAAGAGGTCGCAACGGCATGAGTGTGACGAACCGAAACGGATGGCTGCGATACCGGTTTACGTTCCGCGGCCAGGACGTGTTTCAGGCAACCGGCTTGGAGGACACCGCACACAATCGGAAGCTAGTGGCAGAGCTGGAAGCAGCGCACCGGCGCCGTCTTCGCGAGGGAGCGCTGGGGATTCAAAAGATCGAGGCGCGGCCATTCTCTCCGGCCGTGGATGAATTCATCGAGCACGAGAAGGTCGCGCGCAAAGAACAAAAGAACACGTGGTTGCGTATGAAGACGAGCGCCACATCCTTCAGACTTTCTTCGGAAAGAAGACCGTTTATCGAATCACGCAGCTTGATGTCGAGAAGTACAAGCTATGGCGTTTGAACGGCGACGCGATGACAGCACCGGTCAAGCCGATTACCGTCCGCCACGATCTCGACACGCTTTCTCTGTTCTTTCAATGGGCAGAGCAAGCGAACTACGCACGGGGCAACTTGGTCAAGAACGTGAAGAAACCGCCCGAAGGCAACACGGAACGCATGCACATCCTCACAGTGTATGAGGAACGACGGTATTTCCAATTCTTAGAGCAGCACAGTGTTACAGAGAACAGAAATCTCTATGATTTGGGCCGGTTGATGATCAACCAGGGCTCCGTCCCGATGAAGCGATGGCCCTGGAGAAGTCTGCAGTCGATCTTGATCGCCGCCTCTTGTGGGTGACGAAGTCTAAGACGAAAAAGGGCCTTCGCGGGCTCAAGCTGACGGTAGAGAGCTGGCAGATTGTAGCGCGGCGGATGGGCGGTGATAGTAAGTGGATCTTTCCATGCTCACGCCGCCCGGGGCAGCACATCACGAAGCTCAACTGCCCCCACGACCGGGTGCTCGCAAAGCTTGGGATAAAGTTCGTCCTCTATGACTTCAGACACACCTTTTACGAGAATGGTCGAAGCCGGCATCGATCTGGCAACCCTAAAGGATGTCATGGGCCACACAGACATTCGCACGACAATGCGATATGTCCACGTAACGCGAGAACACCAGGAGCGGGCGATGGAGAAGTTTGAGGCGGAACGTCTGCGAATCGAGAAGGAATACGAAGAAGATCAGCGGCGGCAAACATCGGCGGCGGCGGTGTCCAGGATAGAACGACTGAACTGATCGCGGACAAACTTCACCGGTGGATATCCACAAGATGCTCGCGACAAATACCTTGCCAAAAAATATCGGGAGAGCTTTATGCACCGGCGCAGGACGCCAGCGAAGGCACTGACAGCAATCTGAGTCAGCGCTAAAGCACATCAATGAGGTTCTTGGGTGCGATCCATGTGTGTACGAAACATGCTGCTATCTTGACTTCCGGCACGAGTGTTGACTCGATGCCGAAGGAGACTGTGGACGTATTTTCAAGAATCGGGCGAGTCGCCGCGCCAAGGGTTCGAAATCGTCCAGCTCGCATTCCCACACCGTCAAGACAGCAAACCCGAGCGCCCTCAAGGCTTCGACGTTTTTGCAATCTCGCCTTATATTGTTCCGCAGTTTTGGAAGCCAGTAGTCTTTATGGCTTTGCGGTACGAACGCATCAGCGCAGCCGGGATGCTGATGCCAAAAGCACCCGTTCACGAAAATGACCTTTCGACGACTTTTGAACACGAGATCGGGGGTACCCGGCAGAGTACTGTCGTGGAGCCGATATCGGACGCCCATTGCACGGACCAGATCTCGAACGACCTTTTCAGGCTGAGTATTCTTCGCCCGAATTGATTTCATCACCGCGCTTCGTCGCTCCGGCGTCAACTTGTCCATATCTTGCAGCCATTTTGGATTGTACGCCGTGTGAGAATGTTCATAAAAAGCAGAACTTGTCTTGCGGATGGCCGAGAATTATCCAGATCACATCAACGACTGGCTGAAGCCAAAAGAAAACGGCTCCCCCTTGGTACTCGACCTGTTCGCCGGGTGTGGTGGCCTCGCGCTTGGGTTCGAAGCACAAGGATTCACAACACACGGATGGGAGATGGATACCGACGCCTGCGAGACCTACCGTTACAACCTGAAGGGCGAATGCCGTTCTATCGCAATCGGTGGTATTTGGACGAGATCATCGGTGCGCTAGAGGATCTCGCCTACATCGTCGAAGTGCATCTCTTGAATGCAACCGACTATGGAGTTCCTCAGAACAGAGAACGGGTCGTTGTGGTTGGACATCGAGGCAAGTTCAGTTATCCAAAGAAACACCCGAAAAGGGTAACGGCCGGTGAAGCTATAGGCGATCTGGCGAGTACAGTTCCGCCTGAGTCGAGATTCCTTACGACTAGTATGGATGAGTACATTGCCCGATATGAAACTAAGTCAAAGTGCATCAACCCGCGAGACCTTCACATGGGCCGACCCTCGCGGACTCTGACCTGTCGAAACCTTGCAGGGGCAACGGCGGATATGATGCGGGTGAAGTTGCCCGATGGACGGCGTCGGCGCTTGCTAGAGCGAGAAGGGGCCAGACTCCAATCATTTCCAGACTGGTTTGAATTCAAAGGTAGCGAGACCAGCCGCTTCGATCAAATTGGCAACGCCGTACCGCCCATGTTGGCTTATGCTCTTGCTGCTTCAATTCGAGAATACCTACAGTCTGACTTTCGCCTCTCAAAGCGAGAGATCCTATCTAAGCGGCGGCCCGTGCAAACGGCGATATTCGGTTAGGCCGCGGGAACAAATTGGGTTATAAGTACATCGATTATTCGGGCCGATCACGAGCGTTGCAGATTCAAGGTGAGGCTGTTCAGGAACTGGTAAACGACACTCTCCATCTGCTTGCCGGTCTCGGTATGCCAATCAAAAACAGAACCCCTCGTTCTCTTGAAAGGACGGCGCTCTCGATCCTCGCCATCATAGACGTGAAGAGTGTACGTGGATGGTCGAAAGCCAAGGATTTGGCCGACGGTCGCAAGCTGACCACGCGGGAAATCATCGCTTATCGTCGGAGTACGTTTTCCGAGAACATTTCCGCCGGCTCGTATGATGACGTGCGCAGAGAGGACTTGAAGCACGTGTACCTCGCAGGTTTTGTGCAGACGGACGATCCCACGAAAGACCCAAACAACCCTACGCGGCGCTACGGGTTGAATCCGGAGTTCTCGCCGCTGGTCAGGGGCTTCCGAACCAGAGGATAGGACGCCAGAGCGGCTGCATTCGTGGCTGAGGAAGGCTCTCTCGCGGTGCGGCTATCTCAACCCAGAATCCTCGCAAGGACTGAGATTGCTCTTCCAGGGGGCGAACTGCTCGCCTTCGTCGGAGGAGCGCATAATCAGCTTCAGAAGGCAATCATCGAGAAGTTCCTTCCTCGCTTCGGGTATGGCGCAGAGGTCCTCTACGTCGGTGATACGGCAAAGAAATACTCGTTCGTAAAGAAAGAGCGTCTCGAAGAACTAAAGTTCTTCGACATCGAAGAATCCAAACTTCCGGACGTAATCGCGTACTCCTCAGAAAAGAACTGGATCTATCTAATAGAAGCCGTTTATAGCTCCGGGCCGATCTCCTCCGAACGGCGGATGATACTCTGCGATCTGTTGAAGAACTGTACTGCTCCCGCCGTGTACGTGACGGCATTGCTGGACCGTGCAACCTTCAGGAAATTTGCTCCTGAGATCGCCTGGGAAACAGAAGTATGGATCGCGTCGGACCTCGATCACATGATTCACTTCAACGGGGAGAAGTTCTTGGGGCCGCACACGGCTGTGATGTAAACAGGATAGGGCGCCTCTGATCCTTCCCTTTTTGCCCCCAATTGTAAGCCGGCGAAGGCCTGCGCATACGCAGACATCGTATTACCCACTCAGTGCCACCTCGTGTGCAAATTTTGTGCAAGATCGATCCGGAAAACCCAGGATTTTGCCGTTTTAGGCTCGATGCGACAGTGATGCTACGGGAAGATTAAAGCGTGCCGCTGCTGCTGTTTAGGAAGATTTGTTGGAGGCGCGGGGCGGGATCGAACCGCCGAATAAAGGTTTTGCAGACCTCTGCCTTACCACTTGGCTACCGCGCCGATCAACTAGCAGACTTCTTCCGAAACATAGCACAATCTCTCGCTCCGGTTACACTCGTCATGCGTATGCAGCTTCGCTCGCTGGCAACGAGACTTCAGCGGTCCCTTGAACATCCCTCCCCCTTCCAATTGACCGAGGCTCTTTTCCTCCGAGTACTCGGGCTCGTCTACCTGGCCGCCTTCGCTTCCTTTTGGCCGCAAATGATCGGTCTCTTCGGAATACGCGGCATTGTCTCGGTCGCTCGCATCCTGCCTGCCATCCGCGCTCAGCTCGGAAGCTCGGCACTGTACCAAATCCCTACGCTGTTTTGGGCCACCTCGAGCAACGCCACTCTGACCGGCTCCTGCATTCTTGGGTGCGTTTTCGCGTTGTTGCTCACTGCCGGCGTATTCTCTCGTGCCGCTTCAATCGCGTGCTGGATACTCTATCTTTCCATCGTATCTGTGGGCCAGCCGTTCACCAGCTTTCAGTGGGACGCACTCCTGCTCGAAGCCGGATTTCTCGCCATCTTCAGCGGTTCACCCTGGCTCGTCTGGGCCTACCGCTTTCTCTTGTTCCGGCTCATGTTCGAATCCGGTGCCGTCAAGTTGCTCTCCGGCGACCCCAGCTGGCGCAACTTTCACGCGCTGCGCTTCCACTTCATGACTCAGCCGCTGCCGAACCCCGTCGCCTATTACGCCTACCGCTTTCCCACGCCGCTGCTCGATTTCATGACAGCCGCAACGATCGTCATCGAACTGATCGCGCCATTTCTATTGTTTGGCCCGCGACGTCTTCGCCACATCGCTGTCGCTCTTCTGATGTTCTTTCAACTGACCATCGTCCTCACCGGCAATTACGCATTTTTTAATCTGCTATCGCTTGCCCTCTGCCTGTGGGGACTCGATGATCAAACGTTCGCTCCGCTATCTCGCATCCTCAAGAAGACATTCCCGCGCTTCGCTTATCCAACGCGGCTGCTCACGCCGGCTCGCATCACGGCGAGCATCGTTGTTGGTGTCCTCATGCTCGTGGGCGCCCTACAGCTGATTGGCATCTTCAAGCCGCAAGCCCTCCGCTTCGCCGGCGCGCCACTGAACCTCATCGCTCCCTTTGAGCTTGTGAACAACTATGGCTTGTTTGCCACCATGACGACCACTCGCCCCGAACTGGTCATCGAAGGCTCAAACGATCAGGCTACGTGGCGCGAATACTCATTCCGCTACAAGCCCGGTGAGCTGCATCGCGGGCTTCCCCAGATTGCGCCCTATCAGCCGCGCCTCGATTGGCAAATGTGGTTTGCGGCATTGGGCGAGATTCAGGAAAACAGGTGGGTCGGCAATCTGCTCTACGCGATGATGACGGGCGAAGGCTCCGTTCTTGGTCTGCTCGAACCGCCGCCGTTCACAAAACCGCCTCGCTATGTCCGAATCCTGCTATACGACTACAGCTTTACGGCTCCTGCGGACCGGGCTCGCACCGGCGCTGTCTGGCAACGTCAATTGCGCGGCACTTGGTTTGGCCCCGCCGCTTTGACGGCGCGGTAAGCGGGTCCTAAGCTTACCCGCCGCACTCTCGCAACGTATGACGATAGTCCGCTAATGCTTAATCACCCGTGTGTGCGCCCGGTTCACACGCGCGGCCGCTACCGGTTTGGTCGAAAGGTGAATGTCCGCCGCCGCCGCTTCGTAACGAACGGAATCGTTGCCGTCATACAGCAGCGGTCCAACTGCGTAGAGAATAGATGGATCGCCTCGCTTCGAGACCGCATCCACCACAGCAACGCGCACCCTCCAGTTCTTGTCGGAGCAAGCTTTGGCCAGAGCGGCGGCCGTCTTCGGATCGGGGTCCGACCACAGCCGTTGGGCGGCAAGTGCCTGCACCGGCGAACTATCGCCCCGCGTCAGCGTTTCGAACGCCGTAAAGCCCATACCCCCAAACGGCACGAACCCTATGCCCGTTTGAAACATCAGCTTCTCCAGTTCCTTCCTGTCCTTCAACATGTCAAGTTGCGATTCGATCAGGGTCTTGCCTTTCCGCTCGCCCGTCAGCATCGCGTAGTACACTTCGTACGCAGCCGGATCTTTGAACGTATACAGCGCGTTCGCAGCCGCAACCACTACCTTGATCTCTTTATCATTCAAGGCGCCTTTAAGAACTGGGATCGATCCAGTTGCACCCATTCCACCAAGCGCATTTGCGGCCTCCGATCGCACGTCTGAGTTCGTGTCCTTCAGAGCCGTTTCGGCAAACTGCTCCGCCTTCGCATTTCCCGTTAGCAGCCCAAGCGCGTGTACCGCCTTCGCTCGCTTATCCGCGCTCTTATCCGTCAGTCCGCTGTGCAAAACCGTCCATGCGCTATCGGCAGATTCCGCAGGTTCGGGCGTTTGAGGCGTCGCTGAAGACTGTACGGTTGCGACCACCAGGAGAGCTAATATTTGCGTCACAGCTCTCATTCTCTATCACCGCGGACGCCTCGTGGCCACTTTGTAAATGTTGGAGATGTAAGTATTTTCCTAATCCAGTATTCGAATCTGCCCAACGCCGCCGTTCACCCGCACTGTAACCGTAACCGGAGACTTGCCCAGCAAATCGTTCGAATAAAAGTCGTCATGTTTCGTGAGTCCGCGCACGTCGATGCTTCCCAATCCCCCGTGCGCCTCCGCGCGTATTCCGACGTTTTGCGGAAGTCGAACCGTTGCCTGACCCACGCCGCCGCTCACTTCCACTGAATAGTCGTGTGAAGGGTGGCCGCCCAAATCCAGGTCTACCTCGCCCGCGCCCATGTGCACATCTACGTGCGTCAGATTGAGGTTGCCCACGTCAAGCCTCGCCTTTCCCGCGCCGCAGTTCAAATTCAATCCCAGCGGTACTTGCTCGTTGAGATCCACGTTCCAGTTGTAGTGGACGTCCCCGCCGCGGTGGTGTCCGCTATTCGGCTGTTTGATTACCACCGTTTGCGTGTCGCCGGTTTGCGTATCGCTCACCTCCGGTTGCCAGCTCGGGACGTTGTACTCGATGCGCGCATCCACCAACTTGGGGGTCCCGCCGCCGTGAACTTTCATTTCGCCGACGCCCATGTCCAGTTCCACGCTGGCTTTCTGCGCTTTCCGCAAATCCAGCGTGATCATGTCGTCTTTCATCGGCCCGATGGCGGCCTCTGGCCCATTATCGAAGCCACAGCCTCCCAGCACCAGAAATAGAGGTCCAGCTACCGCCAGTCCCAACCAGATTCTTCTAAGCATGATGAGATCTACGTATCGCCAACAGTATATGTTCAACGGCCCTAGTACCTGGCTGACAGAACCGCGCGCGTAAGCAAGCGGAGCACTACGCCTTTTTTCACAACTCGGCCCTTAGTCGACGGCGAATTCGGCCAGCTTTCGGCGAATGGATTCCGGAGCGTCGGCCACCACCTCGCAATAGTCGTCTGCGTATTCTTTGGAAATAACAGCGGCGCGGTCATGAAGCAGGTGTAACGCGCGGCCTTCGCCCAGCGGCAGCTTGAACTTCTGCCGGCTCACCGGGTCTTGTGCCAGATGCCGGTCGATGGCTTGCATCAGCTCTCCCATGCCCTGGCCGCTTTGCCCGGAAATAAGAACTGCCCGCGTCGCATTTTGGCGCGCGGTTTCGCCCAAAAGCCGATGCGTCAACGTCTGCAGGTCTTGGTCTCGTTCGCCCTCGGGCAGCAGATCGCTCTTATTCAATACCAATATCTGCACCGTCGTCTCCGCGCCAATCTCGCCGAGCACTTTGATCACGTGCGCCGTCTGCTCTTCCGCTGTCGTAGCGCTGATATCCACCACGTGCAGCAGAAGAGCTGCTGCCGTCACCTCCTCCAGAGTCGCGCGGAATGCGTCAACCAGAGTCGTTGGCAGATTCCGTATGAATCCGACCGTATCGCTCAACAACACGCGGCGTCCGGATGGCAAACGAATCTGCCGCACCGTCGGATCAAGCGTCGCAAACATCCGGGCGTCTGCCAAAACGTCAGCGCCCGTCAGTCGGTTGAAAAGTGTCGACTTGCCCGCGTTGGTGTAGCCAACCAGGCTGACTGTCGAGAGTGGAACTGCCTGCCGCTGTGATCGCTGCACGCCTCGCGTGGCGCGCACCCGATCCAGTTCGTGTCTCAATTTGGCGATGCGCCGCCCAATCCTCCGCCGGTCCGTCTCCAACTGCGTTTCACCGGGTCCGCGCGTGCCGATCCCGCCGCCCAGCCGGGACATCTGTGTGCCGCGCCCTGCCAATCTCGGCAGCAAATAGTTCAACTGGGCGAGTTCAACCTGTAATTGACCTTCACTCGTGCGCGCGCGGCTCGCAAAAATGTCCAGAATGAGTTGCGTTCTATCGATCACCTTCGCATGCAAGCGTCGCTCCAGATTACGCAACTGAGTGGGGGTCAACTCGCGGTCGAAGATCACGGTGCTGATTTCGTCAGCTTCCACGCGCTGCTCGATTTCAGCTACTTTCCCGGACCCCACCAGCGTGGCAGCATCCAGATTCGATCGTTGCTGCAGCACACGCCCAACAATCTCCGCGCCGGCGCTCTCGGCCAGAACGGACAGTTCCTCCAGCGACTCTTCGGCTGAAACCTCCGTCCCCTTTCCCGTGCTCGGGATTGTGCGCGTCAACTCGACGCCGGCTACTAGCGTCCGTTCGCGGCCATTGTCCACAAGTTAGCTGTTGTCCGAATGGTCGGGAACCGGAACGGGCGCCCCCGGTGTGTTGCCGGCGCTTGCTGCATGCGGTCCCGGCGCGTGGCTTGCTTTCGTCACGACCACGGTCGAAATCGCGTGCTTAAAGATGAGTTGCTCCTGATTGTTCGCTTCCAAAACAACCGAGTATTTATCGAAGCTCTTGATACGGCCCGACAACTTCACTCCGCTCATTAGGTAAATCGTCAGGAAAGTCTTGTCTTTCCTTGCATTGTTGAGAAAAGCCTCCTGAATATTCTGCGCGAGCTTGTCCATTGTTTTTCCTTCTTTGTTTTCCGCTGCGCCGTTCGAGCGGGGATGCCCCATTTCAGTAGTAGCCACAACTCCGCACCTCTATGGATTTTTATTCGAGTAGTCCTGTTTCAGCGTCAGGCTTAAGCAGACTGGGCTCTTTCACTCTGTACGACTCAGTAGGCGTGAGTATTATTACCGGAATCGTTCCGTTTTTCACAAATAGAGCGCGTCGCCGCGGCATTCGCGATTACCAACGGCAAATCCACCAACCGCCTCAATCGCCTGAACTGTACTCGTCACCTTCTGCGCATAGCGCCCTCGGCCCATCTAATATCGGCTTGTTCTACTACAACCCGAATGTGAGTGCGAATCAGGCTATTTGGAGTTCACAGTCGGTATGAGGTTCTTCTGTTCTCGCCAGCACGCCTCTGACCACTCTCCTTCTCTCGGAGTCGATGAGCCGGAATACGGCTATATCTGGTGTCCTGGCTCCTTCGCATTTGCGCGTTATCCTCGATACGTATGCTCGGGCGAGTATCGGATCAGACCGGTACCTTAGAACGCGTTGCCCGCCACATCGCTCTTGTCAGCATGAGCGTCGGCGTTGTCCTCGCCGTCGCCAAAATCGCTGTCGGATTGCACGTCGGTTCAGCTTCAGTCGTGTCCGACGGTTGCGAGGCTGCCGCCGATGTCTTTTCTTCCGGCTTTGTCTACGCTGGCCTTTTGCTGGCAAGCCGGCCCCCGGACGCGGAGCATCCGTACGGCCACGGTCGGTACGAAACGCTGGCAGGCTTGGCTGTCGGCGCTCTGCTGCTGCTGACTGGAACCGCCATCTTTTGGAATAGCTTCATGCGGTTCCACGAATCGAATGAGCTGAAGCTCTACGCACTCTATCCGCTCATCGCGGCGTTCGTACTCAAAATTGGCTTGGCGGGAACGAAGTTTCGAATCGGTAAGCGCATCGATAGCAGCGCGCTTCAGGCCGACGCCTGGCACGACATCACTGACTTGCTCTCCACCTGTGTCGCGTTTGCGGCGGTTGTCCTCACGCTCCTCAACCCGCGGCGCTTCAGCACTGCCGACCACGTGGGCGGCATGGTCATTGGCGTCATCATCTTCTTCCTGTCCATCCGCGTCGTGTATCAAACAATCGCCCAACTCGTCGACACCATGCCCGATCCGGCCAAAATGACACAAATTCGAGCCGTTGCCTTATCCGTGCCCGGCGCCATCGGCATCGAGAAATGTTTCGCACGCCGCACCGGCTTGCGCTATCACGTTGACTTGCACCTGGAGGTCGATCCCGAAATGACGGTACGTGAGTCGCATGAAATCGCCACTGAAGTGAAAAAACAGGTTAGAGGCCCGAGTGCATTGGGTCGCCGATGTTCTCGTGCACGTGGAACCGGCCAACCTGCCGATGACGGCCGCAAGCGCCGCATCTGTGCGAAGGCGCGTGCATGGAGAATAAGGAGATTGCCCGCCTCTTAAGTGAGACGGCCGATCTCATGGAAGTAGCGGGTGAGGACGGCTTCCGAATCCGCAGTTATCGCAACGCAGCATCGGTCATCGTAAGTTATCCCGAGCGCGTCGCCGACATCGTTTGCAATCCCGATCGTAAGGTCACCGAAATCCCCGGCATTGGCAAAGGCCTTTCCTTCGTGCTGTCCGAGATCTGCCAGCGAGGCTCCTTTGATCGCCGCGATGAGATGCTCGCTACGCTACCCCGCTTCAGCTCTCGAACTGCTCAAAATCCAAGGCCTTGGACCGAAAAGCATCGCGCTTCTTTACGAGCACTACAACGTGCGCACAGTCGACGATCTTGAGCGCATCGCCCGTGAGCAAAAGCTGCGCACGCTTCCCAGAATGGGCGCGAAGCTCGAAGAAAAGGTACTCCGCGGCATCGAAGCCTACCGGCAAAGCGCAGGCCGGTTTTTGCTGAGTTTCGGGCAGCGAACTGCCGACGAACTCAAAGCCGAGTTTCTCCTTCTTCCCGGCATTGAAAAGGTAGAGGCGGCCGGAAGCCTTCGCCGTGGGCGCGAGACCATCGGTGATCTCGACATTCTCGTGACAGGTCCGGGTGCGCCGGAAACACTGACCCGCATCGTGCAACATGCCAAGACCCAGGAAGTGCTCGCGCAAGGCGTCAATAAGGCCAGCGTCGCGTTCGGCCTTGAGCGTCTGCAGGTAGATGTCCGCGCTCTACCCCACGAAAGCTTCGGCGCCGCGCTGCAATATTTCACCGGCAGCAAAGAGCACAACGTGGTTCTCCGAACGAATGCGGTGAAGCAGGGCCTCACGCTCAATGAATATGGGCTGCTGACAATCGAAGACAACCAGCGCGTCGCGGGTGAAACGGAAGAGGAAGTCTACAACCGCCTGGGTTTCGCTTGGATTCCTCCGGAACTGCGTGAGAACTGCGGCGAACTCGAAGCAGCGCAGTCTGGAACGCTCCCCAGATTGGTCGAGCTGACCGATATGCGTGGCGACCTGCACATGCATACCGTGGCCACAGACGGCAAAGCAACCCTGCGCGAAATGGCTGAAGCGTGTGCCGCGCTTGGGTACGAGTACATCGCCATCACGGATCACTCCAAGGCTCTCGCCATGGCTAACGGACTCGATGAGGAACGCGTGGTCGAATTCGCCCAGCAGGTACGGGAGTTGAACCGCGATGGCTTGCCCTTACGTGTGTTCTCGGGCATCGAGTGCGACATTTTGCGCTCCGGTGCAATGGATCTCAGCGAAGACGCTCTCTCGCAACTGGACCTCGTAATCGGCAGCGTTCACAGCTACTTCAATTTGGAGCCGACGTGAAATGACCGAACGTCTCCTGCGGGCGCTTGAATCTCCATCGTTACGCGTCTTGGGCCACCTCACCGGGCGTGTCTTGCTGCAACGCGAGCCGTACCCATTCGATCTGGACCGTGTGGCCGCCAAAGCGTCCGAGCGAGGTGTCTGGCTTGAAATCAATGCCAGCCCGGAGCGGCTTGATCTCCCAAGCGATCTCGTCCGATCGGCGAAACGCAAAGGCTGCCGCTTCACCATCTCGACCGATGCGCATCGCACGTCGCATCTGGGCAATATGCGCTATGGAGTAACCAACGCACGCCGAGGTTGGCTCGAAGCGGCCGATGTCATGAACACGCGCCCGCTAGCTGAGTTCCAGGCGTTTCTCTCGCGCCCTTGACGCGCTCATCCAGTGCCTTCGCGCGCACCACGCCAGAGATCGATGTTGCCTTCTTGCGCGTGACGATCGATGGCTTTCAGCTCCCCATCCGAGAAATCGAGCTTCCGAACGGCATCTAGGGAATTATCCAGCTGCTCTACGGTGCGTGCGCCGATAAGAGCTGACGTCACACGCTCGTCGCGCAAAACCCAAGCGATCGCCATCTGTGCAAGAGTTTGACCACGCGATTGCGCAATCTCGTTCAATGCCCGCACGCGAATTAGGTTCTCCTCGTTCAACAGCGACTTCTCGAGCGATCCTCCGCTTGCAGCACGTGTGTGTTCCGGCACCCCTTTCAGATATTTGTCGGTCAGCATTCCCTGCGCCAACGGTGAAAATGCAATGCATCCCACGCCGAGCTCATTGAGGGTGTCCAGCAGTCCGTTCTCCACCCAGCGATTCAGCATCGAATACGACGGTTGATGAATCAGCAGGTGCACGCCTTCGCTCTGAAGAATTCGTGCCGTTTCTCGCGTCCGTTCCGGGCTGTAAGATGAGATGCCGGCATACAGCGCCTTGCCTTGCCGGACAGCCTGGACCAGCGCGCCCATTGTCTCTTCAAGCGGCACATCCATCGTCGGCCGGTGCGAATAGAAAATATCGACGTACTCCAGTCCCATGCGCTGTAGGCTTTCCTCCAGCGACGCCAGTAAGTACTTGCGTGACCCGCCCACCCCGTAAGGTCCGGGCCACATATCCCATCCGGCCTTGGACGAGATCAGCAGTTCATTTCGATAGCTTCGGAAGTCTTTCTTCAAAATGGTCCCGAAGTTTTCTTCAGCCGAACCGTATGGCGGTCCGTAGTTGTTCGCCAGATCGAAATGCGTTACGCCGCGATCAAAAGCTCGACGAATCATTGCGCGGCCAGTTTCGAACGAGTCAACTCCGCCGAAGTTTTGCCACAGTCCGAGAGATATCGGTGGCAACACGATGCCGGAACGTCCGCAGCGACGGAACTGCGCTGCTTCATAGCGTTTAGCGTCCGCTACATAAGTCATTGATAAGCCCTTCGTGTAGTGGGATGCGTTTACTTCACTGGGCTTTCAGCCGTAAAGGGAGAACAGCACGGTTTTGTCACAGGCTGAAATTCCATCAGCTCCACTCGAGTGCCATCGGGATCATAGAAGTTCGCCTGCCACTTCCCATCCAGTCCCATCTGCGGCCCGTCGTGTCTAGGACTCAGCCGGTCTTCCCGGAAGAGTGTCGTCACCGCATCCTCCATGTTGTGTACGCCAATGGAAAAGTGATTCAATACGCCCAACTGCCGCTGATCCACCTTCGCGAGCGGCACGTCAGATCCATCGCCAACCAGCATGTACTCCAGCCAGTCATGTCCGTCAGGTACTTGTTGCGACACCCAATCCACCCGGTCGGGATTCTTCGCGCCGTACCAGTACGGCCTGAAACCCAAAACGTCTTTATAGAAGCCATCCTCGGCGGTCCTGCTGTGTACTAGATATCCGACGTGGATCACGTGCGTGCCGATTGGCTTCGCCTCGGTCGGCCTCTTGATCGGTTGGCCTTGCTGAATGAACTGCACCCTGTTTCCTTCGGGGTCTTTGGTATCGAACCAGCGGCTTCCGTCGCTGCCGTTATGAAGCTCTCCCACATCCTGTACCCCGTGAGCGCGCAGATACTCCAGTAAGGCCTTCGCATCCGCCGTGCTGAATGCAACGCCCGCCATTCTGCTGATACCCGATGCGGACGGCAGCGGCAATACTTCCACAAACTGCGTGGAGCTGAAGTAGTACCGCGTGCCGTTCGGATCCTGAGGATCGTCTTTCCTTGCTCCGCCCAAAACGCGGACGTAGAAGTTCTCACTCGCTTTGCTATCGCTTGAATACAGGCACATGTGGGAGATGCCCGTGATGGCAGGTCGGCTTTGCTGCCCCGCCGCATCATTCACTGCTCCCGCGAAGCAGAATGCCAAGCCGAAGCTGCTGAATATTAGACTCCTCATCATCACGCGTATTCTATAAGCACCAAACTCGCGCTTACGTCCACAGGTCGCGGAGCCTGCGTCGTGCCGACAAGCGTCGCGATCCTTGTTTGAAATTGCGGCCGAGAAACGAACCCTCACGCTGACCGGGGAGCATCACGGGTTTTCAGCTTCCGACAACGCCACTTTCCCGCCAGTGAGATCTGATTTCCGGGTGGTCCGTAAGCCGACAATAATCGAGAAACAACTCGATTCAGCTGTCCGACATGGCGACTGTACGGCCGGGTGGATTACTCTAAGCTGCGCCGTTAGGACGGATCTACTCGCACCTTGAATCTTTCGGATGACGTAGTCCGGCCAGACATCGCCCGACGGGATCTTTAGTCTTCTCCGCAATACGAGAAAGGATAAACTGTGAATCCAGATGGAACGCTAGAAAATGTTGCCCAACCAAGCCCGGGATGAAGTGACGATCCGTAAGGCACGGCCGGAGGACGCGTCCGTCTGCGGACAGATCTGTTATCACGCATTCAACACCGTAAGTCAAAGCCACAGTTTTCCTTGCGATTTTCCAGAACCTGAACGTGCCACAGCTGTAGTTTCTATGATGTTTTCCCATCCCGGCTTTTATTGTGTGGTCGCTGAAATTGGAGGCCGGGTCGTCGGCAGCAATTGCCTCGATGAGCGATCTACGATCGCCGGAGTTGGGCCGATCACCATTGATCCCAAAGTGCAAAACCGCGGAATTGGAAGAAAGCTGATGGAGGCTGTGCTGGATCGCACTCGCGAGCGCGGTGCCGCAGGAGTGCGGCTGGTGCAGGCCGCCTTTCACAACCGCTCTTTGTCGCTCTATGCAAGTCTCGGCTTCGATATTCGGGAGCCACTCTCCTGCATGCAAGGCCGCACCTTACAAAGAAGCGTGCCCGGATGCGCGGTGCGGGCCGCGCAAATGGAAGATTTAGAGGCCTGCAACACCATCTCGCATCAAGTGCACGGATTCGATCGAGGCCCAGACCTGGCCGAAGCCGTTCAGCAAGGCACCGCGGTAGTTGTGGAGCGTGCCGGTCGAATCACGGGATATGCTTCCTCACTCGCGTTTTTTGGCCACGCGACGGCTGAAACGAACGTCGACTTGCAAGCTCTGATCGCCTTCGCTGATTCGTTTGGCGGTCCCGGTATTCTGATCCCATCCCGCAACAAGCTTCTTTTTCGGTGGTGTCTCTCCAACAGCCTGCTAGTCGTGCAGCCCATGACCCTCATGACCGACGGGCTCTACAACGAACCCGCGGGCGCCTGGCTGCCCTCGATCCTCTTTTGAAGGTAGCCGCGTTCTTGGAAACGAGCAGTAATCAGTAGATCTACCCTGGGCCGTTACACACGATCTGTACTGGGGCCGAGTTCAGGTCGCTCACAGGGACGGTCCTGAACTAGCCGAATTCAGCTTGCGCCTTGATGATTGCTGGACTGTAGCGCGGGGACCTGATTCGTCACGCGCACACTCCTGACATCTTTCATAGGAGGCAGCCCAAAGAAGCGACTGTATTCGCGGTTGAATTGGCTAGCACTTTCATAGCCCACGGCAAAAGCCGCGCTGGCGGCATCGACACCTTCGGACAACATGCGTTGTCTCGCAGCCTGCAACCGGAGCTGCTTCTGGTATTGCAACGGGCTCATCGATGTCAACACTCTGAAGTGATGATGCAGCGTGGACATGCTCATTCCAGCGATCTGCGCTAAATCTTCCACTCGTAGCGGCTTTGTGTAGTTCGCCCTGATCCACGAGATCACTGTCGCCGTGCGATAGCTGTGGTCCCCCGCAGTAGCAATCGTCCGCAGCCGTTGGCCTCCAGAACCTCTCAGAACCCGGTAAATGATCTCCCTCTGAATCATCGGGCTGAAAAACGAAATGTCCTGCGGAGCGTTCAGCAGATCCAGCAAACGGTTGAACGCTCCAAGCAGTTCGACAGTAGTCTCCGCCGTGCTCATCGCGAGGGCATCCGAACCTGTTACCGGCGATGCAAAGTCGTCCCGGCTCAGGATCTCTCGAACCGCCGACATTTCAAGCTTTAGCCGCAGACACAGATATGGGGTTTCCGGACTTGCCTCCACGACCCGGCTCACTACCGGCAAATCGAGCGATGTCAGCAGATATCTGGACGCGTCATACAAAAATGAGTTCTGCCCGAGTTGCACTTGCTTGCAGCCCTGAATTACCAAAGCCACGCTTGGCTCGTATGTGACAGGGGCAGGAGCGGTCGGCGCTGCGTAGCGATGCAGTGTCAGGCCAGGAACATCTGTAGTCTGCCTTTCCGCCGAGCCGATGAAAAAGGCAACCTTGCGGGCCAACTGCGCTCGTAATTCACTCCGTCCATGATCGGCTTGGATGCGTTCGTTGCTCGTGTTTTCCGTAGTGATCGCCTCAGCTCCTATCCCAAGCCTATCGAATCAAAGGCAGTCTCGAACAGAGGCTATTCCTGTCGTCGCGAGGATTAGGCAATAACTTCGCAGGATCGGGATATCCGTTCGGGCTTGTTTGTCCTTAGCCTGAAGGTGAGGAGTATCAATCATGCAAAAGCGCAAACTTGGGCAAGCAGGGCCGGAGGTTTCGGCGATCGGCCTCGGCTGTATGGGAATGAGTTGGTCGTATGGCCCGGCCAAGGACAAACAGGAGATGATCGCTCTGCTCCGTGCTGCCGTCGAACGAGGCATTACCTTCTTCGACACGGCCGAGGTTTATGGACCGCTAACCAACGAAGAACTGGTCGGAGAAGCGCTCGTCCCGTTTCGTGGGCAAGTTGTCATCGCGACGAAGTTCGGATGGGAGCCGAATCCAGGTGATACCAACCGGTGGACTGCCCTCAACAGCCGCCCCGAGCACATCCAGCAGGTTGCCGAAGCATCCCTTAAGCGCCTGAAGGTGGAAGCAATCGATCTCTTCTATCAGCACCGGGTCGATCCCAACGTTCCCATCGAGGACGTGGCAGGTGCGGTGAAGAAACTCATCGAAGAAGGCAAGGTAAAGCACTTTGGTCTTTCAGAGCTGGGGCCCAAACTATCAGTCGCGCGAACTCAGTTCAACCTGTAGCCGCGTTGCAGAGTGAGTATTCTCTGTTCTGGCGAGAACCTGAACAAGAGATCATCCCAACGTTTGAGGAACTCGGCATCGGCTTCGTTCCATTCAGTCCGTTAGGAAAAGGCTTTCTGACGGGCAAGATCACGCCGGAAACCAAATTCGACGGCACGGACTTCCGCAGCACAGTTCCCCGTTTTCAAGAGGAGAATCGGAGAGCGAACCAGCCACTAGTGGATCTCATCACCTCATTCGCAGAACAAAAAAACGCAACGCCGGCACAGGTGGCACTTGCCTGGCTATTAGCAAAGAAGCCGTGGATTGTGCCCATCCCTGGCACGACAAAGCTCGAGCGGTTGGATGAGAACCTCGGAGCATTGAACGTCGAATTGTCAGACGAAGATCTGAAGGCGATCGACAGTGCTTCATCGGACATCAAACTGGAAGGAGCGCGCTATCCGGCATTTCACGCAAAGCTGGTAGGCCGATGACGAGCCATGGAAGCCCGGTGACCCGCCGCAGCCTAAGATGGATCAACCCGCTACGGATTGCCGTTATGGCGACGATTGTGAGCTGCGCGCTTGCCCAGGACAAGCCTGCGGCAAATTCAGATCAGGCCAAACTGATCGGTGCGTGGCACTTGGTCAGTATCACCGGAACGGGTGGCCAACCTGTGTCGCCGATTCCGGCGGGCATGCTGATCTACACGCGCGACGGGCACATGTCCGTGCAGCTGATGTATCCCAAAGCAGACAAGGCTTTTTCCAACCAGTACGTTCAGTCCGGCTACGAGGCGTCGTTTGGCAGCTACGATGTCGACGAAGCGAAACACACGGTGACTCATCACGTGCAAGGCTCTATTACACGAGAATTGCTCATCGGCAAGGATCTCCGGCGGGTGTATCAACTTACCGCCCGCCGGTTGATCATCAAGTCGGCCCGCACCGACGAGCACTGGTCGGTCGTCTGGGAGCACTACTGATGGCGGTTTGGCACAAAGACGAACTAGCGGCAATCGCCGATGCCGATGACCTGCACATCTCTCCGTTTCGGGAAGACTGTTGTGACTTATGGCACGCCAACTTGGATTTGGTCGGTTGTGGTTGACGATGCGCTGTATGCGCGCGCATACAACGGGCAAACATCTCGCTGGTACCAAGCCGCTATACGGCAGAAAGCGGGACGGATCACGGTTGCTGGACTTATGAAAGAAGTCGCGTTCGAAAGCATGGAGGGGCCTATCAACGACCGAATCGACGATGCTTACCGCGCAAAATATCACGGCAGTCCGTATCTGAATCCGATGATCGGCGCAAGAGCACGGTCGGCAACCGTCAGAATCAATCCTCGCTAAAGAGAGAAAGAAGACCTATGAATCCAGATGCTCCGCGCTCCGCTGTATCTCCTGAAGATGTGCACATGGTTTCACCAGCGCTTGCCAGATACACTCAGGAGGCGATCGAGAACGATCTTTGGAAACGGCCAATGTTGTCGGCTCGCGACCGCAGCATCGTCACGATAGCGGCACTGATTGCCCGCATGCAGACGATCGGCATGCTGCACTATTTCAACCTGGCGCTCGATCGTGGTGTGACGAGCCGCGAACTGTCCGAGATCATCACGCACCTTGGGTTTTATTCGGGCTGGTCGAACGCGTTTGCAGCGGTTGCGGTCGCTAAGGACGTCTTTGTTCAGCGCGGCATCGGCGAAGATCAACTCGCCGAACCTTCCCCGAAGCTTCTTCCGCTGAATGAGGACTCCGAATCCAAACGCGCGACCACGGTTGAGCAGAATTTCGGCGCTGTGGCGCCAGGCGTCGTTCAGTACACAACCGACGTCTTGTTCCGGAATCTCTGGCTTCGTCCAGGACTTGCTCCACGCGATCGAAGTCTCGTAACGGTGAGCGCATTGATCGCCGCAGGTCAAGTCGCGCAGATTCCATATCATCTCAACCGAGCGATGGACAATGGCTTGAGCCAAACCCAAGCGTCCGAGGTCCTAACGCATCTGGCATTTTATGCCGGTTGGCCAAACGTCTTTTCTGCGCTGCAAGTTGTAAAGGGAGTTTTTGAGAGCCGAACATGACGCGACGCAGTCTGTTGCTTGCTGGACCGGCAGTTGTCGGAATGAGCTTCAGACGGCTTATGGCGAACGGGCAAGCGGCGGACTGATCGGCTCGTGGTCCGTGGTCAGATCAGCGGCTTCGCGGGGGCGCATAGATCCGCGCTGGTCCCTATGTGTAGACCAACGAATCGGAATGCAGACACAGCGCGACTAGCGGGCCACACAACTTCTCTGAAACAGCCTAATGAGCGAAGTCCACCCCGCTGTTTGACTGTCCCTCCCGATATCATGAGCCTCATGTTGAACAAATCCTTCTCCGCCAAGCTGGAAAAGAGTGCGAACCATGGTGGATGGACATATGTAGTTTGGCCGGATTCGGTGAACTACTTCGGGACAAAGGGGCTTGTCAAAATTAGCGAAAAGATCGACGGCCACCCGTTCCGAGCGTCGTTCATGGCGATGGGCGACGGACAACATATGCTGCCGATCAAAGCCGAAACGAGAAAAGCGATCGGCAAAGATGTGGGTCAAACAGTTCACATACTGTTGGAGGAGCGACTCTGAGGGATGATTTTACATCCTTCGCCGTGCCGATAGATCCGCCCTGGTCGGGAAGTGTAGAGCAACGCCGGCCACTTGGCCGTATAACGCGCATAACGCGGATGTGATGCCAATAAGCGGCCGCGAGTTCAGTTCAGCGGAACGCCGACGTCACGGACGAGTGCCTCGCGAAACATGTTATATGCACACCTCTTGTTGCCGATCCTACTCCGCGCCCGGCAATCAAAGCTTCCTTGAACTGGCCATCGAGAAACACCGGAAGCGTATCGAGAGGATTCCGACACGTTTCGATGCTAATATCGGGCGGCACCTCGCCCCTAGATCAATCTCGGCGATGCCAGTCGAGAAGACAGTGACCTGGAGCGAATATCACGAATCTACTAAGCACAGCGTTGAATCGCTGAAGCGAGCGCCGCATCTTCTCGACTGGGCGAACATGCCCGATCCGTTCCGACACTATGAGGGCGTGCCGGTGCTAGACCTTCCAGCCGATCCGCCCACCCCTGAAGTCCCGGCCCTCGCAGTACTCAATGGTGTCTCGGGCACCACGCCGGCCGCTGATGGTGCGACCTTCCTCTCGCAACTGCTGTTCTACTCCGCTGCGATCAGCGCATCCAAGCGGGTTCCGTCCACCGGCGATCGGTACGCTCTACGCGTGAATCCATCCTCCGGTAATCTGCATCCGACGGAGTTTCACTTCTTCACACGGGGCCTGAACGAGTGGCCCGACGGGCTCTATCATTACCGCCCCTCTTCGCATATGGCTGAGCAGCGTGCGCTGGGCGATCTCAACTTTAATTTGGCCGGCAGTGACAACTCCGCGCCGGTCGTGTTTGCGCTCACCAGCATTGTGTGGCGCGAGGCATGGAAGTACCGCGACCGGGCATATCGTTACTGCCTACACGACATCGGGCACGCTTGGCAGGCGCTCGCATTAGCCGCGCAAGCCATTGGATGCGACGCCTTTGCGTTCGGCCATTTTCGCGACGATGAAGTCTCCCAGTCCTGCGGCCTCGAACCGGACGAGTGGCCGATGCTCATTGTCGAGCTGCGTGGCAGGTCCATTCCAGTCGGCGAGCGGCAAGCCTGCCAGCCCGTTTGGTACGGCGGGCACGCGAACCAGATTTCGACACAAACAATCGCTTACCCACGTATTGAAGAGATTCACACGGCTACGAAACTCAGCCGGCACTCGCAGCGCAGCATTTCCGCCGCCGAGCCGCCTCCCACTGGCTGCGGAGAAATCCAGCTGCCATTTGCCGCTTCGTCACAGTGTGCCTTTGGCGAAATCGTTCGAAGGCGGCGCTCGGCGCTCAACTTCCAGGGCGGAATACACTCGATGTCATTGGCGCAACTCTCGGGCATCCTCTCAGTCGCGAGCCGGCCGTTCTCTTCTGATTTCGCCGGTACACGTTTTATCCAGCTCTATCTGTACGCCCATCGTATCGATGGGCTGCAACCCGGTGTATACCGGCTGTGGCCCGATCGGGCTGAGTTGGAGCAGATCAGGAGTGGCGACCAGCGCGTTCCTGCCGCTGGTCTGAGCCTCCGGCAGGATCTCGCCGGTAACGCATGCGTCGCCTTCTCGATGATCGGCGATCTCGACCGTGCCATCCGCATCCATGGTGATCGTGGTTACCGCTATGTACATTTTGAAGCCGGCGCTACCGGGCACCGGCTCTATCTGGCGGCAGAAGCCTTCGGGCTGGCGGCAACCGGCATTGGCGCGTTTTACGACGAAGAGGTGCACCGCTATCTCAACCTCACGCCCAAGGAAGGACAAGTGGTTTACCATTTCGCGATCGGTTATCCGGTTCCCGATTCCCGCCTTTCGGCATAAGATCGCGATGGTAGGCATCTTGGTGTATGGCGACAATCACTTCATCGTTCGAGGTCCGCTGCCTGATGGGGAAGTTGCACTCGCACTCGTTCGACACTGGTCCCTCATTCAAATTGGAGTTACAACACCAGCTCATCTACGCGAGTGGGAGATCGTCACGCGCGAGTTCAGGGAAAATTTGGAGTGGGCAGTGATCGTAGCCGGAAACAGTGAGATCTCATCAGCAGTGAAGCAGCTGCTGAATGAGCTGTCGGCACGGGGAATCGCCATCCACCAATCCGGCTTCGGCCAACGATGACGCACATGCCCCAGCAAGCTGCCAGCGCCGTATCCGGGAGATGCTGAACAGTGAGTTGTCGTGTAACGCGCTACCGTTCAATGTCAGCAACGCCGACAATACGCTCAAGTGGCATGTGTCCGTCTCGCCGACACTCTTCTCCAAATACGATCGAATTCGGGTTTCTATCCAACAGGTGCAGTTGCCGCTAGTCCGCTTCGATGCAGGCGATTCCGGCCCGCGCCGACCCGGGTTGCGCTACCGCTTCGTCCCGCGGCCAAAGATGATAAATAAGATACTATGAGCGAGAGAACCTACACGTATTTCATCGCACTCATCAGCGTGGTGTGCGGATGGGTCGTTTTCCGTCGGTCCTTCTCTCCCGCGTCACTGACCCTGCGTGATGCTCTGGTGCAAGGCTTCTTCGTGGGCTTTGGGCTAGCGGTTGTCACCATCGAAATTGTCGCGAGAGTAAAGGCCACGAGGATCAATGGCTGGATTACGATTTTCGGGTGCGGCGAGCCGGGCAACGGCATGTTTCTACGGGCCGCGTGCGCTCGGATATTTCCCGGACCGGTAAACTCGCCGCAAGAAGCAATGTATTGGAAAACTCAGGTGGATGGCGCGGGTCATATGCTCTCCGGAGAGTACAATTACGTCCTGCATTTCCCGCCGATCGGTCTTCCGCCGGTGGATGCGTTTTGGTCGTTGACTATGGCCGATGCGAAAGAACGTTTTGTGGCGAATTCTATCAATCGGTATTGCGTCAGCAATCAATCGGGACTGGTGCCAAACGCCGACGGATCGGTCGACATTTATCTCCAGAACGCCGCTCCGAAAGGCCACGAATCCAACTGGCTGCCTACACCCAGCAGATAAGTTCCGGCTCTGGCTGCGCGCGTATATGCCCAGGGCGGCCATTCTCGACGGCACGTATACCGTACCGCCGGTTGTCGAAGTGAAATGACGCGCATGGCATACGAACATTTGCTTATCTTCGGCACGGTTTGTGTCGCGGCATGGTTCCTTGTGATCTACTTTTGGCCGCGCATATTTCTCTCAGTGTTCAAGAGAGCAATCCTCGTTAAAGGAGGAGGCGACGGCCCCATCCCGATCAATATGCTCTATACCGAACCCCAAATGCTTTTTGCCTATCCCCTCCACCCACCTGCCGGGGCCTCAAAGTTATGGACCACCGGGGTAAATCACGACACACTCCTTACCGTCGGTTGGCTAGATCTCAGGAAGGGACCGCAAATCTTGCATGTGCCGGACATGGCCGGCCGCTACTACAGCGTGCAGTTCAATGATCCGTCGAGGAACGCCAATTTTGCCTATGTCGGCAAACGCACTACCGGAACCGGGGCCGGAGAATATCTAGTCTGTGGTCCCCGCTGGAAAGGAACCGTGCCCCAAGGAATGACCCAGATTTTTTCACCGAACAATTCGGTACTCGTCATCGGCCGCATTCTCGTATACATCGATAGCGATCTCCCGACCACCTATGATCTTGCGAAACAGGTTCAGGTAGCACCACTCACCGTTCTGCAACCCAGCCATTAACATTTTGTGCTGCCGCGCCTTCCCGCAGCCTCAGGCAGGAAAAGAACTTTTTAAACAAGTGATCTGAAAATTGGCTGCGTGCGACTCACCTTGACGGTAAACGCGCTTGTCGTAGAAGTGACGTGCCGTTGCCTGATTGTGTCCGGCTTGTCGCCCATCCGCTAGTTGGGACCAGAAAAACAGGGTATCCGGCAAGTGGAGCGTTGCAGTTCCCGGGTTGACTGCGGACACATTCATCCGCTCTTCTGGCGTGTGTTGATCTGTGCTCGTTAGAAACTGGTCCGTTTCTACAATCGTCATCAAGGAAGGTCCATCGTTTCGATATGGAAACTGCGGGCCACGGCAACTCTATGCTTCCTACACTTCGCCATACATGAAACACGCCTCTTTCCTCTTCCTCGCCCTGCTGCTCGCAAACAGCATGAAGGCCCAGAGCCCTCCGCGACCGGAGATCGTCGGTCTAGCCCACATCTCGCTCTTCGCTCACAATTTCGAAAGCTCTCGTGCCTTCTATCGTGATCTTCTCGGCTTTGACGAGCCTTACTCCCTCAAGAACCCCGACGGCTCGATGTCAATGACGTTTTTCAAAATCAATGACCGTCAGTGCATCGAACTTGCCCCGGAGAAGGCGCCCGGGACCGACCGCCTCAATCACCTCGCTGTCGAGGTGCGCGACGCCGAAGCCATGCGCCGGTACCTTTCTTCGCGCGGCATTTTGGTCCCTGACCGCGTGCCCACCGGCCGCATAGGCAATCTCAACTTCATGGTCAAAGATCCGCAAGGGATCAGCCTCGAAATTGTCCAATACGGCCCGAACAGCCTGACCGTTCAGAACCAGGGGAAATACATGTCCGGCCGCCGCATCTCTTCGAGGATGATGCACGTCGGTTTCGTCGTCACGGATCTCCAAGCCGAGCTTCGCTTCTATACGGATGTACTCGGCTTTCGCGAATTTTGGCGCGGCAGCAAAGACGCCAAAGCGTTGTCTTGGATCAACCTGCGCCTCCCTGACAGCGACGACTACATCGAGTTGATGCTCTATGCGCAGGCTCCGCCCCCGAGCGCTCGCGGCAGTGCCAACCATCTCTGTCTCGAAGTACCAAGCGCCCAATCGGCCACCGACACCGCAAAGCAGCGTGCGCTTCGCACCGGCTACAGTCGCTCCATCGAAATTCACACTGGGAAGAACGGAAAGCGGCAAATCAACCTATACGACCCGGACGGTACCCGGACCGAGTTGATGGAACCGAACACAGTGGACGGCCAGCCTGCGCCTTCGTCGGCCGCACCGCCTCCCGGACTCTGAATTTGCGCCTCCAAATCGCGTTCACAAAAATCGTACTGGCTTGTTTCATTCAGCCTTTCAAGCATTTAGGGCTGAATTGAGGTCTCTTCCCGACCAGCCGCATTTCAAACTCGTGGCCAAGGAGAGTTTTATGTTCACTTCCCTTCGTAAGCTCCAAGCCAATCGCGACAACGCTCAACTGTCTACCGGCCCGACCAGCGTCGCAGGCAAGGAAAAGGTGTCGCAGAACCGCACCACTCATGGCCTGCTCGGCCAATTTCGTGTGCTCACCGGCGAGCACCAGGAAAAATTCGACAGCCTACTCGATCAACTCATAACTGACGAAAATCCCGTCGGTATCGCTGAAATCGAACTCGTCAAGAAAATGGCGGAGAGCATGTGGCTTTCCCAACGCGCGCGTCGCTACCAGGAAGCTTGTTTCGTCGTGAAGCCGCAAACGGGTGACCAGCTTGCGGGCAATCAGGCCGAAATCGCCGTCCGCCCAGAGCTCGAACGCTATCTGCGATACCAAGCCCACCACGATCGCGCCTATGCTCGCGCCTCAAATGAGCTTCTCAAACGTAAGAAGGAAAGACGTTTAGCCGAATTTGGCTTTGAATCGCAAAAGCGTGCCGAAGCCCAGGAAGAGCGTCGTGGAAACGACGAAAATCGAAAGGTTGAGAAGCACAAAATCGCTATTGCGGGTCATCAGAAGCGTCTTGAGAGAGAAGAATTCCAGCTTTGTGCGCTGCGCGCCGCTGCGGAAAGGAAAATAGACGTTCAGAATCCTCCTGCAAGTGACAAAATGGCGGCATAAACGAACAAGCTACAGCTCGGCTGACAAGCTTGTCGTTCAGTTGAACTCCGAACTCGTCCGTTCTCCCGTCAAATTGACAAGCTGTAGTCGGCTATGTAGAATTCTACTGTACCTATCCAAGTGAACCGATTCATCACATTCAGTTCCGTTGCCGCCGCTGCTGTTTGCCTTTTGCTGAAGACGGCGCCCACTGCCACGGCCAATAGTTCCAATCGCTCAGGTCAAATCGATTTGACTACCTCGCAGTACAACAATCTGCGTACCGGCTCAAATGCAAACGAGGTCAGGCTTACTCCGCGGAACGTCAACTCGCGGGAGTTCGGAAAGCTGTTCTCTCTCGATGTGGACGGCGACGTTTACGCCGAGCCGCTCTATCTGCCCGCCGTCCAGATCTCAGGCAAAGGGACTCAGGAGGTCATTTTTATTGCCACCGAGCACGACAGCCTCTACGCCTTCGACGCCGGAAAGAAGTCCGCCCCGTTCTGGCACACGAACTTCACGAATTCGGCCATGGGCGTTACCAGCGTGCCCGCGCAGGAAACCCATTGTCCCTTCATCAATCCCGAAGTGGGTATCACTTCCACACCGGTGATTGACCGCGATAGCGGCACTTTGTTTGTCTTGGTTCGAACCAAAGAGGAAGTACATGGCGCTGAAGCGCAATATGTGCAGCGCCTGCATGCCATTGATGTGAGCACGGGCAACGAACGCTCCGGAAGTCCCGTGACGATCAAAGCCTCCGTGACTACTGCGGCTGGCGACAAGCTCGCGTTCGATCCCCGCGTTGAGAATCCGCGCGCTGCCATCGCGCTGGTCAACGGAAATATCTATCTGTCGTGGGCATCTTCTTGCGACGCTGGCGATTATCACGGCTGGGTCATGGCCTACGACGCGCACACGCTTGCGCAGAAAGCCGTCTTCAACACGTCTCCAAACGGAAAGCAGAGTGGAATCTGGCAGAGCGATACCGGCCCTGCGGCGGACAGGGAAGGGAATCTATACGTCGTCACCGGAAACGGCGATTTCGATGCGGTGACTAAACACGATTACGGCGACACCATGATGAAGTTATTCCTGGATCGCAACAAGTTCCTGGTGCGTGACTACTTCACGCCGCATGACGAACAGGTGCTCAATCAAAAGGATCTGGATCTTGGCGCGGGCGGCCCGGTCCTGCTCCCGGATCAAGACGGCGGTCATCCGCATCTGGCGCTGGTGGGCGGAAAAGACGGCAACCTGTTCGTCCTCGACCGCGACCACATGGGCCAGTACCACGAAAAGAGCGACGACGTAGTGCAAGTCGTCAAGCTCCCCGGCAGTCTGCACGCCGCCCCGGCCTATTGGAACGAGCATGTATTCGTGTTCGGAGACAATGACTGTCTCCACGATCTAATCATGCGCGGGGGGAATTGTACGCGCGCACGACGGAAGCATGGGCGCAGTCGATCCGGGAGCGACGCCCACAGTCTCAGCAAACGGAGACAAAGACGGGATTGTCTGGACGGTCAGCACCAGAAACTGGTTGGTGTTTCCCGAGAGGCTGGCGGTGCTTCACGCCTATGATGCCCTCGACGTTTCCCATGAACTTTACAGCAGCGCCCAAAATGGCGATCGCGATCGCGCCGGCATCTCGACCCGCTTCACAATCCCCGCCGTCGTGAACGGCCGCGTATACGTCGGCACTCGAAATGAGGTGGACGTCTACGGCTTACTCCATGGCAGATGACAAATCCCCAGCCGGTGCACCCGGAATTGCGGGAAACATCTCCTACACGCGATCGAACGCAGTTTAGACTGAGAACAAACCGCGCGATTTTCAACTACTCTGGCGGTGGGGAGAAGTGTACTCGTTTACAGACCGGCAAACACCGTCGCGGTCCGAAGGTCGTCATAATTTAAGAGGAGACAAGATCACCATGGCACAACTAGCGGTTGACCCAAAGGCGGCAAGAGCGGCTGCAGTGATAGCGCATGCCACTGTTGCTCTGGATGGTCAGGCGAACGCCATGGCATGGCTTCAGAAGTCGAACTCTTATCTCGAGAACAAAAGCCCCCTCCAAGTTTTATTCGGTGGCGAAGCCGAAGAAGTACAGATTGTCGATGAGTTGCTTTCCGCAATCGAAAACGGAATCCATGTGTAAATGTACGTCTGGCGAATATGCAAGCGCTTTTACATCGACAGTTCGTTTTCCGGCAACGGCGGCCTAACAAGCTTTGGCCGGTGGCACCACCGCGGCCATCGGATCGTTTACACGTCTCAATCCCTGTCCCTCGCTGCGTGGGAAATCTTTGTGCGGATTAAACCGGAGAATCCGCTTCCTAGCTATGTGGCTATATGTGCAGAAATCCCTAAGGACAGTCCCATCCATGAAATAAACGAAGACCAATTGCCGGTTCGCTGGCGTGCGGCAGAGCCGCCGCCGATAATCCTCCGCGATGTAGGCACCGCGTGGCTGACATCGCTCACGACTGCAATAGCGCGCGTCCATCAGTCATCACGCCGGGCGAATCTAACTATCTGCTAAATCCTTTACACCCGGCATTCCATCGAATCAGACCCGAGGAACCGCAACCATTTGTCTTTGACCCTCGGGTGTGGAAGCAGCATCCTGGCACCGAATTTGAATCAGTCCGATTACAGGGTTTATGAACATGTATATCAATCATTCACGACTTCGCAGTCAAAACCGGGCATTCTTCGGTAACTCGCAGGAGGACCCAACGGACGAAGGCCAGTTTCCTGAAACCATGGTGGGCGCGACAGGACTCGAACCTGTGACCTCCTGCGTGTGAAGCAGGCGCTCTAACCAACTGAGCTACGCGCCCTCTTGAGGCGGGCATCTTTGATTCTAAACTACCTGTGGCGTATGGCTGCTATGCCACTCTATATCCATGCGTCATCCCAAATTCCGTGCGCTGTACAGCGATATTGGTGGTGTTCTTGGCACGAATGGTTGGGACACGAAACTCAGGGCCAAGCTCGCGGACTACTTTGGAGTAGACCCGGACCCGATCGAAGCACGCCATCATCTGATGTTCGACAGCTACGAGCGCGGGTACATGAGCTTCGAAGCTTATCTCGAAGCGGTATTCTTCAACGTGCCGCGGGCATTCACGCTCGAAGAAGTGCGCGACTACACCTACAACGCCTCAACCGCATGGCCGGAGAACATCGACTTTTTTGCGCGAATAAAACGCCAGAACAATTTGAAGCTCGCACTCATCAGCAACGAAGGGCGAGGCATCACTGAGCATCGCGTCGGCAAGTTCGGGCTGCGGGATCTCGCGGATTTTATGGTGATCTCGCATTATGTGCATTTCCGCAAGCCCGACATTGAGATCTGGCGGCTCGCACTGAATCTGGCGCAAGTGACTGCGGACGAATCGATCTACATTGACGACCGCGAGCTGTTCGTGCAGGTATCGCGCGAGATTGGGTTCACCGCTATCCACTACACCTCGCTCGAAAATACGCGAGAGGAGCTTCGGAGGCTGGGTCTGAAAATTGACGAAACCGCCGGGCCGGTTTGAGGCGGCCCTGCGCTTGTAAAACTACTTAAAGCCGTCCGTTGACGGCGTCCCAATTGACGACGTTCCACCACGCGCCGATGTACTCGGGGCGGCGATTTTGATACTTCAAGTAGTAAGCGTGCTCCCAGACGTCCAGGCCGAGAATAGGCGTCTTGCCGTCCATCAACGGGCTGTCCTGATTGGCGGTCGACAGGATCTCAAATTTGCCTGAACCGTCTTTCACCAGCCACGCCCAGCCGGATCCGAAGCGGGTCGTTGCAGCTGCGTTGAACTTTTCTTTGAAGCCGTCGAAGCTACCAAAATTTGAGTTGATGACGTTGAGAATGTTGCCCGTTGGGGAACCGCCGCCCTTCGGCTTCATCAACGTCCAGAACAGGGAATGGTTCGCATGTCCGCCGCCGTTGTTCCGCACCGCTGTCTTGATGGAATCCGGAACGCTCGCTAGATTGTTCGCGAGGAGCTCTTCGATCGACTGGTTTTGCAGATCGGGCGCGGATTCAAGCGCCTTGTTCAGATTCGTGACGTAGGCTCCATGATGCTTGTCGTGGTGAATCTGCATCGTCATTTTGTCGATGTAGGGCTCCAATGCGTCTTCGGGGTAGGGCAGGGGAGGAAGTGTGAATGCCATGTGTTTCTCCAGATGGGATTTTACTTCGGAACTATCGTTTAGATGCTGTACACCCCGATTCCCGACACAACTGTTTGCATGACGGTGAGGCGGGACGCGCTGTCGTCCCAGCGAAATCGGACCAAATCGGCTTTTTCGCCGGGCCTGAGACCGCGCTGCCTTCCAGCAATGCGCGCAACTCGCGCCGCATTGCTGGTCGCCATCGTGATCGCCTCGCGCAGGCTCAAGCGCCCAATCGCACTGCATTGCCTATCGCGTGATCCATGCGAAGAGCTGACCCGGCCAGTCGTGTCTCGCCTGGCATGACAACGCTGCCGTCGGTTTGCAGCTCCACGTCCACTTGGCCCAGCCTGTACGGTCCGGGCTCGCACATGGCGGGCATCACGGCGTCGGTGACGAGTACCGCGCGCTCCGACCCCTTCGCCCGAACGGCGGCGCGGAAGAATGCTTCGGGAATGTGGATGCCGTCGACGATGAAGCTTGCCGTTAAGCTCGTCTGCGAGATAGCTGGTCCCAAATGTAGTTTTGCGTTTTCGGCAGCATCGGATGGGCGGCATTGCCGAGATGAGTCGACATGGTGGCGCCGGCGGCTACCGCCGCCCGGATCTGCTCCCCAGTGGCTTTGGTATGTCCGATGCTCGCGACCACGCCCGATCGCACCAGTTGCGGATATATGCGGGAGCGCTCGCTCCCATTCCGGCGACACGTGTCACCAGCCGAATGTTGCCGTCCGCAGCCTCCTGCAAGCGCTGGAACTCTTCGACATCGGGGGGGCGGATGTGCTCGCGCGGATGCGCGCCGCGCGGGCCGTCTTCCGGCGAGATATGCGGCCCTTCTATATGGAATGCCTCCATGGCGTGCCCTTCCGGCAGCCCGTCCCGAACGAACTCCTTTCTTCGCGGCGGCAAGTTGTCGAAGCGACTCGCCGATCCGCTCCTCCGAACCGGTAATGATGGTCGGGAAAAAGCGGGTCACGCCGGTCGAGAACATCTCGCGAATCGACTTCGCGATTCGATCGTGCGAGGCCGCCGGGATCGTTGTAATCGACGCCGGCGAATCCGTTCACCTGGAGGTCGATGAATCCGGGCGCGAGGAACTCGTCGATCTCGGGCGGCCGGATCAATTCGTCGACGGCCTGAATCACCGTTCGAAATCCACTTCGACCACTGCCGACGAACGCCTGGAAAGTCCTACTCAGCAAGCTCTTGCTCAGACATATTCACGCGTCCTTGTTTTTTTCACAACTTAAGCACAGCCGTCCCCCTAAGCCGCAGAACAACACGGGTTAAAAGGTGTTGAAAAGGGCGTGTTGAGCCTATACATCGCGCTGGCAATTAGAGCTGGCTGGCATACAACTTCAATAGATCCGGCGCGAGTGCTTGATAGGCAGGTAATCTCGGGGGAGGTGGCTGCGGACTGAGTGGTCGCGCTGACCCTTTGAGATTGGGCTGGCCAGTGAATGGTCAGCTCAAAGTCAGGGCAGAAGTCAGTTGTAAACGAGTTCGACCTGGGAACGCTTCTGCCCTGACGCGTTGTAGGCCTGCACCGCGATCACGCGTCGACCGTTCTCGCGCACGCCGGCGACTGATCGTCAGCCAATCGAATTCGTCTTTGGTTCTGCCCCTTCACCATTTCGAAGTAGCGCTTCTGAATGCGCTCTGTGATCGGGCCCGCGGCGGCCCGCGCCGACCATGATGCGGTCGACGGAACGAATCGGCGTCACCTCGGCGGCAGTACCGCTGAAGAATACTTCGTCGGCGATGTACAGCATTTCGCGCGGAATGATGGTCTCGACGATCGGATGCCGAGCTGACCCGCGATTTTGACGATCGTGTCGCGCGTGATGCCGGGCAGCACGGACGCGCCCAGCGGCGGCGTGAGGATCTTGCCGTCGCGCACCAGGAACAGATTTTCTCCGGAGCCTTCGCTGACGTAGCCGGCTTCGTCGAGCGCGATACCTTCCGCGTAGCCGTTGATATCGGCTTCCATCCGGATCAGTTGCGAGTTCATGTAGTTCGCGCCGGCTTTCGCCAAGCGCCGGCAAAGTGTTCGGCGCGATGCGGTTCCAGGAAGAGACGCAAACGTCTACGCCGTTGGCGAGGCCTTCTTCGCCGAGATACTTGCCCCACGGATAACAGGCGATGTAGGTTTCGATCGGATTGTTTTTCGGCAGCACGCCCACGTCGCCATAGCCGCGGAGAACGATCGGACGGATGTAACAGTCGCGCAAGCTTGTTCTCGCGAACGGTATCGACGAAGGCCGCCGTCAGCTCATCCACCGAGTAGGGAACCTCCATGCGGTAGATCTTCGCCGAATCGATCAGCCGGCGGGCGTGATCGCGGGCGCGGAAAAGAGCCGGGCCGCGCTCCGTTTCGTAGCAGCGAATCCCTTCGAAGACTGAACTGCCGTAGCTCACTACATGGGAAAGCACGTGGATCTTCGCATCATTCCAAGGGATGAGCCGGCCGTTGTGCCAGATCTTCTCAGTCGGCTGCAACATGATGCGATTATAACGGTGCGATCAAGGTAGGTCTTGCGAATTAATGCGGCTTTCGCCTACGGTGTGAAGGTCCTTCATCGGTCCTTTCCAGCCATTCCCTCTCGGAAATGATCTTTCGGTCGAGGCTGGCAGGTACATAGAAGCGGCTCTGGCAATCCCGGCACCGATAGGGACGCATCCCCCACCAGCGCATAAATATGTCGGACCAGCGACGGCTCTTTGACTGGCTTATATGCTCTGACTTGCACCGTGGGCACATTGTTGGCAATATTACAACGTTGGGCTATTGGTGACAATATGAACTGTCAGGTTAGGGCGATACGAAAAAGATGTTGAAAAAGCAGAACCTTAGCCCGGTATGCACGTATAAAGGGTAAGAGTTTATGGATGTTCCGCGTGGAAAAGAGGTCGCGCGCCGCCGGCGCCTGAAACGAATCGCGATTATTGCAGTGGTGGCTCTCGCCATCGGAGGCGCAACGGTGGCATTGGCCCGTTTGAAGCCTGCGGTTCCAGCCGTCGATATGAGCGGGCTGTGGCCCGGTACGGTGAAGCGCGGCCCCATGGAATTGCAGGTTCACGGCCAGGGTACGTTGAAGCCGGAACAGATCTACTGGATTAATGCCGCAGTGGATTCGAGAGTAATGCAGATTGTTCGCAGGGCGGGGACGGATTCGATCCGGGCGAATGACGTAATTATGGTCCTGAATAATCCCGATCTCGAACTAGACGCGGAACAAGCGCAGTGGACCTGGAAGCAGGAGCAGGCCAATCTCGCCAATCTGAAAGTCAAGCTCGAAAGCGAAAAGCTCGATCAACGAGCTAGCCTGGCGGAACTGGAATCCCAATACACGCAAGCGAAGCTGACGGCAGATAAGGATCTCGAGCTTACACGACTCAACCTGCAAAGCGAGCTGACATCGAAGCTGTCGGTCGATCAGGCAAACCAGCTTCGAAACCGCGTGACTCTGCAGAACGAGCGGCTCGGGATTCAGGATTCCTCTATCAAAGCACAGATAGAAGCTCAGGAAGTAACTGTCGAGAGCGCACAAGCTGCTTACGAATTGAAGCGGAGGCAGGTGGATCAGTTAACCATTCGGGCCGGCGTAGACGGCGTGCTTCAAGAAGTCGATGTAGAAGTTGGGCAACGGGTCTCGGCCGGCACACTCTTGGCCAAGGTTGCCGATCCGCATAAGTTAAAGGCCGTGCTTCAAATACCCGAGACTCAGATGAAGGACGTCCGGCTGGGGTTAGAGGCGAACATCGATACCCGGAACGGGATTGTGCCTGGCCGGGTCATCCGCATCGATCCATCTGCAACGAACGGCACGGTAGGCGTGGATGTGACGTTATTAGCTCCGCTGCCGCCCGGATCCCGCCCTGAGTTGAGCGTTGACGGCACCATCGAAATCATGCGCTTGCAGGACGTGGTTTACGTGGAGCGGCCCGTTTCGGGCGAGGCGGGAGCAACCATCGGGCTATTCAAGTTATCTCCGGACGGCAAGACTGCTCAACGCGAAAACGTCAAGCTCGGCCGTGCGTCGGTGAGTAACATCGAAGTGCTGGACGGGCTCAAACCGGGCGACCGCGTCATCTTGTCCGACATGTCGCAATATGAGTCATATCCGAAAATTCGTTTGAACCAATAGTTATTTGATCGCGTATCAATCGGCAGGCCGAATTACAGCACGCAGTTACTGAGACAACATGACCACATCGAATTCGTTGATTCATCTGGAAAGCGTCAATAAAGTTTTCGTCACCGATGAAATAGAAACGCATGCGTTATCGGGCATTGATATCGATATAGCGCGCGGAGAATATGTCTCGATTTCCGGGCCGTCGGGCTGCGGAAAATCGACCTTGCTCGCCATACTTGGCTTGCTGGATTCCCGAGTTCTGGAACTTATATCCTGAATGGCAATCCGGTACAGAATTTGAAGCTGGCCGAGAGGGCGCGTATCCGCAACCGGGAAATCGGCTTCATCTTTCAAGCGTTCAACCTGATCGGCGATCTCAACGTATACGAAAACGTCGAACTGCCGTTGACCTATCGCGGCATGGGATCGGCGGAGCGCAAGACGAAAGTGCAGAATGCTCTGGAGCGCGTCGGCATGGCGCACCGTATGAAGCACTATCCATCACAGCTCTCCGGCGGTCAACAACAGCGTGTCGCCGTGGCACGATCTCTGGCCGGCGATCCCTCGATTCTTTTAGCCGATGAGCCGACTGGAAACTTAGACTCGCATAATGGCGAACAGGTGATGGACTTATTGCGCGAACTGCATCGTGCGGGTTCAACCATTTGCATGGTTACGCACGATCCGCGCTACGCGCGCATCGCCGATCGGTCCATTTACTTATTCGACGGAAAAGTGGTGGAGCAGAGCGAAGAGATGTTGACCTCAGTCTAGTGAGTTGCGGCGTGCATACCCGCTGCGCTTTCCTCAGACGAGTCGGCATGATAGGAACTACGGACCAGCGGTCCGGCTTCAACGTGAGCGAATCCCATATGCTGCCCGGCTGACCTGTACATGTCAAACTCGCCTTGCGGGATGTAGCGCAGGATTGGAAGATGCTTCTGCGACGGCCGTAGATATTGTCCGAGTGTGACGATGTCCACGTGGTGGCCGCGGAGATCGCGCATCACTTGTAGAACTTCGCTCTCCATTTCTCCTAGTCCAAGCATCAGGCCGGACTTTGTGGGAATGTGCGGGCGGATCTGTTTCGCATAGCGCAGCATGTCGAGAGAACGCTGGTATCTCGCTCCCAGGCGAACTTGCCGGTAAAGGCGAGGCACCGTTTCCGTGTTGTGATTGAGCACGTCCGGATGCGCATTCATGACAATCTCCATCGCCGCATGCGAGCCCTGAAAATCAGGCACGAGCACTTCGATCTTGCAGCCGGGAACGGCGTCTCGAATGGCTTGAATGGTATGTGCGAAGAGTTCTGCGCCGCCGTCTTTCCGATCGTCGCGATTGACGCTCGTGATCACGGCATAACGAAGTCCAAGCGCCGCGCACGCCTCGGCTACTCGCCGGGGTTCATCGTAATCGACGGTGAGTGGCGCGCCCTTTTGGACCGCGCAGAATCCGCATCGGCGCGTGCAGACGTTTCCCAGAATCATGAATGTGGCGGTGCGGCGATTCCAACACTCGCCCACGTTTGGACAGGCGGCGCTTTCACAAACAGTGTGGAGCTGCAGCCGGGTAACCAACTCTTTCAGCTCTCGATAGTTCTCGCCCACCGGCGCGGGAGCACGCAGCCATTTCGGCCTTTGTGGTTCAGAGGAGATTGTGACTAACACGGTCTAAATCCTTGCTACACTCCAAGGTCGGAATGCATGGGCTACATCTCACGCCGGTTTTCGAGCGACCGTGACATGGTTACTTCGTCGGCGAATTCGAGATCGCTGCCGACGGGGATGCCCATAGCAATACGGGTGATTCGTGGACCCAGCGGCTTCAAAAGCCGGGACAGATATGCCGCCGTTGCCTCACCTTCCACGGTAGGATTTGTCGCGACAATGATCTCGATTATTTCGCTGCGTTGCAGCCGGTCAACCAAGCCCTTGATTTTCAGTTGCTCAGGCCCGATGCCGCGGAGCGGCGAGATAGCGCCGTGGAGAACGTGATAGAGGCCGCGGAACGTGCGAGTGGTCTCGATGGGGACAATGTTGTGCGGCTCTTCGACGACGCAGATCTGATTGTGCTCGCGATGCGGGTCGCGGCAAAACAGACAGAGGTCGGCGTCGCTGATGTTGTTGCACTGCTCGCAAATGGTGAGCTTCTCTTTGATGTCCAGAATCGCTTGCGCCAGATTTGCGGAGTCTTCCTGAGGCGCGCGCAGCAGATGGAAGGCAATGCGCTGCGCGGATTTCTGGCCTATTCCCGGCAGGCGCTTACACTCCTGAATGAGCCGCGCTAGCGGCTCGGCAAACTCTGCCATCGCGGCGCTCTAGAACATGCCAGGCGGAAGACCCAACCCGCCCAACATGCCACCCATTTTCGCTTGCGATTGTTCGTCGACCTTCTTCGCGGCGTCGTTGAAGGCAGCCACGACCATGTCTTGCAACATCTCGACATCGCCGGCTACCTCAGGGTCGATCTTGACACCGAGCACGTTCTTTTGTCCATCCATCTTGACCGAAACCATGCCGCCGCCGGCCGAACCTTCCACGCGGATCGCCGCAATCTCCTCCTGCAGTTTCTGCTGCATGGCCTGCGCCTGCTTCATCATGTTCTGCATGTTGCCGGGCATTTTCATGGCTGATCGATACCTTTCCTACTCATTCAAATTTCGCACGGTGCGCACTTGGGCGTCCGGAAAGAGCTCCTGGAAGCGCTTGACGCTCGGGTGCGACAACGCACGTTCCCGCAACTCGCTGTCGGGCACCGGGGGTCTTTCAACAGTGGATACGGGAGCGCTCCTTACAGTTTCGGCGGCTTCCAGGCGGACACGGACGGGATTGCCAGAAATCTGAGACGCCATTCGTTCGACGCCAGGATCCTTCAAGAGCAGCATCATGGATTTCGGTGCGCGGATCACGACATCCCGGTCCTGCATGGCCACTTCCGCGTGTTGGATAGCGTCGGCGCTGTGTTCCAAACCCGCTTTCAGAAGTGCCGTGTAAAGATCCTGGCGCAAGTCGCCGCTCATCACCGCTTTTGCTTCGGGTTCAGATGGCTTGTCCGCGGGCTTTTCAATTGCCGGCTTAGGTGGAGCGGGAGCTTGAAATGCTGGAGGACGCGGGGCGGTGCTCTTTGCCGACGCTGTTAGTACAGGCTCCGAAGCGACCGGCGCCGCCGCGAGACGTTTTTCGGCTTTCGGCAGCCCGGCCAGAACTTCCTCAAGCGATTGCAGCTTGCCGGCATGCACGAGTTTCACGAGCCCGAGCTCCAGGTGCAAGCGCGGCTGCAGCGAAGACTGCAGCGTCTTGTAAAGATCGAGTGTAATGTTCAGATAACGAGTGAGATCTTCCTCGCTAAAGGCCGAAGCGGTTTCGAGCAAGGCCCTTTGTTCGTTTTCAGACGCGGCGATCAGGCGCGTTTGTTTGCCCGCTATTTTGGCCACCAGCAGGTTACGCCAGTAGCGGGCCAATTCGCGGCAAAAGTGCTGCAGGCTCTGACCATGACGCTCTAATTCCTCTACGATCTCCAGCATTCGGCTAGCGTTCTGCTGATCTACGGCTTCCGCCACAGCGCGCAACGACTCGCTTCCAAACATCCCGAGCAGCGCCCGGATGCTCTCCACGTTCAGCGTGTTTCCGCAGCAGGCGATAGCCTGATCAAGCGCCGACAACGAATCGCGCACACTGCCTTCGCCCGCTTGGGCTATTACCGACAAAACGTCATCGTCGGCTTGAATGCCTTCTTGCCCGGCGATATAGCGCATGCGCTGCATGAGTTCAGCGAAATCGACGGAGCGAAAGCTAAAATGCTGGCATCGCGATGCGATGGTATTCGGTATTTCGTACGCTTCCGTGGTGCACAGAATGAAGACCACCCACTCGGGCGGTTCTTCAAGAGTCTTCAGCAATGCATTGAAGGCTTCTTTCGTGATTTGATGCGCTTCGTCGATGATGAAAACTTTGTATCGATCGCGTGCGGGGCGATAACGCACGTTTTCGCGGATTTCGCGCATTTCATTGATGCCGCGATTCGAAGCGGCATCAATCTCAATCACGTCAACCGAATTGCCGGCGCTGATTTCGGTACAGCTCGAACAGACGCCGCACGGTGTCGGAGTTGGACCATGCACACAGTTCAAACACCGCGCGAGGATTCGAGCAACGGTCGTCTTACCCGTTCCACGCTGTCCCGAGAAGATATAGCCGTGTGCGAGCCTGCGGCTCTCGATTGCGTTCGCGAGCGTTTTTTGAACGTGCTCCTGCCCGATCAGCTCAGTGAAGTTCTGAGGACGGTACTTTCTCGCGATGACTTGGTACATAAGAAACTCAGATGCTTGTACCGGCCTAAGTGGCTGATGACGAGGGGGAGTTTTGCCAGACCCCGGGTGATCCGCGGCACACAAGCTAAGCCGCTACCGTTGCTCCCTTCCGGGCCTGGCGGGGTTTACAGCCGCCCATTGCACGAAGCCCGGAGCCTGACAATTCACAATATTAGCATCCGAAGCGAAGCTTACGATTTGAGGACGGCGCGCAGTTTGTCACCGAACAAAGTGTTAGCCGGCGATACGTGCGAAGCCGGTCTTTGCTGCTCGGCGGGCAGTGCGGGAGAAGCTGCCACAGGAGCAATCGGGGTGACAGCGGGCTCTACCGGCGCATTCACCGGCGTGGGTGCCCGAGCAGGCGCAGGGGGCTGCGGCTTGTCGCGAAGATAGTTTTCCTTTCGCAGAAGGATACGCTCTAACGGCGCTACCCAGCCGGTGAACTCGCCTTCAATCTGCGGATCCCGTTTCAAAGCGCTGCGCACCGCGTCCATCTTTGAGTCCATGTTGTCCAGATGGTGCAACAGAAGCGCTTCCGCGAAAATCGGCACCTTTGGCGAGCCAAACGCCAACTCCCCGTGATGGCTGACGATCATGTGCTCAATGAGCGTTCGCAACTTCGGCGGAAAATCCGGCATCTGCTCGATCTTCGCTCCCACGGCGCGAAGCCCCAGAATGATGTGACCCAACAACTGCCCTTCGGCACTATAGCCGAAACTGCGCGCGTAAGTGAGCTCTTCCACCTTGCCAATGTCGTGCAGAATGACACCGGTTGTCAGCAGGTCGATGTCGATGTTTCGGTAATGTGCCCCAGTTACTTTCGCCAGCGCACAAAGGGAAAGCACGTGATCGAGCAGTCCGCCGCGGCACGCATGATGAATGGTCTTCGCGGCCGGCGCTAACTTATAGAGGCGCACAAGCTGCGCGTCGGCGAAAATCGCATCCAGCAAGTTCCGCAGGTGCGTGTTTTGCAGGTTAGAGACGATGCCGCGCAATTCCGCAAACATCTCCTCCGGGTCGCGATCGGAACACGGAAAGTAGTCGGCGAAATCAACTTCGTGGTCTTCGAGGCGGCGAAGCTTGTGAATGACAAATTGGGAGCGGCTTTGATAGATCTGCAGCAATCCCTTTACCTTCACGAAATCATCGCGATCGAAGGTGTGCATCACTTCCGAGACGCTGTCCCACATCTTCGCTTCCAACTCGCCGGTGCGATCCGCCACATGGAGAGCAAGATACGGTTCGCCGGTCTTTTTCTGCCGGATCTCTTTTGACAGGACAAGGAACTGCGCTGTCACGACGTCGTTCGGCGCTAAGTTGCCGATAAACGGCGATTTCATACGGTGCTCCTGACCTAAAGCGATGCGGCTAGCGAGAGCTGCTCTTTCCGGTGACGTCGGCCGAGGTGCCCGGGATGGGCAGTACCCAGAGAAGCCGCTTCATGCGGACCTTCTGTTCGACTTCGAGCTTACTGATCATCTCCGGCTTTAGCTGCGCGGGATCTTGCCACGCCGTCTCCATGCCCGGGGCTGCGCCCGTGTCTGTGTAACCGGGTTTGATTTGAAGGAAGGCCGTCCTTCGCAATTCCGTGAGGTATCTGCGAACTTCAGGTTCCATCTTCGGACCGTACAGGACGTTTTCGATTTCGGGCTTGGCATCCGCCAGAGGCTCAAGACCGGCTTTGGTGTGGTCCTCCACCTTGAAGACTTCCCAGCCGGTAGCGATCTTGATGGGCTGAGTCACTCCGCCCTTCGGCAAACTCCATACTGCGTCTTCGATCGACTTTTGCAGTTCGCCTTTCTTGTAGCCGCCCAATAATCCGCCGTCCTTAGCCGTTGCCGCATCGGAATTATCACGCGCCAAATCGGAGAAACGTTCTCCTCTCGATGCCTGCTCGGACAGTTGCTTGGCTTTCTTTTCAGCAGCGGCTGCCGCGGCCCCCTCTTTGTTTTCCGTTGAAATCAGGATCTCGCTTAGATAGACCTTCTCGTCGCGAATGAAGTCGTTTTTGTGAGCGTTGTAATAGTTCTCAACCTCTTTGTCGGTGATGTTGATGTGGCGTCCGACTTCCTGGCTGACAACTTCGCGCGTCAGAAAATTGTCTTTGGTTTCCGACTGAAAGTCTTCGAGGCTGCGGCCCGACTGCTGGCGAATCCACTCGTGGAATTTGTCGGGGTCGGTGAGGCCGGACGTACGCTGCAAATTCGCCATGTACTTTGTCACGTCGGAATCGACGTTGATGTTCAGCTCCTTGCCTTTCTCGATAAGCAGGAGCTCATCAATGCGATTGCGCAAGATGTCTTTGTCATGTGATTCGTACTCGCGATTGAAGGTGGTGCCGGTTGCACCCTGTTGCTTCAGCTCCGCTGCGAGTTCTTTCTGCAGACGCTCCAACTCGTCCTGGCTGACGATGTCTCCGTTCACCTTTGCAACGACCTGATCAATTACGGTTGGGGTCGTCGGAGTATCGGCGGCAAAACAGAAATTGCCGACAGCCCCGGCAATGACAAGTGCGGGAGCAAGGAAACGCTTACACTTCATTGGTTTCCTTTATTATGGCAACACTATCGGGTAATGGCTACAGCCGGTTCCGATGTGAGTTCGGATAATGTGAGGCGAAGCCGCTCAAGTAACTCGGCGTGGTTTTTCGTGGGTGTGACCGGATACTTCAATACTCCCGCAGGCGTGAATTGAGCACCGGCTGTATTCCGAACTAACGCCATCAGTTTGAACGGATCCACCTTCGATTGTTGATGAAACTTGATATTCACAGAACCTTGCCGGCGATCGATGGACTCTACTCCCGCGCGTGCGGCAAAACTCTTTAGCAGCGAAAACCGGACCAGATTGGTGACTTCCTCGGGCACAGGGCCGTAGCGATCGGCGATTTCTCCGGTCATAAGCTTCGCTTGCTCCTCATCTTGTACATCTGCAATACGTTTGTAGGAGCGCAGGCGTTGCGTTTCATCGCCGATGTAAGTGGACGGGATACGGATATCGATGCCGAGGTTCAGAGTGGAATGAATTTCGAGCGGTACTTCTTCGCCCTTTAACTCCTTCACGGTCTCCTCCAGAAGCCGCACATAGGTGTCATATCCCACTGCTTCGATGTGGCCGTGCTGCTCGCCGCCGAGCAGATTTCCGGCGCCCCGGAGTTCTAAATCCAGAGCTGCAATCTTGAACCCAGCACCGAGATCGCTGAACTCCTTGAGCGCGGCGAGCCGCTTGCGGGCGACTTCGCTTAATTGTGTATCCGCTGGAACCAAAAGATAGGCATACGCACGGCGATTGGAGCGGCCCACGCGCCCGCGTAGCTGATACAGCTCGCTAAGCCCGTATCGCTCGGCGTTCTCAATGAGGATCGTGTTTGCGAGCGGGATATCCAACCCGTTTTCGACGATGGTCGTGCAAACGAAAACGTCGTATTCGTGCCGCATAAAGCCGAGGAGCACTCTCTCGAGTTCTGCTTCCCCCATCTGCCCGTGGCCGACGCCGATGCGGCACTGCGGCAGAAGCTCCTGAATGGAAGCGGCGCGCATGTAAATAGTGTCGACACGGTTGTGAACGAAGTAGACTTGACCCTGCCGCGCGAGTTCCTGTTCGATCGCGGTTTTGATGAGATCCGGATTGAAGTGCGCAACCACGGTGTTGATGGAAAGGCGATCTTTGGGAGCGGTCTCAATGACAGACATGTCGCGAAGCCCCAACAAAGACATGTGCAGCGTTCGGGGGATGGGCGTTGCACTCATGGTGAGGACGTCCACGTTCTGCTTCATCTGTTTGAGGCGTTCTTTGTGACGAACCCCAAAGCGCTGCTCCTCATCGACTACCAGAAGCCCCAAGTCCTGGAACTGAACGTCTTTCGAGAGAAGCCGGTGGGTTCCGATCAGAATATCGACTTTGCCGGCAGAAACGTCTTCCAGCACGGCCTTGATCTCTTTCGCCGTGCGGAACCGGCTGACCAGTTCAACGCGCACCGGGAAGGAAGCAAACCGGCGGCGGAACGTCTCGTAGTGCTGAAAGGACAGAACTGTTGTGGGCGCAAGCACGGCCACTTGTTTCCCATCGCCCAGAGCTTTGAAGGCGGCGCGCATGGCCACCTCCGTCTTGCCGAAGCCGACATCCCCGCACAGCAGCCGATCCATAGGCTGCTCGCTTTCCATGTCGCCTTTTATGTTTCTGACTGCTTGCACCTGATCTTTCGTGGGCGTGTACTCGAACCCGTCCTCGAACTCGCGCTGCCAGTTGCCGTCCGGTGAGAACGAAAAACCCTTGGCCATTCGCCGCTGAGCATAGAGCTTGAGGAGCTCGTCGGCCATGTCACGCATTTTGGCCTTGACGCGCGACTTTGTCTTTTCCCACGTCACGCCGCCAAGACGATCCAGGTGCGGTTTGGCCTCGCCCGCGCCTCGATATTTTTGAACCAGATCGAGCCGAGTGAGTGGAACGTACAGCTTGGAATCGGCAGCATATTCGAGCAACATGAAGTCGCCCTTCTGATCGCCTTGAACGATCTCGCGAATGCCGAGAAACTGGCCGACTCCGTGAGTCGTATGGACTACGAAATCGCCAGGCTTGAGGTCGGCGATGTCAGCCGCGAAAGCAGCGAGGCTCGATTTGGATGGCTGCCGCGCGATCAGGTCGGATGTTTCAAAGAGGTCTTCGGACCCGAGAATCGCAACATGCGAGTCGACCAAAACCGCGCCGCGGCGAACGCAGCCTTTCAACAAGTAAGCGCTGGAAACGGAGCCCGCGTGGTAGGCACGTTCCATCAGGGATGGGCGCGCGCCGGCGGTGGAATCGAGACCTACCTGGTAGGGAACGGCATACTCTTGCAAGACGTCTGCTAGGCGCTCCAGTTCGCCCGTTGAAGCCGCGAAGAATGCTACGCGATTACCCGCTTCAATCAGGTTGCGCGCCTCTGCGACTGCAATCGGCATGTTTCCTTGGAAGGTGAGCGAAGGACGCGTTGGTATGTGTAAGGACGGAGATGAACCGTTTAGATTGCCGGAGATCACCTCCAGTTCCTGAAACGCGACGACGGTCCGGCTGTCAAACGCGGACCGAAGCTCCTGCCACGTAATGAAATTCTTCTCGGGTTCGATGGGCGGCGGCCGATCCGGCGTTCCCAACCGCTGCCATAAACGATCTGCCGCAGACTCTATCGCGGAAGGCTCATCGAGTATGAGCGTGGCGTCCGGATTCAGTGACAGAAGGCTGTGGGTACGAGGCCGAACTAGAGGGACCAGGTACTCCCAGCCCGGGAAGATCTCGCCCGGATTAGACAGTTCCAAGTCGATGTTCTCCGCGGCGCCGGCGAGTTGGCGGAGCAGTGCGGGATCGCGAGGATATTCCGCTAAGGGGAGCAGTGTTGCAGAGTTGACCTTCAGCACTGAACGCTGGGATTCAACATCAAACTGGCGGATGGATTCAATCAGGTCGCCGAACAGCTCAATTCGTACCGGGCGGGATGACTCTGCCGGGAATACGTCGAGGATGCCGCCACGGACCGAGTACTCGCCGACCATTTCAACGGGCTCCCGGCGTTCGTAACCGATGCTTTCGAGATGTTGAATGAGGTCTTCGAGTGGAATCTCCTCACCCACACGCAACGTGAGAGCGAGCTGGCGATAAAACGCCGCCGACTCCGTGCGCAGAAGTGCAGAGGCGACGGGGACGATTGTGATCGGAATGCGCTGCGTTGACAGGCGCCATAAGGCCACGGCGCGCGCTTCAGCTATTTCGTCGTGCGGCGACAGGCGCTGATGGGGCAAGACGTCGAGCGCAGGCACGAGCTGCGGCTTAGGAAGATTTTGTCCTTCGAGCAGCAGGTCAAAGAAAACTTCTGTGGACTCGAGAAGGGTTTCAGCTTCTTTATTTCCGTCTACAAGCACGCAGAGCGGCTTTTCCGTGGCCTGATAGAGCAGGACAAGATAGAGCGCTTTCGCAGTGTTGACTAGCCCTGAGAGACTGAACGGGCCGTGCTCGCCGTGGGTCAGGGCCTGCAGCAGCAGTTGAAAATCGGGTTGGCGAGCAGCGGATTGAAGCAGCTCGCGTGTAGCGGGATGGGTCACTGACTTGACTGCAAAGGATCTACTGGATGAGATGCAATCCCGGCCGCATGGTTCGACAGAATCTTCTCCGCTATGTCGGTGGTGGAGAATCCCGGTTCGAGGGGCAGCGCGTAAACCTGACCCCCAGCGGCTTCCACCTCTTCGCGTCCGGCGATGAAGTGTGCCCAGTCTGCGCCCTTGACCAGCACATCGGGCAGCACAGCAGCGATAAGCTCGCGCGGCGTATCTTCGTCAAAGAGGATCACGGCATCGACCGCTTCCAAGTGCAAGGCAAGTTCGGCACGGGTCTGCTGGTCGAAAAAGGGGCGCGACGGGCCTTTCAGGCGACGAACACTGGAATCTGTATTCAACGCGAGCACAAGAATATCGCCGAGGGAACGGGCACGTTCCAAAAGCCGGACGTGACCGGGGTGCAGGATGTCATAGCATCCGTTAGTGAAAACAACCTTCTTCGACTCAGATTTCCAGCGCCTGCGTTCCGCTATGAGCTCTTCGCGTGTGAAGTACCTGGCTCCGTTGAAGACGCCCCTCCCTGACGGTCGGGGTTCCGTTTCGGGGCTGGCGTTTTCATGGCTATCCGCGGGCCCCAGGGCCATTCGCGCTCCGTTACCGTGGCGGCTCTGCTGGGTTTCACGTGTCATCGTGCAAGCAGGTACTAGGTTCGCATGATGAGGCCGGTATCCTGAAATTTCAAGTTCTTCCGTGACCGAGTTTCGCAACATCTTAGTTCGGGCTACAAATTGGGTCGGCGACGCCGTAATGGGCGTACCGGCATTCCAAGCGTTGCGCGACCGTTTCCCGGCGGCGCGCATTTCGATATTGGCGCGGCCATGGGTAGCCGGTCTCTACGGGCGCGAGCCATTTTGCGATGAATTGATTTCGTACGAAGCGCCGAAGGGTTGGCATGGACTTGGCGAGAAAGTGAGCGTTGCAACTCAACTTCGCGCGCGCAACTTCGATTGCGCCGTTCTGTTTCAAAATGCATTTGAGGCTGCGGCGCTGGTGCGCATGGCCGGTATTCCAGTGCGGATCGGTTATGCGGTGGACGGTCGAGATTGGCTGCTTACCGACGCAGTCCGTATTCCGCGGCCGGATGAAACACCTCTTCACCAGAGGTTTTATTACCTGGAACTGCTTAGACGCGCGAAGCTTATCGAGTCTTACGCAACCGATGGATCCGTGCGGCTCTCCGCTGCAAGTGCCGCGGCCGAAGCAGGGCGACAGAGGTTCCAAAATGCCGGTATTCGCGAGGCTGTGATTGGCGTCAGTCCCGGCGCGGCTTACGGGGGCGCCAAACGTTGGTTGCCCGAGCGCTTTGCGCAAGCCGCGGCCCGTGTGGCTTCCGAGCGGAACGCAACTGTTGCGCTGTTCGGCGCTTCTGAAGAGAGGTCAGCGTGCAAAATTGTGCAGCAGGAGCTAGAAAAGCTGGGTCAGCGGTCTGTCGATTTTGCCGGCGCGACCAGTTTGGCCGAGTTCATCGAAATGGCTGCCGCGTGCGAGGCTTTCCTGACAAACGATTCCGGCCCGATGCATATCGCATCGGCATTGGGCGTGCCCACAGTGGCCATTTTTGGGGCGACCGACCACATCGCGACAGGCCCGACGGGTCCACTGGCCGAAGTTGTTCGGCAGCCCGTGGACTGCAGCCCGTGTTTGTTGCGCGAATGCCCGATTGACCATCGCTGCATGACACGGGTGACTTCAGACCAGGTTTCCGATGCAGCGTTGAGGCTGATCGGAATTGGAAGCACATCTGCATACCAGGAGCGCTAGCGCGGCATTGGACACGAGAGAAAAAATTGTCGGACTCACTGAGGCCGCAGGAAAGCTTGCGGAAGGCGACTGGACTGTAGTCGCCGGTTCTTTCGATCCGCTGACACTGGTCCAGGCGAAAAGGTTGGATGAGCTGACCGCGCACGGAGGTAAGCTCGCCGTTGTGGTTTTGGATGGCGAGGACGCGCTTCTGCCGCCGAACGCGCGGGCAGCGCTTATTGCGGCGTTAAGGATGGTGCGCCTGGTGGCAGTGGCGCGCGCTGAGCAGTGGCGTAAGGTGACTGAATCGGCAGCGAACATCCGCGTCATCGAGGACCCGGAGGGTGAAGCGAAGCGCTCGGCCGAGTTTGCCGCGTTCGTGATCGACCGTCATGAGGGCGGGAATGGCGGCATAGGCCGACGTGGCGAATAACACCATTCTTGTGATTCGCCTTAGCGCGATGGGTGACATCATCCACACGCTGCCGGCGATTACAACTTTGAAGCAAAGTTTCCCAGACAGGAAGCTGGTGTGGCTTGTGGCGCCAAAGTGGATGCCGCTGCTGGAGGGCAACCCGTTTGTCGACGAGATCATTCCGTTCGACCGCCGCAATTTGCCGCACGCTATCGAGACCTTCAGCCGGCTGCGCGCGCTGACGCCTGAGTTGGCCTTCGATTTTCAGGGTCTCTTTCAATCGGCAATAGCGGGCCGCGTTGCGCGCCCAAAATCGCTATATGGATTCGCGAAGACGGTTGCCCGTGAGCCATTCGCGGCCATGCTCTATACGAACCGTATTCCGGTGAAAGGACCGCACCGGGTGGAACGCGCGGTTCAATTGGCTGAAGTTGCCGGCGCGCAGAAGCTAACGTTTCAGGCGTGGATTCCGCAGGGACGCGAAGAAGGCGAGCTGCCTCGCGGGCCGTTTGTGCTTACCAGTCCGTTTGCGGGCTGGCCCGGCAAAGAATGGCCGCACGAGCACTATGAAGAACTTGGCCGGCGACTGGCTGTGGAGGGTTTTGAGCTGGCCGCGAACGTTCCTCAGCAAAGAGCACACGAGCTGAAGGGGCTAAAACATGTTCGAGTTAATTCGTCGAGCCTGGCAGGCCTGATTCATGCAACGCGGACAGCGAACGCCGTTTTAGGTCTGGACAGCGGGCCGTTACATTTGGCGGCGGCTTTGGGAAAGCCCGGCATCGGTCTTTACGGCCCGACAGATCCTGCGCTTACAGGTCCATTCGGCGGCAGCATGACTGTGATTCGCGCCCGGAACGCGCAGACCACTTATAAACGCTCCGGTGAGATTCAGGCGAGTATGCGCGAGATCAGTCCCGAGCAGGTTGCATGTGCCTTGTTCGACTCGATACGCCGAAGCAGCCCCGCGATAAGAGCGAGCTTGCTGGTGCCTCATACGTGACCGGGCCGCCGCGCTACCTTTTCCCAAAACCATACGCCGATTTCGTACAGCGCCTGCGCGTCCCGTGCGGGTTCCTTCTGCTGATCGCTTTCGCGTGGCTCTCGCGGCCGTCCCCGGGATCTATTGCTGCGGGACTTCCAGTATCGATTTTGGGCCTTCTGCTGCGCGGCTGGGCGACAGGCCACCTTGCGAAAGACGAGCAACTGGCTACCGCAGGCCCGTACGCATATATCCGCAACCCGCTGTATGCGGGCACGCTGATTGTGGCCGCGGGAATCGTGATTGCTTCACGAGATGGTTGGCTTGCGATTATCTTTGCGGCCATTTTCCTGCTGGTTTATTTGCCCACGATCGAGCTCGAAGAACAGCATCTGCGCGGAAAATTTGGCACCTACGCCGAATATGCACAACGAGTTCCGCGACTGGTCCCGTTTCGCCGCCAGCCAAGTAACGGGGGGCGATTTCGGTGGGCTTTGTTCCGCCGCAATGAAGAATACAAAGCCTCCGCCGGATTCGCCGTGGCTGTGGTTTGGCTTGTGTGCAAGTGCTGCTGCTTCGGCATGATACGCTTTCGCTGATGAGAATTGGATGTTTCACGCCGCTGCTGGCGCAGTTTCCACTGGATGAGGTTCTTAGCAAATTGAAAAAGCTGAACATCAACACAGTGGAACTGGGTACGGGGAACTATCCCGGCGACCCCCACTGTAAGCTCTCGATGCTGGATAAGGAGGGCGAGCTAAAAGAATTCAAGAAGAAGTTAGAGGACGAAGGGTTCTCAATCAGTGCTCTCAGCTCGCACGGGAATCCGCTGCATCCGGACAAAGCTGTCGCGAAGGGATTTGCGGACACGAGCAAACGCACTGTTGAACTTGCGGCAAGACTCGGAGTGCCGGTCGTGATCGATTTTTCAGGCTGCCCCGGCGATAGCGACAACGCCAAGTTTCCGAACTGGGTGACGTGCCCGTGGCCGCCGGAGTATTTGGACGTACTGGCCTGGCAATGGGATGAGAAAGTAACTCCATATTGGACGGAGCACGGTAAGTTTGCCAAAGATCACGGTGTGAAGATTGCGATTGAAATGCACCCTGGGTTTGTTGTTTATAGCCCGGAAACGATGCTGAGACTGCGGTCGATCGCAGGCGACAGCGTCGGCTGCAATTACGATCCCAGCCATATGTTCTGGCAATCGATTGATCCGATCAAAGCGGTTCGCGTACTTGGCGATGCCATCTTCCATGTACACGCGAAGGACACCCAGATTTACGATTACAACCTGCCCAAGACAGGCGTGCTCGACACGAAAAAGTACACCGACGAACGGAACCGAGCTTGGATTTTCCGTTCCTGCGGGTATGGGCACCCGTATGGCTGGTGGAAAGAATTCATTTCGACCTTGCGCATGTATGGATACGATTACGTGCTTTCGATTGAGCATGAAGACTCATTGATGTCTCCGGATGAAGGTCTCACGAAAGCTGCCGAATTTCTAAACGAGATCGTCATCAGAGAGCAACCGGGCTCGGCTTGGTGGGTTTGATGGCATCGTGCAGTTGTGGTTAACAGGAGAATCATGTCGGGAAAAAAAATCGGGATTTTGACGGGCGGCGGAGACGTGCCTGGTCTTAACTCGGTGATTAAGAATGTGGTGTATCGCAGCACGACGGACGGGCACGACGTAACGGGCATCAGGCTGGGGTGGAAGGGCTTGATCGACCTCAACTTCGACGATCCAAAGAGCGTGGAACGCTATGTTCTACCGTTGACGCGAGAAAACACGCGCACGATAGACCGAACGGGCGGAACCTTTCTGCACACCAGCAGAACCAATCCCTCCAAGATGAAGCAGGTACCGCAATTTCTAAATGCGAGCGACTTCCCATCCAAAACGACGAAAGACAAGGAAGGCTGCGAGTCAACCACCTACGACTTAAGCAAACTCGTTCTGAGTAATTTGGAGCGGCTCGAGATCGAATATCTAGTAGCGATCGGTGGTGACGACACGCTCAGCTACGCAGCGGTATTGGACAAGTTAGGATTCAAGATCATCGGTATACCCAAGACGATGGATAACGATGTACGCAATACCGAATATTGCATCGGCTTCTCCACTGCGATCTCGCGCGCGAAGGAAGCGATAGACCGACAGCGCACGACGGTGGGATCGCATGAGCGCGTCGGAATTTTCAGAGTGTTCGGGCGAGACGCCGGATACACAGCGCTCTACACCGCGTACGTTACCTCTATTCGGTGCGGGATTCCAGAGTACGAGTTCGATCTGGATCACATGATCGATATGCTGATGATCGATAAGGCACATAATCCGAGCAACTATAGTCTTGTGATCCTGTCCGAGGGCGCCCGATGGAAAGGGTACGAAGTGAAGGAATACGGCGAACCAGATGCGTTCGGCCATCGCAAGAAGTTCAGCGTAGCCGAGGCATTCAGCGACGAACTTACAGCTCGCGTCAAAGCCGAAACGGTGGTGAGCGACCTCACCTACGACCTGAGAAGCGGCGCCCCGGACTTTCTGGACACACTGGTAGCAACTACGTTCGGCACCATGGCCTATGACGCGTTCACTTCGAACAAAAGTGGATTGATGGCTTCCATTTCGGACGGAAAGTTTGCGATGGTGGCCATACCCGATCCAAAACTTGGGCCGCGCCACGTTGAGGTTGACAAGATGTACAACAAGGAACGTTACAGGCCTAGTTACACGAGCAAGGAAGGTTTGCCCGTGTTCCTGACTCACACTTAACGATGGAGCAGCAATCCGCAAAGCCGGAGATGCCGCTTTCGGAGGTGGTGGAAGCGCACGGCCACCTGATCGATTCGCACATCATGGAAGCCATCTTCGACGCAGTTGTCGAAGCCGGCGGGCAGTTCACGGTAGAGCAGTTCACGATTGGGCGCACTAATAGCGATCCTTCATCGTTGCGGCTGCGTGTCGACGCCCGAACGCAGGAACAGATGGGGCGGATGCTGACTGCGCTGCTGGGGTTTGGATGCGCCCCTTCCGATATAGGCGAAGTAGAACTGAAGGAAGCGGAATGGGACAAGTGCGCGCCCGAGGATTTTTACTCAACAACGAATCAGCGGACGATGGTGCGGCACCAGGGGCGCTGGTTTGAAGTCGCAAATCAGCGCATGGACGCGATGGTCGTGGTGCGGGACGGTGTGGCGCAGTGCCGCCGATTGCGTGACATCAAAACAGGCGACCCCATCGTGACCGGCATGCGCGGAATTCGCGTGATTCCCGAAGCCAAGGAGCGCGACCGTGACGCCTTCGCATTCATGAGCAACGAGATCTCATCGGAGCGGCAGGTGGAAACGGCTGTTGCGCAGACGGCAGCCATCATGCGCGAAGTGCGGAAAGAAGGAAAGAAGATTGTCGCGGTGGCGGGCCCGGTTGTGGTTCACACGGGCGGGTGTGGTCCGCTTTCGGCTTTGATCCGCGGCGGCTGGATCGATGCACTGCTGGCCGGAAACGCTCTTGCGGTGCACGATATCGAGGCCGCTCTTTTGGGAACTTCGCTTGGCGTGCGGACGCGCGACGGGCGGCTGGAAGAACACGGACACCGCAATCACATGCGCGCCATCAACGCGATCTATCGAGCCGGCGGGATTGCCGCGGCGGTAAGCGGCCGCCGATTGACCAGCGGCGTGATGTACGAGTGCGTAAAGGCGAAGGTGCCCTTTGTGCTGGCGGGCAGTCTCCGCGACGATGGGCCACTGCCTGAAGTGATCACCGACATGAACGAGGCGCAGGACGCGTATGCGGAGCAAGTGCAGAATGCCGGGGTAGTTTTATGCCTTAGCTCTATGCTGCACTCGATCGCGATAGGGAACATGCTGCCAAGCTGGGTCAAAATCGTTTGCGTCGATATCAATCCAGCAGTGCCGACCAAAGTCAGCGATCGCGGTACCGGTCAAGCTGTCGGTGTGGTGACGGACGTTGGCCTGTTCCTGACGCTGTTAGCGCAAAAGTTGCATGCTAATCACGCTAATGAAGAAACAAACTCCGTACACTGACGAGCATGCGGCCGCTGGAGTGGATGCGGCGCTGCCCGATATCGAGACGTGGCCCAACCAATATGGAGGTTACGAGATTGAGATTGAAATGCCGGAGTTTACCTCCGTGTGTCCGAAAACCGGCTTGCCGGATCATGGCACACTCACCCTGACCTACACTCCGCTTAAACGCTGCCTGGAGCTGAAATCGCTGAAGATGTACATGATCGCTTATAGGAATCTGGGGATCTTCCAGGAAAACGCCGTCAATCGTTTTTTGGCCGACGTCGTAAAAGCGGCCGACCCCGCCGAGGCGACCGTTGTTGGCGATTTCGCCGCTCGCGGGGGTATTCGGAACCCGAGTAACCGCAACATATCGGCGCAAGAAGAAGTAGCCTAGAAGCTGAGTGTTGCGTTCCGCTATACAAACATTCCGGCTAAGCAGGTGTGCCGAAGCCGCCGTTCTTTGCGGTTTGGCGCTATCGGTCTGTCGTGCGGCTGATTTTCAGAGCGGGCAGGCGGCTACAGCAGTCATCGGGCAGGCGTCATTTTCAGCCAAGGACACGGGCATTGTTCCCACAGCGTTATCGTTATCGAACGGGCGCTTGTATGTGGCAACCGATGCGAACCAACTGGCGGCATTCGATGTGCAACAAGTAACAGGTAGCCGGAGTAGCGGCGGCAATGTCTGCGGCGTGTGTGGTTTCTCGCCCGTTGCGATGTTGAACCAGAGCGTCATTCCGGGGATTGCGGCTGCGAGCGTGGCCGGCAAATCGGTCGCGATAGCCGATCCCACGCACCATCGTGTTTTGGTATGGACCGATGCCACTTCGGAAACCGCATTGAAGCGGCCCGATGTCGTTCTCGGTGGGACTGCTCCGAACGGTACTCCACCGGATGCAAGCACGTTGTCGGAGCCGATATCGGTTGCGCTGGATGGCACGCGGCTGTACGTCGGAGACGCCACGTTGCATCGCGTGTTGGTCTGGAACTCGCTGCCGATTCGGGATAACGAACCAGCGGATGTTGTTCTGGGACAGCAGAACTTCACGACATCGACTGTGCCGGATATTCCAACAGCGGATTCGGTGGCACGGCCGGTGGCGCTCGAATCCGATGGAATGCACCTTTTCGTTGCGGACTCGGTGAATCGGCGGATTTTAGTTTTTGCGGCTGGTGATTTTCCGCTTGGCGCGAATGCCGTAGTTAATTCGGCAAGCCTTTCTGGCGGGGCGCTTGCTCCCGGTACGCTTGTCACCATTTCCTTTTCCGGTCTGCGCGTTTCCGCCGGGATAGCAGACCAGGGATCGGGCGAATCTTTGCCGCATAAGTTGGGCGGCGTGGAGGCGCTTGTGAATGGCGAGCTATTGCCACTGCTCTCGGTTTCCGCATCTGAAATTCAGGCGCAGCTACCGTATGACCTCAGCACGCCTTCTGCGAGTGTGTATCTCCGTTCCGTGCAGGACGACGGGACAGTGCAGACGACGACTGCCAGGGCAGTGATTGTTGCGCCCGCAGATCCAGGATTATTCGCCTTCGCCGGGCATGAGCCTCGCGCCGGGATGGCCACTCACGATAGCAGAAGTTTCGATCTTAAGGGGACGCCTGTGACATCCTCAAATCCAGCCGCTCCGGGCGAGACGATCCTGTTATGGGCGACCGGCTTGGGGTCAGCCGCATTGAGCGGGGAGGCCAAGGACAATCTCCGCGCGGGAGTTCCCAACCCGCAGGCAGACGCGCCGGTTCAGATTCCGGTGACGGCCGAGGTAAATGGCATAGCGGCAGAAGTTGTCTCGGCCACTCTCCCGCAGGGTTCTATCGGTGTCTATGAGGTCCGAATAGTCTTGCCCGCAGACCTGCCGGCATCCGAGAAGGCGGTTCTTACTGTTGCGCAGGACGGACATCCAAGTAATGCCGTTACGATTCCGGTAGGAAAAACCGTCGAATAGGCGATGCATCAACTTCGGTGGCATGCTCTGCTTCAGCAGTGGGTGGTGGTTACCACCGCGCGGCAAAATCGGCCACAGATGCCGGCCAACTGGTGTCCGTTCGATCCGGGGTCGGGCCGCGTTCCCGACCATTACGACGTATATCTTTACCCAAACGATTTTCCCGCGTTCTCGCCCGACGCGCCCCCCTTTGAACCGATACCCGGGTTGTTTGCAGAAACAGGCCCACGCGGAGCTTGCGATGTGGTTTTGTATTCGCCGGAGCACGCGCTGCCTCCCTCAAAGCTGAGCCTTGAGAACTGGCGAAAGATAGTCGAGATGTGGACCGATCGGACCCGACAACACGCCGAGAACCCGGACATTTCGGTAGTGGCTGTGTTTGAAAATTGTGGCGAGGCGGTTGGAGTCACGATGCCACATCCGCACGGGCAGATCTACGCCATGCCGTTCGTTCCCCCGCTGGTGCAGAAAGAAGTGGCGGCGGCGCGGGACTTCGCGGATTCAAACGGCGGCGCGTGTCTCTTCTGCCAGTTGCTGCATGACGAACTAAGCGACAAATCGAGACTTGTGGCCGCGAATGAATATTTCGTCACGTTTGTTCCGTATGCGGCTCGCTTCCCGGGCGAGATCTGGATCTCACCAAGGCGGCACGCTCGAACGCTGCTCGACCTGGATGAGGCCGAGCGGGCCAGTTTGGCTGAAGCGATCAGTATTATTCGGCGCAAGTATGATGCCCTGTACGGCTTCGTGCTGCCGCTGATGATGTCGGTCAGGCAGGCACCCTTACACGAGCCGCAATCGCCCTATCACTTGTATGTTCAATTTCTCCCTTTGCAACGGAGCGCTACCAAATTGAAGTATCTGGCGAGCATCGAGACCGCGTACGGGACCTATTTGGCGGATACAGCTCCGGAGGAAATGGCGGCGAATCTGCGGGATGCTGACCCGAGGACCGATGGTGTTGGGTAAACGCCCGGCAACGCACGCGCGAGGGCCCGGCGATTTTCTCTCTGTATTGACCAGGCATCGCTCGGCTGCCGGGCCTACCCTGGTTCGTAAGGCTTATACCCATGGCGGCGCAAGAGCGCGTGCGCGGGCTGAAGATCGTTGGGGGCGACATAAAAGAAAGCACCCGTGAGTTCCCGCTTCATCAGGAGGCCGGCAGTATACGTACCGGTTTCGACCAAGTAGTCGAACTGAGCTTCCGTTAGAAGATCTTCCAACTTGAGAGCGTCTCTGAGGCGGTGCGCCATATAAATGAGGTCGAGCTCGGTCTCGCCGAAAAACTCAGCGCTCTGCCGCATTCCTTTACGGGCTAGCGAGCAACAGGTTCACTCACATAGCCTGAAATTTGCTTGCGTGTCACGCGATTAACGACTAGTTCAAAGGGCTGTGAACCGTTTGGGACCAGAACACGATCACCGGCTGTTACGCGCTTGTAGTCGACTCGGCGACGCCCGATCAGAATGCTCAATTGAGCCGCGGAATGCCGGGTATCCAGGCGCCAAAGGCCAATCTGGATGGGGCCAACCGGCTGAAAAGATGCCGTTCTGCTCATACGGAACTCGACGTAATTACGCCCGCCGAGCCGCTCTAAGGCGATCAGTTCCGCGTGAGACCGCGCGATGGGCCAGCGCGAAGGGGGCGCCTGACTCGCTACTGCAGTAGCCTCATTCGAAGCAGGTTTGTCTTGCGTTGTAGTTGCGCCCGAGAAGGGAGCGGGAGAACTTACGTCGTAAATAGCCGCTATTGGAGACGGCTGGTCAAAGTTGTAGAGGAACGCGAAAACAGTTGCGGCGCAACAAGCTGCCACTGCCAAAGAAAGAAGCGCGATGGCGCCTTTTCCAAGCGCACCGCGGCGTGCCGCATATGGCCGTGCGGGGAGATAGGCCTGTGCTGTTGGCATTATTAATCGTAGACGCAAGCGGGGTGGAAACGGTAACTTCTCTGTCAGATGTATTTCAAAATGCAATGAGCGCATGATATCGTTCGGGAGATGCTGGAATCGCTTAACGTCTCGCGCCGTTCGTTTATCAAAGCTGGCGGGGTTGCGGTAGCTGCCTTCCAGATGATGGGCGCGGACAAACAGATCCCGGTTGGCTTAGAGTTGTACTCGGTTCGCGACGAACTGAAGAAAGATCTACCCCAAACGATCGATGCAGTCGCGAAGATGGGCTACGAATGTGTTGAGTTCTTCGCGCCCTACTTCCAGTGGACTTCCGATTATGCCAAGCAAGTTCGCAAACAGCTTGACGGTTTGAAGATCCGTTGTTACTCAACACACAACGGATTGGAATCGTTCGGGGAGGGGATCTCTCATGCCATCAATTTGAATCAGATACTGGGAGCGAAATACGTCGTGTTGGCGTCTCCAGGCAAGCTGACCAGCATTGACGATTACAAGCGCATTGCCGACAAGCTGAACCAGGCGAATACGCAAATGGCGAGCTATAACCTGCATCCCGGTTATCACAATCACGATGCGGAATGGAAGGCCATTGACGGGCGGGTGCCGATGCAAGTGCTTGCCGACAATACCGATAACAAAATCATGTTGCAATTGGACGTCGGCACGTGCGTCGCAGCCGGGAGCGATCCTGTCGCGTGGATCGAAAATCATCCCGGCCGGATTCGTTCATTGCACTTAAAGGATTGGTCACCGGATCAAGGCTATCGCGTGCTCTTCGGGCAAGGCGTTGTGCCTTGGAAGAAAGTGTTTGCCGCCGCTGAATCTGTGGGTGGAGTCGAGTACTATCTTGTGGAGCAAGAGGGCAGCGAGTTCCCAGAGTTAGAGACGGCGGACCGTTGCCTGATCTCGTATCGCAGCATCCATAGCTGATTTATTCGCCGCGCCAAACAGGCTGCCTCTTTTTTAAGAAAGCAGTGATGCCCTCTTGCGCGTCGTAGGCCATGGCGTTGCTAGTCATGACTTCTTTGGCATAGCTGTAGGCAAGATTCTGATCGAGATCGATCTGGGAGTAGAATGCCTGCTTTCCAATACGAACGGTAAGTGGACTTGCTTCGGCGATTCGCGCTGCCAAGGCTAGCGTAGTTGAGCGCAATTGCTCCGGCTCCACGACAAAATTTATGAGGCCCCACTCCGCGGCAATCTGTGCCGATATCTGTTCGCCGGTCAGAAGCATCTGGAGCGAGCGTTTACGTCCGATAGCTCGCGTCAGCGCCACCATTGGCGTGCTGCAGAAGAGTCCTATGCGCACGCCCGGCGTGGCAAAGCCGGCGTGGACCGAGGCCACAGCGAGATCGCAACTCGCGACCAACTGACACCCCGCCGCCGTAGCAACACCCTGTACTTCCGCAATGACGGGCTGCGGAATGGACTGGATACGCAGCATCAGTTGCGTACAAAGGCCGAAGGTTTCCTGGTGGTAGGAAACCTGTTGGCAAACGACTTCGGTCAGATCGTGGCCCGAACTGAAGACCTTGCCTTCAGCGGCAAGGATAACGGCTCTGACGGCATCGTTGCGCTCGATCGCGTCCAGGCAGCCGATCAGCTCGCGCATGAGTTGTCGCGACAGAGCGTTGCGCTTCTCGGGGCGGCTCAAAGTGACTATGGCTGTCCCGTTGTCGAGATGGAAGTTGAGGTTGTCGTAGCTCATGCAAATCCCTTGGGGTTCTTCTTCATTAACTCAAAACGGCATGCAATTTGCGATGGCCGAAAATAGCAACGTGACGGAAAAAGCGTTGAGACATTGGAGAGTAAGAAATGGGCAGTAGCGAGGTAGACGTCGTCATTGTAGGCGCCGGGGCCGCGGGCCTGGCCGCTCTGAAAGAGTTGGACAGGGCAGGGAAGAGGGTCGTCTGTCTCGAGGCCCGCGATCGTATCGGCGGACGTATTTGCACGGTTCATGACCCGATGTCGCCGATCCCGGTAGAGCTCGGAGCGGAGTTTGTGCATGGCAAGCCGCCGGAAATTCTTTCTATCGTCCAATCTGCGTCATTGATCCTCTATGACTGCACTGAACGTGCAGTTCATGTGCACAACGGCAAACCCCATAAGAACGAAGACGCCTGGCTGCAAATTGACGAGGTAATGAAAGCATTGGAAGCCGCTGTCGAACAAGGCCGCGAGGAGACGTTTTCAGAATTTTTAGACAAAACTAGCTTTTCGCAAGAAGCGAAGCAGTTGGCGACCTCTTACGTGGAAGGGTTCAACGCTGCGCGGCGAGAATCAATCGGCATTGGATCAATTGTCAAGGACGCCAGGGCCGCGGACGCAATCGACGGAGATCGCTCGTTCCGGCTCATGAATGGGTATGATGCCGTTCCCAGATGGCTGGTAGCGGGGATTGCTGGGTTGCAACACAAACTAAGGCTGAACTGCGTTGTTCAGAGAATCCGATGGACGTCGAAACGCGCCGCAGTTGAATTCGTATCCGCTGTTACGGGGGCTTCCCAAACGATCACGGCGAAGCAAGCGATCATCACGGTTCCGCTTGGCGTCTTACAGGCTGCCCCGGAGCTTCCGGGCGCCTTGCAATTCGATCCAGAGATCCCGGAAGCGATCAACGCGGCGAGAGAACTTCGCTTCGGCCAAGTCATTCGTCTCGTGCTGCGTTTCGAGAGCCCTGTTTGGGAGGAAAACGAAAACTTCCGCGACGCGGGCTTTTTGTTGTCGAACGAAAAACACTTTCCAACTTGGTGGACTGCTTTGCCGATGAGAACATCTTCCATAACTGGATGGTGCTCCGGGGGACGCCCAGATGAGTTGCTCGGACTACCCGAACGCGAATTGGTGGGGCGAGCGATAGGAGATTTGGCACGGATATTAGCGATCCGCGCGCCCAAACTCGAGTCACTGCTGGTCCATGTCGATTCGCATGATTGGCATGGCGATCCATTTGCCCGCGGCTCGTACAGTTACGTTCCCGCCCATGCGATGCATGCACGAGAAAGGCTAGCTGAACCAGTTGAGGACACACTTCTGTTCGCCGGTGAAGCAACGGAGACCAACGGACATAGCGCGACGGTGCACGGCGCTATAGCCTCGGGCAGAAGAGCAGCTACCCAGATCCTGGAGATTAAATAAGATTGACCGATTAGCGCGCAGCCGACCTGGCGTCCTCGACAGTAGGTTTAACGCGTAGAGGACGTTCCTGGAGGATCAGTTGACTGGCCTGTACACCGGGTTCACTATGAAACCATCGCTGAAATGCCGACTTGTGAAAAAGATTGCACATAGTGGCAAGAGTCATTCCCTGATGGTGGGCCATCCAGCTATGAACGAGCTTGTATTCGCGCCTGCGAAGAAATCCGCGGCTTGGCCGGGAGTAGTCGGCGGATTCATAGAAACCGTACTTGCCCAACCAATCCAGCTTCCGCATTCGGCGCAGATTCGTCACGGCGCTTTTTAGATCGACAACTAGCGCCAGACATGTAGAGTACGGCGAGACAACAAGCGCCGCGGGGTTAGTAACATGGAGAGCGAGACCGGGCACGCCAAACGCGGCGTACTGATAGTTGCCGTCCTCGTCTGTTTTGCTATATGCGGCTTCCGAGATTCCCCAGGGAACACGGCGCCTGGCAGCGTACGACTGTTGTACAGCGACCGCGCGCCGTACTGATCGGTCCAGCAGCGTATTTGGATAGGAGCGCATCCAAATGATGGGCATCAGATACTCGAACATGGTCCCGGTCCACGAGACCAAAACTGTTTGGCCTTCCGTCAAGATGTGTTGCCGCCCAAGGCGGAACCAAGTCTCCTGGCTGGCTTGGCCGGCCGCTACGGCCATAAACGCCGCAGTGCGAGCCTCCGACGCGAGAAGGTCATAGCACGACTTTGCAAGTTGGCGTGTCTTAACGTTGTAGCCAACCGACAACAACTTGCGACCCTTGTCGACGAGCATGGCGAAATCCATGTCGCGAACAAAGCGATCGCAATCATTGGCGATCTTGAGCAGAGTGGGGGAGAATTGCTGGCGTTCAGGCTGCGAGGGCTCATCGGAATCGCCGCTTCGGACCATTTCCAGGCAGTGATTCTTCAAACTCCAAAGCGATGCGGCTAAGTTGCCGCTATCGACGCTTGAGATGAATTGCGGCTCCAGCGGCGCCAGCGTCAGATTGTCGTACCAGTTCAGGAAATGGCCGAAATGCCGGGGCAAGCTTTCCATCGTGCGGAGGGTTCGCTGAGTGAGCGTCACGAATTCGCTCAAGTTGATGTAGCCAAACTGCAGTGCAACTTGCCTCGAGTTGAGCAGCAGCCCCAAGTTGGTCGGCGACAGCCGTTCCGCAACCCGATGAGGTTCCTCCTGGATGTTGTCTGGTATCAACCAGTGATTTGCTTCGTTGCTGAATTCAGCGAAGTACTGCCAGGTGCGCCGGCATACATCTTGCAGGAATTCACGCTCGCGAGCAGGCAGCTCAAACCCTTCCGCATGTGGCGAGCGATTCAGCCAGATTGAGATCAATTTCGAGCAACTCCAGACCACAGCAAATGGCACAGCATACGGCGCCACACCGTGACGAGCAAAGGCTGCCAGACCGAGCGGAATCGCAATCAGCGGCACCCAATCCAAATAAACATCTACGGGCGTGCGCTTTCGGATGCCGAGTTCCGCTTCAGTTGCGGTTTCCCACTCGAGCAAACGGGTATGGGTGATATGGCTGCGAATAATAGTGCGGATGATCGCATCCAAGGCAACTAAAGCCTGATGAGCAAGAAACGCGATGTTCAGCGCAATGCTTACGTGCGACATCGCAAAATCGGTTATCGATTCTGTTGCGGCTGCTTTGCTTCCGTTCCAGGCTGCTCGAATGAGTGCGAAGATGAGCCGGAAATAAATCGGCGAGAAGAGCAAGGCAAGCGTGACCACCGTCCAGAACCGCGGTCCACCGGGCAGCCAGAACCAGCCGCATACAAGAAGAAAGAACGTGGCCGGCTCAACTAAGCTTCGCCGCAGATTGTCGACAATCTTCCAACGAGAGACAAGGGAAATCGGATTGCGAACCAAACGCCGAGATTCATCTGGAACCCGGTTGAATATCCATCGAATAATCTGCCAATCGCCGCGCAGCCATCGATGCCTGCGCCTGTTATACGCGCTGTAGTGAGTTGGATAATCGTCAATGACTTCGATATCCGAAACGAGGCCGGCACGAGCATACGCGCCTTCGATGAGGTCGTGACTTAACAACGCGTTGCGCGGGAAACGGTGTTCCAGCACCTGGCGCAGCGCATCTACGTCGTAGATCCCTTTTCCGGTAAAGATTCCTTCTCCATACAGGTCTTGATAAACGTCGGATATCGCCCTCGAATAGATGTCGAATCCGGTTTGACCCGAATAGATACTTGCGAGGTGCGAGCGGGTGGAGGAATGAACACTGATACCGACACGTGGCTGAAGAATTCCGTATCCTTCGGTGACGATGTTCAAATCAGGGTCGACGACGGGCGCATTCAGGGGATGCGCCATGGCTCCGATCAGTCGCTCAGCCGACCCGCGTGGCAACTCGGTATCCGAATCAAGGGTCAGAACATAACGAATAAACGGCAGCCGTTGCATGTCGCCGGCTTTGATTGGGAACGGGTTGTAGACGCCGCGCACGAGTTGATTCAGATCGAGCAATTTGCCCCGCTTACGTTCCCAGCCCATCCATGCACCCTCGCGCGGGTTGTATACACGGTGGCGATGAAACAAATAGAACCCGCCGAATGGTTCTTCTGCATACTTGGCGTTCAAGCCGTCGATCAATCGAAGCGCCAGTTCGAGTCGATGATCCTGCTCCTCTGCGGGTTCAGAAGTGTCGGGCAAATCGGTCAACAACGCAAAGAAAACATTCGCATCCCGATTCGCGAGATACCGGACTTCGAGATCGTCCACAAGTTGCCGAATTTGCTTGTTGTTGATGAGCAGCGTCGGAATAGCCACAATGGTCGCGAATTGATCGTCAACTCCCTTTGAGAAGTCCATCTTGGGGAGAATGCGCGGCCTGAGAACGGTGGTGACGAGATAGTTCAACGCTTCTACCGCGGCCTGCGTTGCCGGCACAGTCAGAAGCAAAGCACCGAAGACGAGAGCCAAGCCGGCATTGATGCGAACGAGACTAAGGGTCAGTGCAACAACGGTGATGAGGCTGAGGAACTCGATGCCGATGATATATATCTCGTCGGGAAAGCGGCGGAACAAAGATCGCGCCCATTCTCCGAAAGCAGGCCGATACCCGATCTCAGCCAGCAGGCCGGCAGAGCCAGACGGATCGAGGAAGTAATAGCCGACATGTTTCAGCTTCTGACGCAGTGCATCCGGCATGTTTTGAGCCGTGTTGCTCTGGGCAGCTTTCTGGACGGCACGTCTGGCGACCTCGATCTCGCTGACGTCGGAGCGCGTTGCGATGTTCTCGATCACCTCGCGATACATCTCGCGGGTTTCGAAGTCCATCCGTGGATAGATGCCGGAGGGATCCTGAAGAAGCGTGCGATGGAGAATTGATACTTGTTCTAATGTGTCTTTCCACTCCAGATCTCCGATGAGCCGAAGCCTGTCAACAAGAGGACCAACACCGAAGGAGCCCGCTGCCAAGCCGTCGGCTAGGAATGCCTGAAGGCTCCCTTCGGCAGCGTCAACGAGCGATCCGAACGCGGCAAGTTTCAAAGCCGTAGGCATGCCCCAGAGTTCGGCGCGACGAAGTGGCTCTACCTCCTGGGCAGCCTGAATAAAGGAACGGAATTGCGATTCGCTGAAATCAAAACCACAAGCGGCGAGAAGCGCATCAGCAAGAGCGACCGATCGCGTAGTCGACTCCTCTGAAGCCGTCCGCACCGCAGGCAACCTAGACAGTGATTTCGTTCCGTTTTCCAGATCGCGTACATCCGCGCGAATCAGGCGCAAGTTTTCACTCAGCGCTTTGAGATCCTTGCTCAGTTCGTTCGCGTCGAGTGCATATAGGCGGGCTTCAACTTGTCTAAAACGTTTGAGTTCTTGCTTAAAACGCCAATGCGCGCGGCGCGTGTGTTTCTTAGGCAACCAGGCGCATCCACGCGCGACGGCAGTAGCCGTCTCGCGAACGACCTTGTCGTCGACCTGCGCCTGCGTGTCCGGAGTTTCCGGCAGGCTGTCGAACTGAATGGGAGAATCGGCCACAGGCAGTGCGCCTATCGATAACTGGACGCTTGCAGCTCAAACATCTCGGCATAGCGCCCAGCCCGCCGCATTAATTGATCATGGCTGCCTTCTTCAGCGATGGCTCCGTTTTCAAGCACAATGATTCGCTCTGCCATGCGTACGGTCGAGAATCGGTGGGAGATGAACAAGGCCATCTTCGTCTTCGTGAGCTCGTTGAAGCGCTCAAATACCTCGTATTCAGCACGAGCGTCGAGAGCGGCAGTGGGCTCATCGAGAATAAGCACCTGAGCTTCGCGCAGGTATGCCCTTGCGAGCGCGATTTTCTGCCACTCTCCGCCAGATAAATCAACTCCCCCTTCAAAGCGCCGTCCGAGCATTTGATCATATTCGCCTTGCAGCTTGTGGATTACCTCATCAGCCAGACTCTTTCGCGCAGCATCTCGAATTCGAGCCATATCCGGCAGGAATTCAACGCGGCCTACTCCAATGTTCTCTCTCGCGGTCATCTCATAGCGCATGAAGTCTTGAAATATGACGCCGATCTGGCTACACAGATCCTCCAGATTGTACTCACGAAGGTCCGTGCCGTCCAATAATATGCGGCCCGCCGACGGGTCGTACAAGCGTGTCATCAGCTTGACAATCGTCGTCTTGCCTTGACCATTTTGGCCGATGAGCGCAATGCGCTCGCCTGGTTCCAATCTGAAGTTCAGGTTCTCCACGACTTTTCGTGTAGTTCCGGGATACACGAATGTCACGCCGCGAAAATCAAAGCCGGCGATAATCGGCCGCGGTGCGGGTATCGCATTGGGCGGAGACGTAACCGTAGGCCGCATGCCGAAGAACGCGAGAAGATCGGTCAGAAAGAGAGCTTGATCGGCGATGCTGGATAAGGTGGAGAATATTTGGGAGATATTCGTCGAAGCGTTCAGGATCGACTGTGTTAGAAATGCAAGCGTGCCGATGCTGAATGCACCCACGGCCGTTTCATAGATGACCCAAACGTAAGCGCCATAGTAGCCGGCTGTGCTTAGCAGTGAAAGCAGGGAGACAGCAAACAACCTCCTCCGGAAGAGTTTGAGATCTTCCACGAGTATGGCGTCAGAAATTTGCGTAAATCGATCGGACAGAAAACCGCTCAATCCGAATAGCTTTAGTTCCTTGGCGGCTTCCTTGCTGCCGCCGACCTGCCGAAGGTAATCGAGTTGCCGCTTGGCGGGAGTCTGACGGAAATTCTTGGCGTAGTTGAGGAATGCGAAATGGCTCTCGCCCAGAAACGCCGGCACTAGGCAGCCGATGAGAAGCAACAGAAGCCAGGGAGAAAACCAAAGTATGGCGGCGGAGAGTGACAGAGTAGTTAACACTTGCTGGAAGAGCCGCCCCATGGACTGGATCATGCCGAGTCTGTCGGTGGCTTGCACGCGCGCCCGCTCCAAACGGTCGTAGAACACGGGATCCTCATACGCCTGCAGATCCAGCTCCGAAGCATGGCGCATGACTTCGATGCTGACGTGACGGGTATACCGGTCCGCCAAGACGGCATCATAGTAGTCGATCAAACGGCCAGCCAGATTACCAACAACGGCCAAGGCGAACTCAATGCCGGCAAGCCACCATAGTTGCGCAGCGGAAGCTGCAAACGTGGTGTGGCGGCCCACAATTGCGGTGATGTCGTCGATGATGAGCTTGCTGACGTACGCAGTGCTGACCGGGATTAGGGCCGCGAGTACACGATAAGCAAGACCAAACGCGACAATGTGCGGACCGGATCGCCAAACAATTCGCAGAACGGGCGGAATATTTTTGAGAGCGCAGACCCGGTCACGCCAGGCCGCGCCAAAGGATTGTTGCTGTTCTTCGGACACGCTCGATGAAAGTGCGTAAGCGACGTCTATGCAGAATGTGCACGAGGCTTGCTCATTGCCGCTTCCGATACTCGTTGATAGATTAAATCGGAAACGCCCCCGCTAAGCCGTTACGCCTCCTGGTACACGGACAAGGGCCGCGCCTGCGGAGTGGTCGAGGAGTGGAGCTCGAGCGGCACCGCGTTCTCTTTTGCAAGATGGAGTGTTCGAGGACGCTGCTTCGACTGGGTAGCTTGACATGAGCACTGAGCGGGAGTAATTCAGCGGTAGAATGCCAGCTTCCCAAGCTGGACGTCGCGGGTTCGATCCCCGTCTCCCGCTCCATAAAATCAACAACTTCGCTCTATTTTCCATTCTTCTTGGCTCCATTTGGCTCCATTAAGGATTTCACCAGAGCCTGATCCAGGATTTTCACCGCAGCCGAGCGGCGGCGGAGTGCAGCCTTTGTGTAGACGTTCTGGTTCACATCGAGCGTGTGACCGAGCTGATCCGCAACGATCTTCGGGTCTACTTCGAGTTCATTCATCAATGACGAATGAGTGCGGCGCATTACCTGGAAGTTAACCCACGAAAGCTCGACTGATTTAAGCCTTGGATAAATCCAGCGGCGAAGAACGTTATCCCGCCATAACGGAGTCCCGCCTCTCTCCGACGGGAACACCCAGGCATCCGGACTGGTATCAATGGACTGTTCACGCCATAGCGCCAAATCGTCGAGTATGCTTTGGCTGAGCGCCGCTTTTCGAACTGAAAGATGCGTTTTCGGGCTGTCGATATCTCCCCTATAAATGCGAATCTGAACTTCGCAGTGGTCCTCCTTCACCGCTCGCCATTTCAGTCCCAGGACTTCACCGGGTCGCATGCCCGCCAAGGTCGCAAGCTTGATGATTAAGCGCTCTCGCAGTTCAACTGCATCAAAACATCGGTTCACCTCCTCAAGGTTCATGATGAGCTTCTCAGCCCGTTTTGCACCGCGCGGAATGAAGAGCAACTTCGCCGGATTTCGCGAAATATGCCCTTCTCCAACAGCCATGTCGAAGATCTGTTTTAGGTCCCAGCGAAGATGCGCAATCATGCTGGCGGACAAGCCTTCGACCAGTTTTCTGTCAATAAAGTCCTGAAGCTGATCGCGATTGAACGTACCGAGCGCACGACTTCCGAACTCGGTCAAAATATGGCGTTCGATGCGATCTTCTGTAGTTCCGGCGGTAGAACGCTTCCATTTGCGCCTGTAGAAAGGAAAGAATACCCCTTCCACGAGATCCTGAAGCGTACAGTTTGGATTGGCTCCTGAAGTCCTTGCATTGATAGGCTCCACGATTGCGGCAAGCGCGATACGCGCCTGAGCTTTCGTCATTTGATTGAGAGAGCCCAGCGTTCGCTTTCGCCGATGGCCGTCATCCCACCATTGGCCGACCCAAGTACCATTCCGTTTGAACAAATTTCCCTGTTGAAACCGTTTACGCATGATGTCCTTTCATGCGTCCACGGGTATCTATTTCTGGCGATGCGGCCAGAATAGCATTCCGTTCGTTCTCCTGTTTCCAAGCTTCGAGAGCCGTGCGCCGTACAAGCTTGCGCCGGCCCAAGCAGATCACCGGGAGACGGCTAACGCCGCTAACTTTTCCATTAATCGCGTTGTAGACATGGGCTTTTGAACAACGCAGATTGCTGGCCACTTCTTCAACTCGCAGGATCTCGCTAACTTCACTCATCCTGATACCTCTGGGTTTTTGGCGCGTTTCCCGCGCAGTCTGCTGGACGTCGATCTCGTTCGCACGTCCATACTGAACAGGGAGTGGCGGGGAGTTTTCCGAACAGTCACAAAGCAAGATTTCCCAAAGAATCGAGGCCTGAAAAAGCGAACGAATTTGGCTGAATTTGGCGCGGACTTGATTCCGCCAAAAGATGGGCGTATGCTGTTGTCAGTTACTGATAGGAGCTATATTGAGCAAGCCTACGGATCTCGTGCAAGGCACACTCGACCTGTTGATTCTGAAAACAATCGGGTTGGAACCGATGCACGGCTGGGCAATTGCGCAGCGCATTCGGCAGATGTCCGGCGAGGTCCTCCAGGTGGGACAAGGTGCACTTTACCCGTCCCTGCACAAGCTCGAACAGAATGGCTGGATCAGCTCAGAATGGGCGGTTAGCGAAAATAATCGCCGAGCCAAATACTACACGCTGACCAAAGCCGGACGCAAGGCTTTGGAACAGGAAGCCGCGCAATGGGAAAGATTATCTGCCGCGATATCGCTGATTGTACGAACAGCTTGACAGGAGAAATCGCAAATGCGCCTGGCCAGCATATTCCGTCTTAGACTCCGATCATTCTTCTCTCGTAATAAGGTCGAGCATGAACTTGAGGAAGAGTTACGTTATCACCTGGAGCGGCAGGTCGACGAAAACATCGCCGCTGGAATGACTCCTGACGAGGCGCGTTATGCCGCGCTTCGTTCCATCAGAGACATCGAGCAAAGAAAGGAACAATGCCGGGATGCGCGGGGCGTGAATGTGATCGACAACGCGAGCCAGGATTTTCGATATGCCATTCGCGGCCTGCACAAAAATCCGGGTTTTGCGTTGTTGACAGTGCTCGTGATGGCCCTCGGCATTGGGGCAAATACCGCCGTTTTCAGTATCGTGAACGCGGTTCTGCTGAAGCCGCTCGCGTATCGCGATCCGGACCGCATTGTGACGCTAACTTCCAACTGGAGCGGCAACGCGGAATCGAAGGAGGTTGCGCTGCCGGACTTTCGCGACTGGAAACAGCAGAGCACGGCGTTTGCTGCGATGGCCTACTACAGGAGTTCGGATGCGGCGGTGAAGGCCGGCTCCTCCGCCGAGTATGTCCACGTAGCGAGAGTGTCACAAGAGTTCTTTCAGGTGCTTAGTGTAAGTCCTATCGTTGGCCGCTTATTTAGCGCCGAAGAGCAGAAAACCGGAAACTCCACTGCGGCGCTGATTAGCTACTCGTATTGGCGAGGCCATTTCGGCGGCGACCGTCACGTCACAGGGCAAACCGTGCATGTTGGCGGTGATGTATTGACGATTATCGGTGTGCTGCCGCCCCGCTTTCACTTTCCGGGCAACTCAGATATCTGGCGCGTATCGGATGCCGTCGATCGGACATTGCCGCGCACCAGCCTGAGCTTCTATGCCATCGCACGGTTGAAGCCCAACGTCACTTTGCAACAGGCACAAGCTCAAATTGCCTTAATCGCCTTGCGTCTGCAGCATGAATACCCGGACAGCAATAAGGGAAGAAGGGCGGCTGTAACGAGGATGCAAGACGAGATGGTTGGGAACGTGCGGTTGACGCTTTATATCCTTCTCGGCGCCGTCGGCTTGGTTCTGCTGATCGCCTGCGCCGATATAGCTACACTGCTCCTGGCAAAAGCTACCGCCCGGACTCGCGAAATCGCAATTCGGGCCGCAGTCGGGGCCGAGCGCAGCCGGATTTTGCGCCAATTGATGACAGAAAATCTGGTCTTAGCTTTACTGGGCGGCTCGGTTGGGCTCGCGGTAGGGAAACTTGCATCGAAAGCGCTAATCGCGCTGATGCCGGCTGATGTGCCAGGGCTCGCGGAGGCCAGTATCGACGGCCGAGTTCTTGCCTTTACGTTTGGCGTTTGTGTTCTATGCAGCCTCTTTTTCGGTTTGGTTCCCGCGCTTTATGCCTCGCGCGTCGATTTGAATGACGCTTTGAAACAAAGCCGGTCGCGCGCTGCGACTGATAGCAAATCGAACCGGGTACGAGGAGCGTTCGTAGTCGCGGAGATTGCTTTGTCGATGATTCTTCTCGCCGTGTCGGGCCTGCTGATAAAGAGCTTTGTGGCGCTCAGTAACGTTCATCTGGGCTTCCGCCCCGAGCATGTTGTGTTGATGGCGACCGGCCTGCCGGTTTCCGGGCCGGACGCAAACGGCCACGCACGGCAGTTCTTTGAGGAACTGCTGTCCAGAACTTCATCGCTGCCCGGTGTTTTGGCTGCTGGCGCCACGATGGGACCGCCCGGTGATGTCGAGTCGGCCGGCTCCTACTGGATCGATCACCTGCCCAAACCATTAACTGAGATAAACGGGCAGGAAGCCGTTTTTTCCGTAGTCACTCCCGGGATCTTCGAAGCGCTCGGCATTCCCCTGAAGCGCGGCCGAGCTTTCGATGACCGAGACGGAGCCGATGCTCCGTTTGCGGTTATCGTCAACGAAACTCTGGTGCGCAGAGCTTTTCACGGGCAGGACCCGATAGGCCGCATCCTGTTCGCGGGCTTCGACTCCGATAAGCCAATGAAGATCGTCGCGATTGTAGGAGATGTCCGGCAGTGGGGGCCTGCGCGAAAGCCCGATGCAGAAATCTACATGCCGTACGCGCAACACGTTTTGGGAGCGGGCAGTAATCTGAACGTGGTTGTACGGAGTGCCGCAGCCCCGGAGCTTGTTATGAACACGCTGCGGCGCACGCTTCACGACCTTTCTTCAGATGCTCCGGCGAAGTTCACTACGATGCAGGCATCTCTTTACGAAGAGATGGCCGCACCGCGTTTTCGGACCTTCTTGCTAGCAATTTTCGCCAGCCTTTCTGTTTGTTTAGCAATCACCGGTATCTACGGAGTTACAGCCTACGTGGTAAGCCAGCGTGCACACGAATTCGGCCTGCGCATGGCCCTCGGAGCGACGCCGCGAAGCCTGCGGCACCTGGTCCTCAAGCAAGGCCTGGTTCTTGCGGTCACTGGCATGACAATCGGGCTTGCTGGCGCGTTGGCTGGGAGCCGACTGATAACCAGTGTCCTTTTTGAAGTGAGGCCGGCCGATCCCACGATTTATGTGTGTGTCGCGGCTCTGCTCGCTTTAGTTGTTCTCGCAGCAAGTTACTTTCCCGCACGCCGGGCAGCGAAACTGGACCCGATGGTTGTATTGCGCCAGGAGTAGTGGCAATGGCCGGCACGTCGATTTGGTCTGTCAACAATGGGCTAGATTGACCGTGCCATCACTCTCAGACAATTCATTCACACGGACGGATGAGACCGCTGGCTTCGGGTACGCGCGCAAAGGCCGGTCGGCTGCGGTCTGTCCTGCATCGCCGGTCGAACCGTCAATTGGACTAAATTACGACCGGGAAGTCGCGGCTTCAATCCGGCAAACGTCCGCTCTTTCACACCGCGCGCGCTGACCAAATGTGAGCTGCGCCGGAAGGGTGAATATTGCGAAGCCACTGGTGAATATTGCTAAGTCAGTCAAGACGCAATCTGAGGCTTCCTCGTGTTTGAAGGAGAGCGCTCGTACGCTTTTTATCGTCTTGTCTGCCTCGCTTGGCGACTGGTGGGCAACGATTCCATCCAAATGGTCTTCGGCGGCATATCTGACAAGCGCACCCACCTTCACGAAACGAGGTCCGTGCCTCTCGATGCACCCATCGCCGCAGACATACCAGGCTCACGCGGAGTCGGTCTGCAACCTCCGGTTCCGTTAGCAGCATTCCAGTCATACTCTTCCTTTCAAATTGTTGTTCACAGCCGAATCCCCATTCGTCGCGTGCGCCGCGTCCCCGTTTACACGTTTCCGGCTTGCTTCACAGTTGGCAGGTGGCACCTGGCGAAACCGCATTTGGAACTCGCGATCTGCCGATTCCAACCTGTCCAAAGCATCCATAAGTTGTAGACCGGCCTCCTGCAGTTGCTGCGGATGGTGCGCAAACTCGTCTGTCGCCTTGATCGCAAAACGAATGCGGTCCACCGCCACGCGGATTTGGTAGGCCATTTCGAACTCCATCGGAGAGGGGCGTGATCTCACCTTGGCCTCAACGATTGCAAAGACTTCACGTGCGAGTTCGGTGTTCATTCCTTTCTCCTATTTCCAACGCGTACTCAGCGCTTCTGGGGTTTCAGCCTGCATCGGTTCATAAGGTGCATCAAAAAGAATGTCCCGGTTCACCCGAACCGTGAACTTGTAACCGGCCCGCACCTTAATCGTCGGTTGCACATTCAGATTTCGGCGCGTCATCTGCGCGCCTGTTTCGCTTATCTCCTGCCCGACGGCTTGTGACGCAGCCTGGCCCGGAGTCGGGTAAGCGAGGACACTTTGATTGGCGCGTTGCGAAATTGCAAATGCCGCAGTGAACATACTCGTTAGCGCTGAAAATCCAATCAGACGTTTGTAATGATGATCCACTTTGTCTCGCAGGCCCGCGCTTCCATGCGAGTCGAGACCCACCATTCCGTCAAGGTCTACGGAGGATGCGTCCGGGAAGATAATTCGGTTCCAGGCAACCTGGACACCGTCTTGGGCAAAAGAAAGGCGAGAATCGTATTTGCCGATCAGCCTCGATCCCTGCGGGATCAGTAGATACATTCCCGTCCCAGTGTCATAAACATTCGACGTGACAAGCGCCTTCAATTCGCCCGGCAGATCGGAATTTAAGCTCTGCTCCAGAACTGCTGGAATCTCCCAACCCGCCTTGATCTCGTACCTGGAAAGGGGCGCAGCGCGGGTTGAGCGGAGATAGTCGTCGGCCTGCCGGTTTCGTGTAGCGTTAAGAAACGCTTCTTTCGTGCTTTGCATATTCTGCCGGTCAAACTCTTCGTCGGAGGACGTTCGAGCGAATTCTCCGCTAGGCTGGTTCTTGTTGGCGCTACCGCCCAAAGCTCGGCTGAGGGCAGCGATTTGCGAAAGATCGGTGTCTACCGACCGGGCAGGAGCAGATGCGGGAATCGCGCTATACGAGTCAGTGTTGGGCGATGCCGAGGCACGGATGCTTGTAGGCGCAAGTTCGGCTTCTTGCTCCCGTTGATATGCGGCTGCCAAGCGCTGCTCCTCCGGCGTGGGTTGATTCTGGACAGCAGGAGCCTGAACGGATTGCTGGCGCGGGACGGAAGCCTGCCTTATTACGACCCTCTCTTGAGGCAAGCCGCCACAGGGTTGACCAGTTTGCGGATCGTAGCGATATGGCTCGTTCGTCCGAGCATCGACCCCACACGAAGACGGCGTGCTACTTATTCGCGCAGGCGATTTATCGGGCGGCTGAAGCTCGTTCGGATTACCACGCGCCAGTGGTACCGTTCCCGTGGGAATTGAACTGGTAAACTCGTGGCTCGCTTGAGTGGCGGGGGCGACGCTCGTAGGCAAGCTGGCGTCACGGGCCGCGACTTGAGCGCGGGTTGTTCGCCTGTAGCCGCCATAGGCGAACGCCAGCAATAACGCAGCGCCAACACCGATGATTGCCATGCTTGCCCGCTTGCTTACACGAACAACCCGGCGAGCTTCCGGGTGCAAATCGAGACCGCTTGGAGCTTCAATGCGAAAGTTTTCGGCTTGAGGCTCCTGGCGCGCTGCTTCAATATGCCGATCGTCTCTATCCTCTGGGCCGTTCACGGGTGATCTCCACTTTTTGAGCTTTCTTGCCCACGCCGAGAACCAGATCGGCGCGATCAAACAGCCGGTCCACAATGTAGGTCTGCTGTTTCACTCTGTAATTCGTCATTTCACCTTTGCCGTCATTGCCAACGACGACTAAGACCGGCGCTTCGCGATGCTCGAGTTCGGCGGGCATTTGAATAAACGTTTTCGCGCCGTCATCGAAGACGCGCAGCGGGCGAATGTGTTCATCGCCGCCATGCACCTTGTAATCGAAATTCATCTTTTCGACGGCGATCAGCGCAGGAAGCACTTCTGGCGAGCGGTTCGTCTGTAGCGTCACAGCCCGTTGCGCAGCGATTTCCTGTTTCCATTTGCGATTGTTGGTGTCATCCGGGTAGGCAAACGCAACACGTGCAACGTATTCTTCCGGCTTTGAGATAAGCCGAATGTAGTACGCGCGCCGGTCGGTTGTTATAAGGAGGTTTGTATCGAGGCCAGGCGTCTGCGGTTTTAGCACAATAATCTGAGTTGCTTCGTCGCCGGTGCCATACATGGCAGGAGAGATATTCCAGCGGACTGAATCGCCAATTTGCGGTTCACCGACGATCTTTTCGCCAGTTTGAAGCTCAATCATGCATACGCGCAATGGGGCACACACCACGGTGGGCAATCCAGCGCCAAAGGAATACATGACTCGACCATCGGGACCTGCTGCCGGATCATTCTTTTCGCCTCGCCAGCGCTCACTGACTTGCACAGCCTCAAGCGCTGTTGGCGTCAAAGGCACGTCCGCCTTAGGCCGATAATCCTTGGGAACCAGCGCCGTAGCCGCTGGCGTTTTGCCTGATGCGAATTCCGGCGCCACATCGGGAGGCGGCGCGAGCCCATTCGTTTGTTCCAGCGCCTGGATTTGCGCTCCGAAATCGTACTGCTGTAGGAGCGGTGGTATGGAATTGGGCAGCCGTGCCGGGGGCACACGCTTAGCTTGGATGGCTTGCTGGATAGCCGGTGCCTTTTGCGCAGGATTCTGCTCCTGAGCAAACAACAAGCAGACAGAAGTACTGAATGTAACGGCAAGGATGATCGAACGCATGAAAAACTCCATTCCTTCCTAAAGAACCTTGTCCCAGCTCGCATTCGTGACATACACGCCGAGCGGATTGATCCGAGCCAAGCGCTCATCGGTCGGTGGATTGATCGCGATTGTGAATGAACCCTTCCACCGATCTGTGGCTTTAATTGCGCCATATAGATCGCGAGTGGTTTCCACCCAATCCACTTCGTAGGTCCTGTCACTGGTCGGCAGAACGGATTTGACTTCGATGGAAACAGTCTGCGTTTGAGCCCGCTTTGAGGGTGGGTCAGAACGATAGAACTCGCTTATGAAGGCTTGGGCGGAACTGCCATTCGCAATATGCGAGTAAACAAAATCGATTGCTTTTCGTTGCGCGATGCCATCCGTAGTGACCAAGCGCAGGTTCTCGACCCAATTGAAAATCGTGGACCGCTTGACTCGGTCATCATTCACCGTGGTTTGGCCGGCAAACCCCGAGGCGAGCGGCCGGCCCAGATTGTCGATAAGCACAACAAACGGCAATATTCGCGAGTGCGCAGACATCCAAAGCAAGCCTGCGGTTTCAAGCAAGGCGATTAGAGCGCATAGCACCGCCATGGTGCGCCAGTTTCGGGCTCGCGTGATCTGGTCCCCATATCGCTCGTCCCATTCGCGTCTCGCTGCTAAGTACGGGTTGTAAGTTTCAGATGGCTTTTCTGATCTGTCGTTTGAAGCGCGGCGTAGACCCAAAGTAATTGCCATAAATGGATAACTCCCGTTTACTCCTGGCCCAACCCCACGATGACCTCGTCAATCAGTTCAGCGGTGATGCTCAAGGCACGATTTACAGCCAGGTCGCGCAGCAGTTGCCCACTCGCGAACTGGGTTTGAAGCGGATGATCAGGGAGGCTCTCCGCGCTGCAGATTGCCGAAACGCGTAATATCCGGTTCGCCGAGCTTTATCTGGAGGGTATTCGAGGCGAGTTGGCGCACACGCTCCGTTTTTGGGAGAAGCTCGGCATACCGTCGCGTCACGACCATTCAGCTTGGGTCGAGATGACCCGCCGGTGCTTCGACCAGCTTCTGGACAGGCATTCCTCGGCTCTCCATCGCAGTCTCCGTGAGCGCCAGGAGCTGTTGCAAGACGAATTTGAGGAGCTGCTCACTCATCTGCAGATGTATCTCATGCGTGACACCCTAACCAGTGTCGCCGAGTGGATCCAGAGTGAGATTGCGTCCTGGTTGAGTGCCACCCGCTCCACCATCCAAAATCTTGCTCGCTTAGCGAACGAACGTGCAGGATACCTGCTCTCTCGTCTCAACGATGCTACTGGCCCCGTGCTGAAGCTCTCACGCTCTCGCGAAGAAGGATTTGCAAGCGAAATCAGCTCCCTCGCCGCTCAGCCCTTGCAAATCGAGGTAAATTATCTCCGCACCTATGCCGCCGGTGACTTCGAAGGTTTGCTCGCGCCTCGCGAGCGGCATTCAGATCAGGCGATTTTCCTCGATCTGAAGAATCGCGTCCAGCAAGCGCTTCTGAATTGGCTCGAGAAAAGGGAGCCGTCAATGTGGTTCAGGAAGTACAACAGCAAGAACAGATAAACGCCGCGTTGATCAGGCGGCGGAACTCATTTGATATGTCCGTCGCAACTCAGCCCCGTTTGCAGAAGGATTACACCATCGTTCCGGGCCTGCTGCTCGCGAAAGATGAACATATCGCCAGGACCCTGGATGAAGTTCTGCAGCATCAACACGGCGACTTGCCTCGCTTGGAACCGAAAGGCGTCCCTTTTTTCGACCACATGGCGTTTTTCTACCAGGAGGGTGCCGACTTTGAACCCAATACGCTGGTGGATCGCGAATTTTTTGAAAATGCTTATCAGCAGAAACTTCAACAACGGAGCGATAACCTGGACCCTCTCCGCTCCATGAAAGTGAACGAAGCCGCGCCAAGTGGTGCGCCAGCCTCTGGAGCTCAAGCATGAGAACTGAACCGCTTCCGTCGGAACAGGAAAAGTACAATGCCCGGCTGAATCGAGTCTCCGGCGGCTTGCCGCGACTGCCATCGGCTCGTTGCTTGTGGTCATTGCAATCATCGCGTTGTCCTATGCTTCTCCTCCGGTTATTGTGGCCCAACCGCAAATTTTATGCCCGATGGCCCTCCGTTGGTATTGCAGTCCTAGTGACTCCCAACACTGCGCTCGCTTATGGTGATCTGCCCGCCGGTGCCCAGTTGTCTTTCCATGGACGGACCTCATTACCCTCCAAAAAATCAAGTCTGCGCCGGTTGCAAACAGTGGCACCCTGACTCTCGTTCGACTCGCAACCGCGGCTCCGCCGGAATACGTTCCGCCTTCGGTGGGTGTGCCATCCAGCGGCGAGAAGGCTTTTGCCCTCTCGCTCATCGAACGATGGCAGGGCATTCTCAACGAAAGAGAATCTGGCATCTTCGACGCTCAACCGGTGTTGTCCGGGCCGGGTTTGCCGGTGTATAACGACGCCGACCGCTCATTGATCGGAGTATCGGGGCAGCGGGAGGGCACTATAGTCGTGCTCTCTATGAAAATTATCCAGGATGCCTTGCCTGAAATGGCCGCCGCGCAGTAGTGAGGTTGTATGGGGTTGGCCGCACCGCGAATCTCCGGCAGCAATCTCTTCCCCGCCACCATCTTGGTGAGTCGAGTCTCACCGGTGTTGGACAAGGCGCTGCGGTCTCACGATTTTCCATTAGCTCACATACTAGGAAGCCGCACTAATCCCGGTTGGTTAGCCGCGGAGTTGAGCAAAGCCCTGAGCTCCCGGTATCGGTCGGTTCACGATGGCGGCGTAATTCTGCCGGTCTCTTTTCTGGTGTACGAACCAGAAGACTGATCGTTGCCCCGATTTTCAATACCATCGAACTGCTCTTACAAAGTGCGCCTCAGGAATGGCATACACATTTCGAAATCTTCACGTCGTTTGGCGAAGAGTCGCAGATCGTCCCTTGGCTTGACCGCTCGCCAGTTTGCGTGCCGCGCATCCTCAGGGGAGCTGCTCGATGTACGTGCTCTCCCGCCGCATGGGGCCAGTGCGCTTCAGCGGGCATGATCTAACAAAGGCCCTCGATCGCTTTTTGGAACTTGTTTTGATTACTCTGCCAAGTACGCGTCATGGGCGTCTTTCGTTTACTGATTTCCGCTTTCGCCGCGAATACCGTGCCTGTCTATCCGGCTTCGAAACCTATGCTTGCGGCCATCCGCATAGCGCAGCGGAACGCCTGGTGACGCGCGTAATCTGGGCACAGATGTTACCCAGGTTTTCGCCCTCGATTCTTAGCGCTGCTAACAGGCGCGCTAAGAATCTGCCTGGCCATGTCAGTCCGGTGCTGCACTCCGATCCCGAAATTCAAAGGCGGCGTTGGCTTAACAGCACTTTCCCAGACATGCTCATCCAGAGCTTGGTTTACCACGGTAATTGGGTCGACCTTGTACGCGACTTTTTCGCGTCAGGGGCAAGCATTCACAAAGGCAATCGGGAGGATCTTGTTTATGCCTGCAATCAGCTTCGCAGCGCGTTTGCGCTAAATGGCGATTCCCAAAGCCAGGCTCCTGCGCCGCTGGATCCAAAACCAAACTTCAGTGCGAATTTCGACCCGCAAACTCGAGCTGACATTCTTGAGACGGCTCAGGCCGCAGTGGCCCCATTGTCCGACATCTATCCTCTCCCCGTTTTTCTGTTTATGGACTCAATGCAGAGCTCGCAAGTTTATACCGAGCTTCGGCAGGCGCACCTTGAAGCAGTGGCTCTTGTCGAAGCCGAGATCAGAGCCGATTTTTTTAGCTGGGCCTTCGGCAATTGTTGGGAATAGCTGCCCACAATGAGGCCCGGCTGCTGAGGCGAGCTGCGCCATTGCAAATCGTCTCGGTGCGGTCCTTCGCTCAGCTAGGAATGGAAGATCGTTCCTGGATTATTCCCCGGACCTTCCCGGTGGGATTCTCTCTACAACCCCACCCGTGGCCGTCCTCCCTAACAAGAAACCTGCTTCCTCTATCTCACGGAGACAACTCCTACCATGAACAGCCTCCCTACTTCCTACGTCTTTCTTGCTCTGCCCTTGTTTCTGTGGCTGTTGTATGCTCTGGTCTGCGTGTGGCTCGTCTTCGGAACACTCAATCGAATTCTGAGACCCCCATTCAACCGCCCCCCGCCTTCAACAAACCCGTTCGAAGGCGAATTCTGAGGCCTTATGAAGAAGGCCGATGCCTTCCTGGATCGATTTAACGCTCTCTCCGCGAAGAATCTGACGTCGAACTTTTGCAGTGCACCTGAAAATTCAGCCCACTGTCAATGCAATTCGCTCAGAAATACTGGTACCGCGCGCTCTCGTGGGAATTCTCATTCTTGCAGCGTTGCTGATTACCTTGTTCAATCTTCGGGATCCGTCACACAGCTCGGCGCCGCTTTTGGCAATTTCTCGAGAGCCGATGTCAAACCCTCCGGCGAAATGTCCGGCGCTCTCCAACAGGCTGATCAGGCGATCCCTCCGCATGGCCCAAATCGCCCAAACCGCTCAGCGCGCCTTTCTCAATAGCGCGATAGTAATCCTCTTCGCCGCTGTCGGGATGGCTCTCAGCATAATCGTGCAACAAAAGGATTGAACTTGATCCATCGTTTTTCGGATTGGGCCGCCGCCGGATTCTATAATGCGCTGGTCGCCAGTCCTGCGATGAACGAACGGGCTCTGCTGGCGGAGATGGCGGGGACAGTCGGGCAACTGAATAGTTTCGTCACCTCCATTGACCGTATGTCGAAGGGGCTAGATTCACTCACGGATTTCAGCTCTCAAATGCAAACCGCGACGGACGGCATAGTTGATGCCATTAACAAGCTTCCCGACACTGTGAATGCATCCGTCAATGAATCCGTTAACAACTTGAGCTCAGCGAGTCGATGCGCCGGGTTGGCAGAGGCGCTGGAGCACTACACCACTTATCTCACCAGGCTGATCGAAATCTATGGAGACCACGGCATCATGTTCAAGGACATGCATGATTTCATAGGCTGAAACCAAGAAACAAACGGGGGAAGTCGTATCGGTGTCTCGGGAGCCCTGAAGTCGCTTCCCTCCCAATTGCAAACTCTCAACCAAGGGCTCGAAGACTGGCGCGAAACCGGCAGCGCCTTCGAATACGGACGTTGTCCGGCTCGATGAGCGCGTTTCTAAGTTGCCATTAACTGATATGAAAACGGCCATCACAGATCTCGAAGCAGAGCGGAAGAAGCCTAACCGGAATTAGAAAAGAGCTGCACGTCTGTTTACAAAGGATCTGTCAAATAACTTGCCCAGTCTATCAGCGGAAACTGCCAAGATAAGAGACGATCTCGGCGTCTGGCGCCATGACCTAGGAGGTCACGATTCCGAGCGCTCGGCGACCCAAATTATCGCGGCAATAAATGACATGAGCACGCGCGTAATGAAAGTGCGGGATGTAGCGGTCACCATCAAGCCGGATCAGTTGCAGCAAATCCTGGAAAAGCTTTCCAGTATAGACCAGCGCTTAACTGCCTTGCGGAGAAATTGGCTGGCAGCCGCTTTCGGCCCATTCGCGGGCAAGTGGCGGGATGGAAACTCGCGCAAACTCCGCTAGATTGTGAGACAGATGTTTTATGGATAGCGAATTCTTTAGTGACGAATCCATCGGCTGGCCGAGCTATGTAGACTTCTTTTCCACCTTCGTATTTGTTCTTATCATCTTCATCGGCTCCCTGCTGTTTCTTTTGTCCGTTCACCTGCATCGCGACCGGTCACAAGAGAAAGAGCTGCAGAAAAATAGAGCGGCAAGTGAGAGAGCTGCAACAACAG
>CAWJUL010000016.1:0-170878 GCA_963846045.1 Terriglobia bacterium | reverse complement strand
ATCAACGCGTACCCGAATTCGGCGCGCTGGTGCTTCCCTTCTCTTCCGACTAGCCGGTCGAGCATCTGATAGCGTGCACGGACGGTGCTTGGGGCCGCATGCGGGTCCGCCGACGCGCCTTGCACAAGGTGCATCACTTCGTAGCCGTCTTTGTCCGTTTCTTGCGGCCACTTCGGAAGGCCTGAGCCGTTCGGATCGCCGGTTTTCGCGAAATTCGTCCAATAGGAAGAAATCATCTCGGACAGCTTGCGATCCGCATCCGTCCAGGGCAGCTTCTTCGAATCGAGGGTCTCAAATACGTATTCGATATCGGCTGAATGATAAGCTCCGCGGCTCGGCGTTCCAGCGGGTTGCGGCGGGCGCCTGCTCAAAGTGATACCGATAAACCGCCGAGTCTCCGGTCTGCAGTTGTTCCTCTAACCATTTCCATGTGCTGTAGGCGATAAAGCGGTCACCCGCCAGCGCGCCCGCCGATTCCTTCATCTGCGCTTCGTTTTCGGCCGGGTAAAGCTTCAACATCTCCTCAGCATGCTCGCCATACAGCGTCTTCATTCGCGCAGAGTAGCTTTCCATCGTCTGCGGGTCCTTGCCGAAGAATCCCGGGGCCGATTGCTCATCGGTGTTCCAGCCGGCCAGCAGGGCTACATGCGCCTGCTTGCCCTGCGCATAGATCTCCTTCGGCTTCTCGGGGAGGAAATAGCCGTCCACATTCGGCCAGAATCGGGAACGCGATCGTTGCTGCCACGCTGCGTCGAGCAGTTGCTTGGCTGACATCGCGCGCAATGCGTCGAGATTAGCGGCTCCCACGGCGGCGGCGAAGGCGTTGCCCTGCTGCTCAGCATCCCGCAAGGACATGGTCGGCAGCGACAGCATGAAGACGGAACCACTTTCACCGATGGCGCGCTTGATCAGGTTCTTCGATAGCGGCGAGGCCATCTGCGCACTCACCGAAATGGAGCCGGCGGACTCGCCGAAGATAGTCACCTTGTCCGGATCGCCGCCGAAGGATGCGATGTTCTTGTGCACCCAATCGAGCGCTGCCGCCTGATCGAGCAATCCATAGTTGCCCGACGCATGCTGGGGCGATTCCGCAGTCAGTTCCGGATGAGCGAAGAATCCGAACACGCCCAGCCTGTAATTCATGCTGACAACGACGACGCCTTTCTCGGCCAGCTTCGACCCATCCTGCCGGGGCTCGGACGAAGCGCCTGCCGCGAATCCGCCGCCGTAGATCCACACCATCACCGGCAGATGCGAATCAGCCGAGGTCGCCGGAGTCCAAACGTTGAGGTAAAGACAGTCTTCGCTTGGCCCCGGGTCGCGGAATATCATGTCTGAGTAGATTGGCGCTTGCATGCAGCGCGCGCCGAACGAGGTCGCTTGCCGCACGCCTTCCCATGCAGCCACAGGCTGAGGAGCTTGCCAGCGCAGCTTGCCGGCCGGAGGCGCCGCGAAAGGGATGCCTTCAAAGACGCGGACTTTTCCGTCCGCGCTTGGCATACCTTCCACCAATCCGGACTGCGTGCGAATCTGTTTTGGCAGCGCAGCACACACCTCTGTTGCGGCCGCCGTTAGTGCGATGCAACTCAGCGCAACGGTTAACGCCAAACGAGCCATACGAGAAGCCTCCTCTATTAGCGAAACAACATAAGGTTATCGCGGGGTGGCAGAAGGAACCTGAAGTGCGCCCAGCGTGATATGTTTGTGCGCAAAATCAGATGAAACGGGCTACACGGTATCGGGCCGCAAAATCGCAGGTTGTGATCTTGTTCAGCTTGTTTGTGGCTGTGTGCGGCGCAGCGGCGCAACAGTATCCATTTAAAGATCCGAAGCTGCCGGAGGACAAGAGAATCGAGAATCTTCTATCGCTGATGACGATTGAAGAGAAAGTCGATTGTCTGGGGACGCGCACGGCGGTGCCGAGGCTGGGCGTCCCGAACATCGGGAGTTCGGAAGGCATTCATGGTGTGGTGCAGCGCGGCTCTCAGGGGCGCTACACGCGCGCGGCGATTACGACGACCCAGTTTCCGCAGCCGCCCGGGATGGGCGAATCGTGGGACCCGGAGCTTGGTGCGTCAAGCGGCGGGAGTGGAAGGTTACGAGGCACGCTTCATCACGCAAACCGACAAGTATGACCGCCAAGTATTGATGCTGTGGGGACCGCAGTCGGATCTGGCGCGCGATCCGCGCTGGGGCCGCAGCGAGGAAGTTTACGGTGAGGACCCGTTCTTCAACGGAACCATGGCGGTCGCGTTCATTAAAGGCCTGCAAGGGGACGACCCGAAGTACTGGCAGGCGGCTGCGCTGCTGAAGCATTTTCTTGCAAACAGCAACGAGAATTTCCGTACGAGTTCTTCTTCAGACTTCGACGAACGATTGTTCTGGGAATACTATTCAGTGCCATTCCGGATGGGCTTTCTGGAAGGCGGCGCAAAGGCGGTCATGGCCTCCTATAACGCGTGGAACGGCGTGCCGATGGCCATCAATCCGATATTGAAGAGCATTGTACGGGACCAGTGGGGCGTAGACGTGCTGTCGAGCGACGGTGGCGCTGTCAACCTGCTGGTAAACCCGCGAAAGTTGTTTCCAGACCAGAAAGCCGCCGTGGTGGCGTGCCTTAAAGCCGGCATCAATCAATTTCTAGACGTGTACAAAGATCAGACGCTCGCTGCTTTGAAGGATGGATCGGTGACACAGGCCGATATCGACGACCTGCTTCGATACAAGTTCCGGATCGCCGTCAAGCTGGGTCTGCTCGATCCGCCCGATATGGTGCCGTACACGAAGATCAAGGATTCGCCGGAGCCGTGGAATACGGAAAAAGACAAAGCGGTATCGATGAAGATGGCGCTGGAATCGGTGGTGCTTTTGAAGAATGCGAATGCATTCCTGCCGTTGAAGAAGGAGTCGCTGAAATCGATTGCGGTAATCGGGCCGCTTGCCGATTCGATTCACTGGGATTGGTATGGCGGCCTGCCACCGCACGCGACCACGCCACTCGACGGCCATCAAGGACGAGGTGGGTCCCAACGTAAAGGTCAACTATGCGGCTGAGGAAGTTGGCAATGCGGCGGTGAATGCGGCGCGGCACTCGGATGTCGCGGTTGTCGTGGTGGGAAATGACCCGACTTGCGGGCCGGACATGGCGCACGACTGGCAGCACAACACGGCTGACGGAGGCGACACGCTGCCCTGCTCGGTTGCGAGCGACGGGCGCGAAGGACGCGATCGCGAGAGCATCACGCTTGAGCAAGAGCAGTTAGTAAAGCAAGTTTATGCAGTGAATCCGAAGACGGTGGTGGTTCTCATCTCGAGTTTCCCGTTCGCCATTAATTGGTCTCAGGAACACGTGCCGGCCATTTTGCACATGACGCACGCGTCGCAGGATGAGGGGACGGCGTTAGCCAAGGTCTTGTTCGGCGAATATAACCCGGGCGGGCATCTAGCGACGACGTGGCCGAAATCGCTGGAACAATTGCCGCCGATGATGGATTACAACATTCGGCATGGCCGCACTTACATGTACTTCAAGGGCGAACCGCTGTATCCGTTTGGCTACGGTTTGAGTTACACGAATTTTCGCTTGTCGAACCTGAAGACGAGTACGACCAAGCTCGCAGCGAACGGAACGCTTGACGGTGAGCGTTGACGTGACGAACACCGGGGACCGAACGGGCGACGAAGTGGTGCAACTTTATGTCAAGCATTTGGGATCGAAGGTGGAACGTCCCACCGAAGAGTTGAGGGGTTTCCGGAGAGTGACGGTGGGGCAGGGCGAGACACAGACGGTGCAGATACCGCTTGAGGCTTCGCGGCTTGCCTACTGGGACGTGAATGCCCATAAGTTCAAGGTGGAAGCGGAGCCGGTGAGTGTGATGATCGGTGAGTCAGCCACCGACATCAAGCTAACGGCAACAATTCATGTTCGGTAGTCGTGTATTCATTCGTTCTTGCGGTCCATTACTGTGCGCGTGTGATATGCGTTCAGCAGGCGCGAGATAAGTACTGCCAAATAGAGAACTCCGAGCAGGGCTTCGATTACGGAGATAGAACGGGCTTGCGTCGACATCGGACTGATTCCGGCTGCGCCGAGGCAGGTTACCGTGGCGAAGCTATAGTAGATCAGGTCGAAGCGGTCGGGGACAGGATGAGCGTTGATTGCCGGGTCCAGATAGAACGCGTGTGTTTGAAGATCCGCTAACATTCCGTAGACGCTGGCGAAGCCGAAGCCTACAAGGAGATAAATGCAAAGTGCGCCGAAGATGGTCTCCTTGTTGGGTTCCTCATCGATGAAGACGTGATGAAAAATAGCGACAACAATGAACGCGTCAAAAGCGAAGCTGAGCAGTGCGCTGGTGAGAGGAAAGGCCCCGCGATACGCAGCCGGGAGAAGAATGCGCTGCGCCAGAGTTGGAATTGCGAGAGCGATAGCGACCCAAAGATATTTTCGCCGGAAGCTAACCGCGTAAATGCTTAATATCGTTACGACCGTCCCAAACGTGCGAAAGGCCAAAAGGGGCAGCGCCCGATTTTGCGCGTAGGGGTAGAGCACCAGGTAAGTAACCAACAGCGCAAAAAGCGCGGAAAACTTTCTGGTGCTAGGAAGCAAGCTGAAGTACTTAGATTACAGGACAATTGAAAATCGCCGGAAATGGGCCACGGACCTGCGTCTGAGCAGTCAGAAAGTAACTCGCCCGGAGAACTGCAGCGAGCGAGCGGGAAGCTGGTTGGTAATTCCAACCAGCGGTTGCCCAAATCCCGGCCCTGCCGCTGCGCCATTCCCATACGTCCCGCTATAACCGACGAAGTTTGCGTGATTGAGGACATTGAACGCCTCAGCCCGGAGATCCAAGTGTACTCGTTCGGTAAAAGCGAATGGGCGTTCCAGGAATGGTGAGACGTCGTAGATTGCCCTCCCTCGACCCGCATTGCGCCCGATCACCACGCCGTTAATGACCGGCCTGTCCGTTGTCGCGCCGGTGTCTCCACTATTGGTCACGCCGGTCGTGATGTTGTAAGGCAGCCCGGAACCCAACGTGCCAACCCCGCCGAAGTTGATTTTGAATGGCAATGTGTAAAGGCCGCTTAAAACAAATCGCTGCCGCTGATCGAAGATCGCACTGCCATTTTCCACTCTGCCCGGTGAAGTTCGGATCGTTGGGATTCTGCGACGGAATATCGGGATCGACGTTGTCGATCGCATGTGACCAGGTGTAACTGGCTAACAGCAGCAGCTTGTGGCTGAACGTGTGACTCAGATTCACGTCCAGCGCGTCATAGTATGAGTACCCGTCGTTTACATCCGTTTGGATAACGCTGTAAGGCGGTTGCGGATTCGTGGCGCGTGTTGTGTTACACGTCATGTTATTCTGCGCGTACCACGAAATCCAGTAAGGCCGCGTGCAGTTCGCCGCCTGTGCCGACCGAACCTGACCCGGCGCAGTGCGAATGAACGGAGTCGGCGCATCCACATCCAATGGACGATTGATGCGTAACGTGTGTGACCCGACGTAGTCCACACTCAACACCCAATTAGGCACAAGCTGGCGCTGAAATCCGAATGTCCACTGTTCGGAGTATGGATTTAGTAGCTGATTGGGATAGCCGGCCAAGGTTGATGTCGGGAAGAACTGATTCAGATAGTTACTGTCGCCCGGTCGGACATACAAGCTTCGCAGTGGCACCGGCGCACCCGCCGGAAAAGCGGGAAGCGGCGCGGCAGAGATGGCTCGTTGGAAAACCGACCTGTCCGGGCGCCGCGCTGTAGTTGAATACGCCGGTCGGCCCGGTCAGCGCATAGTTTGCTTCCGAGTTATCGACAATCTGCGAATAGTAAATGCCGAAGCCGCCCCGAATCACGGTCTTTCCGTCACCTTTGAAGTTATAAGCGAAACCGATGCGCGGTGCGAAATCCTTTGTCGAGTTCGTGAATGTCTGCCGCTCGTAGCGCAAGCCCAAGTTCACCGTCAGATCTGGCCGCACTCGGTAGTCATCCTGCGCAAAGAGTGACCACAAAGGTATCATTGACTACGTAATTGCCGTTACCATAGCTCTGGGTGTACGTTTGCACGTTCGCTATGTTCCCCAGATAGGCTTGGCTCTCGCAATAAGCCGCACTCTGGGTACAGCTCTTAAACGTGAATTGCCCCAGGTAAATGGGACCGCCGAACTCTTTGCTGTTGCCCCCGTTGCGCGCATAGATCGCGTCCCCTCCGAACTTTACTTGATGCTTGCCAATGACGGCGGAGACTGTGTCCGTCCCTTCGTACTGACGGTTGATCAGCAGCGCGGATTGCGAAGTTCCAGTCGTGAATGTCCCGCCCGAAGAGATCGGCACGACAAACTGCGTACCGGGAATCACGGGATCAAACTCGGTTATGGGCGACGCCAATTGAAATTGGAGCCGCGCGTTATTGACAATCCTGGGGCTCAGCGTGGCAGTTTCGCCCAGCTCTTCAGAATAAGTTCGGCGTCGAAAAACTCGGTCAACCGTAGGCAGCGTATTGCCCCCGACTGTGCCGTTTGGATTCGTGTCGTAGAATCCGTCCACGTCACTCCGAAAGAAGAGGTCGTTGCGGTCGTTAAACTGATGATCCACGCGCAGATATCCCAGCCAGTCGCGGTAGTGCCCGACAAACAGCCCGGGCTCGAGCGGCGAAATTACGGGAGAAGCGCGATTTTCGAGCGTATACTCTCCGGAAGCAAAGAACTGCGTGTGACCGCCGCTTCCCAACGGTCCCGGACAGGGACAACGCCGGCTGCAAGACAGTGTCGTTCGTAATATCGTTACCGCTGGCCGCATTAGCAGTCGTGAAACCCGCCAGTCGTGCCTCTGTCGCGGACGGACGCCCCATGCCGAGTGCTTCTCCGTGCCAGTGGTTGCCGCCGCTCTTGGTGATGATGTTGATGGTGCTTCCGGTGCTGCCGCCGTATTCAGCCGAGAACGCATTTGTCAAAACATCCATTTCTTGAACCGCCGCGAGCGGGATGTTGCTGAAGATAGTCTGCCGTCCCCACATGTCGATGGAGTTGCCGCCGTCGACCTCGAACCAAGTCTGCCGCCTGCCGGCGCCATTGGTGGTGAACAAATCTTCGTTCATAAACACATCGCCCTGGTTGATTGCGGGCCGGTTCGCAGCGTTCAAAAGCGGTAGATAGGTAATCTTGCGGTCCGGCAGTGGCGTTTCATCCATCTGCCGCGCCCCGAGCGTTGTGCCCAACTGCGCTTCATCCGCTCTCACCTCGCCGGAAACGCCCGTTACACTGATTTGTGTCTGCTGGCCCGCGACGTTCAATTGCAGCGTGATGTCCGCCGTCGCGCCACCCAACAGCCTGAGATCGCCCGACTGCGCGGCCGCAAAGCCCGCTTTCGCCGCGCTGACGGTATAGGTGCCCGCAACGGGCAAACCGAGAATTGAGAATCTCCCCGACCCGTTGCTTTCGACAGTTCGCGCGAGCGCCCGTTAAACCATTCGTCACGGTCAACCTGCATCCTGCACGGGAGCATTGCTTTGATCGGTCACTTGCCCGTTCAGAGTTGCTGTATCCGGGGTTTGCGCGCGCAAGATTCCCGAGCAGCAAAGAAATAAGAGCGCCGGCAAGATCCGTCTGGCCATGATGAATCATCAGGCTAGCGTGCAGCTAAGGTCTACTACCAGACGTCGTAGAGAGTCAGTGAAGAAGAAACTCAACCAGGCGATGCACGTCCTGCATGCTTGTGAAATGACTCCCGGCCACGATTTCAAGGCATGCCGCTGCCACAATCGCCGCTGCGGCCGCGAAGGCTTCTCTACGGACCATCGGAGGCTGCTTGTGTTCAAGAAGCCGATGAACGCGGGCGGTAAGATCTTCGGCGTCGCCAACCAGAGGTGCGGCCATTTCACACGGCGTGGCTACCGTCTGATAACGGGCAAAACGCACCAGCGCACTCGCAAGCGTGATCGATGTTTCCGCATCTCCGTTTGTGGCGAAGTCATCGGCCGCCCACTCGGTCAGGCGCATCCAAGACCGCTCCAAGGCATTCCCAAACTTAACCAACGGGAATGCGTCCGGCAAAAGCAACAAAAACAGTCGCTTCAGGTTGTCGTGCGAACAGTTTGTGGGCGTGTTCGTGGCGCAGAGCCGCCTCCATCTCCGCAGGCGAAAGAATACTCGGAAGCGAACTCGACATGAATACTTGAGGGCGAAGCAACCCTGCTACTGCCATCCGGGGCGGTTCCTCGCATGAGAGCCACACCGGCATGGATGCTAAATTCGCAGGCTCGGCCGTGCGCTTGGCCTGACTGACAAAGCGTGACGATCGAAAGATAGCTGTCGCCGCGCGCCACAGTGGCCGAATCCACACTGCAAGCGCGAGTGCGCCAAACAGCAGCGCCCAGCCGCCGACGATTTCAGAGCTGGCGTTTCGCTCGAACTTGAGATAGCTGGGAAATATCAGCAGCAACGTGGCACAGCAGCTTGCCATCGCAGGCAGGATGCGCAGCGCGAAAAGGAGGCGCGCGCCCAATCCTGCATGCATCCGCGAGGCGCACCATAGTGCTGCCGGCGTCAGCAGGCGTACAGCTATACAGAGCAAGAGATGGACGACAAAGAAAGAACTCAGGCACTGCAGAACGAGTCGCGTGGCGTATCCGGCCGTCATGCTTCCGCTCCCTTGCTTTGTCCCCGCCCTTCCAGTTCCCGCCGCTTCAGTGCAATCTGGCGCTCGAGTTCCGTCAACAACGTCTCATCGTATTTGCGCACCGCGTCAACAAGACAAGAGATCAGCAGTTCACCCGATGTCGATTGCGCGGCGAGGAATCCGGAGAGCCAGTGTCCCGCACGCGTCTGCTGCCATTCCTCTCGCGACACCGCGGGCGCGTAGAGAAATGCTCGGTCGCACGTCTCGCGTGCTAGCAAACCTTTCTTGAACAGACGGTCCAACGTCGTCATTACTGTGGTGTACGCCAAAGGACGAGCGAGATCCTGCACCACTTCACGGACGCTGCACTTACATCGGGTCCAAAGCACTTCCATGATCTCCGCCTCAAGCGGACCCAACGCATTCTGATCGCGCTCGCTCATGCCTATTGGCCGACGTGTCTCTCTTACCGGTGCGCGAACTGCTGTTGTCGCCGGCATCGCCAGCAGTTCTTCTATGCGTTGCCGAACCACCGATTCCTTTGTCGAGTTCTCATCGCCGCGTGCAGGCGTTTGGTAATGGATGTACCCTTTCCTATCGATGAGCACCAACTGCGGAACCACCATGTACTCCGTGATGCTCACGCCCAGAAAAGAAAGAAACGAATCTCGTGGAACCCAGCCGACCGGAAAGCCGACCTGGTAATTCGCAATGAATGCCTCCACCAGTTGATTGCCCTGTTCCGGCGTCCGATTCTCATCGAGAGCGTTGATCGCTAGATCGAGCGCCTGGAAACCGCGCGGTCCATACTCCTGTTGAAGCTGCGTCATCACGCGAGATGCAGCCTGGCAGTGTGGACACGTGGTCAGAATGAACTCGAGCGCAACTACCTTGCCGCGATATTGGCTCAAAAGTTCCTGGCCTTTGCCCGGTATCGTGTAGGCAAGTTCGGGCGCTTTCCGGATTTCCGCTGAAGGCAACAAAGTTGCCGCTGCGAGGGCAAGTGCACCGGCCAGTAATATCGTTTTCAAAACTCCACCTTCCTCACAGTGTAAGTCTACGTGTTGCGGTGACGCAGCGGCTTGACGTGATAGCCCGAAACTGGAAAGCCAATATGGCATCAAACTCTCAAATTCCGGCGCTCCGGGAGGGCGCAGCAAATGCGTTTTTCGGTTCTCCTATGCTACTGCCTGCTGTGCTATGGCTCAAATTTGGCAGCGGACATACTATACAGCGTCACGGATTTGGGCGTGAATTACAGGGGTGTCGCCATTGATAATGCAGGCCAGGTAGCTCTTAACTATGCTGGGCATGCGTTCCTGTACAGCAATGGCCAGAAGACCGATTTGGGCTCGCTGGGACCGTCGCATTCCAGCGTTGCCTACGCCATCAACAATGTAGGGCAGGTGACGGGATACTCCTCCACGCTAACGAGCACCGATGCGTTTTTATTCAGCAACGGACAGTTGCTTGATCTGAGGAACACCTTGGGAGGAGACACCGCTAGCGGGTATGGTATTAACGATGCCGGACAGGTTACGGGTGAAGCAGCAATATCGCACTTCAATAACACTTTCCATGCGTTTCTCTACACCGATGGTCAAATGCATGACCTAGGTACGCTGGGCATTTCAAGTTTTGGCCAGGCCGTCAACAACACCGGGCAGGTCACGGGCTATTCAGAAGTGCGTGCCGGCAACCTTGTTCTCCATCATGCCTTCCTATATGCCGACGGGCAAATGACCGACCTCGGTACGCTCGGCGGTCTGGGCAGTGAAGGAACTGCAATCAACAGCGCCGGGCAGATTACGGGGAATGCCAGCGTGAGTTCAGGCAACTCTCATGCCTTTCTGTACAGCAATGGACAGATGACCGACCTGGGATTGCTGAGTACCGGCCCCTACTCACAAAGCTACGGTCTTGCCATCAACAGCACCGGAGAGGTGGTCGGGACCGCAGTGAGCTCGGCGGCTTTCGGCACCAGTGCGTTTATGTACCGGGACGGTCAAATGTTGGATCTCAATAACCTGGTTGATCCGGCGCTCCATCTGACACTTACAGAAGCTACCGCGATCAATGACGAGGGCCAGATTGTGGCCAACTTAAACTACAATTACGGCGAAAATCCTCCACCAAACCACGCTTATCTGCTGACGCCCATCGCCGTACCGGAGCCGGGTACATTCACGGTAGTAGGTTTGGCGCTGGCGGCACTCGCCCTCGGCCTACACCGATCGAAGCTCGTCCATGTAGACATATAGCGTTGCCATCCACGCAGCTTTAGCACACTACCAAGTCGCTATCGTGAGAAGGTGCAAACAGGCTTGCCGAAGAAGCATCTGGTTGTGTCTGTCGACATCAGCACAACCAGCTATGCCGAAGTCGGAAGCATCGTTAGCCGCTGGGCGACGGATCGCGCAACGGCAGTGGCAGCCCATGCCCATTACATATGCGTTACTTCCGTTCACGGCATCATGCTGGCGCGCGAGGACGCATCGGTCGCGCAGGCTATCAATAACGCGGACATAGCAACTCCGGATGGAATGCCTGTCGTTTGGGCCCTCCGCTCCTTCGGATATCGCCATCAGCAGCGCGTGTATGGCCCTACTCTGATGCTGCGTATTTGTGAGCGTGCCGCGCTGGACGGGCATCGCATCTTCCTCTATGGTGGACGCGAAGAGACGCTCGCTGAACTGCAACGGCGCTTGCCCCAGCGGTTTGCCCGTCTGCAGATCGCCGGAGCTTACTCACCGCCGTTTCGACAACTGAGTGCGGAAGAGGACAAGGCTGTTCAAACTCGCATTCTCGAATCCGCCGCCGATATCGTTTTCGTTGGCATCAGTACGCCGAAGCAGGAACGCTGGATGTACGAACATCGCGAGAGTTTCCCTGGTCTCACGCTCATCGGTGTGGGTGCGGCGTTCGATTTCCACGCCGGGCGCATCCGGCAAGCGCCGCTCTGGATGCAGCGAAACGGTCTCGAATGGCTGTTCCGGCTGCTAGTCGAACCAGCGCGACTTTGGCGGCGGTATTTGCTCACCACGCCGAGGTTTCTGCCCTTGTGGGCAAAACAGAAATGGATCACAAAGGGGATATCTGGAGCCGTTGACCAGGATTGAACTGGTGACCTCGTCCTTACCAAGGACGCGCTCTACCAACTGAGCTACAACGGCCCTTTAGTGATGGTGGACAGGGAAGGATTCGAACCTTCGTACCTCGCAAGGAGGGACAGATTTACAGTCTGTTGGCTTTAACCACTCACCCACCTGTCCGGGCTTCTCCGTGGTGCCGGAGGGCGGTCTAACGACACGAGAATAGCACAGGCAAAGTTGAACATTCCCGCCCGGCAATGTTACTTATTGATGCTTAGAGTAAGTCCCTTGTGAGGAGGTCTTTTGCGAGTACTTATCAGCTCCATCCTCTGTTCAACCGCGCTCGCCGCGGCTCTGGCAGCCCGAACCGACTCTCGTGCGTGGCAGAAGCCGTTCACCGACTGGACCGCGCACGACGCGCAACAGATCATGACGGACTCGCCTTGGGTCAAGAAAGTGCCTATGCCCGCCGCTGCCCGGCCCGGCATTGCCGTCATCGAACCGGGGGCAAACGGCGCTGCGCCTCCTAGCGCCTCACTCGGCAACCCCTCGAATTCGACGAGCGGAACGAATATGTCGAATCCGGGCGTCGGCGGTACGCCTGGTCCCGCCGACCAGAATGGCCAACGGCTGCCCAATAGCAGAACTCCTTCGAACGTTTCGGAGAATTTGCCTGCTCCCGAACCCGGAGCGCCGATTAGCATCATCTGGGCCAGCGCTGCGCCGGTTCGCTTGGCTGTTTTGAAGTTGCAGTCGGGCGTGAATACCCCCACCTCAGGCGAGATTGATCGCGTCACCAAGCCGAGAGATAACTATGTAATTGCTGTCGCCGGACTCGCCCCGCCGGATCGCGATACCGATCTGAACAGCCTCGCACAGAAAGCCTCGCTCGGTGTAAGGGGAAAGCACACTGTGGCTGTGACCTGTACGTACCGCAGAATCGGAAACACCGACGTTTACTTCTTCCGATTTCCCAGAACGAATCTGCCCATCGCCGACACCGACCGTCAAGCCGACTTCAAGGCCGTCTTCGGCCAGGCGGAAATCAAGCATCGCTTCGATCTGAAAAATATGCAGTACCAGGGTCAGTTAGCTCTTTAATCGCGAAGAGCCGCCCGCGAACCGAGCGGGACGATAATAGTCCTATATGGACGATGTTTTGACTATTGCGGGGCGGAGTTTTAGCTCGCGATTGTGGGTCGGGACCGGGAAATACCGCAGCAAGCAGCTCATGGCGCGCTGCCATGCCGCCTCAGGCACGGAGATGGTTACGCTTGCCGTGCGTCGTGTCAATCTCACCGACAGATCGAAAGAATCCGAGCTCGATTTTATCGACCGTTCAAAGATTCACATCCTGCCTAATACCGCCGCTTGTTACACCGCCGAAGACGCGGTTCGCACAGCTCGGCTGGCGCGTGAAGTTGGGTTATCGAACTGGATCAAGCTGGAGGTCATCGGCGACCAGAAGACGCTTTTCCCCGACAACGATGGCCCTGCTGGAAGCCACTCGCATTCTTGTCAAAGAGGGTTTCGTTGTTCTGCCGTACACAACGGACGACTTGGTGAACGCACGCAAGCTGGTCGACGCCGGAGCGGCAGCCGTCATGCCCTTGGCTGCTCCGATCGGTTCTGGGCTGGGAATTCAGAACCTCACCAATCTCAAGATTTTGCGCGAAGCCATCGCTGAAGTGCCTTTGATTGTGGATGCCGGGGTCGGTACGGCTTCCGATGCGGCCATCGCAATGGAGTTGGGATACGACGGCGTTCTCCTCAACACGGCAATTGCCGAAGCCGAAGACTCGGAGCGCATGGCTTACGCAATGAAGCTTGCGGTGGAAGCCGGCCGCGTGGCGTTCCTTGCCGGCCGTATGCCCAAACGTGAATACGCGGTTGCTAGCAGTCCTTTAGTGGGCGCGATCGCCACCGCAGCAGCGGGCTAGCAGTTACACTGGCCTTTAGCCAGATGGAGATCCACCCACCTCATCAGCCTGTTCTTACTGTCAAAGAGGCACTTGTCCATCTCGGCATCGTCACCATTGGCATCCTGATCGCGTTGTCGCTGGAAGGCTTGGTTGAGTGGCAACACCATCGCCATCTGGTCGCTGAAGCGAGGGAGAACATCGCCGAAGAGATTCGCGACAACAGTGGCGAGCTGAAGCACTTCCTTGGCTCCGTTGCGCAGATCGGGCGAGATGCGATTCAGGCCACTGAAATATATAGACGCCGCGCTAGCTCATCATGCGCCGAGCTAAGGCTCAATGAAACTCGGCTTTTCGAGGCCGGATCTGAATCAGGCAAGCTGGAAAACAGCGGAGACGATGGGCGCGCTGGGGCTGATGGGTTACGGAGAGGTGAAGCGGTACGCGGCTGTCTATGCCCTTCAGGACGAGTTCTTACGCTTACAGTCGGGCACGCATCGATACGGTAACCTCGGCCTTGACGATTTTCGAAGGCGGCGCGTCGCCCGCCAGTTGGTCCCCTGCCGACTTGGAGAGCGCGCGTCAAAAGGTGCTTGCCATTATGGGCGATTTGCAAGTCGAGGAGCAACTTGGACAACAACTGCAGAAGCGTTATCAAACCGTGCTCCAGTCGCCCTAGAGGATCTTGAAGGTGTAAGCGTACTCGTTGGGCTTTTCCGGCGGCAACGAAACAGTGAGTCCGCTCGCGTCGCGGCTGAATTGTAGAGCGCCGGACGCGCCCAGCAGTTCAACGCGCTGTATCGGCTTGGCGTAGTTGCTTTCGGCCAGTGTCTTGATCACCAGCTTGCCATCGTCCGGCCAGCCCAGCGCCGTCGCGTATAGCGTGTTGCCTTTTGTGACGAAGCGGATGTCATGTGCGTCGTATGGCCGAGCCTTCGATTCGTTGAAATTTGACGAATTCTCCACATCGGGCGGCCCTTCGCCGAATACTTGAAAGGGCCGCGTACCGTAGATCGCCTCCGAATTGGCTGTCATCCACGATGTGAAATCGCCGATGAACTTGCGCTCATCCTCGTCAATGCTGCCATCCCCGCGTACAGGAATGTTCAGCATCAGGTTGCCGTTCTTGCTGACGATATCGACAAGCATGTGTACAACCGTGCGCGCGGTCTTATAGCGATGTTGTTCGTAAATGGCGCGGTCGTAATGCCAATCGCCGATACAAGTATCCGTCTGCCATGGCCGATCCAGAATCTTGTTAGCGCGGCCCCGCTCGATATCGAGCAGCGTGGCGCCCACGTGCTCCGGTTTCGGATTCTTCGTGGTCAGGACGCACTCGAGCTCGCCCTTTGCTCTTCAGATTGCTGTTGTAGTAATGTGCCGCGATGTCCAGGCCGGCCTGCCCCAGCGGCAGTTCCGTATCATCGAAATAAACCAGATCCGGTTGGTAGCGATCCATCAGATCCTGACAGCGTAGATACCAGCTCTCAACGAACTTCGGGTTGTTCGGGGGCGCCTCTTCATGCCACTGTCCGTCATGCGCCTTGTGCCATTCGTTCTGAGCGGCGACGGTGTTAATCCCATCCGGAATGACGATGTTCGGGCCGGTGTAGAGTTCCTGCGGATCTAACCCGTCCCACCACTTCCCCGCCCCGTCTTCCTTTCGTAGATGATAGGCATCGTAACGAATGCCCGCGTGCGGTCCTTCGGCATCGTAGCCATAGGCGGTCTGGAACCAATGCCACGCGTGCGAGGAATGATTGCTTACCGCAAACCGCAAGCCGCGGCCGCGAACCAGCTTTCCCCACGTGCCGACAATATCCTTCTGCGGCCCTATGCGCGTCGAGTTCCAGGCGTGGTACTTGGAATCCCAGCAATCGAAATTATCGTGGTGAACGGCCAGCGCCATGAAATACTTGGCGCCTGCTTTGACATAGAGATCGATCAGTTCCTCGGGATTCCAGTTCTGCGCTTTCCAAAGGTGGTCGATCTCCATGAATCCGGTTTCCGTCGGATGACCGTAGTGATCCAGATGATGCTTGTAGTCGCGATCGCCTTGCATGTACATGCGCCGCGCATACCAATCCCCCGATTCCGGAACGCACTGCGCCGACCAATGCGCCCACATGCCGAACTTCGCATCGCGAAACCATTCCGGCGCCACGTACTGTTTCAGCGACTCCCATGTCGGCTGGAACGGCCCCGGCGCGATAGCGCGTTTGTCGGATTGGCCAGGGCCCGCAGCCCACATCTTTCGGCCCGTTCAGCAGCGTGCACGCAGCCGCCGCGTGTTTCAAGACTTCTCGACGCGATTTTTTCATCTGGCTACTCAAATACTATGACGTACCGCCTTCAATGGCGAGCACCCGCTCACGCCTGATACGCTCATCTGGTGTCGATGAGATACATACTGGCGCTCGATCAGGGAACAACAAGCTCGCGCGCAGTGTTGGTCGGCGAAAACGGCGACTTCCACGCGTTGGCTCAGATTCCCTTTCAGCAGATATACCCACGACCGGGCTGGGTGGAACACGATCCGCAAGAGATCTGGTCGTCCCAGATCGGCGTTGCGCAACAGGCTTTGGCGCAGGCGGGGGCAGATGCGAAAGATATAGCTGCCATCGGGATCACGAATCAGCGTGAGACCGCAATTATCTGGGATCGAAAGACAGGCGATCCGATATACAACGCGATCGTCTGGCAAGACCGCCGAACCTCGAATACGTGCGACCAGTTGCGGGAACAGGGTCACACTGAACTGATCCAGCGGAAGACCGGTCTCGTCATCGACGCCTATTTCTCAGGCACGAAGATCCGTTGGATTCTCGACAACGTGCCCGGTGCGCGTGAGCGCGCCGGCCGCGGCGAACTCTGTTTTGGAACCGTCGATAGCTGGTTGATCTGGAAGCTCACCGCCGGCAATCGGCACGTCACTGACGTCACGAACGCCTCGCGCACAATGCTGTTCGACATTCATGCCCAATCCTGGGATGACGAACTGCTGGACCTCTTGCAAGTGCCGCGGTCGATGATGCCGGATGTCATTGGTTCAAGCGAAATATGCGGCGAGACACAGTCCGTATTCAAAGGACTACCGATCGCGGGCATCGCGGGCGATCAGCAGGCCGCGCTGTTCGGCCAGATGTGTACCGAGCCCGGCATGGTGAAGTGCACTTACGGCACCGGCAGTTTCATGCTGCTGAACACAGGTGAACGGCCAGTTGCCTCAAAGAACAAACTGCTGACCACCATCGCTTGGCGCGTCGCGGGTAAAACGGCTTATGCGCTCGAAGGCAGCATCTTCATCGCGGGCGCCGTCGTGCAGTGGTTGCGCGATGAGCTGCAACTCATTCGCAGCGCGGACGAGATCGAAGCTCTGGCGGCGAGCGTTCCCGATACGGGAGGAGTTCATCTGGTTCCGGCCTTTGCGGGTCTTGGCGCACCGCACTGGGACCAATATGCGCGCGGCGCAATTGTCGGCCTCACGCGAGGAAGCAATCGTGCCCACATCGCCAGGGCCGCACTCGAAAGTATCGGATTGCAAGTGGCAGACGTGGTCAGCGCAATGGAAAGCGATTCCGGAGCTCCGGTGCGTGAGTTGCGCGTAGACGGGGGAGCGGCGCGCAATAATCTGCTGATGCAGATGCAGGCGGATTTGTTGGGCGTTCCGGTAACACGGCCTTCGAACGCCGAAACCACCGTGCTCGGCGCGGCATATCTGGCCGGATTGGCGGTCGGTTACTGGCCCGATATGACGAGCATCGCGAATCAGTGGCAAGTGGACCGCCGGTTCACTCCGGCAACAAGCGCTAACGATCGGGCTGCGCGCCGGGCGAACTGGTCGCGGGCAGTTGACCGCGCCAGGCAATGGGAACAAGCTTGAGGATGCCTGTTTGAGCCTTCGCCGCGAGGACGTAGTGCGGGAGATTGGTGCGGCGCGGGAATGGGACGTCGTAGTTATCGGCGGAGGCGCAACTGGTCTCGGCGCGGCAGTGGAAGCTGCTTCTCGCGGTTACAAAACGCTGCTGCTCGAAGCCCACGATTTTGCGAAAGGAACGTCAAGCCGCAGCACCAAGCTGGTTCATGGCGGCGTGCGTTATCTGCAGCAAGGCAACATCAAGCTTGTACTTGAGGCATTGCGAGAGCGCGGGCGGCTGCTTCGGAACGCTCCGCACCTGGCGCACAAGATGGCCTTCATCATTCCGGCCTATTCGACGTGGCAGTTGCCGTTCTACGGCATCGGTTTAACAATTTACGATCTGCTCGCCGGGCGTGAAAGCCTTGGCCACTCACGCATTCTCTCGGCGAATAAGACCCGGCAGGAATTGCCTACCATTAAGCGGGCAGGACTGAAAGGCGGCATTCTCTATTACGATGGCCAGTTCGACGACTCCAGGCTGGTTGTAACGTTAATGCGAACGCTGTTCGATCTGGGAGGCACAGCATTGAACTACGCGCCCGTGACTTCGCTGCAAAAATCGAACGGGGTTGTCGGCGGAGTCACTGCCGAAGACAGCGAGAGCAAAACTGCGATTCCGATTGCCGCAAAAATTGTGATAAACGCGACCGGCATATTTGCCGACAACGTGCGGCGCATGGACGAGCCGGGCGTCCCTGCCGTGGTCACCGCTAGTCAAGGCACGCACGTCGTTCTCGATCGCGATTTTCTTCCCGCGACTGGAGCGATGATGATCCCTCGCACCTCCGACGGCCGCGTCTTATTCGCCATTCCGTGGCACGATCACGTTGTCGTTGGAACCACAGACGATCCGGTTCCCGCACCGGCCTTAGAGCCGCAATCGATGCCCGACGAGCGCGAGTTCCTGCTCGCGCATATCGAACGCTTCTTGTGCCGCCGCCCCGGCGCAGCGGACATTCGCAGTGTGTGGTCGGGGCAGCGCCCCCTGGTCAGACATGAGGGAGCGAAAAGCACGGCGGCTATTTCGCGCGATCACACCATCCTCATTTCACATTCGAAGCTCATCACGATTGTTGGGGGGAAGTGGACTACTTATCGCAAAATGGGCGAGGATGTTGTCGATTGCGCCGCACAGACTGCGGGGCTGAAGCCGGTGCCGTCGCGCACGGCCGAACTCAGGCTGCATGGCGCGGTCGAAGATCCGGAGGCGAGCAGCCAATGGGGTCATGTCTACGGCGCAGATTTGCCGCTCCTCGACGCCATGGCGAGCTTGGACCCTGAGTTGAACCAGCCGTTACATCCTGCACTGCCGATGCGCCGTGTGGAAGTGGTTTGGGCATGTCGCCAGGAAATGGCGCGCTGCGTGGAGGACGTGCTGGCCCGTCGAACGCGGGCGCTCTTCCTCAATGCGAAGGCGAGTCTCGAAGCAGCGCCGCTGGTCGCGCGAATTATGGCGCAAGAGCTGGGCCGCGACACGGGTTGGCAGCAGCAACAAGTTTCAAAGTACAAGCAATTGGCTGAGCAATATATGTGGACGCAATAAATCAAAGGTATGCGATCAGGAGAGCGATGCTAAGTCCGGCTGTGATGGGCGAATTTGTAGGCACCATGGTGCTGATTCTTTTGGGCAATGGAGTTGTGGGTGGCGCGCTGCTGAGCCGCTCCAAAGCAGAAGGTGCTGGATGGCTGGCGATCACTACCGGCTGGGCTCTTGCCGTCTTCGCCGGAATCGCAGTCGCGATATCGATTGGGGACTCGGACGCTCATCTGAATCCGGCATTCACGGTGGCATCGGTGTTGATGACCGGACACGCGGAGCGGCTGTTCACCTATATCCCGGCACAGATTCTCGGAGGCATGTTGGGCGCATTTCTGGTTTACCTCTTCTATCTGCCTCACTGGGCCGCAACGGCTGACCCGGCGAAGAAACTGGCCTGCTTTTCGACCGGCCCGGCGATCCGCCACCTCCCGAGCAACTTTCTGAGTGAGGTGATCGGAACATTTGTCCTGGTGCTTGGTGCGGCCGCGCTCGTGTCAAAACGTCTCGCTCCGGGCGGCGTCGCTCCGGGGCTTGGGCCGTTGCTCGTCGGGGGCATTGTTTGGAGTATTGGTCTTTCGCTCGGCGCAACGACCGGATACGCGATTAATCCGGCCCGCGACCTCGGTCCAAGGCTGATCCACAGCTTCGTCCCGATCGCCGGGAAAGGATCATCCAACTGGGGCTATGCCTGGGTGCCGATCCTCGGTCCTATCTGCGGCGCGGCGGTTGCCGCCGGAGTCATTGTCGGGCTGGGAATTTGATGTTACTGAGTGTTGCCCTTCGACGCACTCTCCAGGATGGACAACCTTCGCGACAAGTTCTGAAGCGTCGCGTCCTGCTCCTGAATCTTCTGTTGCTGCTCGTCTATTGTCCGGCGTTGCTTTTGGATTTCGTTCAAAAGCAAAGCAGGCAATTCCTGATAGGCAAGCGCGAATGGCCGTTGCTGGGAGTCGCGCAACACCAACTCGGGGTAGATCTTGTCGACTTCCTCGGCTACTAATCCGTAGTGCAATGGCTTCGAGCCATCTGCCGCCGGGGCTCGATATTGGAACGTAACTGGACGAAGCTGCATGATCGCGTCGCTGACATCGCCCATGTCGTTGATGTTTTCCTTGAACTGCGCTGAAGAGGTCTGAACGCCAAGCTGTCCGCTCGAGTTGACGACAACCGACGCGCCGGATACGGGAGACGAAGATATCCCGGCAATGTACACGGAGCCTTGCGACCCCGCTGTGCCGATGCGGATGGCGCCGCTGTCCGTCGATGTTCCGGTGTTGCCGATCTCTATGTTGTAGCTGCCGCTCGTGATATTGTTCCCGGCCTGATAACCGATCGCAATGTTCGATGATCCCAGAGTGTCCGCGTATAGCGCGTTCATCCCAATGGCAACGTTATAGCTGCTCGAAACTGCGTTCCATAAAGATGCCGCACCAACCGCAACGTTGCTGTATCCGGTAGCATTCGAGTCAAGCGCGGAAAATCCAACAGCAGTGTTGTCGCTGCCGACAAGATTATTGACCAAGGCCTGCGTTCCAAGCGCGGTATTCGCAGAGCCAAGCCCGTTCGACAGTAATGAGCTCGCCCCCAGAGCGGTATTGTTGCTTCCGGTTCCGTTCGACGACAGCGCATAACGATCCTACGGCCGTGTTCGACGCGCCAGAATTCACTTGAAGAGTGTTGTATCCAACGGCTGTGTTTTGAGTGCCGGAACTGGACGCGCCAGTCCCGACAGCGGTGCTGGTGGAGCTGCTTTGAGCAACGAAGTAACCGTTGATGTCGATGATGACGTCGGCCTGATCGGACACATAAACGTTGACACCGCCATTAGTGCCTGCGGGGACCAGCGCAGCGTTAGCTAGGGGAGCGTTCAACGGGTCGTTAAGCGTTGACACGAGAGGCTGTTGCTGGCCGGCCGGCCATGCTGCTAAAAATCGAACGTAGCCGGAAGAAGGAATCGCCGTAAAATTCAGTGAGTATGCCGACGCATTAGAGGGAATATTGCAGGTCGATGACGGAATCAGGAATGTTCTGGGGCTACCGGCGGCGAGCGCAGGCCCACCAAAGGGTCCGGCAGCGTTGCGTGTATCGACAATGCGGCACGGTGTTACCGGCACGAAAGTCGATCCGCCCTGCGCAGACAGCCGATAAGAGCAAGCGAGGAAAAGAAACATCAACGCTAAAGCTGGCTTAAACATGCTTCTCTGGACCTTTGTGACAGATCCACCCCATTCTTCTCACACTAAGTGTCTATTGAGAAAACTTAACGTGCCCGCCCGCTAAAACTGGTCGCCGGGCATTCGCAAGGGGGCGCGTCGCCGGTCTTCGAAACTGCCGCGAGGATGATCTCGCCGAAAGAATCCCAGGCGTAGTTATTTCGGACAGTCTCGTGAGTCACCTCAGCCATCTCGCTGTAACGTTGCCGGTCCGCAACGGTGTCGATAGCATGGGCAAGCCGCTCTCCCCACTCATGAGCGCCCGAGAGCAAGCCGGTCCGCTCATTCTGGATAGCGGCAGCAAAGGTGAAAGTCGGCGAGGCAACGGTTAAGGTTCCCACAATCCCAGCTTCAAAGAACTTGAGTTCGGACTTGCTGTTCGTGAAATCATTCATTTGTAGGGGTGCAACATTGATCTCGGTCTGTCCAATGAAGCGCTGGAGATTGACAAAGTCCTGCAGAGGAATAAACTCGATCCGTTCTTTATGAGCGGCAAGGGAAGCGGGAAGATCCAGAAAACCAACTATTCGAATAATGAGCTGCCGATACTCGTTAAGCAGCTTAGCAAGCGGGTCGGCGATTATTTGGAAGTCGAGATTATGAGTAGGCGTTCCGCTGAAGTAACCGATTGCAAGGGTGCCATCCCGCGCAAAGTCGGACGCCAGCTTCGAAGTGAAAATCTCCTCCGATACACCCTGTTGTGTCCTATTCAGAAAGTTTGGAACAATGCGCGGCCGCATCGCTGGAGCGAACGACTGGACTCTTTCGGCCAGAAACGAGTTTGTGACGATTACACCATCACACATTCGAAGTGTTGCGCCCAGTCGCGCAATCCTGCCGAACCAGTGATCCCATACATCATCGCCCTGTATTTTCAAGTCTAAGGTTCCGAGTACAAGATGTGTGTATTGCGAGTCAAAAATCAGATCGTCCACATCGAACAGCACACGAATTCCTCTTGCCCTTGCCTTTGTGATTATCCTGCCGACCGAAGTGTTATAAAAGGCCCGGCAGATAACAAGAACATCAGCACGTTCGAGGAATCTATCTGCGGATTCAGCATCGTCGTGACTGAAGAAAGAAGCCGAAGTATCCAATTCCGGCGAGGCTGTCAGCGCTTCGACCATATTGAACACGCGATAGCGAAACGTGCTTGTATCCGGGCGTGGGTAAAAATAAGCAATCCTCCGAGACCTTGCGCAGAGTGCGGCGATTCGCTGCTCGACAGGAATATCCCAAGGATTGGCATAGCGAAATGGCCGCTGAGGTACGGCTGTAAACATCAGTGCGACCCGACGGTTTTTATTTGAGCGGCAATTGTCTCTACCGTGGGTCGAAGTGCTACGTTCCAGTCCCGTAAGATGTTGCTTTGAACATAGTTCGCAATGCGTGTCTGCGAGTCGGACGCGAGTGATACCCCTAGTTTTAAGGCGTCCTTTAGCGCCGCTACAGTGCTGTCGCTGCAGAGGATGTTACGCGAGTAGCCTGCCAGCGATTGCTTGTTCCCATGACGATTTGTTACCACAACCGATCCGCTTGCGGCAAGGTCGAGCGGCGGGTAACTGGGATGCGGCGTATCCATCAGACAAAGTCCCAAGTCCATCTGCCGCACTAACTCGGCGTACTCTCTCCAAGAGAGATTCTCTCGAAATGTGGGAATCAAGTTACCGGGGAGCATTACCTTGTCTAAAGAGCGTCCAACAAAGTGGATGTCCCAGTCGCGCGCCGAAAGGATGCCTTCTTCCATAGCGGCGTTGATGGTTTCCAAACCTCTCCAATACAAATTTCGTATGTTAGTCGGTCTTGCATAGAAAAAAAAGTTTTTCTTCCGCTTCTCGAGTAAACGAACCGGGTCTAAGTAATAATGTGTGTCCGGAAACGCAGGTTCAAACCAACGAGATCTCGCTTGCAAATTGGGCAGAGCTTCGGGCCCAGACGCGAGGTGTTCGAATAACAATCGGGAGTTTACGATTACTGTAAGATCGGGGTCGGCAAGGGTCTCCTGGCAGCGCAACCGTTCATCGCCAAAAGCGTAGAACATCCGCTCGTCTTCTTGAAGCAGATGAAAAATTCTTCGCTTCTCAACAATTCCGCTTACCGATCGAGTCGTCCACCACGAGGTCGTGATGAAGAAATCGGAATCGGAGAAAAGCACTGACCTACATGCGCCGCGCGGCGCATGAATAGCTTCAACCGGACAGCCCAGTTCTATATTGTTTGTTGCAAGGACGCTTGATAAATCAGTTAGGTCGGCTCGCTCGGTCCGTGTGATGATTCGAAGGTCCGCCCCAAGCTGTTTCGAGACGAGAGCGGAAAAGATTATCGCCGTACCAACTCCGCCGAACAGCGACCCAGAGCTTATGCTATCGGTCACCAGATTGACTCTCAGCTTCCCGCTTTGAACAACTACTGCATCAAATGGCTGCAAAGGCGAGTAGTGTGCTTCCACCATCCGCATGGCGGGTACCGACCCACTCTCTGCATTAACGAAATTCACGGGCCGGATCTCCCTACCTTCCGACGATCCCCATTCGGCGTAATGCACGAGCGGATTCAACCCTGCTTGAGCTACATCTGGATAGCGGTTGAGATACCAAGCGCTGTCGAAAAACGGTCCTGGATTCCTGCCCTCAATACCGCCTTGCTTGACGTAATGCAACAGCGGGCTTACAGCGGAGGCAGTAACATAGGGATATTGCGCCAAGTACCATTCCGGATCAAAAAGATCCGTTTGCGAGATCAGCCGCATTAGGCGGATCAACTCGGCATCGTCCTGTTCCGGGACCATATCCAGATCTAAAGGGTGAATCTCCCTTTGCTCATGACGGCCGAACCGAAGATAATGCGCGAAGGGTTCAGCACCGGCGGCTGCGACGTCGGGATGCCTTTTCAGATACCACTCCGAGTCGAATAGAGGACTGGGGTGGTAAGCCTTTGGTCTACCAACTGTCAAGTAGTGGATTACCGCATCAATTTCCGATGCCGCAGCATCGGGATACGTCTGCTTGTACCAAGCGGCGTCGAACAGATCTGAGTCTCTAATCAGAGCAGCATCGTCCTCGTTCAGCACGAGGGATTCGGTAACAAGTTGTTTAGCGTTTGCTGGAGCAGATGCCGGGCGGGGCTCTTTGGCGCCGGCCAATTTCGCTTGCAGCGCGTCGTAAGTAGCCTTGAGCTTTGCCTCCGTTAATGAGATGCGCGCACGTTCTGCCTCAATTCTGACAGCCCAGCCCGCACGGACACGTTCGAGCGCCGCTGCTTTGTCTTCCATCTCGGCTTTGACCTGACGTAATTCGTCCGCCGCCTCCATTCGAGCACGAGCCTCTGCCCTAAGCGCCGATTTCAAGCGCTGAATCTCGGCATCGCTTGTTCGCTTCAACTGCTCTACTTCGGCCGTACTTACGGACTTAAGCCGTTCGATGTCGGCCACGGTCGACGTTTTGAGCCGTTCCATTTCGATTTCAGCCGCCTTTTTGTCCAGCACAGCCTTATCACTCATCTCACTTTCACGCATCTCGCTGATCCAGCGCTCACCGAGGAATGCGAAGCGATCTCGAATGCTCGCTATTGCGGACCTTTCGTTAAGGGTAACCAACGACTGGACCGCAAAAGGCGCATCATTTCCCGTCACCAAGATGCCGAGTCCGAACCCATGCAGGAATTCAAAATGTGGATAACGCCTTTTTAGTTCATCCCAAAGTTGCCAAACACCAAACTCGTCCCTGCGAACATTCGTGTCATGCAATAGCACCAACCCTCGTTCCGACACTTTGGGCAGCCACGACTCAAAATCGTGCTTGACAGCGCTATAAGTATGTAATCCGTCTATATGTAGCAGGTCAATCGATCCGTCGTCAAAGCTATCTAGAGCAGCATCAAACGAACACCGCATTAATTTGGAGAACGTTCCGTAGTGCGCGTCGTGGAAGCTCTTAAGGTCTTGGTAGACCTCGTCGCCGTAGTAGCCAGCCTGTTGGTCACCTTGCCACGTGTCAACCGCGTAACAGCTAGTTCCCATGTGGTTGAGCGCTACGGCCTCGCAGAATGCCGCATACGAAACACCGGTGTGAGTACCGAGCTCAACGAGCACGCGTGGGCGGAAGTTCTGTATCAGCCAAAACGCGAACGGTACGTGACCCCACCAAGCGCTCTGCACTCCAATTCGCTGAGCCTGCCAGAATAGAGGGTCCAGACGCGCGTCCCATAGCGGAGACAAATCAAAGCGGGTTGTGTCCAGGATTTCTTGTTGTAACAACCTGTCTAATAATAGCGGGTACTAGGCCTATTCTTTACTGCGCGATTTGACGAGATTACTCGCCTTTGTCCCCGCCAACTCTGAGTTTCTCTCGCTGTTCTTTCAAAATGGCTTTGCGGCTGAGCTTGATCTTGTTGCCTTCGAGCGCGAGGACCTTGACCAGGATCTGGTCGCCTTCCTTCAACTCGTCGCGAACGTTCTTGATACGGCTTTCGGAGATTTCGCTGATGTGCAGCAAGCCATCGGTGCCGGGAAAGATTTCGACGAAGGCGCCGAAGTCGGCGATGCGCACGACTTTCCCGAGATAGGTCTTGCCCACCTCTGCAACCGCAGCGATGTCGCTAACCATCTGCAAAGCACGATTGGCGGAATCGCCATCCGATGCAAAGATGTTCACGGTTCCGTCGTCGGAGACGTCGATCTTGACGCCGGTCTGATCGATGATGCCCTTAATGATCTTGCCGCCGGGGCCGATGAGTTCGCGGATCTTGTCGGTCGGAATCTTGGTCGTGTAGATACGCGGCGCGTACTGAGACAGTTGCGCGCGCGGCGTCGAGAGGGCCGCGTTCATCTTGTCGAGGATTTCTAGACGGCCTCTGCGCGCCTGCTCCAATGCTTCCTTCATGATCTGCGTAGTGACGTTCGGGACCTTAATGTCCATCTGCAGGGCGGTGATGCCGTCCTTCGTACCCGCGACCTTAAAGTCCATATCGCCGTAGTGATCTTCGGCGCCCGCGATATCAGTGAGGACGGCGTAGTTATCGCCTTCGAGCACGAGACCCATTGCGATACCCGCAACAGGTGCCGCGACCGGTACACCGGCGTCCATCAGGGACAGAGTGCCACCGCAGACGCTTGCCATGGAACTTGAACCGTTAGATTCAAGAATGTCGCTAACTACGCGAAGGGTATAGGGAAAGCTCTTTTCGTCCGGGATAACGGGTGAAAGCGCGCGCTCGGCGAGTGCGCCGTGTCCGATTTCGCGCCGACCCGGCCCGCGCATAAATCCAACCTCTCCAACGCTAAATGGAGGAAAGTTATAGTGCAACATGAAGCGCTTCGATGTTTCACTCAGGTCGAACATCTCAATGCGTTGTTCGTCGTCCTTGTTTCCCAGGGTGGTGGTGACGAGCGCCTGCGTTTCGCCGCGGGTAAAGATGGCCGACCCGTGGGTGCGCGGCAATGCGGCAACTTCGCAGGTGATGGGGCGGATCTCGTCGAACTTGCGTCCATCGGGACGGTGACGGTCCTTCAGCATTTCGTCACGGAAGATGCGTTCTTTGAGAGCATCGAAGACTTTACCGGCTTCGGCCTTCTCGGAGTCTTCGGTGAACAGCGCGACGGCCTTTTCTTTGGCAGCGTCGACGCGGTGATAGCTGTCGAGCTTTGGATATTTCTGCGTATTGAGCGCGTCGCTGAGTTCGGCGCGAACGGCATCGGAGATCTTAGTCAGCATCTCCTGGTTCGTCGCCGGCGAGGTGAATTCGCGCTTGCCCTTGCCCGCAAGTTTCATCAGCTCGCGAATGCCAGCGGCAATTTTCTTGCAGCACTCGTGACCGTACTCAATGGCTTCGACGACTTCGGCTTCGGTGGCCTGGCTCGCGCCGGCCTCAACCATGACGATTCCCTGCTCCGTACCGGCAACAACGATGTTGAGCCGGGCGTCTTTGGTGGCGTCGTAGCTGGGGTTAGCGGTGTAGACACCATTTCTGAGACCGACGCGAACGCCGCCCAGAACATGATGGAACGGAATATCGGAGATGGCGAGCGCGGCGCCTGCGCCGATGATGGCGAGTATGCTGGGATCCTGCAGCGGATCGGCAGAAAGCACCATGGCGATGATCTGCGTCTCATGGCCGTATCCTTCCGGGAACAGCGGGCGCACAGGCCGATCGATCAAGCGGCTGGTGAGGATCTCCTTTTCCGAGGGACGTCCCTCACGCTTGATGAAGCCGCCGGGGAACTTACCCGCGGCGTATGTGTATTCACGGTAATCGACCGTGAGGGGGAAGAAGCTAGCGCCGGGCTTAGGCTTCTCCGCAGAGGTAGCGGCGACCAAGACCACCGAATCTCCCGAACGAACGACAACAGACCCATTGGCCTGTTTGGCGATTTTGCCGGTCTCAAGCGAGACCTTTGACCCTTGCAGGTCGATTTCAACTGTATGTGACATTTAAACTTCCCGATGCGCGATCCGCATCACAAAACCTTTCCTCGCAGCCGTATCAATACGGCGCGGATCATATTCGGGATCAGGTGAGGACTTTAGAATTGGAGGATGAAGGCCGCCAACCATGGCGGCTGTTGCGGGTTGCCGGAACTTTGAACAAAGAACCTGCGCACGCCCGCCGAGAACGTTTAGCTAGCGGCGGATGCCCAGGCCTTGAATCAGGTTTTTGTAGCGCTCCGGGTTGCGATCTTTCAAATAGTTGAGCAGCTTGCGACGCCGGGAGATCATGCTGAACAGACCCCGCCGTGAGTGGTGATCTTTTTTGTGCGTCTTGAAATGCTCAGTGAGTTGAAGGATACGCTGACTCAGCAGTGCGACCTGAACCTCTGGCGATCCAGAATCCGATTTGTGGATTCTGTACTTGCTAATCATCTGCGACTTTTGCTCTACCGCCAGGGCCATGCTAGAAAACGATACTCCTCGTCTTTACCTTAATCTCGATTTTTACTTTCTATACTTTAACACAATATTCAGGGAGGAATACGGGTACGACACGCGTCAACGTCGACGTTCCGGCGGCAGGCGAGCGAGCCCGGGCCGGCCGAGATCAGTTCAGCTTGTAATTTTAGGCTGCGGCGGGGGTTGCTTGTAGCAGTTTGACCCTTTCGGTGCGGATTTTTTCGCGCTCGAACTTCACTTCAGCGGTGGCAATGGCGATTTTGTGCACGTCGTTCTTGCGATTTTCGGCAGCGTCGCGGCGCTCCTCCTGGGCTTCAGCTCGCTTTTGCGATTCAAAGCCAACGGCGGCTTTTCGTCTTTCGTTTCTGCGTTTTATGAGTTCGGATGAGGCCCGCGCATAGGCGCGATCATGGTGCGCCTGATAGCGGAGATAGCGTTCGAGCTCGGGCCGAACGGCGATTTCAGCTTGATTGCCGGCGAGCTGGTCACCGGTTTGCGGCTTTACGACGAAGCAGGCTTCCTGGTAGCGGCGCGCGCGTTGCGCGAGCCACATGCTCTCGGCCATTTTCTTCACGAGCTCGATTTCGGCGATGCCGTCGGGCTGTTCGTCGGCCATGAGCTGCTCGAGCAAATTGTCGAAGAGATCCTGACGTTCGCCCTGGAGGACGCGGAACTGTCCTAAGAGTCCATGAGTGATGCGATTCTGCGAGACTGTTGCGCGGCCGGCAGCGCTGGTTGGGCCGGTCGATTTTTGCGCGTTGGCACGATTGGCTTGGAGTTTGCGGAGCGATGTGAACATGAGGTCTCCTATTACACGCACTGCACGACGAAGGGCGGCCATTCCGGAGCGGGCGTTTCCGCCTTGCCGGTGTCGCGCCAGCCACATTTCGCTTTGATCCAGAACACGGTTGCGGTAGTGTTCGAGCCGGATATGGCCATGTCGTAGAGCTTTTGGAGCACGCCGGTTTTGCCCTGGGCAGTGGCCTGCTCGAGTTCACGCTTGAAGCGTTTCTGCAGGCGCTTGAGGGGGATTTGGAGTTCGTCGGCGATGTCCTGGTCGGCTGCGCCGATGCGTGCGAGCGCGCGGACGCGTTCTTTTTGGTCCGCCGACAGCATATGAGGAGTTTTCCCATTTGGTTGGTGTTACCTCAACTTTCTGACACGACTGTAAGAGGCGGGTGTTCGCGCGCGGGTGCTGGAGATGAGGTAAGTGGTTGGTGGAACGGGAGAAAACGGAAAAGCAGATTTTTGTGACTACGGCTGGGGCGAGTTGCGCAGATCGTAGATCCAGAACGATTTTGTCCAAGGTGTCTCGCTGGCCGGCTTGCGGTCGAAGAACAGGACATTCGCTTTAACGCCTTTTGCATAGAACACGCCGGTAGGCAGACGCAGCAGCGTGTGAACGTCACAGCCATGCAGCAGCTTCCGGCGGATGGTTTCTCCCGTGCCTTCGAAGAGAACGTTATCCGGGATGACCACGGCGGCGCAGCCGTTCATTTTCAGCAGACTGACGACGTGCTGGACGAAGTTGAGCTGCTTGTTGCTTGCTGTGTGATACGCGGCCGAATTGCCAAAGAAAACGTATGATCACCGCTCCGTTACCGTCGCGGCTCTGCTTGGTTTCGCGAATTTACGCAAGCAGATACTAGACCTGATACAGCTACTGAGTCCAGGTCATGAAACATAACGCGGGCTCGGTGGTCCCATTTGCGGAGTGAGCTGATGAGTACTAGAAAAGCCTGTCTGATCCTTGCGGCACTTGCAGCGTTGATAGTTGTCGGCAGCTATGCCCAAACTCGCTCGTTGACACAGGTGTACCAGAACAACGATTTTCAGATCACTGGAATCAGCGTCTCCAAAACGGGCCGGCTCTTTGTCAACTTTCCGCTTTGGTCCGATCGCTATCTCTACGCCGTCGTGGAAGTGATGCCGGACGGGTCAAGCAAGCCGTTTCCCGACAAAGAGTGGAACCAGTGGGATCTAAAACCGGCAACGGCCGGAAAACATTTCGTCTGCGTGCAAGCCATGTTCGTTGACGGCAGCGACTCGCTTTGGATTTTGGATCCTGCGGCGCCGGCTCTGGCGGTGGTAGTTCCGGGTGGCGCAAAACTCGTGAAAATCGATCTGAAAACCAACCAGGTGACGCGTATTATTACGTTCGGCCCCGATATTGCGAAGCCGGACAGCTATCTCAACGATGTGCGGTTCGATCTCGCGCGCCATACCGCGTACATGACAGATAGCGGCCATGGCGGACTTGTGATTGTCGACCTCGCGAGTGGAAACGCGCACCGCGCACTGGACGGGAATCCGTCCGTCATGGTCGAACCAGGCGTGCAAGTCGTTGTGGATGGCAAACGCCTGCTCCGATATGGCCAGCCGCCACAGTTTAATTCAGATGGCATCGCGCTTTCTCCCGATGGCCAGTATGTTTACTACAAAGCGGTCACAGCCAATACTCTTTATCGCGTCAAGACCGATGTTCTAAGAGACGTGAACGCTTCGCCTTCCCGCGTTGCCGCCGCAGTCGAAAAAGTAGCCGATACTTTTCCCACCGACGGTCTCTGGATCGATTCGAAACAGAACCTATATTTGAGCGATGTGAGTCACCACGCCGTGGTGCGGCGATCGCCCGATGGCAAGATGGAACGAATCGTCTCCGACCCGCGGCTTCAGTGGCCAGACACTTTTAGCCAAGGTCCGGACGGCGCCATTTACATTAGCGCTTCGCATATCAACGACTCTCCCACCTACAACGACGGAAAGAGCACGAGAAAGAGTCCCTACGCGGTATTCAAATTCCAAGCGGTACCCTGATGTCGCGAGGTTAGCCCGCCGGTCGCTCACACGGTCCCATCTCTGCTGTGTTTGAACGCGATTTTCTTGTAACATCACCCGCGGTTGGCCGATAAAACAAGAAATCCCTGAGTTAGCCGGGCTAGAAAACCATGCACAACGCGCTTCCGAGCATATATAGCTGGGTGTGTCTAGCCACGGCTGACCTTCAGGGTTATGGCGGGAGCCTGCTTATGTCATTGAGACGCGTCGTTTCCGACAGCCCTACGTGGAAAGTGGTTGGCGATTCACCGGCGGCCGCGATAGCGACGGCGGGAAGTTCGGTGCTGTTGCTGGTAGGCCTCTATTGCCTGCTTAGGACGCGGAGGGAGTCGGCAAGACTTCGGCGGGAACTTGCCGGCCAAATCGACCGCGCTAAGGTGGCCGAGTCTGCCAATGAGTCTAAGGCGGAGTTTCTCGCCACGATGAGCCATCAGATCCGTACCCCGCTAAACGCCATCATCGGCTTTACGGGTTTAGCCCTGAAAACAGAACTGACGCCCGAGCTGCGCGACTACATCGATACAGTGCGCATGTCGGCTGACTGGCTTATGCATGCGGCAAACGATGTTCTTGAGTTTTCCCGTATCCAGGCAGGCAGCCTTCAACTCGACAACGCGCCGTTCTCGATTTCGGCGTGCGCTCTCTCGGCATTGAAATTGGTGGAGCGAGACGCGACGGCTAAGAAACTAGCAACACGCTGCAATATAGACCGGCAGATACCGGAGTTGGTTTGCGGCGACCCGACACGGCTGCGGCATGTCATTTTCAACCTTCTCGACAACGCGGTCAGATTCACTACCAGCGGGAGCGTCATTCTCACGGTCGGAGTTGAATCGGAATCCGCCGACGACGTGGTAATCCGCGTCGCGGTTGCCGACACAGGAATGGGCGTCAGCGCCAACCAGCGGCCGGTGATCTTCGAACCTTATCAATACATCGGAGCGCCTGCGCCGGATAGCCGCAGGAGCGGGATGGGACTGGCCATCTCAAAGCGCCTGGTTGACCTGATGGGCGGAACGATGGACTTTCAGAGCCAGGTAGGCGCGGGCAGCAGATTCGAGTTCACGGCGCGCTTCGAGAAGCAAAAAGGTCTGGCCGCGAAGCCCGAAGATGCAGTTTCCACGAAACAGACCGACCTAAACGGCGTGTCGATTCTGGTTGCTGAAGATAACACGATGAATCGTCATTTGATAACGAAGATTTTCGAATCGGCGGGGTATCGCGTGCGAACGGCCACGAACGGCGAAGAGGCCGTGCAAAAGGTCCAAGCTGAATCATTCGATCTGGTTCTGATGGACATGGAGATGCCGGATCTCGACGGCCTGCAAGCAACGCGGGCGATACGAGCCGCTGAGCGGCGAGGCGTTCATCTTCCCATCTACGCGTTGACAGCTCACGCTTCTCCCGAGGATCGGGCCAGATGCTTTGAAGCGGGCATGGACGGTTTCGTTACGAAGCCAGTGGCCGTGGACGAGTTACTAAAACTGGCATCCGGAGTAAGGACAACGATGCCTGATGCGCTTGCTTCGGAGCCAGCTTTACCCGCGACTGCCAATTTGCCTGACACCGAGGTTCAAGATCCGCAAGAGATCGCCGATGAACTCTCGAACGAGGCATTTACTCTTGGCTGCGCCGCGAGCGCGATCAGCGAGTGCAGTGAAAGCGAGGTGGAGGCCGCGCTTCAGAGCATCTTACAGCACCCCGACGAGGTAACGTTGGAGCCCGCAGAAGGAACAGCCGGCTTAGAGCTACTGCATCGGGCATCGGATGCCGATGAAGCCGAAGATCTTCCGGGTTTAGAGCTACTTCGCCGCCAACTTGCCGCGGAATTTGGCAGTGACTGTATTGCGGAAGGGCCGGTGGGCGAAGGTCAGGAGACCGCAGCAAGTCCCGTACTCCGCGAATCGGAAGTGTGCGTCGAAGTACCGCCGGAGCATGAAGATGACAGACCAACCGCTGTACTCGCCGGTGCTGCGTTAGCGCAGCTCAACAGTCAACTCGCGGCTGAGTCGAGGTACGATGCGCCGCACGATGACGATGAAAAGCCTAAAGCAGCTTCGGGGAACGATCCTTTTGAGCAAGCGCGGAAAGCGTTATACCGGTCTCGCTTTGATGTAAGGGTCATTCACAACAACGGCGACCCCAGCGACCGCAACCTAATTTGAGAAGAAAAGAGGCACAGTAGAGATGTCAACGATTAACGGAAACGGGACAGTTGCGAACGGGAAACGCCGGACGGCCGTCCACCTCGTCCTTCAAGGGAAAGGCGGTATCGGGAAGAGCGTCATTGCGAGCTGGCTGGCCGAGTATCTCATCAAGCGCGGCGACCACGTATACTGCATCGACGGCGATCCCGTCAATCGCTCGCTCGCGCAGTACAGGTCTTTAAACGTCGAGAAATTAGACCTGTTAAACGAGGAAGGGCTGATCGTTCGAGCGCGTTACGACAATCTACTGCAACGCTTTGCCACCGATAACGGAGTCTTCGTTCTTGACAGTGGGGCCACGGCTTTCTTGCCATTGTGGAGCTACCTGGTTGAATCGGAGGTGATTCGCGTGCTCAATGAAATGGGGTGCGCCGTATACGTTCACTGCGTCGTGAGTGGAGGCGAAATGCTGAGCGACAGCCTATTGGGCTTCGATACCTTGGCAAGCAGCACGCCGGACCGGAATGTCGTCGTGTGGATCAATGAGTATTTCGGCCCGGTTGCGCGCGAGGGCAAGTCGTTCGACCAGATGAATGTGTTTCAAAAGCACGCGGACAAAGTTCTCGGATCGATTGGGATTCCGCAGCGAAGTCCCGATACATTCGGGGCCAGTGTCCTACAGATGCGGGAAAAGAAAATGACCTTTGATGAAGCGATTCGGTCGGACCAGTTCATGCTTGCACAAAAATCGCGGCTCCAAATTGTGCAGCGGGATCTCTACCAGCAGCTTGATAAGTTGCCGCTGATCTGGGAATCGGAACCGGATGGGCTTTCGGTCCCACAAGCGGCAGAAGAGAAAACGCGTGACGCAGTATGGGGTCTCGGCGTTGTTTCACGCCGGACCTGATTGCCACCCACCCAGGAAGCTGGGGCTGTGACCGCGGCGGCGGCTCGCGGGCCGGCGGACGGCATCGACTGATAGGATCTGGATAAGTCGAAAAAGCCAGGCCGGCGAATCGATTCCCTCTTTTGATGACGCCAACTGTAACGACCCGTGCGCGCGATTACCGCGTGGATCTTGTGCGCGGGCTGGCGTTATTGATCATCCTCGCCGATCACGTACGAAACGCCTGGGTTCACTATGTGACGCCGCAATCCTGGCAGATTTGCGACTTCGCCGAGGTGTTCGTATTTATCTCGGGATTTTCAGCATCGCTTGCCGACACCGTCGTCGAGCGGCGAGGCTTTTACGCCATCGCCGGGAAAGCCTTGCGTCGTGTCTGGCGGCTTTATCGCTGGTATGCCGCCAGTGTCGCGGCGATTCTGGTTACGTTCTACCTGGCGCATCGAGCGGGCTTGACTATTCCGGACGCGTACTTCGTTGAATTGCAACGCAAGCCGCTTCAATATACGGTGGGCGCGTTCCTGCTGCAAAGCATCCCCATGGTGCTGGTGGTCATCGCGCTCTATTTAGTGCTGACATTACTTCTGCCGCTGATCGGCTGGCTTCATCGCCGGTCTGTGCTTCTTCTGGTGGCAGTTTCTATCGCGGTTTATCTGCAAAGCGAGTTACACCGGCGCGGGCTCACACCGTTACTACTGCCACTCGGACTTTTGGAACCGGAAAACGGAAGTTTCAACCCGGCGGCGTGGCAACTGCTCTTCGTTGCGGGATACGTTATGCCCGACATTCGGTGGCCGCAATGGATCGAGAAACGAAGATTTATCTGGTTGGGCGCTGCCATCATTCTGTTGTGTGGGGTGTTAAGGATCGAGTCGCTCTATTATCAGAGTGATTACATGAGGGAAGCGGGAAAGGAGCCACTGGCGGAGTGGAGGCTCATCAATTTTGGGGGCTGGTTGCTTCTCATCCGTCCAATCTGGTCCCGGGTGCCGCGAATCCCATTCTTGATGACGTGCGGACGTAACGCGCTGCCTTTATTTTGCGTGGGCGCCTGGCTATCGATCTGCTGCACATTGCTGATAGAGAGCACCGTCCCAGGCGCCTACCGGATACACGGGGCCATCACCGGACACCAATCGGTCGCCGTGCTGTCGTCGTACATTGCATCGTGGCGGCAAGCCGCGACCGCCCTGGCGCAGTTTGCGATTGTTCTATGCGGCGTAATTGCACTCGTGCTGCTGGCGCGAGTGCTGGATCGTATGAGATCTAAAGCGCGAGCGGCAGCGCTGGTGCAAGTCGCCGCCGGCTATGCGATAGCTTTGGGCGAAAAGTGAGGACGAGCGCGCAAGCGGTAGCCCGTGGCGGCAGCAGCATGAACGACAATAATTGCAATTCGTTAGAGAGTGCGAGAGACGGGCGAAGCCTGCTAGAAGCCGTGCTGGGGGATGGCCGCTTTTTGATCGCGCTTACCGGTGTGTCGCTTGTGCTGAGCGGCGGATTTGCAGTGCTGCAATCCATCTCAGGGCAGTTACTCCCGCACGATAGCCATGCCATTGGCATGGATTCGATGGCGTTGGTTCATGCGGGAAATCGTCATCTATTAGGCTTCATGTTCCATGACCGGGTAGCGTACGGCGGGTCTCTTCTGGCCATCGGCTTTGGTTACCTCTGGCTGGCCGAGTTTGCTTTATCTGCACGCGCAGCCTGGGCGTGGTGGGCGCTTGTTTTCTCCGGCGGAATCGGGTTCCTGGCATTCCTCACGTATCTCGGACAGGGTTACTTAGATACTTGGCACGGAATGGCGACGTTATTTTTGCTGCCGGTCTTTGCCGCTGGACTGTGGCGCTCTCGTCCAGACCAATTCTCGATTCGCTCCGCGTGGGCGTCGACCTGTCAAGGCGAGGATCTTTACGCGACTTGGGGAAGGATTCTTTTGGGTTGCGCCGCAATGGGCCTCATTCTTGCCGGAGCAACAATCGCTGTTTTCGGAATGACCACCGTATTTGTGCCGTCGGATCTGAGGTTCATCGGGTTGGATACGTCTTCCTTACGGCGGATCTCACCCATGTTAATCGCAGTTATTTCGCACGATCGCGCCGGCTTCGGAGGCGGACTCTGCTCGATCGGCAGCCTTCTCGTCTTTATGGCGCGGTGCGCGGAACTCAACCGCAGTTTTGTTGAGATCGTTGCGCTGATGGGGTGCGCGGGGTTTGGATGCGCGATCGGCGTTCACTTTGCGGTGGGCTATCTCGATCTATTTCACTTAATGCCGGCCTTCGTTGGTCTGGTAATTTTCCTTCTTGCCGACGTACTTCTTTGGATTGGAAAGGAAAGAAGCTGGCGACGGGCACCGGAGCAAAAGGGCCGCACCTTTGTGAGAGCACTATGAGCGTTGCGTCTACACGCATCTTGCGGCCACGCACCTGCGCCTCTCTTGCGCCATCGCTTTGTCACCTCAACAACGCCTGCGCATCCTGGATGAGCTGGGCGGCCTGTGAGCGGTCAGCGACTTTCCGGATTGTGCCGAGACTTCTTGGATGAACGTACTGAAGCAGTCTATCTCCAAGCCTGTTGTCCTTTACTGCAAATGCGGCATCAGCGGCAAGCAGCGTAACGTCCATTTCAGCTTTCTGAACGGCAGTCTTTCTCCCAGTCGTCCACTAATTGAATCAGGTTTGAAACGTCACCGTCACGCTGCCGTGACTGTGAAACTGGTGGAACCGCTGCCGGTGTTACCCGCCTTATCAGTCGCGGTGGCGCTGTAGTTGTGAACTCCTACGCCGAAGGACGACCCAGGACCGTTGATATTCGCGCATGTGGTGCTTGCGACTCCCGACAATGCGTCCGAGGCTATGCAGGTAATGGCGATCGTTTGGCTGGTGGTATATGTCCCGGCGTTCCCTGTATAGGTGACGGTTGGAGCTGTCTTGTCGATGTTGATTCCACTCGACCGTTGCCGCCGCGGAGTTACCGGCCTTATCGGTGGCATGTTCCCGTCACACTTTGGGCCGCTCCTTCGCCGGTAAGAGTTGTGGCCGTAGGACAGGACGCGATGCCGGACAAGGAGTCGGAGCAGGTGAAGCTGACTGTGACGTTCGTGTTGTTCCATCCGTTCGCGTTTGCCACAGGTAAGGCTGCGCCGCTAATGGAAGGAGGCGTGGAGTCGATGTTGATGGACGCTGTGTTCGCCGAACCGGCTGCGGCCCCGGTATTGCCCACTCCGTCCGTCGCCGTACAGGTGATCGCATGAGTGCCGTTCCCTAACACGCTTAAAGTGCGACTCGCGGCTGCTGTGCCGCCGCCTGTCAATGCTCCTTCCGTCAGGCCGCTTAAGGAGTCGGAACAGGAAATCGCCGTAACATTCGAATGATCGGATGCGCTTACAGTTCCCTGGACCGGCACCTGGCTGGCATTGAAATATCCGGCTTGCGTGGTTGATGGCAGCAGGGAAGCTCACAGTAACAACTGGGGGCGTCGTATCCGTGGATGACGGGGTGAACAAGTTGTTCATGATCGTGTTGTACTGAGCCGTAGTCAGCGGCGAGGTGGTGGTGCCGCGGCGGTCATGACGATCGTGAGAGGTCCAGTGAATACGGTGGCCCCCGCTTGATTGGGAGTGAGCGCGACGGTGCCGGTTAACAAATCGATTTCGATGCTATTCGGTACCGTTCCAGGCCAAGCAATAAACTGGGTTCCGCGAATCCCGATACCTCCTGCAGACCCGTCCGGAGGAATGGCCACTTGGATTACTTTGTTATCGGGTGGCGGAGTGGGATTCGAATTGATAAGTCCGCTCACATACTGAAATGCTCCTTCGAGCGATCGCCAGAAGAAGTTACCGTTTGGCGAGGCGATGGACTGTAAACATACTGGTCAAGCACCAATGGGGAGTTTTGGGCGAGAGTGAGCTGAGTATTGTCGCTAAATGTAATGAGCACCTGTGCATTTGGCCCCGCGGCGATCGTGCCGTCCAGGGCGATGGGACTCCCTACGGCGAGTGTCTGGCCCCACTGGTTACTGTGCCCGTTACTTCAGTGACGGTGCCGATTTGGGTGCATGACGGCGCTGTGAATTCCTGCTGGATCGCTGCGCCTCCTGAAGCGCCCTCCACCGTCACCAGGCCGGACTGGCCGCCCGGGATGGTGACGGGCTGGGTGAAATTACCATTCGCATCCGTCATGGCCGAACCCACTAAGGTATAGGTGGCGCCGAAGTAGATGTCGATGGCACTGCTGGCAGCGAAATTTTGACCAGTGATCGTTACCGAAGTCCCTCGCGGGTCCGCAGGTAGGGCTCATGGTAAACGATGGCGGAATCACTGTGAAGGTCGTGCTCGCCGTCACTATGAAGCCGTCTTGTTGTGCGACGAAATAATATGTAGTTTGCAATGAAGAAGCGGGCATCGTGACAGGAGCCGTACAGTTGGTATTGGTGCCAGGGCACCCGGATGGCCCCGATTCAGACCCGCCGCCTCCTGAATCGCTGGCTGCGACAACTTGAACCGGAAGACCGGAAGGCCAACCGCTCAAAGTAACTTGAACTACAGTGCCTGCCGGCCCGGAGCACGGGGAACACGAGACAGAAACCGACTGGGCGGCGGCAGCGCTAGGAAAAAGACAGATAAAGAAAAGAGCTGTGGCGATCAGAATCAGGGATTTTTGTGTGGGCCTCATGACGGTTGTTCTCCTTCTTGCGCAATCGGGAATCTGCAAGAGCCATGCGTAAAGACGAGAGCGAAAACTGTCATGGCCGGAAAGAAATTTTTTTCTGGGACGTCGGAGATACCCGGCGGGAAAAAAGGCTAACGCTGCAGAAATCGCCAAGCAGCCGCTGCTCTTCGGCAAGGTCCTGCTTGCGTTTTGCACGTAGGTAGCGGTTGGGCTTTGGAGTTGCGACACGATCCGGTAACCGGCAAGCGTCTGGCTATACGCCTCCGCCACACGGTTCTGCCGTAGTAACGCTCGCCCTAATCTGGTGCGCGTAATCCCTTCGTTCAAGTTGTTCGGCGGTAGAGTTTGCGCGTACATGTTTAATGCTTGATGAAACAGCTGTTCGGCGCGGACATTATCTTTTCGCGCCATGAACACGCCACCCAAATTGGCCAGAGCAATTCCGATTAAATAGTGCTTGCCGTGATAGCAGGAGCGGTAAATCTCCACCATGCGCGTGAAATCGGTTGCCGCTTCACCGTAGCGGCCCTGACGAACGGCAATATTGCCAAGCTCGTTCAGGCTGGAAGCCACGCTAGGATGCACGGGCCCAAAGACTTTCTGGTTGATCAGGAGCGCCCGCTGCAGCATGTCGGTTGCTTCGGCGTAGCGGCCCTGATATTCCAGCGCGCGCGCAACTAGCGTGAGACTGTGCGCCGTTTTGTAGTGCTCCTTGCCATAGAAAGACTGCATAATGTCCAGCGCCTGCCGGTGATATCGCTCGGCCTCTTGATATTGGCGCGCGTTCCTGCTGAATAGCACCGAGATTAATGAGATCCTCCGCCACCATGGGATGCCTTTCACCGAATAGCCCGCGATAGGCGGGCAGCAATTGGTGGTAGAGTGATTCCGCTTCGTCATAGCGGCCTAAATAGAAATAGGCGTTGGCAAGCTCGAATCGGCTGGCCGCAAGATCGGCGGCATCGCTGCCCGCCACGGATCGAAGCTTTACGGCGTCTCGGAAACGTTCCGCCGCATCGTTATAAGCACCGCGATCTTCAAACACGACTCCCAGGGCATGTGTCGCCGCCGCGATATCGAGATGGCCGGCGCGGCAGAACGTCGCGGCTCGTCTCGAGTCCTTGGCGCACCAGTTGTTCCGCTTCTGTAAAACGGGCTTGACTTGACCGCAACAAGCCGAGACTTACCAGACTGTTCGCAACACTGCTATTCCGCGAACCAAAGAGCTTGCGGCGCTGATCGAGCGCCCGGCTGAGAAGGGCGTCGGCGCGGTCGAGGACACCCAGCTTCTGATAGACCTCGCCCAGCGTTTCATACATCTCGGCCTGCACAGCCGGGTCGCGATTCAGATTTGCCGCTTCCTGCGAGCCTCTGTCAATCAAAGAACTCACGCGGAGATCATCGGCCGGCCCGACACTCAGATCCCCTCCGTTGAACAGATTGAGAGTGAAGTACAAGATTCGCTGCGTGCGCGCCGCTTCAGCCAGAGCGGCATTGCGGGCAGAAGCCAGGCGTATCGTATAAAACAAGATCAAGCACGAGACGCAGGCCAGAATGAGACCTCGTACTGCCAGAGAGCGGCCGTTTCGGCGCGCAAATTTGAGCGCACGGTAAGAAATCTTGTCGGGGCGCGCTTCCAGAGGTTCGGCCTTAAGGCAGTGATCGATGTCGCGACTCAGCGCCTCAACCGACTGGTAACGCCGTTTCGGATCTTTGTGCATCGCCTTCAGGCAGATGACATCCAGATCGGTCCACGGCCCCTTCGGCAGCTTCTTTCTTCCTTCCAGAGAAGGCCTTTCCGCTTCATTGTTCAGAACGGACAATTCGACTTCGGCGCTCGAACAGTTGGAGAAATCGAATGGCAGGCGCAGCGTCAGCAGTTCGTAAAGAATGACACCAAGCGCATAGACGTCGGTATAGGTCCCGACCTGTTCGCCTCTGATTTGTTCAGGCGCGGCGTAGGCGGGTGTCATCAAGCGCAGACCCGTTATTGTGGCATGTCCGGTTCCCGCGCGGTATCAAGTTGTTTGGCAATACCGAAATCGAGCAACTTGATGCTCCCATTGGGCTGCACCACAATATTGGACGGCTTCAAATCGCGATGAATCACAGCGCACGAGTGCGCGTATTGGACGGCTTCACAAACAGATCTCAGCAGTGGCAGCGTCTGTTCAAGAGTGCTTTGGTGTTCCCGGCAGTATTGCGTCAAAGGAATCGCATTGAGGATGCACTCCATCGCAAACCAGGGAGTGCCGTCCGGCAGGGTATCGGCATCATAAAGTCGCGCAATGAAGGGATGAGTAAGTTGGGCCAGCGTGCGCTGCTCCTGGGCAAACCGATACCGTCGCGCAGGAGACATCCACGCGTCGCGCAAAACTTTAATAGCCGCGACACTGCCGAGATCTTCTCGTTCGCGCGAGATAAACAACCGCCATCCCGCCCTCTCCGAGTAAACCCTTGAGTTTGTAAGGACCGAATTCGTATGGCAGGCGGCTGCGAATCGGCGCAGAGCGCGTCTGCCGCCATGTCAGCCAACGTACCCGGATCGAGTATAGCCTCGCGTTGATCTTCGGCGAGCAAAGCCAAGACCTCGGCGATAAGCGTTGCGTCGCCCTCGCACGCCGACTCTGTAAACGATAGGCGTTCGGCTGCGGGAAGTTCCACCGCCCGCTGAAATACACTCTGAATGATTTTCCAGCGTTCCGCGATCCATGAATCATCAAGCCGGTCAACGATTGGCTAACTGCCGGCAGTGAGCTCACGGCCGAGCCACGCCTTCACAGCACGCCAGTCGCGCATGATCGTCACCTCGGAGACTTGCAGCAATTCCGCTGTCTCGCTTACTCCAAATCCCCCAAAAAAACGGCTCTCCACCATCAACGCCTGGCGCGGATTCAGGCGAGCCAGTTCGTTGAGAGCGGCATCGATGCGGACCACGTCACGATCCTGCGGAAGCGGAAGAGCTCGCGTATCGTCGAAGGCGAAAGATAAGGCTTCCGGTTGGGTGCTGCTGCCGCGCTTCCGGGCGAGCCGCCGCCGCGCCGATTCAACAAGTAACTGGCGCATCGCTCGCGCAGCGATCCGTTTGAAGTGGAGGTGGGAAGTTGCCGCAAAGGATGGCGACTTGGCAAGCTTCATCCACGCCTCATGGACGAGCGTGGTGGGATTCAGGGTAGCATTCGGATCGTTGTGTTTGACTGATGAAGCCAAACGGCGAAGTTCCTCGTAGGTGACGCTGAAGAGTTCGTCGAGCGCAGCGCGGCTAAGGCCCGCGATGGGCTCTGGACGGTACTCTGGCGTACTCTCACCGCGTTTGCGCATGCCCGTGATGTTTCAAGAGCATAGCAACAAATTGGAGGGGTTGTGAAGTACTACTAGAACTGTCCAACGCGAGCGATGCAGAAGCAGCCGACAGGAGAGTTCGGGTACGGACGTAAAAGGGCAAGATTTCTATTAACGCGATATTGCCGCCGATGCCGCGATACGGCGTCATGCTGTGAATGGCATCTCGCAGCAGAGTGACTCGTGTGGTCTTCCACGGTCCCATCGTTTGGGAGACCAAAAATAATCCGGGGGAGCGGCGGGTTGCAAAGTTTGCGCAAATGGATGCGCGCCGGCTGGGTCTACAGATACTGAAGCCAAGGCTCGCGGCGACGCCGCTTTACACCTGCAAACCAGTGGCAAACGGGATATAAAGCGAGTACGACGCACATCCAGGCCAGATAGACAAACGGCAGCGAGAATCCCCAGCCGGGCGGCGAAGTGAACGGGAACTGCGCCAGGGTGGGAGATTCGAACATCCAGTAAACATGCCCATACCGCAAGTAACAGACGAGAACCGCGGCCGCATGTATAAGCGGGATGTGCACCAGGAAAAAGAACATCGGCACTCTGCCGAAGGTTAGTGCCCGGCGCAGGAAGCGCGGGGTGCGTCCATCGACGGCCCACAGAAATACCAGAGCGGGGCCAAGCGTCATCAGCAAAAACAAGAGAGAGGGTGGATATTTATTTGTATTCAGGAATGACAGTAGAGTGAAGGCTGCAGACTTTTGCGTGCTCCACTTAAGCGGATCGCCATAAACGTCGATGGTCCGGAGAATCACGAATAAACCGGTGGCCAGGATCCCGGCACGCAGCAGGAATGCTCTGCGGCGCTGCCTTGTCCACCCATAGACTTGTCCGAGACTATAGCCGGCCGCCGTGACTCCGATCCATGGAATCAGCGGGTATGCGATGAAAACAGTGTGCTGGTGAGAGTTCAAGATGAAATTGCAATTGTGCAGAATCGTCCAGACCGGATTCGACGATTGAACCGAGTCCAATAAGTTGTGCGCAAAAATCATTGCGAGGCCAAACACGGCAATGAGCGGCATGGGCATATAGACCAGCGCGGAAAGGACGATCATTGCCCAGCCAAGTGCCCAAAGCACATTGAGTAGCGTTGTGTGATAGTCGAAATTAAATTGGAATCCCAAGCAGCGAAACAGCGTCAGCTCCAGGAAGATGAGCCATACGCCACGAGTTAATAAGAAATGCGACAACTGACGCTTGGATTTTCTGCGTAACGACAGATAGGCGCCGGTGCCGGTGAGCAGAAAGAAGACGGGCGCGCAAAAGTGCGTGACCCAGCGCGTGAAAAACAGCGGGACGGTGGTGTGGGCGGGATCTGTTGGATTGATGCCGGGAATGCCAAGAAAATCGCGGGTGTGGTCTAGCGCCATGAGGATCATGACAACTCCACGCAACAGATCGATCGATTCAAGGCGGACGCCACTCACGGGGACAGAAGCTTCCCTGACCAACAGATCGTCTTTGGTTGGCGACAGTGTCTGCATTAAGCTAATTGTGGCTCTAAATCAGGGCCATTTGCCCGTAGCTGTCCGTGGTCTGCCTGCCGGCCCGCGATTGATTCGGCAAAGATCCATACAGCCCCGACGGCAGCCAGATTGTACGCGTTGGCGCCCCAAGACCCATGACGGTGAGGCGCGGCAAAGATCATCGGCGCCAAGGCCAGCGCGCTGAAGACTAGCAGCATCAGGGCAAGCAGCCGGGCAGCAAGGACATCCAGAATTCCTGAGACGATGGCCAGACCCGCGAGTACGAAGGCGATTCCGGTGATGACCGCCCAGAAGGCTCCTCCCAAAGGGATCCACTTGGGGACGTTGGGCACCACAGAGCGAACCCAGGTCAGGTGGGCCAAGCCGAAGTCGACCGTGCAGAGCCCGAATGTCCAGCGAGCGGCGTGAGCCGCTCTGGGAGTAATCGAGCCGCGAGCCGCCATGGGAGTAAGCGAGCCGCGAGTGGAGGACCACGCGTAAATAATTGTCGCCGCGACGACCATAATGACTTCCTGGCAGACTCCGCCGAGTACGCCGAGGTAGATGCCGACGTGATAGCCGAGATAGTGCGGCCCCGTATAGAAGCGCGGGAACGAGAATGTGCCGAAGATGGCATATAGGACGGTCAACGCCACTGCTCCACTGCGGGCGGTCCGGCGCCACAGAATCGCCGCGCCTCCCGCGATCAGCCAGATCGCAGCCAAACAGGCGAGTATCTTGACGCCGGGAATGTGATCGCCGAAGGCCTGGATGGGTTGCTCGGCAGGATCAAACTCGCCCCAGATGAGATCCAGGATGCCGGCGGCGGCGGACGCCATTCCGAAGAGGTAGATTCCGAGCCTCATTGACCTCGTCATAATCCTAAATGCTTGCGGGGGTTCCAGGCCAGGCATCGGATACTATGTTAATCGCGTATTGGTCCAATTAGAAGAGCCATTTAGCTGTAAATCGTTGGACCAAGGGGTTGTACGTGCCTAAGACTACCGGCGTTTTCGAACTAACGCTTAATCAACGGGATCATCGGCAAACGCTGACCAGTTGGTTATATGGAGAATTGCGTCTGGCGATTCTTGAGGGCCGGCTTCGGCCTGGGAGCAGACTACCTGCATCGAGAGATTTTGCCAGGCAGTATGGCCTATCGCGCGGCACGGTGGTGGGCGTGTTCGAAAGATTGCAAGCGGAGGGTTACCTGTCCTGCCGTGTTGGATCGGGCACGTGGGTGAATCAGGTGCAAGCGGTCGGCCCAATTCGGACAACGAATTCGACGCCGCCCCGCTATGTTCGCCGAGTGATTTCGGGGTACAAGCGGCCTAAAGCCTTAATAGACGCGGTGGCCAGAGAATGGAATTGCCCTTTCAGCATGCAAGACCCCGCCCTCGCCGAGTTCCCGGCTGAACTTTGGGGAAGCCTGGCAGCCCGGCGCGCGCGAACCTTCCCATCGTGGATGCAAACGGAAGACGACGGACGTGGATATCGTCCGCTGCGCGAAGCCATCGCAGATTACCTGGGCTCTTCACGCGGCGTGCGATGCGGCGCCGATCAGGTTGTTGTCGTCTCCGGAGTGCAACAGGCGCTCGATCTGCTGGCGCGCCTTCTCCTGAAACAAGACGACGCCGTGTGGGTGGAAGATCCCGGTTACTTCGGGGCCACGATCGCTTTCGGCAATGCGGGCGCCAAGATCATTCCTGTGCCCGTAGATGAACAAGGACTGTCGGTCTCTGCCGGCCAGCAGATGTGCCCCAATGCCAAGGGAGTGTATGTAACGCCAGGCCACCAGTTCCCGCTAGGGATCACGATGTCTCTCAAGCGCCGTATGAGCGTTCTCAAGTGGGCCGCTCGTGCGGGCGCGTTCGTGATCGAAGACGATTACGACAGCGAATATCGGTTTGAAGGGCTGCCGGTGCCCGCTCTGCAAAGCCTCGACCAAAATTCGAACGTGATCTTCATCGGATCTTTCAGCAAGGTTCTGTTTCCGTCGCTGCGCGTTGGATACGTGGTTTTGCCTTCATCGTTAGCGGACTATTTCGTAGCGTTTCGCCATCGCACCGACTTCCGCAATCTCAACTTCGACCAAGCGGTGCTCTGCGACTTCATTGTGGATGGGCATCTCGGACGCCATCTCAGACGGATGCGCGATCTCTACACCAGCCGTTTGGCGGCACTGATCGACGGAGCGAAGCAGTATCTAAACGGTTTGCTCGAGATTTCAAATGTCAGGGCCGGTCTGTACACGGCGGGGTTCCTGAAGAATGGCATGGCTTCGAGAGAAGCGGAAAAGGCGGCAGCCACGCTGGGCGTTGCAGTTCTCGCGCTTGACCGATTTACTTTGAGGCGCCCCGACCCGAAAGGACTGCTGCTCGGTTTTGCCGCCTTTGACGAAGCGGCGATTCGCGCGGCATTAGTGAAGCTGGCGACCGCCTTATCCTTCACTCAAAACGCGGCATCGGCGCCAGGCAGCGTAACTTCCAAATAAGAGAACAACGATCGAGAGCAAGCCGACAGTAGAGGGTTCGGGCACAGCCGTAAAGGTGAACGTTTCCGTCAAGGTCTGTCCCGCGGTGACGCTGCCACCCGCTGAATTGAGCGTTACGACGTTACCTGTTAGCGAATAATTGTTTATAAATGGCGAGGACGCCGATGCAAGCACGAGGCTCTGATTCGAGAACGCCGAATCCGTGAACATCATCGTCAATCCGGCGTTGTCGCCGCTGCCTTCTACTTGATCCGTGACGGTTAGCTGATTGGCGGTGAAATCGGCTGAATACGCGTTGGCGATTCCGTCATCGTAACCGAATTCGACGTCGCTGTTAGACACAGTTACAGTTGTTCCGGATGAATTCAAGTCCGCCGGCGGCACAAAGAAGTACCCTGGGTCAAAGTAGTTCGATGGATCGCCTGTAAAGACAAGGGAGCCAGTGACAGACGTGCCGATGAGCGAGGCTGCTTGGCCGGGGACTGCGAGAACACATAGAAGGATCGGCAGGGACAACAACATAACATTTTGGATACGCATCATTTTCTCCGAATGACTTTTTCTTTATGGCTGCTGCGAAACGAATACAGCGGTTGTTAACCCAGCGACGGTCACGGTGCCGGTTCCGTCGTTTACGGAAGAAGAAGCCGTGGCTGGATCGGAAGACAACATCTGCTGCGGGTGAAGCGTCAATCCCAGGCCTTGCAGTTGGCTGTGTTGGAAATTAACAGTATTGAGAGTGCCGTTGAAAACCACAATAATATGCGTGTACGGTCCGTAACTGCCTCCGTTCGCATCGAGCTTCATGACGATAACGCCGGGTATCCGAGACGATCCCGTATCGAGGAAATGCAGGTTGTTCTGGACTTCCGCCAACGTCGCCATATGAAATAGCGCGGAACTGCCGCGAATCCGCAGGAACATCTGGAACGCAGCCGCCGAGCTTGAAATGTTGGCCGGCGCAGGCGTCAATGCGGAGTTGGCCAGCAGCGGTTGCATGATCGTCCATTGCGACTGATTCACGTTCGAAAGCGGCAGGCCGATGCCCCAATTGTCTGCCTCCTGCGATGTGATGTTTTGGCTTGGCCGGTCACCCTGATACGCCCAGTCCACTTTATTGAACCAGTCGCCCGAGTTGTAACTGTTGTAATCCATGTCCTTCGAGCGCAACAAGTCGTCGCCTCCGAAGAAGAACGGAACGCCTTGACCTAAAGCGATGAAGCTCATCGCCAGTACCTGACGTCGCGTTCGGGTTGCGATAGAATCTCCGCCATTCGGAGTTGTACCCGGGATGGCAGACTTCAACTGCACCGCATCGAACAACGTCTGATTGTCGTGGACAGAGCAGTAGTTTACATCTTCTACCGGAGTCGCGGCGTAGCCGACCGGCTGCCCACCGTAACTGACCTGGCTCGCCGCTACCGTTTGTCCGGCGCTATCTACAAATGTCCAATCGCGAAGGTTTCCAGCAAGGCCGATGCGAATCCAATCGGCTTCCGTGTTGAGAATCGACAGTTGGGCTGAGAGGCTCTCTCCAACGGTCGTTGTGGTGTAGTAACTAGGATCTGTGAACAGGCCGGTGGCAAAACCTTGTGTCTGCTCCGATGTCTGATCGAATGAGCTTCCGCCACGAATGCCGTCGCGGATACGGTCGTTGAACGTGCCAATGCCCACGCCGTAAAGGTTTTCCTGGGTAGCGTTCACGCCCAGCGCAGCAGTCTCCGAGTTCTGAAAACCTTCGCCGTAGATGTAAATCTTCGACCCGTCAACTCCATTTGCCGCGAGAGTAAGACTCTGGAGCGCATGCTGAATGTGCTGCATATTCGCGACGAAGTGCAGGCTCATGTCGTCAAAGCGGAAGCCGTCGACTTTATATTGAATTGCGTTCGTGACGACTGTGTCGATCATCAGCTTCTCAAACATGCGGTGTTCGCTGGCGGTGTCGTAACAGCAGCTCGCGGTGTCGATCTGACCGTTGTTGTTCAGGCGGTAATAGTAATTCGGCACAACCTCGTCGAGCACGGAGAAGGTGCTTTCGCCCAGAGCGTACGTGTGATTGAACACAACGTCCTGCACAACGCGAAGACCGACATTATGGAGCCCCATGACCATTTGGCGGTACTCCATAACACGGTTATCGGGATTGTAAGCGTAGCCGCCGTTTGGAGCTAGATAGTGAACGGGATCGTATCCGAAGTCGTAGCCGTCATTGTTCTGAACGGCCGTCACCGCGGCCTGCTGTTGCGTCCCGTCGGGTGGATCTTGCGTAGATCGCCGGGAGACTGCCAGGTCGATTTGTCTTCGTTAACGCTGCCGGTGTGCATGCTGGGCATGATGTGAACGGCTTTCAAACCGGACTTGGCGAGGCGCGATAGGTGATCCATGCCGTAATAGGCGGGATTCGTAAAGGCGAGATAGGTGCCCCGATAACCGGCGGGAACGCTGGTATCGGCGACGCTGAACTCGCGAACATGCAACTCGTACACTGAGAAATCGTTTAACGAATCGAGTGGCGGCGAAGAGCTTATATCCCAACCTGAGGGTTTTGTCGAGTCATCGGTCAGATCGGTGATACGAGTCTTCGTGCCATTCAGAGCGATGTCGACAGAATAGGGATCGCTGACGATGTTTTCGACGATTTGCTGCTGATTGGGCACGTAGACGAAGATGTCGTACAGATAATACTGCCCCTTCCACGAGGTCTGTCCAGCAACGGACCACACACCGTTCGAATTGGCCATGGGCAGTGTTTGCGCCGGTGTCGTATCGTTCTCGTTCGTATACAGCAACAGCTTGACGGATTGCGCCGTCGGAGCCCAGAGACTGATAGTGAGCTGGCCGCTAGAGAAGACGGCGCCGAGGGGTCCCGAATAGTAGAAGAGGTCGTCGAGCACGCCCGCGTCCTGCACGCCATTGAGGTATGTGATGCTGCCGCCGTTTGTCCCGGCGACAACAATTTGTCCTGTCAGAGCCTGGGCCATCGCGGCGGCAGCAGTGTTGCCCGGAAGATTAAAGACCGCATAGCCCGCGAGTTGCGGGAATTGCGCCGCTTCGGCCGACGTGAATCCGGTTGTCGAGGGCGTAAGCGCAATCGCGCCTGTTGCGCCGGTAAGTGCGCCGGTGTTGCCGATACCCAGGCTGGCCGTTGTCGAGTAAACGAGCGAGTAAGTGGAAGCCGCCTGATAGCCGGCCGCGGGAATTGCGACGGTACTTCGATCAATCCAGAATGCCTGTAACTGATAGAGACCAGCGCCTGCAATTTGGGCCGGTGTGGGCTGGGTTGTGAAGACGTTTGCGTCGCCCGAGATGACCCAGGCTTGTGTATATTGGGTAACCTGAAGATACTGATTAGGGCCGGGATCTTTGACGCCGCCCTGGTTGCAGTTATTGACAATGAACCCGAGCTGCCCGACGGGAGTGCCTATCGATGGGTTTATCGGCACGTCGAAATAGACTCCGTAACTGTCGGTGCCTGTTTGGGAGACCTGGCTCGAGCACCAACTGTAAGAGACTGTCGCCGCGTTCCAGGCGTAGAGTCCCCAGCCCGAGTAATTGCCGTCGGGTCGGTAATAGTGAATGCGAGCGTAGCCGGACGGAACCGGCAAGTTCGGCTGAGTAGTGTAAACCGTTGAGTTGCCCGAGAGCACCCATCCTTGTTGGTTTTGCGTGACCTGCAGGAACTGGTCTGGACCGGGGTCCTTGGCGCCTCCGTTGTCGCAATTATTGATGATGAATCCGAGCGAGCCCAAATTCTGCGTCGGGTCAACCGTGACATCGAAATAAACACCAAAGCTATCGATGCCCGTTATGGCGACTTCATTCTGACACCAGTTGTTGCCCTCCGTGGACGCGCCCCAAGTGTAGAGGGCCCAGCCGGTGTAATTGCCATCGGGCCGGTTGTAATGAATTCGAGCGTCGCCAGACGGAATGGGGCTTGAACCGACGGCCGGCTGACTGTAAAAAACGGTGACGTTGCCGGAAACCACCCAGCCTTCGCTATATTCAGTCACCTGAAGGTATTGATTCGGACCGGGATCTTTCGCGCCGCCCTGACTACAGTTATTGATAATGAACCCGAGTTGGCCTGCGGGACTGCCGTTCGATCCACTAACAGGTATGTCGAAATACACACCCCATGTATCGAAGCCGGCTTGCGGCACCTGACTCGAACACCAGCTATAGCTGGCGGTGGTTGCGTTCCAGGCGTAAAGGCCCCAACCGGAGTAGTTGCCGTCGGGGCGATAGTAGTGGATACGAACATCGCCGGCTGGAATTGGCGTGACGCTGGGCTGGCTGGTGAAGACTGTCGTATTGCCCGAGATCACCCACGCTTCCGTGTACTGCGTGAGTTGCAGATACTGATTCGGGCCGGGATCTTTCGCGCCTCCCTGGTTACAGTTGTTGATGATGAAGCCGAGTTGGCCGGCGGGAACGCCGGCGGTCGGGTCTACCGGTAAATCGAAATAGACACCGAAGCTGTCGGTGCCCGCTTGTGCGACTTGGCTGGAACACCAACTGTAATTGACGGTGGCGGCATTCCAGGCATAAAGGCCCCAGCCGGCGTAGTTGTTGTCGGGCCGATGGTAGTGGATACGGGCGTAACCGGCTGCCGGTTGCGCCGCAACCGGGATTGCGGCCGCAGCTAAGAAGGAAAGCGCCAACAGCGGAATGTGCGGCACCCGATACCATCGTCTCGACATAGAACCTCCCGGACACTGCGAGTAGTCGATCGCGAGAAACCGAAGCAGTCTCTCAATGCGATCTTAAGCGATGTACTAACGGCTAGTAAGACTCAAGCCTCCGAGGAATGTTGCGTATCTCTTGGATGGATACGCTCTTGACGCTTCAGCATATCGATAAACTGCTCGATTTTCCGGGCACGCGTCTCGGGTCTTTTCGTGGTCTGTATCCGCCAGAGAATAGCGTAACGATTCGCCTTATCTAACGTGTTGAAGAACTTCTTGGCCTTCGGGCTTGCATCCAGCGCAGCCTGCAGATCTCCCGGGACGGCGGCCTTACTGGGCGCATCATAAGCGTTCTCCCATTGTCCCGACTGTTTTGCATTATTGATCGCTTTCAGTCCCGCAGCACTCATTTGGCCGCTTGCTATCAAGGCCAGTGCCTTCTCGCGGTTCGTTTTCGACCATAAGCTTTTTGGCGAACGGGGCAGAAATCTCTGTAACCATACGTCGTCGTTGAACGCTCGTTTCTGCGCATCGATCCAGCCGTAGCAAAGCGCGACATCCAGTGCCTCCCGATACGTCACCGATTTTCGCTTCGAACCCTTCTTCGCCAGTTGCAGCCACAAGCCCGGACTCTCACCGTGGTTCTTGTCGAGCCAGGCAGCCCAATCCTGCTTGCATTCGAAGAGCATGGATAGGAGTGAAGGTGATGCATTAGCCATGTGCGTTCGTGAGGCCAGGTCATTCATCGAGCTGACGACCTATTTCCCAGTGGTGCCCGTATGGATCGACGACGCGCCCGATACGCCAGCCGTGTTGCTCCGTTACCGGATAGACGACCGAGGCCCCTGCCCCACACGCCTGTGCAAACACACCGTCCGGATCGGATGTTGTCAAAATGAGCCGGACGGAACTGCCGCCGAGAGTTTCCGGGCTGAAATTACCATGCTCGGGAGATTCATCCCCCACCCAGAACTCTGAACTGCCGATTGAAAGCTTGGCGATAACACTGTCTCCCGCTTCCAGACGGTACGCCTCCACCGCGCTGAAAGCTGCCTCATAAAAGTCGATAGCCTCTGCGCTGTTGCGAACCGACAACCAGGGCACAAGTGTAGAGCCGAGCATCTCACTAACAGGCATAATCACCGATCATAGTCAGTCCACATCGCGGCGCAACGGAAAGCCATGAAGCAAGGCGTGGCACGAAGCGCCCAGCTTAATCGAAACGAAGCGCTGAAGCGGGATCGATGCGCGTGGCATGCCGGGCAGGAATGGCGCAGGCCAACGCGGATACCGCACTCAGCAGCACGATCCCGGCAACCAGGGTCACCGGATTGCGTGAGCTTCCTGCCGCCCACTTTTGGATGAAGCCGCCAAACGCAAAAGCAAGCATCAGTCCTGCGGCAATACCGGCAGCCACGCTGAGCAGATTCGACACGAATACAGTGCGAAGCACGTCGCCCCGCTGCGCACCGACTGCCATGCGAATGCCGAACTCGTTGGTACGCTGCGCGACGGTGTACGAAACGACGCTGTAGAGCCCGACAGCGGCGAGAACAAGCGCAAGGCTTGCAAAGATTCCGAAGACCCAAGCCGCCAAGTGCTCTTGTTGCCATTCGGGTTCATCGGAGATCCATGTTTCCAGGTCATCCACTTTGAATGTCTGCTGCTCCGGGTTGAACTTGGCCAACTGCGTACGAACGGCGTGAGCAAGCGTCGGCGGCGGAACTTCCGACCTCACAAGGATCTGCGTAAAGTTGCCCATGCTCAACGTATACGGAATATAGATGGCGGGTTTGATCGGCTTTCGTAAGCCGTCATTTTTCACGTCTTCCACAATGCCGGCAATGGTCAACCAGGAGTCGACGAGCTTCGGCGCGGCAATAATGACAGGCGGGCGATCCTCTGTCTTCGGCAGCTTGAGCGCGTGTCCTACCGCATCGCCGTTTGGAAAATAGCGTTGCGCAAGTGTCCGATTAATGAGCGCCACGTGAGAGCCGTTGTGGCTCTCGGTTTCGGTCCAAAGACGGCCTTGCAGAAGCGGAATGCGCAACGCGGCAAAATAGCGGCGATCAACCATATTGATGGATGCGGTTGGCTGCTCCTTGCCAGGTTTTCCCAAAAGTTCGAAGCGATCGTCCCATCCGTTGTGCGGCGGCGTGGCATTAGAAGAGATAGCGGCTAACTTCACTCCAGGCACATCGGATACCGTTTGACGGAGTCCTTCAAAGTAATTCGCACGGGCCGCCCAGGTGACATACGCGTTGTCGCGAAGTGGAATGGGAACCGATATCACGTGGTGCGGATCGTAACCCAACGGCGTTCGAATCAAATGCAAGAATCCGTTCATGGCGGCTCCTGCTCCAGCCACCAGCAGCAGTGTCAGGGCAATCTGTCCCGCTACCAGCACTTGGTGCGTCCGGCGTCCACGAGCGCTGCCGGCTACTCGACGAGCACTTAGCTGCATAGTTTCGCTGATATTCGCGCGCGACATTTGCATCGCCGGCCATAAACCGAAGAGCAGGACAGTCGCGAGCGCCACCCCGACGCTGAAAACCAGGACTGGAACATTGATGCGGATGACGACTTCCGGTGCAAATGCGTGTTTCGGCAACAAGGCGCGAATGCCCGCGAGTATGCCGTAGGACAGCCCGATGCCAAGCGCCGCACCGGTGATAGAAAGAGCCAGCGATTCCGTCAAGAACTGCAAGAAAAGACGATTGCGAGTCGCGCCCAGAGAGGACCGCACGGCCAACTCGTGCCTGCGTGCGGTTCCCCGGGCAAGCAGCAGAATAGAGACGTTTGCACAACCGATAGCCAGTAACAACACCACCGCGCCAAACAGCAGATACAGCATGCCGCTGATGTCCCTGGTAACCCATTCGTTCAGGCCCTCCACTCGGACCTGGAAGTGTTCCGGGAACTGTTTCGGCGCGGCGTGGGCGAACTGATCCATTAGCGGCTGCAGCGCCGCATTGGCGCCGGCATGAGTGACGCCGGGTTTGAGCAGCATGTCGATAATCACGCGCCGCTCGGGATTCTGTGACAGGTTAAGCGGCAGCCACACGTCGGCGCTGTACCAGGTAAATCGCGGCGCGGCAACGCCCACGATCACGTAAGGCTTGCGGTCCAATTCCAGTCGCTTGCCGATGATGTCAGGGTTTGAAAAGTAGTGCGTCTGCCAAAAACTGTAAGAGAGGACAGTGACCGGCTGCGGCTCCTGTCCGTCTATCGCATCTGACGGCAACAGCCCTCGCCCAAGAAATGGCGGCACACCCAGATCGCGGAACCCATTTGCGATAAGGCTCACCGCTATCACGTTCTCCGGGTAATCGCGGCCCGTGAGCGTCATCGCGTGGTAATCCATGGCGAGCACGCCGTCAATTGCGGGTGAGGGGCGCAACTGCCGTACTTGGGCGCCATTCAGATTGATCGATTCGATCTGCGCCGCCTTCCGTGTCATGCTCAAGCGCACGATGCGATCCGCAGTCGGGTATGGATACGGATTGATCAGCGCGGCATAGATGACGCTGAACACGGCCGTGGTGGCTCCGATTCCCAGCGCCAGCGATAGCACAGCCGTGAGCGCAAACCCGGGGCTGTTGCTCATCTGCCGCAAGGAATAGCGCAGGTCGCGCATCAAAGTCTGCATGGCTGGGCGGCGAAGCGCCGGCGCGCTTAGAACGTGTATTTTGGCGGAGTGATGCCTTTCAACCGGAGATAGACTTCCGCTTGGCCGCGGTGATGCGCCGTATGCGTGAAGTAGGCCCACAACCATTCGAAACCCGTCATCTTCCGGTTTGGCGGCCCCACGACAGCATTCATCTTCTCCGGCGTCATCGAGTCCACGGCTTTGTCACAGAATGCGAATGAATCGCCTAAGAAGGCAAGCACGCTGTCTTTGTCCGGCTCCGGAGCCTTCTCATCCTTCAGCGATGCCGCGATCTTCTCCGGCGTAGCCGGCCTCTGCATTCCGCTCGCCGCCGCGCAAGCGCCGAGGTTCGCCGCCGCAATCTGCTCCATCAGTTGTCCAAAACTGAGCTCCGCCGGCACTGGCTTGAAACCGTAGCTTTCGGCCGGCATGGCCTTCGCAACCTCCATGGTGAAGTCGCTCGAAACCTTCCAGTGCTTCACTAACGCATCGTGAATAGAATCCTGCGCCATCAACGGCGCACATAGCAGAACAGCCGCAACAAATTTCACAAAATCCTCCGCCAACTGATTACTCTCGCACAGGGGAACTGCGTGGCGTCTCCGCGCAGCTCACGAATTGTCATACCATGTATCCGTGCGGCTGGCGAAGTTGCTGATTCTCTTTTCACTTGCTCTGGCCGCGCAGAACCCTAAATTCAGCGGCCCGTCCGATGCCAACCCCCCGGTTAGCGAGGCCGATCTCCGCATCGTACATAGAGCGCGTGAAATTCTCAATTCCCCGGCCAAGTGGAATCGTGCCGACAACCGGGAATGTCCGGCAGCGCAGCAGACGTATAGTCTCTATTGCGCGCTGGAGAAGGCGACTGTCGAAGTCTCCAATCAGTTTGAGCACAGAGGCGCGGTGATGCAGCAGGCGCGTTTTGCAATCGACGAAGTCCTCGCCAAGGGCAATCATTACGAACATCGGCTAATGAATTACAACAACGATCCCAAGACGACATTCGCCGATGTGCAGAGGTTCTTTACCATCGTCGAGGAAAGAATCAAAAAGCAGCTCGATACGCAGTCCCGTCGATAGCCGTCTAAGTTGGCTGCAATTGAAGAAATTGGCCCGATAGCAGGTTTACTGAACCAAATGCTGGTTGGCTGCGTAAAAGTGCTTCAGAGGTGAAGTATGGTCCGAAGTTTGTCGGTCTTGATGACCTGTTTCGCGGTTGCGGGCGTGCTCAGCGCGGCCCCTACTCATAAGGAATTCCGGCGGACAGTGCCGCTTACTGCGAATGGACGCGTAGAGTTGGGCTCGGAGCGTGGCACGGCGCGGATTATGCCGTGGGATCGGCAAGAGGTGGAAGTCTTCGCGACGATTGACGCGCGACCCGAAAGCTCCGACCCGGAGGAGAGCGTGCGGCGCACCGAGATCCGGTTCGATGCGACGCCCGACAGCGTGCATATCCGAACCGACTTCGGCGAGCGGAACGGCGGATGGTTCGACGACCACGATATGATTCCGCTAGTTCATTACGAAATTAAGGTTCCGCGGTCATTAGATCTCACCGTGGACGATAACCGCTCCGAGATACAGATCGGCGACCTGCGCGGACGGCTGCGGCTGCACACCGACCGCAGCACCATCGAGGTGGCGAGCCTCGAAGGTGGTTTATCGGTGGAAGCGGATCGAGGCAGCGTCCGCATTGGACGCCTGGCGCTGGCGGGCGGAGGCGACTTCAACACGGACCGGACAGAGGTAGACCTTGGAATCAGCCCGAATCATGGGTTGACGCTCGACCTGGACCTGGATCGTGTGTCGCCGGAGGTGGACAATGGTCTGCTGACCGGGCTGTTGCGGGAAGACAGGCGTCATTCGACCTACCGGGGCGAAATCGGCAAGGGCGGCCCAACGTTGCGGTACAGCGCCGACCGGGGCTCGCTGAAACTGCGGCGAGTTTAGGGTATCTTGGAACGATACGCAGCACTAGCTGCGGAGCCGGACGGCGTGAATGTTCTCAGGCTCGCTCTTTTCGCATCCTGTATTGATCGCGCTGATCCTTGGTTGCGCCGTCTGCTCGGGCGCAATTGCCTACTGGCGCGGCCGGCCTTTCTGGCGGTGGTTTCTGGCTGGGATCTTGTTCGGTCCTCTCGCTCTGGTGTGCGCGCTGGTGTTCGTTCTTCCAAAGCACTCGCGCGGGCGTTAGACACCGCCGGGCGAGTACCTATCGCAAGTCCGCAATCTCCTGTCTTCCAAGCTGCTCGCCTTCATCGCACGCCGTCGCGCTCAACAGGCAGCTCACAACAACGAAGAGAGCTAAGCGAGGTGATCTTTTCATCGATCGGACCCAAGATCCTGGCCCATCACTTTGTGCCTTTCATGTGTTCGTCTAGGAAGGCCAGCACATCGCTTCCCCAAACATCTGTCGCGGTTGCGCAGAACTTCCAATGCCCGTCCTGATGTGTCTTGCCAAAGGCCGGATAAATCTTCGATCGGAAATCCTTGCCCTTTTTGTTTGCTTCTTTGGCAAGAACACGGCTGGGCTCAAGGCTGTAGTCATTCTCCGCCTGCAACAGAAAGACAGGAGCTTTCGCCTGCGCCACCGCTCGCCTGAGTCGTCCGCCCAGCGCGGGGTTTCTGTCCCACGACATGGCGCCTGGCGCAAACGGTAGCAATGCCTTCACTCCTAACTCGCGTTCGCCGGCCAGCAATGTCTCAATACCTCCGAAGGAGCAGCCTGAAATCGCAATCCGATTGGCGTCGACAAAAGGGCGTGAGCGCAAGAAATTGAGCGCAGCCACCACATCGTCAACCTCTTGCTCCTGGAGTTCAATCATGACCTGCCCACGTTCCGATGGGGGTGCTTTTGCCACCAGATCCTGAATGTACTCACCTGGAGAACGCCCCTGCCCTCTACGGTGAGGCGCGAAGAAAACATATGAGTTTTCCGTGTAGAAGCGCGCCAATGCGGGTTGCGAGCCGGGCAACTTCTCACTGCCGTGGTTCCACAAAACCGCCGGGAACGGTCCATTCCCCTCAGGCTTCCAGAGAAATCCATGGAGTCGAAGGCGGCCACTCGAGAAGGTTACTTCGTCGGGCACTCCCTGGCCTGGCGCGATCTGCCCCGCGGCGCCCACCACTAGCAGCAGCAACAAAAAACAGCGCCGCCTTACGTACGCGAGGATCATAGGTGCCATCATAGACCGTTCCGAGCCGCGAAAATCCATCCCACAGCCTACGATAAAGTGCCGGTGTTTGGCCGGTAAAGACCCACAATGGACCTCGGCAGGCTGATGTTATTAAGAATCGTCCTCGCCTTCCTATTGGGTTGGTTCCTGGGATGGATCACAGCGCCGCGGCTAAGTTCCTGGAACGAAACACTCGCGGCCGCGGTATACATCCTCGCAATCTGTTTTCTCGCCGGCATAAGCTTGGGAGCGTTGATTCGAGGGCGGAAGTCAGTGGCAGTCGTTGTCGCATTTTCCGTTTCGCTTCTAGTCGCGCCGGCCTGGAACGGCCTGCTTAGCCGATTCGAGGCACTCGCATTCTACGGAATTCTTTACGTGCTTCCCGCAATGCTCGGAGGCTTCCTCGGCCTCGCGCTGCCCTCCGCCAAGATCCGAGTCTTTGTCGCAGCCGCCGCGGCACTGGTCGGATTCGCTATGTTCTCGATCGGGCCACCCCGGTGAATTGTCCGCCGCAACCTCAACTTACGTTCACGCTGCTGCGCGGAGCCACAGATCGTACGGGTCACACCCATGACGCCGGCTTGTGGACCTCGGTGCCATCTGCTCGGATGACCGGGTCGGGAAATTGAGACGCGGCGAGATCGCTGATGCTGATGCGTTTGATAAAGCTTGCGGCCTGCCCAAGATCGCGCGTTGGGTTCGCGACAGGCGAAAGCAGCCCAACCGGCTTTTTCACAATCTGCGACACGATTCGGATAGGCTCAACGAGGTCGCTGTCGTTCGACAGAATCGCCGCCACATCGAAACTATTCTGAAAAGCATCAACTATCAAGTGTGATGCGAGGTTGACGTCGCTACCCTTTTCTTCGACCTTAAGGACTTTGACAACGTCTGGCCAAGGTTGTGGGAGTGTAACACGCGGACGGAATTCGGGTGGTTTTACGAGCCCCGCGAATTTCTCGGATGTCAGAAATGACCCCATATGGATCGAGATCTCGGGAACGGTCTGCAGAGCGTCGAGATAGACCTGCTGACGTCCCGGTGCCGTCCGGTCAACGCGGCCGGAAACGCGGGCCGTGTAGTATTTGACAGCGACCACTACGTTCGCCGGATTGAGTACTGTCTCGGCGAGTTGCTTGACATTGAGCCATTTCAGGGCTGGTCTTTTTTCGACCAGCCTGAAGTAAAGATTGAAGCCGTCAACGTAAACAATGGTACGCAGAAGAGGAGCCGCCTGAAAAGCAAAGGCCGCAGAAGCTTGCGCCTCCACGGCCCTTGGGCCAGCAGCACGCTGCTGGCGGGTTGAATTTCTTTATAACCTATTACAACTTCGATGGCAAGTTTGAAGATTCATTTTCACGGTCCAGAAATCTGCTAGCCCCATAAAGCAACATGGGATCGGCCGAAAGCGGTCAAGAAGCCCGACCGGAGCTTGCTGCCACGGCGAGTTTAGGGCCAGAGCCGGGCCTTTCACACCAGACTCTCAACGATACGCAACAAAGCTGTTTGGACAGTTCGGTAACTCCGACCCGAATGTTCTTGCTCTCAGCTTACGGCGCATGCCAATCGAGCGCGTAGATCTCCTGTGTTCCGATGTCGCGTAGCACCAGGGGCGAGTCGTCTGGAGCAAGGCCGAACCAGAAGCTTCCATTCACTCCTGTTCGCTTCACGTTTTGCAAGCTAACAATCTCCTCTATGTTGTGGTTGGCCACGGCGACACGCATTACGCCATGTTGAGCCCCGTGCTGTTCGAAATAGACATACCGGCCGTCTCGCGACCAGTTCAGCCAGTTCAGTTCACGCCTCGCCAGTTCCGTCCAGGTTTGAGTTTTGAAATCGAAGAGCTTCAGTGCCTGATGATCTGAGGTACGGGCAACGATGTATTGGCCGTTCGGCGACCATTCGGCTAAGACGAGTCCCTCCGACCGGGGCACGCGCTCTACTCTGTGGGTCACCAGATTCAGGACAACGATTCCGTGAGCAGCGTCAGGCCCTGGGACGTAACTGAAGAGGATAGACTTTCCGTCCGGAGACCAGTTGGGACGATCTTGGCCGAATTGCTCCTCAAACAGCGGCTCAGGCGTTCCACCGTCTGCGGAAACCAGGTAGATCCTCCAAGGCTTGCCTGCCGTCATGGCCTGAAAGGCAATTCGTTTGCCGTCGGGTGACCAGGCTGGACACAAAACCTGCATGGGAGACGCGGTGAGTTGAAGGCGATCGCTGCCGTCTACTCTGCTCCGCCATAAAGCATTCCCCGGAGAAGCAATATGGGTGATCCACTGCCCATCTCGCGAAAAATCGACAAACTCCGCCGAAATTCCGGAAAGATAGGATACCCATTGCCTGGACTTGGAATCGTAGCGGGTAAGCTCGCCTCGCAGTTGTTGGCCGACCACGTAAAGCTTTTTGCCGTCCGGGCTAATCAGCGGCATCAGTGAGTTCAACTGTCCGGCGGTTATTTGTGCTGGTTCGCGATCAAGTTTCCGGAATGAGTCTAGCAGGCTGCCTTGTTCTCGAGTCGCCCAAATCTCAGTTTTGCCGTTGCGGGTAGCCTGAAAAACAAAGTACTTCCCATCGGGCGTCCAGTTGCCGCAGCACGCTGGCGAGGACTGGTTCCAATCGGTTAAGAAAGGATGAAGCCGTGTTCCATCCTCTGAAACGTCCCAAATTGCAAGCGCGCCGATGCGGGAAAGGGGATTGCCGAGCGTCAATCGCAGGTGGCTCCCATCAGGCGACCAACGCAGCCACCATGCCGTCCCCGGGAGGGTAACGAGCTTCCTGGCGTCGCTTCCATCGCGCTTGGAGCGATACAAATCTCGATCGGTGACGTAGGCAATCTCTCGCCCGTCGGGAGACCAGGCGGCACAGGTCGCCAAAATATTCCCAATTCGGCGAGGCGCCCCTGCCGGCACCGGCATGACCCATAACGGCCATCCAAGCTCGTGCTCAAATCCCATGTAATTAGAAACTAATAATTCGGACCAGTGTGGCGAGAAGTCCTGGACTTCTGGCTCACCGACCGGTGCTTCCGGTAGCAAAGCTGTTTCCCCGCCGGCGGTGGAAATTTGCGCGATGGCGTGCGCCATGCCTGAGCCTTCCGCAAAATATAGCCGTGGCCCGTCGGTTACCATAGCACCCTGGAAGGGCCCCTTTCCCCGCCCATCGTCACTGATCTGAACGAAACCCGATACGCGCGGTGGCGGCAACGGGCGCATGAGGAGATAACCCGCGATCCCAATGCAAATCAGTACCGCGCCCGGCAAGACGAAACGCCGCGTTCGCCTTCGACGAAGCACCGAGTCCTCATTGCGCTTCAGGCGTTCGAGATCGGCGCGAATTTCAGAGGCATCCTGATACCGCAGATCGCGGTCCTTCTGCAAACATTTGGAGACGACGCGCTCCAGCTTCTCGGGCGCTTTGGCATTCAGGGTTCGGAGAGCCGCAGGAGTCTGGTGCAGAATCGCATCGAATATCGCCGCGCCGGTCTCGCCCGCGAAGGGAGGAACTCCTGTCGCCATTTCATAGAGCACCGCGCCGAAAGAGAACAAATCGCTGCGCGCGTCGAGCGGCTTGCCCAGCGCTTGCTCCGGAGACATGTAATCCGCGGTTCCCAGCGCCACGCCCGCATCCGTGAGTTGTTCGCGCGCTTTGGTGATCCCATCGGGCGCGATCGGTTGCGCCTCGCCAAGATCGAGGCCCGAAATCTTAGCCAGCCCGAAATCGAGCACCTTTGTATTTCCACGTTTCGTAATAAAGATGTTCGCCGGCTTAATATCGCGGTGTATGATTCCTTTCGTATGCGCCGCATCAAGGCCATCGGATATCTCGATTGCGAGACCGACAAGCGTTTCCGTCTCCAACGCTCGCCGGCCGATGAAGTGTTTCAGCGTCGCACCATCCAGATATTCCATGACCATAAAGGCTCGGCCGTCCTGCTCGCCGATATCGTGAACCGTGCAGATGTTCGGGTGGTTGAGCGACGAAACAGCCCGCGCCTCGCGTTGGAAACGAGTGAGCGCCTGAGGATCGCGAGCAACTTCATCCGGGAGAAACTTCAACGCAACCATTCGATCAAGCCGGATGTCCTCAGCCTTGTAAACGACACCCATGCCGCCGCCGCCAAGTTTTTCGACAATGCGGTAATGCGAGATGGTTCTCCCGATGAGCGAATCGACGCTCTCTCTTGTCTCTTGGTCCTGTCTGAAAGCAAGTGCGCGCGCAGCTACCTCGATAGCCGGATTTTCAAGGAAGCTTCCGGCCTCCCGGTGCGAATGGAGGAGCGAGCGGACCTCCTGTTCCAAAACCGTGTCCCCATCGCACGCTTCGTGCACAAACGCGGCACGCTCACCCGGGGAGTGCTGCAATGCGGATTGCAGCAGTTCATCGATTTGTTTCCATCGCTCACGGTCCACCGGCGGCCCCGCCTGTCATTTCTCGATAAAGCCATGCTTTCGCCGTGCTCCAGTCGCGCATTACGGTCAGAGGTGACACTTTGAGCACTTCCGCGGTCTCCGGAACGCTAAGCCCGCCAAAGAAGCGGAGTTCCACCACCTGCGCCTTGCGGGGGTCGATATGGGCCAGCGCGCTCATCGCATCGTCCAGCGCGATCAGATCCGCGGCCCGCGCGCTGCCGACCATAGCTGCGGCGTCCAGCGAAACGTGTTGTACGCCGCCTCCGCGCTTCAGATTGTGCCGCCGCGCATGCTCCACGAGAATGCGCCGCATCAACTGGGCGGATACTGCAAAGAAATGCGCGCGGTCCTGCCACTGCATGCGGGTGTAGTCCACTAGCCGTATGTAGGCTTCATTCACCAATGCTGTGGTTTGTAGACTGTGACCGGCGCGTTCGCCGCGCAGATGATGCCGCGCAAGACGCCGCAGTTCTTCATAAACGATAGGCGTCAGCCGGGCGAGCGCGGATCGGTCGCCATCACTCCAGGCTCGGAGAAGCTGGCTCACGTCCGCAGATGAGCTTTTCGCTCCGTGCTGTTCGGCTTCCCTCTGCATAGACCGATTGGCGCACATTATAGCGCCCCGAAAGGAAAACACGTGGCTTCGATGATAGTTTCGCCACGCCGTTTGCGCCTCCTTAGATGAGGGCGGCTGATTTGCTCACGACGCCCAAATAGGAGACAAAATGAATGACACCATGGCCGCTTTTTGGCCCGGCGTTCCGAAACGATCCCATCCGGCCAAGGGGCTACAAATGCTTGCTAAACGAAAACTGTTCCTGTCGCTAGCGCTTGTCCTGTTCACCACTTCAGCCAGCGCAGACACGCTGGTCTACGCAGTCAGTACGAATTACAACAACTTTACAGGCGAATTCGGCACGGTGGACCTCAGTACGGGCACGTTTAACCAAATCGGCCCCGTTACCTCGGATCCGCTAGCTGGGGTGGTTCCGGGGCCGAACGGAAATCTGCTAGGCATTTCGGCATCCGGGAATTTGGATTCGATCAATCCGGTCACCGGGGCGATCTCTGTCGTCGGGGCTACGGGGTTGGGCGGTCTGGCCTACTATACTGCGGAACTCAATGGAAGGGTGTATGCAACCGATTTGAACAGCAACCTCTACACTGTGAATACGGCCACCGGCGCCGCGTCGCTCATAGGCCCCACCGGTATCCCGCCCTGCCCGTCACTCACCAACCCGGCTGACGTGAATGACGAAACGCTGTTTACGGATGGCGGAAAGCTGTATGCAACTTTTGACGGGATAAATTTGACGACCTTGGCCCTTGTGGATTCTCCCGAACTCTATCAGATCAATCCCGCGACTGGAGTGGCGACTTTGGTGGGCCCGACAGCCTTGGGGCTCGACGCAGCAGTGTTCGTGAACGGTACTGTTTATGGTTTTGCTTATGGTTACACGGGGTCGAATACGGTGCTCTCATTGAACCCGGCGAATGGCAGCACCGCTTTCGTGACGGATTACAGCCCGAATGCGTTCGACATCACGGGAGCAGCCGCAACCCCTGAGCCAACCTCGGTCGCACTAGTTGGCCTTGGAATAGCTGCCGTTCTTGTTTCAAGACGGCGAAAGCGCCTTTCCTAGTTTCGACCAACTGAACCGGGGACATAGACTGCAACGATCTTGCGGTGCCGCAGGACGACACCCTGTCGCCATGCCTGCGGTCCAGTGTTGACCGGGATTGCCTGCGGCAGCTTTGTTTCGCCGTTCTGGCAGGGCGGCCCCGGATGTAGCTGGTTACGGTAGTCTGTGAATGATTACGGCGCTGGAGTTCCTCCAGCCTCAGTTTGCGTAAATGGGTCACAAGTCTCCTCCTTGTGACCCGCTACTCTATCGATACCCTATCTATCGTTCACCGTCACGCGTAGCGAGTGGTGGCCGCGTTCGAAGAGATAGACGGCAGCTATTCCGTTAAGTCTCTTAGTCCCAAAACTTTCAGAGACAATATGCGACCGACGCGCAGCCGAGGAGCGTCAACGGGGCGGGTTGGCATCGTCTCGCGAGCTCTGTTCGAGCAACTTGGCACGAAAGAGAAAAGTAGAGGTCCGCCTGAGCGAAAATCAAGACGACCGATCAAGGACACGTTATTTCAAATTCCTCCACTTTTTTATCTTCCTTTCTCTTTAACGCGTTAGCCCCTCCCATCGCTCATCCCCGCACCGCCGCATTCCACAATGCAGTCGGGCGCGCAAGCTAAAACGCCCGCCCAGGAGAACTCACCTATGCCTTGGAAGAAGCTCAGCAACGGCCAGCTCGCCGCCAACCGTGAGAACGCGAAAAAGAGTACGGGTCCGCGTACACCGGAAGGTCGCGCCGCTGTCGCGCAGAATCGCACCACCCATGGCCTCACCGGCGCGTTCCGCGTGCTCCCCAACGAAAAACAGGAGCGCTTCGAAGAACTCTTCAACCAGTTCATGCTCGACGAGAATCCGGTCGGCAGCGTCGAAATCGAACTCGTCCGCAAAATGGCCGAGCATACCTGGTGCGCTCGCCGCGCCTCGTCCCTCATCGAAGCCTGTTTTCTCGTCATTGCCCAAACGCCGGAGCAGTTAATTAACAACGAAGCCGAAATGCGTGTTCGTCCCGAGCTAGAACGCTACGAACGCTACCAATCCCACCATGATCGCGCCTATGCCCGCGCCTCAGCCGAGTTGATAAAGCGCAGAAATGAAAGACGAAAAGAGGAAATTGGCTTTGAATCGCAGAAGCGCGCTGAAAGGCAGGAACAACGTCGCGACGCGAAAGAAAATCGCCAAGTCGAACAACACAAGGTGGCCTTTGCCAGCGCCCAAAAGACCCTCGAACTCAAAGAAATGCGCCTCTTCAACGAAACCGCCGCTGCGGCAAAGCGCATGAACGTCTTCGAAGCGCCTCAAAAGGAAAAAATCGCGGCGTAAATCGATTTCAAACGCTCGTATGCCACAGCTCAGAACTGCTTCTGGCTTTGTTGTCGCGCTATCTCTGCTCGGAATGCCTGCTCATGCTCATTGACGTAAGCACGATACCCCTGCGGATCGATGAACGGATTGGCCGCGCCTGCCCGCAGTCTCTTGAGTTTTTCATCCATCTGAAAGTACTCTCCGTGCGCCCCCAGGAAAACATCGCACGGCAGCGCTCTTGCCGTTCGAAAGGCTTTCTCGTAATCTGCGGCGATTTGCGGATACTCCTTGTTTCCGGCCAACTTGTAACCGGGATTGACGTTCAGGCTTCCCAGAATCACGACGTGATAGACGCGCCCGCCGTCCTTCACGTCCATCGTCCACGTTGTGCATCCCTTCGTGTGTCCCGGCGTGAGATGCGCCACAAGCTTCGTTCCCCCAAGCGTAACGGTGTCGCCATCATGTAAGATCCGGTCCACCTTTACTGGCGTCCAGTGCTGATGATATTGGAAGTCCGGCGTACCGCCGCCTTCCATCTCGGCCACGTCGGCATCCATCACCATCAGCTTTGCGCCCGTCTCTTTCTTCACCAACGCGCTGCCGGCCGCGTGGTCGTCATGTGAATGGCTGATGAGAAGAATCTTAATATCGGAAAAGTGAAACCCTAGCTGCTTCACGTTCGCTCGAATGAGAGGTACGGATTCTTCATAATCCGGGTTGACGAGAATGTTCCCTTGCGGCGTGGTAATCAGGAACGACGCAAGATAGTTCGTGCCGACGTAGTAAATGTTTGAGATCACACGATACGGTGGAATCCGTTCGTTCCATTTGGGGGTGAAATCTGCCAGCAGAACACTCGCGCAAGCCAAAACAGCGGAAACTGAACCAAGGCGCATAAGCGTCAGTATGCAACCAGCTTAGGACAGGAAGGCTATGTTAAATCGCATGTCGTTCAAGAAAGACATCTGGGACGTCGGGACATTCACCGCACTTGAGAACGCGTGGCGAGACTTGTCTTTCGGGGCGCGCGTCTTGCGATCCACTCCGGGCGTGACGACACTGGCCATCGTCACTCTGGCGCTCGGTATCGGCGCGACGACAGCGATGTTCAGCGTCATTGACAACGTGCTTCTGCAGCCATTTCCCTACGCTCATCAGGAACGCATTTTCTCGGTTGTCATTCACGACGCGTCCAGCAATGAAGCGGGCGACCGAACAATGTATCCCGCGAGTGAATTTCTCGATTACCGGGAACACAACAGCGTATTCGAAGACATCATGGGCGTGGCGATGAATCGGGCGCTGTGGACCACCGCGTCCGGAGCGCCCGAGTCGGTGAATGCCCCTCTCGTGACCGCAAACGCGTTTCAGTTCATGGGTGTCCCCGCGCTAATTGGGCGGTTTGCGGCCCCAGCCGACGCTGCGGTAGGAGCAGCGCCCGTTTGCGTCATGAGCTACGGCTTCTGGCAAGGCCGGTTTGGCGGCGATGCTGATGTCGTCGGCAGGGTGCTCAATCTGGACGGAAAGCCTACCACGGTCATCGGCGTCATGCCGCCGCGGTTTCGCCTGTGGTCGGCAGACGTTTGGATACCAATAACGTTGAAACGGGGAGCGGCGCCCGTCACGCCACCCTGGTATTACCTGCTGGGGCGGCTCAAGCTGGGAATACCGGTGAAAACCGCGGACGGTGAATTACAAGTTCTGGCCGAACGTCTCGCGCCTCGGCCCAACTTGTATACCAATAACTTCCGCGTTCACCTGCAAAGTTTTGTGGAAGCTTCAACGGAGAAAGTAGGACGGACACTTTACACGCTTCTCGCCGCGGTGAGTTTGCTGCTGCTTATCGCCTGCGGCAATGTTGCCAGTCTACTCTTGGCGAGAATGACGGCTCGCAAAAGAGAATTCGCCATTCGCGCCGGCTTGGGTGCGGGCTGGCTGCGCGTTGCTCGACAGCTCTTTTTGGAGAGTGCGCTGGTTGCGTTGCTCGGTGCCGTACTGGGATGTGCATTTGCGTGGGCCGGGCTGAAGCTGTTAATGGCAGCGCTGCCGAATGACATCTTTCCGGATGAAGCGGTGATCAATCTCAACGTGAGTGTCTTGGCGGCTACCGTCGTGATTGCGGTGTGCACAGCCCTGTTTTTCGGAGTAGTTCCGTTGTTCGGAGGTTTGCGCCGGGATCTCGACGCCTCGCTGAAAACAGGAGATCGGCACAGCGCCGTCGGACGCGGTCGATTGCTGAATGTGCTGATCGTAAGCGAAGTGGCCGTTTCAATTGTTTTGCTCGCCGGGGCCGGAATACTCATGCGCAGCTTTTTGCATGAGCGTAATGTGCAGCTCGGCTTCAACGCCGAACGATTGCTAAATGCGGAGATACATCTCACAAAGGCGAACCGAAGCGTGGCAGAGCAAGCGAACTATCGTCGCGAACTGACCGCTGCACTGAAACAGTTGCCGGGTGTGATTGGCGTCGGCACTACCACGGACGTCCTGCCGTTCGGAGGCGCCGCAACTGAGTTCGCCACTTCCAGCGTGAGCCACTCTGGTCAGGCCGAGGGCGAGTTCGGTGTGATCGACTCCAACTTTTTCCAAGTGCTCGGAGTTCCCATACTTCGCGGGCGAAATCTTAGCGCGGCCGATGTGACGCAAAAGCGCCTCGTCGCGGTTGTGAATCAGGCTCTGGCAAGCAAATTTTTCCACGGCGAGAATGCCGTTGGAAAACGCATTCAGGTGACCACGCTAGCGCACTTGCCGGAGCCGATTCCGCAGCCGTGGGCCGAAATTATTGGCGTCGTGGCCGACTTCAAGAACCACGGAGTGCGACAGCCGGCCATGCCGGAAGCTTTCATTCCGTATACGGTGGCCGGATTCGGCGGCTTCTCCGTCATTGTGAAAACCACGGGCGATCCTGCGGCAGCCGCAAAGACATTGGAAACGGCCGCCCTGAGGTTAGATAGCAGCGCAATCGTTCGGCACGTCCGCAGCATGCGGCAGGCGCTCGAACAAGAAGAATACGCGAAGCCCCGGTTCGGACTGGAGATTTTAGGCGCCTTTGCTCTACTTGGAGTGCTCTTGGTGGCCATAGGCCTGTACAGCATCGTTTCGTTCACTGTCTCTCAGCAGAAGCGCGAGATCGCAATTCGCACGGCGGTCGGCGCGACAGCCGGCAACGTTCAAGCGCTGGTTGTTGGAAGAGAAATGCGGTTTGTCGCGGCCGGTACTTCGGCCGGACTGCTCCTGTGCTTTGTTCTGCTTCGGTTGATTCGAAGTCAAGTGTGGGGTATCAGTACCCACGATCCTCTGACTCTTATGGCCGTCGCCGGTATATTACTCGCGATAGGTGCAGCCGCGTCGTACCTGCCTTCAATCGCCGTAACTCGCATCGACCCGGCGGAGATTCTGCGTGCTGAGTGAGACGTTGTTGCGCGCCAGGCGTTCGGCCCAAACTTGCGTTAGCCTACTGAGATACCGATGAACAGCCCTAGATTTCTGGCGGTCGTCATTTGGGACGTTCGATACGCACTGCGCGTGATGCGGCAACATCCGGTTTTTGCTTTGTCGGCAATTTTCATATTGGCTCTCGCGATTGGCGGGAACGCCGCCATGTTTACCGTCATCGAAACGGTGCTTTTGAAGCCGCTTCCCTACCCCGATTCCGATCGGCTGGTCCGCATCTCAGGCGGCGCAACACCGACGCGTTTTTCGGAGATAAAGGCTACGGCGAAATCGTTCAGTGGCGTGGGCGCTTTCGCGAATGAGGAAACGCCAACTCTGGCGGCCGGCGACGAACCGGAGGTCGTTAAGGCCGTCCGCATCTCTGCAAACTTTCTGAAGATCCTGCAAGTGGAACCGCTGCGCGGGCGCGTGTTCCGTGAACAGGAAGATACCGCCGCGGGAACGCCGGTAGCAATGATCAGTGCGGCACTTTGGGACCGGCGTTTTGACGCAGACGCGAATGTGATTGGCAAGACTGCGACGCTGGCGGGCACGGCGTACACAATCATCGGCGTACTTCCCAGGCGCTTTGCTTTCCCCTATCCGGATCTCGACGTTTGGATGACGGCGCCGCAGGAGTCTCCGCTCTTTGCGCCCAAGTCGAGAGCGCTCAGTCCCTATCTAACCGTATTCGGGCGTTTAGAGCCGGGGGTGACCCTCGCACAAGCAAGCGCCGAAGCAAAGATAATTCTTCGCCAGTACGCGAGAGCGCATCCAACCATGCTCGACGCAAAACCCAGGCGTCCTCTCAAGATCACGCGCCTGAAAGATGAAATGATCACCGATGTGCGCTCCATGCTTTGGATGTTGCTGGGCGCGGTCGGTTTTGTGCTGTTGATTGCTTGTGCCAATGTCGCGAGCTTGTTGCTCGCAAGGGCGCACTCGCGTTCGCGCGAGATTGCGGTCCGGTCTGCGCTCGGAGCCGGACGCATCCGGCTCATCGTTCAATTTGTTTCTGAGAGCGTCGTGTTGTCGGTGCTCGGCGGAGCGCTTGGACTGCTCCTCGCCGCATGGCTCTTGCGACTGATTCCGGGGATGACGGCTTTCAATTTGCCGCGATCGCAAGAGATCGCGCTCGATTGGCGCGTGCTTGGATTCGCTGCGGCCATTTCGGTCTCAACCGGTTTGCTGTTCGGGCTTGTTCCTGCAATCGGAGCATCCAGGCCCGATGTCGACCCCGTTCTGCGAATGAGCGGCGCGGCCGCGAGTGGCGGAAGCAACAGAGGTGTTCTCGGGCGCTGGAATGCGCGTGGGCTGTTGCTTGTCACGCAAATCGTCCTTTCAATCGTTCTTCTGGTAGGCACTTCTCTTTTAATAGAGACCGTTAGCCGGATGCGGGCAGTCGCGATCGGATTTAATCCGGCAAACGTTCTGACCGCCGGCGTTTCGCTTCCGCCGGCGCGCTACGGCAAGAACGAAAAAAGAGTGTTATTCTTCGACGACCTTTTAAGAGGCTTGGCCAATCAACCCGGTGTGACCAGCGCTGCCGCATCCATGACGGTGCCGATGATGATGGGTTATCCAGGAACGCCGGTGCAAGATGCAGCCAAACCTCTCCTGAAGTTGAATGAGCGGCCAATTGCCACTCTCGGCGTCATTACGCCAGGCTATTTTCGAACGCTCGAGATTCCACTACGGCGCGGAAGGGATTTTACCGATCGTGACAAGGAAGGCGCCCAGCGCGTGGCCATCATCGATGAGGCGTTGGCCCGGCGTTTCTGGCCTGCGTACCCACACGGGTTGGACCCTATTGGACAGCACATCTGGGTGGGCGGCGTGAACCCGAACCCGGCGGAAATCGTCGGCATTGTCGGCGATGTTCATCAAAGTGTTGAAAACAGTGGGTGGCACGAAACTGTATATGTCGCGTTCGCTCAAACTCCTCCGCCCTTCGCGATGCTCAGTTTGCGAACGGCCGCGAATCCGCTCGTGTTTGCAACCGCGGTACGCAACATCGTTCGAAAGCTCGATCCGAGTCAATCTGTTTCTGAGGTGCGCACGATGGACGGCCTTATCGACGATCAGATAGGTCAACGACGATTGCTGGTGATTCTGTTGGGGTCGTTCGCGGGCATGGCACTACTCCTTGTCTTAATGGGACTGTACGGGTTGATTGCATCCTTGGTTGTAGATCGGACAAAGGAGATTGGCATTCGCCGCGCATTAGGGGCGGATAGGAGCGACATTCTGACTCTAGTCATGCGAGAAAGTCTTGGCCTAGTGTTGCTGGGGATAATTGGCGGCGTGGGCGCAGCTCTGCTTCTGACTAGGTTGATGCAGAGCCTGTTATTCAACATAAAGGCTACCGATCCCGGCGTGTATACTGCCGTCGTGCTGCTGTTTTTGCCCGTGGCGGTGTTGGCGAGTTACTTGCCTGCCCGCCGCGCAACGCGGATCGATCCCGCAGCCACGCTCCGAATCTGAGTTGATTCCCGATAACAATATGTTTCCTTTCATAAACCGCGCGTTGCGCCTGACAGCATTATTTTTGACCGGCGCTTTCGTCGCAAGCACTTGCGCGGCACAGGACGTTGCGCGAATGGACCAGGTGGTTCAGTCTTATGCATCGAGCAAGCAGTTCATGGGAACTGTCCTTGTTGCGCGCGAGAACGTCATCTTCAGCAAGGGTTATGGATTTGCGAACCTCGAGTGGAACATCCCTAACTCACCCGATGCGAAGTTTCGCCTTGGATCGATAACCAAGCAGTTCACAGCCGCGTGCATCTTGCTGCTTGAAGAACAGGGAAAGCTGAACACCGGCGATCCCATAAAAAAATACCTGCCCGACGCGCCGGCCGCTTGGGACAAAATCACGTTCTTCCATCTGCTTACGCACACGTCCGGCATCCCCAGTTTCACTGGATTCCCTAATTACTCCTCTCTCGAACCGTTTCCGATAACCCCCGAGAAGCTGGTGGCTCTGTTCCGCGACAAGCCGCTCGAATTTCAGCCCGGCGAGAAGTGGAATTACAGCAACTCCGGTTATGTGCTGTTGGGCTATCTGATCGAGAAGATCAGCGGCGAAACTTACGCAAACTTTCTGCAGAAGAACATCTTCACACCGCTGGCGATGAACGACTCCGGCTATGACTCAAACAAGGCGGTGATTCCGCGGCGGGCTTATGGTTACACACCTGGTGCAAACGGCATCGAAAACACCGGCTTCATCAACATGACGATTCCGTTTTCTGCCGGCGCTCTATATTCCACCACCGGAGACTTGCTGCGATGGGAACAAGGCCTGTTTGGAGGCAAGTTGCTTTCGGCGGCATCCTTGCAAAAGATGACGACCCCGTACAAGAATAACTACGCTTTCGGACTGGAGGTCAGCACGCGCAAGGGGCGGAAAGTCATTCAACATAATGGCGGAATTGAAGGATTCAATACCTCTCTGGCTTACTATCCCGACGACAAGCTGACGGTAGTGGTGCTGGCCAATCTGAACGGGGGCGCACCGGATCGGATCGCCGCCAACCTGGCCGATGTCGCGCATGGGGAAGAGGTCCGCTTGCCGTCCGAACGGAAGGAGACGGAGTTATCGCCCGAAGTTCTCTCGCGTTACGTGGGAACTTACGAGTTTCCAGGCGGCACAAAAATGCTCGTAACGCTGGACGGGAAACAGCTCTCCACAAAGCTTGGTTCGCAGCCGGCGATCCCAGTCTATCCGGAATCGGAAAAGTTGTTCTTTCCGAAATCCGTGGACGCCGAGATTGAGTTCGTGACGGGCCAGAATGGCGTCGTCACCGGCCTGATTCTGCATCAAAACGGGGTCGACCAGAAGGCTCCTCGAATAAGCACAAAAGTGGAGATGCCGCCGGAGCGAAAGGCGATCACACTACCCGCGTCCACCCTCCAGCAATACGTTGGAGTTTATGAGCTAGCGCCGGGAGTAAACATCGAGATGACATTAGAAGGCGGTCAATTGACGACGCAGATCACGGGCCAGCCGAAGTTTCCTTTGTTCCCCGAAACCGAGACGCGATTCTTCCTCAAGGTTGTAGACGCGCAGGTCGATTTTGTGAAAGATGCCGGCGGGAAGGTGACCAAGCTGGTTCTGCATCAGAACGGAATGGACCATACCGCGATTCGCAAGTAAAATTATGCTCCGGGAACTTCTGGACGGATTGGCGCAACAACCAGTAGGTTGCAATAAACGTCACATCTTACGTCGGGGCTACTCCGCTGCAGGAATTGTGAAGAAGAAAGTGGCCCCTTGCCCAAGCCGGGACTCGACCCAAATTCGTCCACCTGCACGTTGCACAATCCGTTCACAAATAGCGAGGCCCATACCTGTACCGGGGTAATCTGCCACGCTGTGCAAACGTTTGAAAATTCCAAAGATCTGCTGGTTGTACTGCGGGTCGATACCAATACCGTTGTCACGAACGGAGAAGCGCCATGCACCGCCGTCCCGCTCGACGCCGATATGGATTTGCGGCGTTTGTTCACTACGGTAGCGAATTGCGTTTCCAATTAAGTTTTGAAAGAGTTGCTCCAACTGCGATTCGCTCACTTGCACCGAAGGTAAGTCTTCGCAGTTAATAGTGGCACCGTTTTCCTGAATCGCGCTCTGAAGGCTGGCTAAGGCTCGCCGAAGGGCTTGGTTAGTATCAGCCGGCTTCGTTGCCGCCTCGCAATGAGAAGCATGCGTATAGGCGCGGAGACCATCAAGCAGCTCTTCCATTCGAACGGCAGCCTGCGCAATGTAACTGACATACTGTTCTCCAACGCTACCGAGTTGATTCCGGAACTTCTTTTGCAGCAATTCGCTGTAAGCCGTTAACGTACGCAGCGGCTCCTGCAGATCATGAGATGCGGAATATGCGAACTGCTCCAGGTCTGCGTTAGAGCGCTGGAGGGATTCGTTCGCCTCGCGCAGAGCTCGCTCGTATCCCTCTTGGGCCGTTACGTCGCGAGCAATTTTGGACGCTCCAACTATACGGCCAGTTGAATCCCGGATAGGCGAAATGGTAAGCGAAACCGAAAGAACTCTGCCATCTTTCGTTCTGCGCTTCGTCAGGTAATGGTCGATTGACTGTCCGGCGGCAATTTGTTTCAGAATGCTTGGGATCTCCTCGACTCGTTCGGGAACTGCCAAGGTCGAAATATGCTTGCCGATGATTTCGTCACTGGTGTAGCCGAAAATCCGCTCTGCGCCGCGGTTCCAGCTTTGGATAATTCCGTTCAGGTCTTTACCGATAATCGCGTCGTCGGAAGACTCGACGATGGCCGCAAGATGAGCCCGCAGCTCTGAATAGCGATGCTCATTGGTAACGTCGCGTGCGATCTTTGAAGCACCGACGATACGGCCGCTCCCATCGCGAATAGGCGAAACCGTGATCGAGATGGACAGAATTCTGCCGTCCTTGGTCTTACGTTTGGTTTGATAGTGATCGATTCGTTGTCCCTGAGCGAGCTTCTCAAGGATGTTGGGAATTTCATCAACTACATCGGGCGCCGCCAATGTCGATATGTGTTTTCCAATGATCTCGTCGGCTGTGTAGCCGAATATGCGCTGCGCGCCACTATTCCAGCTTCGAATAATGCCGTCCAGGTCTTTGCTGATAATTGCATCGTCGGAAGACTCCACGATTGCGGCAAGGTGCACTTGCCAATCTTGCGGTATATCTGCACGATCGAAAATGAACGGAAGGACTCTAGACCTATCGATGTCCTCAGTTTTCTTAGAAGCGTCCTCAAGAGACGTGTTGCTCACATTCATGCAGTCCCTCGCTGTGAATCTTATTGTGCCACTGGCGAGGTTTTGCGGCCACTACCTCGCGTGCTGGGAGATGCTGAGCCAGTTACCGTCAGGGTCCTGAAACCACGCTATTTTCGAACCATCGGGGGCGGTCCAGATACCTAGGTCATCCTGCTTTCTTCCCGGTATACGCTTTAGCTCAACTCCCCGCGACTGAAGCTTCGAGGCGGCTTCTGAAACGTCACTTACCTCCCAACCCAACACGGTGGTCTGGGACGGCGTCACTGTCTCGGCGATTCCGGCCCGTAGCATCGTGCCTTCAAATTCGAAAACAAGCGCGAATCCGTCGTTCTTAATGAATCGCAACCCCAGGACACCGGAGTAAAAGGCCTGCGCACGTTCCGGATTGCTGACGATGATGAATGCTACAAGACGAGTATCTTGCCGGAAAAGGCCTGTATCGGGATCGGAAGAAATGGTGGACATGGAATTTGTTATTGGCTTGGCTCAGAGCCTGTCCATTCAGAATATACTCGTAGTTTCCAACTATGAAGTTCGCTCTCTTGCGTGCCACAGTCGGCGCAGCCGCGCTTTTACTGCCTTGTCTCTGCTTAGCTCAGAGCAGTCTGCCGAAGGGCGTCACGAAAGTAACGTTTGTCGAGGGTATCACGGAGTACCGATTGGATAACGGCCTTCGTGTGCTGGTCTTCCCGGATCCATCTAAGCCCACAGTGACAGTGAATATCACATACCTGGTGGGATCGCGGCATGAGGGCACGGGCGAAGGAGGCATGGCTCACCTCTTGGAACATATGGTCTTCAAAGGTTCCACGAACCACACCAACATTCCGCAGGAGCTGACGGAGCACGGCGCGCGTCCAAACGGAACCACCAGTTGGGATCGCACCAATTACTTCGAAACGTTCAAGGCCAGTGACGAAAACCTGAAGTGGGCTCTTGACCTCGAATCGGACCGAATGGTGAACTCCTTCATCAAGAAGGAGGACTTCGACAAAGAGTTCTCGGTAGTTCGCAACGAATTTGAGTCCGGCGAGAATAGCCCGTTTAGTGTCACGTTTGAACGCACCATAGGTGCGGCATATACGGCGCACAGTTACGGAAGGCCGGTGATCGGCAATAAGTCGGATGTGGAACGAGTGCCCATCGACAAGCTGCAGGCGTTTTATCACAAGTACTATCAGCCGGACAACGCGGTCCTAACGATCGCGGGGAAGGTGGACGAGCCGAAAACCATAGCTTTGGTGAACGAATACTTCGGGAAGATTCCGCGGCCGTCACGGGTTTTATCGCCAACGTACACCGTCGAGCCGGTCCAGGATGGAGAGCGAATGACGGTGGTGCGGCGAGTAGGCGACGTTCAAGCAGTTTTCATTGCCTATCACATTCCAGACGGAAGCAACACCGATATAGAGCCGCTGGATGTGCTGGCCACCGTTATGGGCGAGCAGTCTTCGGGCAGGCTTTATAAAGCGCTGGTCGACAACAAGAAAGCGTCGCAGGTGTTTGGCGATTTACTGGATCTGGACGAGCCCGGGTTGATCATGTTCGGCGCCATCGTCAATAAATCGGATTCGATCGACGAAGCGCGCACGGCGATGCTCGACACGATTGGCGGTGTGGTCAAGGAGCCGCCCAGCAAAGAGGAAGTAGAACGCGCGCGGACGCGGCTGCTGAAACAAGTGGACCAAAGCCTCCGAGATTCCGAGCGGGTCGGTCTCTTCCTAAGCGAGTACATCGGCAAGGGAGACTGGCGTCTTTTGTTTCTCGACCGTGACCGTTTGCGCAATGTGAAACCCGAAGACGTACAACGAGTCGCGCTGGCGTACCTCAAGGAGTCGAATCGCACCATCGGTGAGTTCATACCCGACGCAAAACCCGATCGTGCGCAAATTCCGGCGCAAACAGACTTAGCGGCGGCTCTAAAGGGCTACAAAGGAGATGCCGCGATGTCGGCGGGCGAGGCTTTCGATCCATCGCCGAAAAACATCGATGCAAGAACGGAGAGATACACGCTGCCATCGGGCATGAAGGTCTCGCTCTTGAATAAGAAGACGCGCGGCGCAAGCGTTTATGCCGTGATCAGATTGCATTTCGGCGACCTGCAGAGCTTGAACGGAAAAGACACGCTTGCGGACCTGACTGGGCAGACCTTGATTCGCGGCACCGACAGCAAGAACCGGCAGCAGATTCAGGACGAGATCGACCGCCTGAAAGCACAGTTAAATGTCTCGGGCGGCGCTACCGCGGCGAATGTGATGATCGAGACAACGCATGAGAATCTGCCTGCTGTACTACGGCTCGCCGGCGAGATTCTGAAGACCGCGAGTCTCCCCGAATCGGAGTTTGAGCAGATTCGGAAAGCGCAACTGACGCAGCTCGAGTACTACAAATCCGAGCCCCAGTTCATAGCGCCAATGAATCTACAGCGTACGCTCTATCCTTATCCGAAGGGCGATGTCCGTGCCACTCCGTCCATCGACGAACAGATCGAAGACATCAAATCAGCAAGACTGACGGATGCGAAGGCCTTCTATAAGCGCTTCTATGGAGCATCGCACGCCGAATTAGCAGTGGTCGGTGATTTCGACACTGCTGAAGTGAAGCGAACGGCGTCGCAATTGTTTGGTGATTGGGAAAGCCCCGCCAAGTATGAGCGCATTAAGAACGGGTACCAGGAAATCGCAGCCAAGAATCAGACCATCGACACGCCCGACAAAGCGAACGCAATGTTTGTTGCAGGCTTACGGTTGAACCTCAGCGACAACGATCCGGATTATCCGGCTTTGGTGTTCGGTAACTATATGCTCGGGGGCGGCTTTCTGAATTCGCGGCTGGCAACGCGCATTCGGGTGAAAGAAGGTCTAAGTTACGGAGTAGGATCGAGCCTTTCGGCGAAGTCACACGAGAAAGATGGGCAGTTTCAGGTCTTCGCGATAGCCGCGCCGCAGAACGTTTTGAAAGTGGAAGCCGCTTTCAAAGAGGAGCTTGATCGGGCCATGCGCGATGGCTTCACCAAGACTGAAATGGATGCCGATCGCGATGGCTGGCTGCAGAACCGGACGGTCCAGCGATCGGAAGATCGATCTCTGGCAGGGTTACTGGCAACGCGCGATTACGACGGCCGCACGCTTACGTGGGACGAGTCTCTGGAAGCGCGGGTTAAAGCGCTGGCGCCCGAAGATGTGGCTGCTGCAATGCGGCGCCATCTCGATCCGAAGCAGATTGTCATTGTAAAAGCCGGTGACTTCAAGAAGGCGGCCACTGGAACAGCGCAGTAGCCGCTGAGCCTTACAGTACGATGTTCGGGGAAACTACTCATGATTTCGAACATCCGGCGGCGCGAGTTTCTTGCGTTAGCAACTGCGCCGCTCCTTCGCGGCGCGCCCATCCCCAAGATCAGAGACATATCGGTCATCGCAACTGAGCCGGCTGGGGTTCGTCTCGTGGTTGTCAAAGTACAGACTGAGCAGGACGGATTGTACGGCTACGGATGCGCCACGTTCACACAGCGCGCAGACCTGGTAGTGGACGCTGTCAATCGATATCTCAAACCACTGCTCCTCGGCCGTCCCGCTGACGCGATCGAAGACACGTGGCAGATGATGAACGATTCATCGTATTGGCGCAACGGCCCTGTGCTGAATAACGCGATTAGCGGCGTGGATCAGGCACTGTGGGACATCAAAGGGCGACAGGCAGGCATGCCCGTTTACGAACTGTTGGGTGGGAAAGTGCGCCGCGCGGCTCTCGTTTATCGGCATGCGTCCGGACGTGAAATCTCCGAAACCATCGACGAAGCGCGAAAGCTGATATCGCAAGGCATCAAGGCTGTTCGACTTCAGGTAGGCGTGCCCGGCATGGCGGCGTACGGCGCGCCCGGATCGATTTCCAATACGAATCCGCCCGTCGAAACACAAGACAGCGTGTTCGATCCGGAGAAATACGTGAGGCGCACATTGCAATTGTTCGAAGCCGGAAGAAAAGAACTTGGGCCTGAAATCGAACTGCTGCATGACGTGCATGAACGCGTCCCACCTCGCTTGGCCGTGCAGTTCGCTAAGGACATGGAGCCGTTCCGCCTGTTTTTCCTGGAAGACGCACTATCGCCGGAAGACATCGCCTACTTCCGCCAGATTCGTGCGAACTGCACCACGCCACTCGCGATGGGCGAGTTATTCAACAATCCTCATGAGTGGACGCAACTCATCAGAGACAGCCTGATCGACTTCATACGCGTGCATGTGTCGCAAGCCGGCGGCCTATCGCCTGCGCTGAAGATCGCAAACCTGGCGGATGCGTTCCAGGTTAAGACCGCGTGGCACGGACCGGGCGATGTCTCGCCCATTGGTCATTGTGCGAATGTCACCCTGGATGTCGTTTGCACAAACTTCGGCATTCAAGAATGGACGATGCCGAACGACCGTCTGCTGGAAGTGTTCGATGGATATCCGGTGATGAAGGACGGATATGTTCTCGCGAATGACAAGCCAGGCTGGGGCGTGGAAGTGAACGAGAAAGCAGCAGCGAAGTATCCGTTCGGCTATTCGGAAACGGGCGAACGAAAGAAGCTAAATGGAGGCTGGGGCGTTGTGCGGCGCCCGGATGGATCGGTCATCAAGCAGTAATTACTTAGGCGCGTTTAACAACGCGAACGTAAAGAGGTCCGATCCCGCGGCGATCGAGACGTACTGCTTGCCCCTGAAAGAGAAAGAAATCGGCGACGCGGTGATCGTCTGGCCCACGTGGTAGTGCCAAAGATATTTCCCGCTGACTGCGTCGACGGCAACCAAATTTTCGTCGTCATCACCGAAAAACACCAAGCCGCCGGCCGTTGATACCGCACCCGCCCACATTTCGACCTTCCCAATCATCGGGTACTGCCATTGCCTCTTTCCCGTACCGGGATCAAGCGCGCGCATATAGAACTGTCCGGGTTCTTTCGGAATCGACTCTGCCCCGCCCCCGCCCATGTCTTTCATCGGTGGGGGGCTTTGTGCGGACGCGGTGAAGATGTCGCACTCCTCCAGAGTTGGCACATACAGCAGCTTCGTCAACGGGTCGAATGTGGGAGACATCCAGTTCGAAGCACCGCGCACAGAGGGACACACGCGGCGTCCGGCTGGTGTTGGCTCCATATCGGAGACTTCGATGGGCTTACCGGAATCGTCGATGCCCTTTGCCCAGTCAAGCTTTTCGATAAACGGAGTGGCGCAGATGAATTGACCGGTTAGACGGTCGAGAATGTAATAGAATCCGTTGCGATTCGGATGCAAGAGCACCCGGCGCTGCTTCCCCTGAACCTTGATATCCGCAAGCACGGGTATCGATTCCGCATCCCAATCGTGCGTGTCGTGCGGCGTGAACTGGAAGTACCACTTCAGCTTGCCGGTGGACGCATCCAGCGCAATGATGGCGTCCGTATACAGATTGGAACCACGGCGGCCGTGGCCTATGAAATCGGGCCAGGGGTTACCGGTCGACCAGTAGAGCGTGTTCAGGTCGGGGTCGTAGGTGCCTGTCATCCAGGTAGCCCCGCCGCCCCATTGCGTATCGAACTCACCCCAGGTTTCCGAGCCTGGTTCGCCCTTTGCAGGAACGGTATAAAAGCGCCAGAGTTCATCACCGGTGGACGCGGAAAGCGCTGCGACGAAGCCGCGCATTCCCGAATCCCCGCCCGAAACTCCGACGATCACGCGGTCGCTCAAAGCAAGCGGAGCCATAGACGCGAAGTAGCCCTTCTTTACCTCCGCAAATTTCTTGTGCCAGAGAATGGCTCCCGTAGTTCGCTCAAGCGCCACCAGATATGCGTCTGCCGTTTCGAAGAAAACGCTGTTGCCAAGAATCGCCACGCCGCGATTGACGGCCTGACGCGACGCAAACTGATTCTTATAGGTCCAGATGGTCAAACCCGTTCGCGCATCGAGTGCGTACACGGAATTGCTCTCGGTCACGTACATCACCCCGTCGAAAACAATAGGTGTCGTCTCGAGGCGGTCGCTGCCTTCGAAATGATGAGTCCAGGCAGGCACAAGCCGTCCTATGGTGCTCGTATCGATTTGCGTCAAAGGACTGAAGCGGTGCGCTCGGTAATCACCGTGGTACGTGAGCCAGTTATCCGAGGGGCTTTTGAGAATGTCTTGGTACGTGACCTGCCCATAGCAACTTGCTGCAACAAGGAAAAGCGACGCGTATCGCAATCAATGCACCTCTTGAGGAGTGGGCTTTTCGTTCAGCCGCGCATCTGGCCGCACCGCCTGCCGGCTGAGAAAGGCGATAAGATTTTGCAATTCCTCGGCGGAGAGGCTGTGCGCGTACGTGTCGGGCATAAGCGACTTCGTTGCAAAATCGACGGCGTCGACGTCCGACATGTCCAAAAGATGAAGAGAGCCGCGATCGTCGAGAATGTCAATCGAGTAGTTGGAATAGTTCTTCGCGACGCCTGTAATGTGTTCGCCATTTTTCAATGTGACGGTGACGCCCGCGAAGCCATCGAGCGGGTTGGATACCGGGCTGAAAAGCGAATCTCTAAGCTGCTTCAGGGTAGACGAGGCAGCGACATCGGTGAGATCCGGGCCGAGAAATCCTCCATGGCCGGCGATCATATGACACGAATCGCACTTAGACTTGCGGTAAACGGCCTCACCTGCATGCGCATCGCCGGCTACGGGTACCAGGAAAGCGGGCGTACTGAGGCTGCGAAGAAACGTAACCAACTGCCAAATCGCAGTGTCCGGCAGCGGGAAAGCCGGCATGCCGGCGGCTGGAATTCCGTGTCGAATCGTATTGAAGAACTGCTCATCGTTCAGGTGAACGACGTGTTCGTTCTGGGCCAGGTTCGGCCCCCTTCCACCCTGTGCGTTGGCCCCATGGCAAGCCGCGCACGCTTCGCTGAACCGAGACTTGCCTAGCTCAACCGCTTGAGGCTGCGATGAAAGCGGATTCTTGAGGCGAGACGCATCACCATTAGCCTGCGCGTGACATAGCGCGGCGGCGATAATCAAGCAGACGACGAGTCGCATGGCAGGACGGCCATCAGCGTTTAGAATCGTGAGCCATCGCGGCGCGGAGTTTCTGCTCGGCTTCGTTGCTCCAGTACGCGCAATCAAGCTGCAGAAAAACGGTTGTATACGGGATCGTCATTTTGGTTTTGATAACCAGTATGCGAAAAGTCTGCCCGGCCTCGTCGAGCTTATGAATGATCTGCTCGTGAAGAAGAGAGTGCGTTTTCGCATCCGGCAACAGCTCAAATAGCGCGTCCCTGTACTGCACGACACCGGGCGCCGCTTCGTCGGTAAGGAAGGTTAGTTCACGATCGGTATATGGAATCGGTCGAACGTGCCTGGAGCGCGATAGATCCGTCAACACCTCCTGTAGCACCTGCATTTGATCGGCGTTCGAAAGAACGGTCTCGATTCCGTCACGCGATTGGGCCGGATAGGCTGAATCTGCGATCACGATCCAGTTGCGATGGCCGTAAAGAGTGATCCGGCTCCTAACAATTTGCCGCCAATCGGCTTGAGCGCCGGCGTCTTCAGCTTTCAACAGCGGGCGCGGCGCAAAGGAGAACAAGAGCGAGGCAGTTCAGCAATGATCGATTCATAGGTTTAGTCGAACTTACCAGTTCGTGATGGAGCCGTCGGGCCGGTAATAGAGTTGCGCACGGTTGTTCGCCGGTTCCGTGATCTCGGCAATCAGCTTAAGTGGCTTGGTGTCGAGTTGCACGCCAAGGCCGGGCGCGCTGGTTCGGATAAAGCTTGCCGTTCTTGAAATCGAGGCACTCGGGAAGATAGTCGAAGCGTCTTGCCCTGGAAGTTGTACTCCATCAGCACCGGGCCGGAGAAAGTGCCCAAGGCAATTGACCAAAGCGGCAGTTGCGATCGGACCGGTGAAGTGCGGAACGATTCCCGACGAAGTGCGTTTCGCAAAGCGCGGCGATTTTCTTCATCTCGGTGATTCCTCCGACGTTGGGCAACGTGGCACGAACATAATCGAGATCGTGATGCTCAACCAGGCGGTTGAAGTCCCAGCGGTTGCCCCATTCTTCGCCGGCCGCAATCGGCACCTTCGTCTTTTGGCGCAGGATCGGGATGTCTTGATCGAATGCTTCCGCGCGCACCGGGATCTTCGACGAAGAAGGGCGCGAGCGGTTCGATCAGATCGCAGGCGCGAACGGCATCGGAAAGATCGAAGCGCTGGTGGAAGTCGACCGCCCAATCGCCGTTTTTCCCTACGCCTTCGCGCGCCTGCACGCAATCGTCGTATAGCTGATTCACGCCGTTCCCGCGTGTTGTAGACGGTGTTGATCGGCTGGTCGGCCGCGCCCATTCGAAAAGCGCGATAACCGGCTTCGATTGTGAGTTGCGCGCGTTCCCTGATGCTCATCCCGGGATGCATTCCGGGAATGACGCCCGCTGTGTTGTAGCACTCGCAATAGTTGCGAACCATGCCGCCCAGCAGTTCGTGAACAGGTACGTTCAGCACCTTGCCCTTGATGTCCCAAAGCGCAAGATCCAGCGCGCCTATGGCATCTTCCTTCTCGCGGCCGGCCGGATAGAAGAACGAACGCGACATGTCCTGCCAGAGTTGTTCGATGTGCTGGGGATCTTTGCCGATGAGGCGCCCAGCCGATTGCTTCAGCGTGTCCGGTGAACCGCCTTCGCCGATTCCCGTGATACCTGCGTCCGTTTCTACGGTGACGACGAGATCGCTTTGATTGAACAGCGGATTGGGGTTTGGCGGTGAGTAGACGCGCACACGCACAACCTTCATGGCGGGCAGAGCGGCCTGAAGACGCGAGGCAACCGCAACGGGCAAGGCCGAAGCAGCCGCCATCTGCTTTAGCAGCTTTCTTCTATTCATGTTTTGACAAAAGCAGCGCCGCCTGCAGCATGGCCCGTGCATAAGCTACGTCATAAACCATACCGGCGTACCCGCCTCCGCCTGGATATTGATTATGGATGCCCACGTCACGATCGTAATCGAGCGCGCGCTCGTGCTCGGGATAGATCAAACGCGTGTATTTTACGCGCACCAATTCCCGCATCACCGCGAGCATGTCATTCTCACCTTCATCAATAAAGACTTCGGTGTAGTCGTCGTACGGCTTGCGAACGCGCACATTCCGATAATGCACATGGTTGATGCGATCTCGCGACCCGAAATAACGGCATACTTCGACGGGGTCGTGCCCCATCTCGCGCGTAACGCCGCAGTCGAAGGTGATTCCGTTTGCCGGGCTCTTAACAATTTCGATGAGATGCTTCCATCCCTCGACGACGCCCATAATCTGGCCCGAGCCGCGGCTGATTGCGACCGGCGGATCGTTCGGATGGAGCGCAAGACGGACGTTTGATTGTTCTGCGACCGGAATAACCGCCTTGAGGAAATAGGTGATATTGCTCCACATTTCATCGAGCGAGTGAGCGCCCTCTTCGGGAAGTGGCGGGAGCTTATCCACTCGTTTCTCGTCGAAGGCAGTTAGCCCGGCTCCGCCGCGACCCTCCTCAGCGTAATAGCCCTCAATAGCGCGATGCGCGTAGAAGTTGTACTCGACTACGGGCAGCCCAACTTTGCCCGCAGTTCGGATAGACATCTTGAAATTCTCGATCTCTTCGTCACGTCCAGGGCGCCCGTACAAAGTATTTGGAAAACCGGCAATCATCAAATTGCCGAGCGTCAAACCAGCACTCTTCAACTTGTCTATCATCGGTTGAAGCTGCGAAACATCCCAGGGTATGCGCGGCCCGCCACTCAGCACGTAGTTCACGCCAATTTGTTTTATCTCGCGCATGGCTTTGTCGGAAGGATCGCGGCTATTGATCGGAGCACAAATCTTTGGCGTGCCGGGTCCTTCCCGCGGCATTCCAGCGCCGGGCATCCAATTAGTTTCCGAGTCGACCCCAGCTCTCAATGCCTGGGGCAGCAAAGCAGCGGAACACGCGCGCTTCAGAACGTTTCTTCTCGAAAGAGGCACAGTTATATGTCGCAAATAGGACGCAGCCCTTTTATGCGAGTCAGTTTATTACAACTGAAGGACTGGCTGGTTCCGTGAAGCTTCGTATCGGCTAAATACCAGAGAACCAGCCAAGATGGCTACAACACTTCCGCCGAGCACTTTCATCTCGAAAACAAACGTCGATGCGATTTCGGGCGGCGGCACCGCGGAGAGCACGATGGCGATTGCGGTCACGGTGAGACCGCAGATAGCAGCAGCCTGACTGGCAAATCGAAACCCGGCCGCAAAAATATATATAAAGGGCAGGAAGCCGGCAATAACCATCATGTCGACCATGATCTGGTACGCTGCGCGCACAGTTTCGCCGAGTTGAGCCATCAGCAGAAATGCAGTTGCAGCGATCGCTTGGACGAGCAAAGAAACGTACGGCGTTTGCCAGCGCGGATGAACGCGCTTGAAGATAGGCGGAAGATAACGATCTATGCCGATGACATACGGCACGCGTGTGTTTCCGGCGATCCAAGTATCTAGCTGCCCCAAGAGAGCAATGCCAATGAGCAGCGCAAGAGCGGCGCCGGCGAAGGGCACTCCCAATCTGTGAGCACCCGCTACGCCCGCCTCGGCGAGACCTGTCATCGGGCTGATTTGATCGGGCTGAAGCAGAATGAGCAAAGCGCCGGTAACCGCCATATAGAAGAATACGGAGATGAAGCCACTGATCGACGCGGCACGGGGAAGATCGCGGCGGGGATTGCGCATTTCCCCACTGACAAAAGGCGCGAGTTCGAGGCCGACGAAGGCAAAAGCGATCTGCGACCAGAAGTTCAAGGTATCCAGGCCCGTCTTCGGCAGGACGTAGAAGCGCGTCGACACGCCCGATTTGAGCCCCACGAAAATCGCTAAAACGATGAGCAGCGCGCCTATCAGGAAAGTAGAGCTGCCGCCTAGGGCTGAAATCCATTTCGCGACCCGCATGCCGAAAAAATTCGCAATGAACATGGCCCAGAGGATGGCAAGCGTGGTAAGCAGAGCGAACGTTCTATTTTGAGTAAGCTGTCGCCCGAGGTCGCCGAAAGCGTAGGCCGACATCGTGATGCCGGCCAATAGCAGAGACGGAAAGTACAGAACTGTGGAGATGAAGTAAAGCCAACCGCAGAGGAAAGCGTGCCGGTCGCCGAAGGCCTGCTTAGTCCAGATGTACATTCCGCCTTCCACTGGGAAGCGTTGCGAGAGTCGTGCCACAGTAATCGCGCAGGGTAGAAAGAAAAGCACAGCGGCTATAAGCCATAACAGGAAAGAACCGGGGCCGGCGTGTGCCGCAGCGGCCACCCAGCGAAGGCTGATAATTGCGCAAATGTCAAAGAAGACGATGTCTCTGAGCCGGAGCTCGCGCGGGAGCGCTGGGGCTGCCTCGTCCATTGCTGCCTATCATGGCAGAAGCGGTTCGCCGTTGTAACCTTTTTTCGGTTCCGCAGTATTGATCAGCGAGGGGGAGTGGAGAGCCAGACCGATAGCGCAGTGATGAAGCAGGTGCAGGCGGGCGATACGGCCGAGTTGGCTGTTCTTTTCGAACGCTATCATGTACCGCTGTTTCAGTATCTGCTGCACCTAAGCCGAAATCGCGCGTTAAGCGAAGACTTAGCGCAGGAGACATTTTTCCGCGTGCTGAAGTATGCGAAGAGTTACGACACCAATCTTCCGTTCAATGTCTGGCTGTATCGGATGGCGCGCAACGCCTACTTCGATATTTTGCGCAAGGGGCGAAGAGAGAGTTGGAGCAGTGAAATGGATCGTATGTTGAGTGAAGATCCCCTACCCGACGAGCTTCTGGCTCGAAAGCAGGACACGCAGTATCTTCACGCGGCGTTGCAGAACCTGCCTGACGATAAGCGCGAAGTGCTTGTGCTCAGCCGGTTCCACAACATGCGGCATCAGGACATTGCGCAAATTTTGAATTGCGAAACCGCCACCGTGAAGGTTCGGGTGTTTCGCGCATTGAAAGAGTTGCGCGAACGGTTCTGCGAAATGAGAGGCAACACGCTATATGACGCCTGAAGAAGTACAGCAAATGATTCCCGATTACCTGGCGGGCCGTCTAGATGCGGCGCAAACTCGCACCTTCAAAGAACATCTGACCGGGAATGCCGAGTTGTTGATGCAAGTAGAGGAACTTCGGGCCACCTGGCAGAATCTGGGACTCATCCCTGCCGTTCAGCCAAGCGCAGCTTTGCGGGCACGTTTCTACAGGCGAGTGCATGACATTCAAAGCGGGCGGGTACCTGTCCCCAGAGGTGTGTTTCTGTGGCCCAAGGTCACGTTCCCAAGTTTCATTTGGCAGGCCACGATGGTCCTGGTACTGTTCTGTCTCGGAATCTACGCCGGGAGACTCACCATGAATCGGCCGGCCTCCGCGAGTGACCCGAAGCAGTTGCAGGAGCAGGTTCAAACTCTAAGGCAGAGCCTTGCGTTGTCGCTGCTGGACCGGCAGTCCGCATCTGCGCGGCTCGAAGGGGCGTCCTTCGGCGGCCAAGTCGATCATCCGGATCGCGATCTGCTTTCCGCCTTGGTTACCACACTGCAGCATGACCCGAATACCAACGTCAGGCTGGCCGCCTTGGACGCGCTTGAAAACTTTTCCAGTCAGCCGCCGGTGCGGCAAGCAATGATAAACGCGCTCGGCGAACAAGATTCACCGCTGGTGCAGATTGCTCTAATCGATGCTCTCGTGCACATTCGCGAACCCCAAGCAGCAAGGGAATTCCGAAAGCTTTCCACCGAAGCGGACGCCAACGCGGCCGTACGGCAACGCGCCCAATGGGCGCTTCACACACTCAGCTTTTAAGACATAAAACAGGAGACAACATGATAGGCAAGACTTGCCTGATGCTGCTGGCATCGGGAATGGGACTGGTGTGCCTGGCGCAATCCGACTCAGGACAATGGCCGGCCACGGAACAGGAGAGCATTGAAAAAACGTTTACTCTCTCCGGACAGCCTTTGCGTCTGGTGGTGGACAACGTGGACGGATCTGTTCACGTCAGAGGCGGTGTCGGATGGCAGGTGCACGTTGTCGCGCACAAGACGATTAGCGCGCGCACGGATGCGGACCTCGCTCAGGCCAAAAAGGATGTCAAGCTCGAAATGACGGAGCAGCCTGGATCTGTGTCGGTCGCTTATACAGCGCCGTGGCGTTGCAAGGGCGGCGATTGCAACGGATGCTGTGAACAGCGGCACTCATACCAGGTCCGGTACGACATTGACGTTCAAGTTCCCCGGCAAGCTATGACGCTTATCTCCACGGTTCTGGGCGCGCTGCGCCTCGAACACACAGATGGCGACTTCGACGTGAAGGGAGTGAACGGCGGCATCGAGATGAGCGATGTCGGCGGCTCGGGCGATGCGCGCACAGTCAACGGATCCATTGCCGTGCAATTCGCCAAGAACCCGGCGCGCGCATGCAATTTCAAGACGGTGAACGGAACGATCGATACCAACTTTCAGCCGCGGCTTTCAGCGGACCTGCTTTTGAAGACGTTCAACGGACGCGTCTATAGCGACTTCGACGTAACTCCTCTCCCGACTGACGCGGGGCAGGCAGAACGACGAGACGGCGTCTTCGTCTACACCAGTAGCCGCGCCGGCAGAGTACGGGCGGGAGAAGGCGGCCCGCAACTCAGTTTCGAAACCATGAACGGCAGCATTCGACTGCGTCAGGAACAACATTAAGGAGCAACAAATAATGAAGAACGCAATTGTGCTGTTATTTATCGGAACCTGTTTCCTGCCCGCTCAGGATGCGGCCGGCGACAAAGTAAACGTGGTGCTTACGGACCCATCGCGACCGGCTCGTATTCATGCGCATGTGTTGATTGGCGGGATCGTTGTCCGGGCCGGCAATACGAGGGGGGTGACTGTCGAAACGCGCGCTAAGCCGCTTGGCGATAACGAAACGCCGGGGCCGCCACCACCTCCCGGCATGCACCGCATCGACGTTGGGCGCGCAGATCTGAAGGTCGAGGAGCAAGACAATCTAGTCACGGTGAAGACGACTGCGTGGGCATTGGCGCACAATAGCGACCTGATCATTACAGTTCCGCGCAGAAGCTCACTTCAGCTAAAGACTCTGAATGGCGGCGACATTTACATTGAAGGCGTGGATGGCGAGATAGACGCCGATACGCTGAACGGTAAAATCACGGCGAAGAACGTGTCCGGCTCTGTCGTGGCACATGCGCTGAACGGCCCTATATCGGTGACGCTGGATCAGGTAGATGCTACAAAGCCAATGGCCTTCAGTACGCTGAACGGCAATATCGATGTTACTCTTCCAGACAATGTAAGAGCGAACGTGCGCATGAAAACGGATCTTGGTGAGATCTACAGTGCGTTCGATGTGAAGCTAGATCCGTCCTCACCGGAAACACACACGATTTCAGGGCAGCCTCGCTCAGGCGGACTAGCCGAAGTGCATATCGACCACACTCTGCGCGGAACAATCAACGGCGGAGGGCCACAATATGAGTTCCGGTCTTTGAACGGGCAGATCTATATAAGGAAGAAGTAGGAGCGAGATAGCAGCGAAATAGAAACTGGGCGAATCGAAGGATCCGCCCAGTTCTTGCTTACATGACTTTTGCCGGCGATCAGACCTCTTCGCCCAGCACCTCTTCGGCGATAAGGTCATCGGACAATCCACCATCGTAGATGCCCGGCGCCTCGTCGGAAAAGTCTGTCAAACCGTCGGCGAGGCCCATCTCCTGGTCAGGCAGCGGCTCTTCTTCCACCACATCCTCGCCCGCGATCTTCACGCGCCGATAGTATTCCATGCCCGTTCCGGCGGGAATGAGCCGGCCCATGATGACGTTTTCCTTGAGGCCGCGCAGATAGTCAACCTTACCGTTGATGGCGGCTTCGGTCAGCACACGCGTTGTCTCCTGGAAGCTGGCGGCTGAGATGAACGAGTCGGTCGAAAGAGACGCCTTCGTAATGCCGAGCAGAAGCGGCTTACCCGTCGCCGGGCGACCGTCCGCATCGATCACACGAGTGTTCTCTTCGCGGAACTTGAACTTATCTACAACCTCTTCGGGCAGGAACTCGGTGTCACCGATATCCTCGACGCGCACCCAGCGCATCATCTGGCGAGAGATGACTTCGAGGTGCTTGTCGTTGATGTTCACGCCCTGCAGACGGTAGACTTCCTGGATTTCATTGACCAGGTATTTCTGCAGTTCCTTTTCACCCAGCACAGCAAGGATGTCGTGCGGATTGCGCGGGCCGTCCATCAAAGGATCGCCCGAGCGAACGCGCTCACCTTCCTGCACGTTGATGTGGACACCGCGCGGAATCGCATATTCCTTCTGCACGCCGTCATCACCAGTGATGTAGAGCTTGCGCATACCCTTGGTGACTTCGCCGTACTTCACGGTTCCGTTGATTTCGGCGATGATGGCCGTTTCGCGTGGCTTGCGAGCTTCGAACAACTCAACTACACGGGGCAGACCGCCGGTGATGTCTTTGGTCTTCGTGGTCGCGCGCGGAATCTTCGCGAGCACGTCGCCGGCGTGTACCGTTTCGCCGTCCGACACCATAAGGTGAGCGTGGGTCGGCATCAGGTAACGCTTCTCTTCCGAGCGGCTGCCGCCCTCGGGGCGAACAACGATGGTCGGGAAGCGCTTCTCATCCGTCGATTCAGTGACAACCACCTGCATGTTGCCGGTGATTTCGTCGACCTGATCGGTGGTTGTAACGCCGTCGACCAAGTCTTTGAAATGGATGGCGCCGCTGACTTCGGTCAGAATCGAGAACGTATACGGATCCCATTCAAGCAGGACTTGGTTTGCCTTGACAGGCGCGCCATCGTCCACGTTGATCTTCGCGCCGTACACAACGGGATAGCGTTCGCGCTCGCGCTGCTTTGCGTCGACGATAATCAGGATGCCGTTGCGGTTCATCGCAATCAGTTCGCCCTTGTTGTTGCGAACCGTATTCACATTGCTGAACCGGACGAATCCGTCGCTCTTGGAATCCTGCGTCGATTGCTCGCTGATACGAGTCGCCGCGCCGCCGATGTGGAACGTACGCATGGTGAGCTGAGTACCGGGCTCGCCGATGGACTGAGCGGAGATGATGCCCACGGCTTCGCCGCGCTCGACCATGCGGCCCGTTGCGAGGTTACGGCCGTAGCAGAGACGGCACACGCCGCGTTTGGATTCGCACGTCAGCACGGAGCGGATTTTCACGCGCTCAATGCCGGCCGCCTGAATTGCATTGGCCAACTCTTCGGTGATCTCTTCGTTAACGCCAACGATGACGCTGTTTTCGTAGTCGCGCTGATCTTCGAGAGCCACGCGGCCGACGATGCGATCGCGCAGAGGCTCGATGATTTCGCCCGATTCGATGATGGGTTCGACGTAGATGCCGTCCGTGGTGCCGCAATCGTCTTCGGTGATGATGACGTCTTGGGCCACGTCGCAGAGGCGGCGAGTCAGGTAGCCGGAGTCGGCTGTTTTGAGAGCCGTATCGGCCAGACCCTTACGCGCACCGTGCGTCGAGATGAAGTACTGAAGCACGTTCAGGCCTTCGCGGAAGTTCGCCGTGATCGGCGTTTCGATGATTTCGCCGGAAGGCTTGGCCATCAGGCCGCGCATACCGGAAAGCTGGCGAATCTGCTGTTTGGAACCGCGTGCTCCGGAATCGGCCATGATGTAAATCGGGTTGAGGACACGGCCGGTGCGGTCGTCTTCCTCCATGCCCTTGAACATCTTGTCCGAAACGGCCTCGGTAACCTTAGACCAGATTTCGATGATCTTGTTGTAGCGCTCGGACTGAGTGATCGCGCCTTCCTGATACTGCTGCTGGACTTCGATCACCTGCTTTTCAGCGTCGCGCACCAGGTTGGCCTTATCTTCAGGCACAACCATGTCGTCGATGCCGATCGAGATACCCGCTCGTGTTGCGTAAAGGAAGCCAAGCTTCTTCACTTCATCGAGCATCTTGACCGTGATCTGCAGACCGAATTTGAGATAGCAATACTGAACGAGCTGGCTAAGGCCTTTCTTCTTCAGAAGACCGTTGATAAACGGCATCTCCTGCGGAAGAACGTCGTTGAGGATCACGCGACCAACTGTCGTGTCCATGTACTGCTTGCTGAACTCGATCGGTTCAGTGTGAATGATGTCCTGGTTGTCGAATGCTTTCGTGAGATCGACAACTTTGCCGGTGTGCCGCAGCTTGATGGCGGTCAACGTTTCCACTTCGCCCATTTCGAGAGCGATGAGTACGTCGTCGATGGAAGCGAACGTACGTCCCGAACCTTTCGAGTTCGGACGCATCTTGGTCAGGTAATAGAGACCCAGCACCATATCCTGCGTGGGAACCGCGATCGGCGAGCCGTGCGCGGGAGACAGGATGTTGTTCGAAGCGAGCATGAGCGTGGAAGCTTCAATTTGCGCTTCGGGTGAAAGCGGAATGTGAACAGCCATCTGGTCGCCGTCAAAGTCGGCGTTGAAAGCAGTACAGGTCAGCGGATGCAGCTTGATGGCCTTACCTTCAACCAGCACAGGCTCAAACGCCTGAATGCCCAGGCGGTGGAGCGTAGGAGCACGATTCAACAGAATCGGGTGGTCCTTGATGACTTCTTCGAGGATGTCCCAAACGACTGCGTCCTGCTGTTCGACGAGTTCCTTGGCTTGCTTGATGGTGGTGCAGTGGCCGCGTTGTTCCAGCCGATGATAGATGAACGGCTTGAAAAGTTCGAGAGCCATTTTCTTCGGCAGACCGCATTGATGCAGCTTGAGCTCGGGACCGACGACGATGACCGAACGGCCGGAGTAATCCACGCGCTTGCCGAGAAGGTTCTGACGGAAGCGGCCCTGCTTGCCTTTGAGAGTGTCTGAGAGCGACTTGAGCGGGCGATTGTTGGCGCCGCGCAAAACACGGCCACGGCGGCCGTTGTCGAACAACGCATCCACAGCTTCCTGCAGCATGCGCTTCTCGTTGCGGACGATCACGTCCGGAGCATGCAGCTCCATCAGTTTCTTCAGGCGGTTGTTGCGATTAATAACGCGGCGATAGAGATCGTTCAGATCGGACGTGGCGAAACGGCCGCCATCGAGTGGCACCAAGGGCCGCAGCTCCGGCGGAATAACCGGGATAACGTCGAGAATCATCCATTCCGGCTTATTGCCGGATTTACGGAAGCTCTCAACGACGCGCAGACGCTTGGCGTATTTCAGCTTCTTTTGCGCTGAAGTTTCCGTCTTCATCTTCTCGCGGATTTCCTGGCTCAATGCCTCGATGTCGATCTTCTTAAGAAGCTCTTTGACACCATCCGCGCCCATCATGGCGACGTACTTGCCAGCGAAATCCTGGTCCAGTTGGCGCTTGCGTTCGTCGCTGATGACCTCGCCGACGCTGAGGCCGGTGCCTTCACCTGGATCGATGATGACGAAGGCTTCGTAGTAGAGAACGCGCTCGAGTTCACGCAGAGTGATGTCGAGCAAGTAGCCGATGCGGCTGGGGAGGCCTTTGAAGAACCATACGTGCGACGACGCACTGGCTAATTCAATATGGCCAAGGCGCTCGCGGCGCACACGCGACAGAGTCACTTCGACGCCGCACTTGTCGCAGATGACTCCGCGATGTTTCATGCGCTTGTACTTGCCGCACAGACATTCCCAATCCGCAACGGGGCCGAAAATGCGGGCGCAAAAGAGCCCGTCGCGCTCCGGCTTAAAGGTGCGGTAGTTGATGGTTTCCGGTTTGGTGACTTCGCCGTGTGACCAGCTCCGGATTTTTTCCGGAGAGGCGAGACTGATTCGAATGGAATCGAAGTCTGCAATCAGATTGGCTCGATCGTACGGAGAGGAACGATACATGAATTGTCCTTAGAAAACCTTTCACGAAAAACTGACAGCTCGGCTGCCAAGCCCGCGCCCGTTTCCCACAATGCAACAAGGGACGTGGGGCGCCATAGACGCCCCTTGTTGCGATTACACTCCCTTAATCCGCGGCATGCGCCAGATCCTGCATCTCACGCGGTTTTTTCATCAGCTCCACATCGAGACACAGGCTCTGCAACTCGCGGATCAACACGTTGAATGACTCAGGCACACCGGGTTCGGCGGCTGCTTCACCCTTAACAATGGCTTCGTAGATCTTGGCGCGCCCGTAGACGTCGTCAGACTTGGCGGTCAACAACTCTTGCAGGATGTACGCTGCGCCGTAAGCTTCAAGCGCCCAGACTTCCATTTCGCCGAAACGTTGTCCGCCGAACTGCGCTTTCCCGCCGAGCGGCTGTTGCGTAATCAGCGAATAGGGCCCGATGGAGCGAGCGTGAATCTTGTCGTCAACCAAGTGGCTCAGCTTCAGCATGTATATGTAGCCGACCGTTACCGGCTGTTCGAACTGAGCGCCGGTCATACCGTCGTAGAGATCGATCTTGCCGGAGGTGGGAAGGCCGGCTTCCGTCAGGCGCGCCTTAATGTCCTTCTCAGCCGCGCCGTCGAACACCGGGGTCGCAAAATGCAATCCGAGTTTCGCCGCCGCCCAACCAAGGTGCGTTTCGAGAATCTGACCGACGTTCATACGAGACGGAACGCCGAGCGGATTCAGAACGATTTCGACCGGAGTGCCATCCGGCAGATACGGCATGTCCTCTTCAGGAACGATACGAGCGATGACGCCCTTGTTGCCGTGGCGTCCGGCCATTTTGTCACCGACAGAAAGCTTGCGCTTCATGGCGATATAGCACTTCACCAGCTTGATCACGCCGGGAGGAAGTTCGTCGCCTTTGCGGAGCTTGGCGATCTTTTCCTCGGTGATCTTTTGGAGAACGGCAATCTGACGCGACGTCATTTCTTCGATCTCGTCGATCTGCTCGTTCAGGCGAACGTCTTTCGTGTTCAGGCGCATGCGCTTCAGATCGCGCGCGCGCAGGTTGTCGAGCACGTCGCGACTCAGCGGCGTGTCTTTCGAGAGCAGCTTCTTATTGGTCTTTTCGTCGTGCAGGTCAGCCTGCAGTTCTTTACCGTGCAGCAGTTGTTCCAGGCGCTTGGCGCGCTCGTCGCTCAGAATGCGCTTCTCATCTTCCAGGTTGCGGTGGAGGCGCTCTTCCTGCAATTGCAGAATCTGCTTCGAACGCTCATCCAGTTCCGCGCCCTTCCGCGAGAACACCTTGCAATCGACAATGGTGCCCTCGATTCCAGGCGGGCAGTAAAGCGATGCATCCTTTACATCTCCGGCCTTCTCACCGAAGATGGCCCGCAGCAGTTTCTCTTCCGGGGTGAGCTGGGTCTCGCCCTTCGGCGTGACTTTGCCAACCAGAATGTCGCCCGGCTTCACTGTTGCGCCGACGCGGATGATGCCGCTGTCATCGAGGTTTCGCAGGAACGATTCCGCAATGTTTGGAATGTCGCGCGTGATTTCCTCGGGGCCGAGTTTCGTATCGCGAGCCTCGATTTCGAACTCTTCGATGTGGATCGAGGTGTAATAGTCTTCCTTGACCAGCTTCTCGCTGACTACGATGGCGTCTTCGAAGTTGTAGCCGCGCCACGGCATGAACGCCACCAGGACGTTGCGGCCCAGCGCGAGTTCGCCGGCCTCGGTGCACGGACCGTCGGCAAGCACATCGCCCTTCTTGACCTTCTGGCCTTGATAGACGATCGGCTTCTGGCTGATGCAGGTGTTCTGGTTTGAGCGCTTGAACTTGGTGAGCTGATAGATGTCTGCGCCCACTTCGCGCGACATCTGGCCTTCGTGTGCCCCGCCCTCGACACGAACGATCACGCGTTCGCTATCGACGGAATCAACCACGCCCGAGCGCTTACAGATAATGACCGCACCCGAGTCGCGAGCCGTCACGCGCTCCATACCGGTCCCTACATAAGGAGCTTCGGCACGCAGCAGCGGCACAGCCTGGCGTTGCATGTTCGATCCCATCAGCGCGCGGTTGGCATCGTCGTTCTCAAGGAACGGGATCAAGCTGGCGGCAACGGAGACGAGCTGCTTCGGGCTGACGTCCATGTACTCAACCTCGTCGCGGTGCTTCAGGACGAAGTTACCGGCCTGACGGGCGTTTACGAGATCTTCAATGATGCGGCCAACGTTGTCGATGGCCACGTTTGCCTGGGCAATGATGTATTTGTCTTCTTCCCAGGCCGAGAGATAGTCGGAGTGAGCTTCGAACTCGGCATGCTGCTGACTCGATTTCAGCCCGGCATTCGCCTTGTCCATGTCGCCGCGGGAGACCACCTGGTTGACTTTGTAGGCCGTGTCGCCGGGGTTCAGAATCCTGACTTCATCCACCAATACGCCTTCGCGCACACGACGGTACGGGCTTTCGATGAAGCCGTACTCGTTGATGCGTGCAAAGCAGGACAGCGACGATATCAATCCAATGTTCGGACCTTCCGGCGTTTCGATGGGACAGATACGGCCGTAGTGCGTTGGGTGAACGTCGCGAACTTCAAATCCGGCGCGCTCACGCGAAAGGCCGCCCGGTCCAAGCGCAGACAAGCGGCGCTTGTGGGTAATCTCCGAAAGCGGGTTCGTCTGATCCATGAACTGCGAGAGCTGGCTGGAACCGAAGAACTCGCGGATGGCGGCCATAACGGGCTTGGCGTTCACCAGGTCGTGCGGCATCGCCGTCGACATTTCCTGGTACACGGACATCTTTTCCTTGATGGCGCGCTCCATGCGGACCAGGCCGATGCGGAACTGATTTTCAAGCAGTTCGCCGACGGCGCGGACGCGCCGGTTACCGAGGTGATCGATGTCGTCGACACTGCCGATACCTTTGCGCAGCTTCAGCAGGTAAAGGATGGTGTCGGTGAAGTCTTTCTGATCGAGCGTACGCTTGTCGAGCAGAGTGGCATCCGCTTTGTCGTGGAGCTTGATGTTGAACTTCATGCGGCCCACGCGCGAAAAATCGTACTTGCGCGCGTCGAAGAACATGCCCGCGAAGAGCTGAGTCGCGGTGTCGAGCGTCGGCGGGTCGCCTGGGCGCAGCTTGCGGTAGATTTCAAGCAGCGCGTCATTCTGGCTCTTTACACCGTCCTTGCGCAGCGTGGCGGAAATGACGTTGCCGGCATCGTCACGATCCGGAAAGAAAATTTCCAAGGTCCCGATACCCGCGTCCGCTATCTTGCCGATCACGGCCGCCGTCAGCTCGTGATTGGCTTCGGCCAGAACTTCACCAGTGGACATGTCGACGACGTCGGCCGCAACATACGCGTTCTCCAGGTCGTTGACGGCCACTTCCACCTGTTCGAGCTTCGCTTTCTGAATTTCGCGGAAAACCGAATTGGTGATCTTGCGGCCTTGCGGAACTACTGTCTCACCGTTCTTGCCGGTTATGGCGCGTGAGAGCTTCATGCCGACAAGGCTGTCGTTCACGCCCCAGAACAGCTTGCTGTCCTTGAGGTTGATGGTTGAAAGCTTGTAGAACGCGCGGATGATATCCGAATCGGTCTTCAGGCCCAGTGCGCGAAGGAACACGGTCCCGTAGAATTTGCGCTTGCGGTCGATACGGACGTACAGCAGGTTTTTGTTGTCGTATTCGAATTCAACCCAGCTACCGCGATAGGGAATGATCTTGCCGAGAAAGTAGCCTTGCGCCTGAACGCGCTCAAAGAACACACCCGGAGAGCGATGCAACTGGGAAACGATAACGCGCTCGGTGCCGTTGATAATGAACGTACCGTTTTCGGTCATCAACGGAATTTCGCCGAAGAAAACCTCTTGCTCCTTGATGTCGCGAACGGTTTTAACGCCGGTTTCGGCGTCTTTGTCGTAAACCGTCAGCCGGATGGTCACCTTCAAGGGCGCCGCGTAGGTCATGCCGCGCTCTTCGCACTCGGGAACGTCATATTTCAACTGCAGGGCAACGGGGTCGCCGCAGCGGTTACAGAACGTAACAATGTTCTTGTTGAACGTGCCGCACTTGTGGCAAAGCACATCGCCGGCGTGGAAGGGATCGGTACGAATTTCCGCGCCGCAGTTCGGGTTGCGGCAGATGGTGCGCAGGTGATGCAGACCCTTCAGGTTGCCGCACTTGCACTCCCAGTTGCCGATCGAGTAATCGACAAACTCAAGTTGGCTCAGACCGCGAAAGTCCGAGATGGGGAACACGGAGCTGAATACGGATTGAAGTCCGGCGTCTTCACGCTCCTTCGGAAGCAGGTCCATTTGCAGGAAACGCTCGTAAGAACGCTTCTGCACTTCAATCAGGTTGGGAATGGGGATCGAAGTTTTGATCTTCGAAAAATCGACTCTCTCTCGGAGAGCACCGTTCGACACGTTAGGCATCTACGCTAATCCTTTGGGAAACCAGTCACACACGACGACATTGAGCAATGGCAAATCAGAACAAGCCGCACTATTGCGGCCGCACGGCCATCAGCAGGGAACCACAAACTTGACGGCTTGTTGCGCGAGCGCCCACAGAGGCGAACCGCGCTAAAAAGGGTGTTGCTAGAGATCGAAAAAGACGATAAAGATTGAGTGAGCGTCCATTAATATTTCGAACGTCTTCACAGCATGCAAGCGATTGAGAAAAAGAAGTCAAAGAGAAGAATTTAGGCATGCGAAAGCTCCGCCGACTTGCGCAAGTCTGCGGAGGTAATCACTAAACTGCAACAGCTAATTTGATGTTGGACCGTCCCGGCTGAGGTCTACATGACATAGTAACACAATGGAACGTCAATTGCGTCCATCGACACAACTGACGTCAGATTTTTCTGGTTTTATCCGCCCAACGGGCAGATCAAACCCCAGCTACTTTACTTCGACAGTGGCCCCGGCGTCGGTGAATTTCTTTCTAATCGTCTCGGCTTCGTCCTTGTTCACGCCTTCCTTAATTGGTTTGGGCGCACCGTCGACCAGGTCCTTCGCTTCCTTCAGACCAAGGCTGGTGACTTCGCGTACGGCCTTGATGACGTTGATTTTATTTGCGCCGACGACCGTCAGCACCACGGTGAATTCAGTCTTCTCCTCAACCGGAGCGGGCGCCGCGCCACCACCGGCTCCCGGAGCGGCCACCGCGACCGAGGCCGCAGCCGCCGACACGCCGAGCTTCTCTTCGAGCAGCTTGACCAGTTGTGAGGCTTCGAGCAGGGTCAGGCCCTGAATCTGTTCTGCAATTGCGTTGATATCCGCCATAAGGTCTCTCCTAAATCTCTATGATTGAAACTTGTTTTCTTTGCCGGCCTGGTCGAGGACCACAGCCAGGTTGCGCCCGACTCCGTTCACTGATGTCACCAACCGCGTTGCAGTGGCGTTGATCAGGAACAAAAGCTTGGCAAAAATCTCTTCCTTGGGCGGCATTGCGGCCAAATCGGCGATCGACTTCACATCGATCACACGGCCTTCCACCATGCCGGCCTTAAATGTAAACGCGGCGTTGTCGCGGGCGTACTTTGTTAATGCCTTTGCCAGCGCCACCGGATCGCCGGACGTGTAGGCCAGCGAGGTCATGCCCTTCAGAGCGCCCAACAGATCTCCTGCCTGAGTTCCTTCAGAGGCTTTCGCGGCGAGATTGTTTTTCACCACGCGATACTTCGCACCGGCGTCGCGGATGGTCTTGCGGAGCTGATAGTCCTGGCTGACGGTCATCTTTTCGTAACCGGTCACGAAGAAATTTTTGTTGTCTTCGATGGCCTTCTTCAGATCTTCAAGATCTTTTTTCTTTTCGTCTTTGTCTTTCATGACGCGTTCCTTTTGGTTGGCCTCGGCCCGGCCGCTAGGCGGCCTTCGCATTAAAGCTGGTGACGTCCAATTGGACTCCGGGACCCATAGTCGAGCAAATCGTGACAGCCTTGACGTACTTGCCCTTGGCGGCCGACGGTTTCGCTCGAACCACGGCCTGAATCAGACTGCTGGCATTTTCAAGCAGCTTGTCGGTTGCGAAACTCACCTTGCCGACGGGCGCGTGGATGACGCCGGTCTTGTCGACACGAAACTCGACCTTGCCGGCCTTGATTTCCTGGATGGCGTTGCGAACATCCGTAGTCACTGTCCCGGTCTTCGGGTTGGGCATCAGACCGCGCGGGCCAAGCACCTTACCAAGGCGGCCCACGGAGCGCATCATGTCGGGCGTCGCGATGACAGCGTCATAGTCAGTCCAGTTTTCGGTCTGTATGCGGTTGACCATGTCATCGCCCCCGACGAAATCGGCCCCGGCTTCTTCCGCTTCGCGAAGCTTATCCCCCGATGCGATGACCAGCACTTTCTTCGACCTACCCAAACCATTGGGCAGCACAACCGTACCGCGAACCATCTGGTCGGCATGTTTGGGATCGACGCCCAAGCGCATATGCACTTCAACCGTCTCGTCAAATTTGGTGAATTTGATCTTTTGAACTAGAGTGACTGCGTCGGCGAGCTGATAGGGTTTTGCTTCTACCTGCTTGGCCGCGGCTTCATATTTCTTACCGGGCTTTTGACTCATAAGTGGACTGGTCCAAGCGGCTCGGGCGAGCACAGCAAGCCCTTACCTCCCAAGTTGGCGTGAAACCTTTGCCAGGATAGCACGGCGGGAGCAACGGTGCAATGCGAATGCCCTGCTAACTGCATGGGGGTAGCGCGTGATTGGACATAGTTATGTAGTTGGACGCTATGGCCGGAGTCAGACAGTTCAAGCAGACGGCCGACGTTTCCGGGGAAAGCGCGGTGTGCAAATAGCCTCAGACAAGCCCAGACCTTCTCAGGGTCTGTATCCCAATCACATGGCAAGTCTTGACTGGTCTCAGTGCCCCGCCGTGGAAAGCATCCCGGGCAAGGTAAGCGGCGCACGGGTTCTTAAAGGCACCCGCATGCCGGTTTCGGCCATCTTCGAAAACATAGAAGCCGGAGCCAGCATCGACGACATCATGGAATGGTTTGACGGCCTTAATCGCGAACAGGTGAAGGCCGTGATCGAGTTTGCCGCCCGCAGCCTAATGGCTTGACAACTCCTCGCCGTAAATAAACGCCATCTCTTTCAAATGTAGCCGGAGCAGCTTTTGCTCAGCCTCAAGGGAGAACACGGGCGCCAGCGTACCGCCGCGGTACTCGTCATAGGCCGCTTTGGAAGCAGCATCCCGATATGCCTTCGATTCCGCCTCGAGTTTGTCGAACTCCTTCACACGTTCGCCTGACGTGAGCGGCTTCCCCGTTGGTCCGGAGACTGGCTGCTCGCCCGGCATCGCCGGATAAGCCAGCGCGAGCATTGTGCGAATAGCTTCCGCGAACGCCGCATAGTTGGATTGGGTCTTCTGAATTTCCGATGCGAGGCATTCTTCCTGCGCACGAGTCGTTTTAGCGTCCGGACAATCGCCGGCCTTCTCGCGCGCCACTTCGGCGTCCAGCGCATTCTGGGCCTGAGCACGCAACTCGGAACGGCGCGCGAGCCACCGGGAAATCTCGGCCTGATATCGCCTCTGTTCCGGAGTGAGAACCTTAGGAGGCCGCGCAGGGGTTTGTGCCAAAGCCAATCCGGTGCACGCAAGAATTACGGCGTTGGCAAATAACAGATGTCTTCTGCCCGCACGCCGGACCAGCCGGGTTGGGTCCATTAGGCCTCTCATTCTATCCCGAAGCCAACCCTCCTCATCGGTTCCCGCGCCCTCCCGTGCTACACTTTTGAAAGTAGTTCCGCCTGGGCAGTATGGTTGTGCCTTGCGGTTCTTCCGGCGAATCCGCCAATTACCTCCAGGACAGATTTATGCCCAAGATGAAGACACATAAGGGTGCGTCCAAGCGCTTCAAGAAGACCGGGACTGGCAAAGTGACACGCCGCCACGCGTTCGCCCGGCACATCTTGACGTCAAAGCCGCGCTCACGCAAGCGGAAACTGGGTCACGGCGTCATTGCGGACGAGACCGACCAGGCGAAGCTGAAGACCATGCTTCCCTACTAGTAGTATCGAAGCTTCTCATGGGAGCAGGGGCAGCGCGCCGCACGTGCCTGTTACCTCTCTTGAATGGGCGTCGAATCGCCCATCACATAGCGCTGAAAAGCGTTCCACTCATTGAAAAGGAGCAAACGTGCCTAGAGTAAAAAGAGGTACCAATCGGCGGGATTACCGCCATAAAACCCTGCGCCGGGCGAAGGGATTCTTCCTCACAAAGTCGAAGCTGAATCGCGCCGCGCAGGAAGCGGTTGAAAAGGCGCTGCGCTACGGATACGTCGGCCGCAGGCTAAAAAAGCGCAATTTCCGTTCGTTGTGGATTGTGCGAATCAACGCCGCGTGCCGGGGAGCCGAGATTTCATACAGCAAATTCATCAACGGCCTGAAGCGTGCCGGCATTGAGTTGAACAGGAAGGTTCTGGCGGACATCGCGGTGAACGATTCAACCGGATTCCTGGCATTGGTCGAAAAAGCCAAAGCGGCTCACCAAGCCCACGTTCAATAAGGAACTGTTGCGCGCAGCCCGCGTTCAGCCGATAATCGACTTTCAAGCCAAAATATGGAAGCAGTTCAAGAAGGCATCGACACTCTTGCAAGCCTGGAGGAACGAATCAATCGCGCCGTTCAGGTTATTACAAATCTTCGTTCCGAGAACGGGCAACTTCAGAACAAGCTCAGCTCTCTTGAAGGTGAGCTAAATACACTGCGGGACGAGCGCGACGAAGTTCAATCGATGTCGGCCGCGTTCGAAAAAGAGAACATCGCGCTCGAGCAGAAGATCAAAGAACTTTCCGAGGAGCTGAACACGCTGCGAGGCGAGCGCAAACAGGTCAAGATGCGGATCGAAAAGCTGCTTGGCCAGCTTGACCTTCTCAGCGCGAGCTGAAAGCTCCCGACATGGACGCCGCGGACAATCCCAAACGCACTGTCCGGGTAAGCATTTTCAACCAGACCTACACGGTTTCGACGTCAGGCGGTGTCGGCGAAACGGAAGAGATCGCACAGCAAGTGGACGAGCTGATGTCGTCCATTGCGCGGCGCGCCGGCAATCTGGACACGACGCGCACCGCCGTTCTTGCCTGTCTCCATCTTGCCGACCGTTTGCGTCAGGTTGAGCGTCAGCTTCATGCGTTGCAAGACGGCATTACCCACAAGACCCGCGATTTCGCGCTCCTGTTGGATCGGGCCGTTGCGGGCAGCGAAACAGAAACAGACTAGAAGATCCTGCTCTGTTTCTGCAAACTCCCGAACGAACCGATATTCGCCACTTGGAATGAGAACAGATATTGGTTCTCTTGCCGGATGCCGAGATTGAAGTTGCGCAACTGAAAGCTGAAGCCGCAGCAGTTCGTGTTGTAGGACGCATTCACAAAGTCGAACAGGCGCCGATGCAGCAGATCGTCGTAAAACACCGTAGCCGCGAAATTCAACCCGGTACGATTTGCGCTTCCATACGATCCGCCGAATGCAATCTGATTGCTCTGAGGCACCAAGGCCGCCGTGGCCACCGTGCCGGGTCCGGTTGGGTTAGGTCGCAATAGCGTATTAGTCTTGATGGAAGTATCGGAAACGGAGGCCGCATATTTACCGCGGTGCGCGTTGATGCCGTAACTTTGGTCCAGGAAATGTTTCGTCAACGGGTCGTAGTCTGTTCTCCACTCAGCCGAAAAAAACGGGTAAGGGCTGAGCGTCAGGGTAGAGACAACGGGCGAGTAATTGCGCGGTCCGTTCAGAAAGGCGACCGGCGTCAGTTCGACCGCAGCCAAAACTATGTTTCTTTGGTCCGGTAGCACCGCGCCGCCGAATGTGGGGTCGAAATAACGAGCGTGCGCCAAGCGCCAGGTCAACACCTCGGCCACGTTGCCGTTCTTATCCTTTCGATACACCCGATTCGTCATCGCGAGTGTGAGCTGATTCGTATCGGACAGAATGTCCGTCGCGTCGAAGTGGATGATCTTGTTGAAATTGTCGATGCCGGTCACATATTCGTAAGCCGCCTCGGTCTCGATGACGTGTTTGAACTTCGTGGCGCCCAGATGCAGCCACTTCGGCGGCGTAAATACCCGCTCAATCGTAGGCAAGCGCAAAGCGACCACCACGTCGGCATCTCTACGAAAGAGATTCCCATTAGCGAGAATGGCGGTGGTGCTCGAATTCGGTGGACAGGTGGCGTAGCCGTTGCACGACTCGACGGCGCTGTAAACGGTGGAATTCGTGGAGTAATAGTTGCCGTAATCGGTAAGGCCGAAGGTCGCGCTCGGATCCAGTGAAAAGCCTTTGAAATTGAATGCTGTCGCAATACGCGGTTCGACATCCGCGCGCGTATAGGCGCCCGTATTCAGCAACTCGGTGGGGGAATTCGTGGTGAGGGTGTCGGCGCCGGTAGGCTCCTGCCGCTCCAGCAGCCCGGCATTGGCGTCAAAGGAAAACCAGAGCGGAATGGGGCCTTTCACAAATTCCTGATCGCGGCCAAAAACCTCCGCCTCCGGAAGCGCCTCAAGCACAACTCGATTGGGCGTCTGGTGCAACGGCGTAATGGCCTCGAAGAGTTCCGTGCGCTGCATAGCGAAATTCACGGTATAGCGATCATTGTCGAAATGGCGCTGCAGGAACCCGATGGAGTTGTTCTGAGACGAAATGGTAGTCGCGAACGAATACGAGAACGCTTCGCGAAACAGGTACGTGCTCAGGTAGTTGTAATCGAGCCTGCCGGTGAAGCCGAAAATCTGCGTACTGCCTGTCAGCTCAAATTCAACGCCGCCCTGCTTTTGACTGTTCTGTCCGCCCGTGCCGTACAAATCGTCGACACCGTAGAAGTTGAAGTTAAAATCCGATACGTCGTTCGGCTTCCCGCGGAAGTCATAACGCAGGGCGGGACCGCGCGAAGAGAAGTCCTGTCCGATAGCGGTCATATCGAAGCTTCGCCCAATAGCCCAGTAATAGCCTTCGCCGAACATGAATCCGTAGAGAGAGCTGTGACCGATATTCGGGGTGAGAAAGCCGCTTTGACGCGGGTTCTTTCCTAGCGGTCGGTAGAAGTAGGGGAGATAAAAGATCGGCACTCCGTGCAGACGGAAGATGGCGCGCCGAACGATGGCGCGGTCGGCCGGGATGACATCGAAGACGGGGGCGTCGAAGACCCACCATGGCTTTGGCATCTTGCAATCGGTCAAAAAGCCTTGATGCAAGATATAGCGGTCCCGAACCCGGTCGGCCCAGGCGGCCTGAAAATAGAAGGGGTTCGTGGTGGTCAGAACGCCCGGGCTGGTCATAATCTTCGCCGGCGCGGTTCCGTTGACCACGTAGAACTTGCCCTCTTGGGTCTTAATGTTATAGTCGCCGTGATCGGCGTTCAGTTTGTCGCCCGTTGCAAAATGCTCCAGATGAACATGCCCTTGGGCGTGCGCCCAGTTCGTATCGGAGTTGTAACGAATCTCGTCGGCCGCGAGCGAGAAGTCGCTCGTTTCGAGTTTCGCCTCACCGTGCAGGATCTTTATTTCTCCGTTTGAGTCTTCGTGGATGGAGTGATACCAGATCTCGTCGAGGGGCGGAATATCGGGTTTTGAAGGATGGGCGGCGGTTTGAGCTTTGCTTAGAAGAGATGCCGAAACCAACAACACGCCTAGAAAAAACAACTTACGTGAAGAATGTTCTAGACAAAAATGAAGTTTTCTGGTAAATAGAAAAATTGGGGGAACTTGCAGGGGAGAACAAGGCTTCAACCGAAAACCGTAGCATGCGGGCAGTTCAGGCCGCAATAGTTTTCGGGTTTTGCCCGAGCGAATAGCAAACAGCGCCAAATGACTTGCCAGCATTGTCAGACTTGGATCTTAGACGATGACCACCGCTGCCGCCGTTGCGGCAGACGTGTGCGTGGGATACCGTCCCGCATTTCGCCCGAGAGTTTCCCGATTGCGGCCGCCGCTACCGCCATTGCGTACGACTATGAACCTGCGGCTGCGTCCGCTCCCTATCAGCCGCAAGCCGCGGCTGGGCCGGAGCGCGTCGCCGATCCCGGGCAACAACCGCTGTTCAAAAACTACGTTGCCGACCCGCGGGTAATTCCGTTTGATTCGCTGACCAGTCCAGCCGAACGTGAGTCGATACGAGCCCGAGCGGCAGATGCGTCCCGGCCCGCACCGCTCAAGACCGCGCGAGTAGAAATTCGCCGCGCGCGCCCCAGGAAAAATAAGTCGCGCGATCAGCGTGCGCTCGATTTTCAAGGACAGGAAGTCCTCACACAGCCGCAGGCAAACATTATCTGCGATGCACCGGTTGCGCCTGCCGCTCTGCGAACGGAAGCCGCGATACTCGATGGGATGATTGTGCTCTGCGGATATGCGTTCGGAGCGGCGCTGTTCGTCTTTGAGCACGGCCATATCTCGCCCGACAAGCACGTGCTGCCTTTCGTTCTTTTTGCCCTGGTGACTGTTCCGCTGTTCTATAAGTTGCTTTGGACTGCGGCAGGACGTGACAGCATTGGGATGCGGAAGGCTGGCCTGCGATTGGTGGACTTCGACGGTAATCCGCCGTCGCAGGAGCGCCGTTACCAACGCTTTCTCGGAAGCATCCTGAGCGTTCTTGCCGCTGGCGTTGGCTTGATTTGGGCTCTGGTCGACGAGGATAGATTGACGTGGCACGACCACATATCGAGCACCTTCCCTACCTTCGATTCGGAATCCTAATTTAATTAGCCGATGGCGGAGTCGGCCGTTGCGCCAGCTCCACTTCCACGGTAATCGCCACCTCATCGCCGACCATGACGCCGCCTCCGTCAAGGGTCTTGTTCCAAACCAGTCCGAAATCTTTGCGATTGAGCGTGGTTGTTGCGGTAGCGCCCGTGTGTAGATTGCCTTTCGCATCTTTGATGGGAGTAGCCGGACCTTCCACGTCAAACGTCACTTCCTTCGTGACGCCGTGCATGGTCATGTCGCCGATCAGCTTGAACTTCCCCGCACTCTCCGGGACAACGCGCTTCGATGCGAACGTGATCGCCGGATACTTGGCGACATCGAAGAAGTTGGGCGATTTCAGATCCTGGTCGCGCCTTTCTTCACGCGTGTCCACCGTCGTGGCGTCAATCGTGAGATTCACCTTCGCTCCGTCGAGATTGTTTGGGTCGTAGTCAACTGTTCCCTTCAAACCGCTGAAGGAACCCCTCACGGTGGACACCATCATGTGCTTGATGGCGAAGGTTGCATTGGAGTGTGCCGGGTCTACGTTCCACTGCGCTGCGAAAACCGATGTTGCAGACGCAGTTGCAGCGATACTCAGGCAGAGAAAAAGCTTCATGTACGGGTGAACCTACCGAGAGAGTAGCATTCCGATAGAAAAGAGGCCTCTATTTCCGAGCCTGTACCTGAACCTGAACACTCGAGTTCGGCGGCAACGGAAGCTCGACGGCGCGGCCGCCCGGCAGGTAAGCGGCAATCTGTGCCGGATTTGCGTATTCAAGGTCCCGGCCATCGTCGATTGCAAGCAGCGTGTAGCGGCCCGGAGGCGCGAGATTCAGTGTGAAAGTTCCATCGCTGTCGCTCTGATCGCGCGGAATGTAGTTACCGTGGCTGTAATCTTGCGGAACAAGCAGCACCATTGCCCCGGCGAAAGGCTTTTCGTCCCGAACCGCGACACCGTCCAGCTTCGTCAATCCGGAGGCCGCCTTTATCGTGAGTTCAACCTGCGCGCCTTCACGAATCTCCAGCACGCCCTTCGAGTAGAGGGCGCCCTTTACATCGACAGAGCTGAGGTACATGTCGGGCGTATTTGACAGCCGAAGATTGTACCGGCCTGCGGCAACGTTGTCGATGCTGAATGAGCCATCGCGGGCCACGAACCCGGCGGCTTGATTGCTGTTCACAGCGGCTTCGAGCAAAACGGCCATCGATTGCGGGATGCCGGAGTTGCAGACGACTCTGCCCTTGACAATCGTTCTGACGCCTGCATTCAGGTTTACCGTGGAATCGCCTTGCAGGCTGACCGTTTCTGTTCCGAGCGAAATATTGGTGTTATTCGGGGCGGAAGTATAGGCCGAAATCACATATCTTCCGGGTGCAATACCGTTCACTCCGGTTTCGGTCGCGCCAATTGGGGCGGGTATCAGCGCTCCGCCCGGCCCCATCGCCTGCAGGTTCGCCCACGTGTGCCGGCCGGGGTTCGTTTCGACTCCCTCAAACGCGATATGCAGAGCAGCAACCGGCTGGAGAGTGAACTGAATCTGCATGCGCGCGCCCTGATCCAGTTTGATGGGCGTGGCTGAATCCGCATTTGTCGAGTTCGCATAGTATGTGACCGGGTATGCGACGTCCAGCTCAGGCGGGGGTGCGGCGTCTGCCACTTGCTCAGTCCCAACGTAGTGCATCGCCGGTGCGTTCTGCGCGTACCAAGGCCGTCCGCTAACCGCGAGATAGTACGTTCCCGCAGCGAGATGAGCGAAGTGGAAACTACCGTCGCTGCCGGTGTTCCCGTTCATGGCGACACCGATCTGAGGAGCGCCCTGGCGGATGGATTGCCTGAACAGGTAGACCATCGCGCTGCGCACGGGGTCGCCTACATCGTCGCTGACAGTACCGATGATGCTCGCAGGCGTGTCAAGCGGAAACTCGATGTGTTCGGAATCGAGGCCAGGACCAACTGCAATGCCGGTGTTGTAATCGTCGAATTGCTTGTAGAACTGCGACCAGCCGTGATAGCTAACCTGGAGCGGATATTTCCCCGGTGCGAGACCTGCGATAACGAAGTCACCGCTATCGCCGGTGACTGTTGAAACTTGATCCTGCGGACGTTGCGAGAGAGACACAGCGACCTGAGCTCCGCGCACCGGGTTGCCGTTCGTATGAACTACCCGGCCTGCGATTCTGAACGTCGCAGTTTGAGAACTCGCGCACACCATGCAAACGAGCAGCGATGAAGCGAGTAATAGCGGGATGCCGGCCTTTCTCAAATTAATTCGCCTTCCGCTCCGCCGGCTTCACGGTGATCTCGAGTTTCTGATTCGGATCCAACGTGACGCTCTGGCTGGGGTAGTCGCGCATCGCTTCCGGGTTGGCGTATTCCAGGCCGTCGATGTTGGTAAACGCGAACACCTGATACGTACCTGGCGTGAGCGACTGCCCGTGAACCATCGGCCCAGTTGCAAACTGTTGTTGGGCATTGAACTGAAGCACTTTCGGTTCGGCGAACCATCCGCTCGGGACGACAATCACGAAAGCGGACGACTGGTTCTCTGCCCCGCCGACCTTGGGCGTCAGCGTCGCGCAGTCGTCGCGCATGATGATGACAATCGGCTGGGGACTACTATCCGGGCCCATGACCAGGTAGTCTCGCAGCAAATCCACGTTCCCGTACCAGGCCGAGTCTACGCATTCGCCTCCAAAGCCCTGTACGTTGAGGGTGTAGCGTCCCTGGGTTACATTCTCGAAAGCGGGCGGTGATTTCTGGTCTCGTGACATCAGCCCGTATTGCCTGAAGTTTCCTCCCGGGCCGTCGGATGTAAGTACGGCGCTGATGCCGGGATTCCCCGCCCCGACGAATTTGGCGGAATGGTTGACTATGAGCGGAATGGAGACAGAGGGGCGAAGAAGAATCTGAATGTTCTGGATATCCGTTCCGTCGACGGCGATCTCCTGCCTCGCAGCGTACGAGCGTCCCCGGGAAACGTTGGCCTCCACCGTCAAGATCCAGTTGCCATTTGGAATGCCTCGCCCGGCAAACCTCCCGTGCGATTGATCGACATCGATGGTCGGCCAATTGTTGGATAATCCCGCCGTCGAGAAAGTGTAGGTGAGTCCCAACTCGGGCGGGAATCCACTGATCGTGCCTGCAATGGAATGCCCGGCTTGTGCGCGAAGATGGAAATCGGCTCGAAAATTCTGGCCAGGCTGCAGATCGATGACTTGGGCCAATGCGGGCTCTTGTCCCTCCGGGTAGAACGTCGGAGCAATGACCTGCGGAGCTGTCCCTGAGTTATCCAGGGCAGCGTGGCCCCAGGCGAAAACGATATATCGGCCGGGCGGCAGGTCGTCGCTACGGTAGGAGCCGTCGTCGTCCGTTGACGCGGCGCCTCGCACCGCCCACTCCTTGCGGCCGTTCGTGATGGATTCGGACAGAACCTGAACGGTCGTCTGTTCAACCGGTTCATCGTCCTGATCGGTTAAGCGGCCGCTGATCTTCGCCGCCGGAAAGAGCTTAAGAACCACGTCGGTCTTGCCGGAGCCGAAGCTGTACGTGGCGTCCTGCCGATGTCCAGGGATGGCCCTTGCGTCAAAAAATCCGGGCTTGTTGACGATGACGTTCAACGGACCTGCGGGCACGTCTTCCAGTTGAAAGCGTCCGTCCGGCCCTGTCAGAACGCTCCTCATGCGAGCGCCGAGAAATTGCACGAGAGCATGATGAATCGGCTCGCCCGAGACGCCATTCACAACCGTGCCGGTCATCGTTTGAGGCGGCCCTTGAACTTGGCCCGCAGGCGGTGCGGGTGCGTAGAGCTGAGCGCCGGACAGAGCCGCGATTGCTACGAACGGCGGGACGAGCCAGTGAGGGCGCAAGCGCATTGCCTAGCGTATTAGAAACGCGGCGGGGCGCTCTGGTTCCCGAAAGCAGGCTTCACGCCAGCGCGATATCGCCGGCCGGTACCAGCACCGCCGACATGGAGCCTTTCGACTTCGGCATGCGAGGATCTGCGCCATAAGCGTGGATCTGATCCCGGGCGAACTCGGCCTCCGGCTGTTCACAGGTGATGACAATCGTTCGCCCGGTCATATCCACCTCGACCGCGTGTTGAAAGGCGACGTCCTTGGGAAGAAGGAAAAGCTTCTCGAGCATCTCGACGACGTAGTCATAGGTATGCTCGTCATCATCGAGCAGCACAACGTGGTAAAGCCTTCCGTGCTGTTCTCCCTCTTCGTGCTTGAACGAGGGAGTGATGGTTGGAGCTGAAGTTACGGACGCCGGCATGTGAACGCGTAGGACTCTCTAATTGGAGCATTGCCAGGGAAGCGGATGCAAGGCGCAAGCGAAGCTCGCTCGAAGACGGCGGCGGCTGCGAATTGGTAGGATAGAGCATAGTTTCCTCTATATGGGGGCGCAACGGCTTCGACGGGATCGAATCGTTGTGTGAAGGCGTGTCGGGTTCCGAGCTCCCGTAAAACGATCGGAAAAACAAAACTGCCAATAATCAGCAGTTTGCATACGCTGCCTAATTAAACGTTAGGTAGTGCGCTCCCGCCAATGAGCCTGCGCGTTGGCGATCGGGCGTCATTTTGCAGGATAGGCGTCAGGCTTCGGTCCGGAGCTGCGGGGCCGAGATCAATCGGACTAGGTGGGCGCCGCTCTTGCCGGTTCTATAGGCGCTTACTGAAACATCAGAACCGGATACACACGTAGGCTTTACACGGCGGACTTTTTCGGACGCGGGTTCAACTCCCGCCGCCTCCATAACCAGATGCGCTTTGTGATTAACAAGTGCTCACCTGTCTGGGTATGCTGTTCGATGAACCCTCCCGTAAGACGCTGCCTAAGACTGCGGGTCTCGAAGATCACCGCGCTGCGCTCAGCAAAGGAACGCTAGGTGCTATCCCAGTCCTCGGAACCGTGCATCAGGACTGCAAAACCGGCACCGTAAAAGTTATCGTCTGAGAACCCAGAACAGTAGACAAACGGTAAGGGCCACAGCGGCGATACCCGAAATTAACTGCAGTACGTCGAAGTCCCAAGGAACAGCCCAAACACGCTGGCCACCTGTGCGCCGAATTTCACAAAGAGAGCCGGCAACAGCTCAGGCAGACGGGGTCGAAAACCCGAGTAACCACCTCTAGACCAAGGATGCTCTGCTACGACATAAACAGCCCAGAGAAAACCGGCAAATAAAGCCGCACGATTGCCAGGGCTATCAAAGCGGAGTCGTCGCCTCGTTAGCGATTTGAGCCATCGCAATGGTGTACGAGTAGATGCCTATTCGTCATCAACGGGTTTTCCGACCCTCTCCGGCTTATTCCCAGTCTTCGTGCTTAAGATTACCGATTCTTCCGAACTCACGAGTGTTATGGGTAACCAGAATCGAATCGTTGCTTACAGCAATTGCTGCAATCATCAGGTCGTTCGGTCCGATCGGCGGTCCATGTCTCTCCAAATCGACGCGAATCGTGCCGTATACAGCGGCTGAACGATCGTCAACGGCAAGGACTTGAATAAGTTAAAGAATCCGTTCAAACGAGCGAAGGTGCGCTCACCGGCGTTGCTCTTCCCTGCACCATACAGCAGCTCAGCTTTTACTACCGAGTACAAAACAACATCCTCCGGTGTTAGCCGCTCTAATCGCGCCTTGATGTTTTCTGAGTGGCCGTTAAGATACCGAATGCAGGCGTTGGTATCCAGCAGATAGCTCAACGAAGGACCTCGCGGTCGTCAAATGCTCCTTGACTTCCGCGTTCAATAGGATGATCTGCGAAGGCCCCATAGGTTTCTTGGAAGAAATCCTCGGGCCATGTGCTCGCGCCGGCTTCAACGGGCTGAACCACGACCACTACTTCAACATCCGTTTCGGGCAGCCCGGTGGGTACCCTTAAGTTTAGGACTCCATCGGCTTCCAAACGTGTCTTTACCGGAATCGTTACCATCGTCTGTCCTCCCGCTATCATCTTCGCGAAACCGCGTTGTCGTGTAGGCTTTTGCCGTGCGGGCGGCAACTCGCCCGGCGGGGCACCAAAACGGTGAGCTCGACAGATCGCCTCGACGTCCTCAGTTTATCGAGTTCGCCTCGTCCGAGCATTAGCCGCCGAAAATACGCCTCAGGCTTCTCACGTAAGTTATACACTTCCCGCGCGTGACAGATCTGCCGAATCAGGGCACGGGCACGCTCCGCTACTTCGCCGCGCAAAATGCGGTAACGGTACTTTGTAATCCAGACCACGTGATATTTGATATCGCACACCGCGTGCCCGCTATGTCGATATTCGGCCATTCCTCATTCTCGTAGAGAATGGCTCAAAGCTGACCGCCTGAAAGGCGGTGGGTTAGACCGGGCGATGGATACTAAATCAGCCGATTTGGATTCGTAGTGGCTTCAAACGGGACATCAATTTTCCGATTGGGGGGCGGTGGAACAACCTTAACCAAAGCCCAATTGACTGTTCTGCAAATTTGGCATTTCCCCAGGTTGGGATAGGATATGTAATTCCCGGCCGCCCGGGAGCTGACCGCTACCAGAATTTCCCGACCGGCGCATTTGCTCGTTGTGCATTTGAGCACCGCAACCCAATCAACCTGAATGGGGCGCACCCAACCGCTGTATTTCCGATCTGCTAGCTTCTGAAGCACCGCCCAGTTGTCGTTGAAGATGTTGGTGATTTCAGTGCGAGCCTGCTCCGTCAGCCCGCCAAGCTTGTTATAGTTTGCAATCATTGTCAGCCAATCCGGGATCTCCTTCCCCTTATTTAGGTAATGCAACCTCGGGATAACTATGTTCCTGGTATCTACCTTAGGGATGTGATCGTTGTCGCTGTTCCCATCCGGCCGAACGTAGATGGGATTCCCGGTTTCGTGACTTGGGTGAAATTCGAATGTGTACGTTTCGATCTGCTGCCAACGCCGCACGTCGCGGATGTCGTCGCGATCAAGATAGTACTTGACGATCTCTTCATCGGCATTCCAGCGCCAGTTCTGTTGAGTTTGGAGTCTGAACGCAGGAGTGGGACTTGCCATGGGATCCACTGCATTGTAGCCCGAGAACGTTAATCCTCGGTAGTATTAAGTTCGAGTTGAGGCGCTTGCCGATGATTCGGCCTTCCTGCTGATGCTAAGAGGGTGCCGAGCGCGACAAAATGGAATTTGTGCTGGTCCAAGCACGATTGAACGCGCTGTCGGCAAGATCGTGATGTACGGCACGGTATAGTGCAACGCTTGTCGCGATGCCTTCTCGATTGGCTCCTCCTCCGCGTCCGACGCTTGCTCGGCGATCCGAAGCGGTCCCGGTAACCAATATATTCGTGAGTTCGATGCGGCCAACGCACCGATTCAGCTCAGCTTTCGTCTGAGTTCCTCAGTGCTATTTTCAGCCAAATTGGGGAGTGGCTTTACGACGAAATCGGCATCGAGATGCCTGACTGATTGGCTCCGCTTCGAAGCCTATAAGAACAAGCTCGGAAGCACGAGCGCCGAGGGTCGCATCTACTACGCCGGGCCGCTGCGACGGGTAACCAGCCTTCCACGAATCAAGTTGGACTTGACTGTAGACGAGGTGATGTGTTCCGCGCTTCGTCCTCGAATTGACGCCCGCCGAACTCGGTGCTGTTCAGCCACTAGCAAGAGTTATCGGTATGACTAAAGACTTCCGGGGGGCCCGTTTGGGCTCGACAAGCCGACGATATAACCCGATTGCCCCACAACGCGTTAGGGCGGCTCCTGTCTTTGTCTATCAATGTGGTTATTGTCAGAAGAAGTTCCGAAGATCGAAACGGGACTTGAGATTAAATGACCACAAGACACCAACTGGGTACCCTGGCTCGGGACGCATAGGATATCTTGTAGACACGAAGTATTGATACTGCGGCAGCCGCCCGTCGGCAATACATTTTCTTCGGTGAAGTCGCGACGCGGCGCGAGCTGAACAACTCACGTACGGATGGATCAGCGGAACGAGTGGAATCATTTATTAAGAGCCTTCCTTTGGGGTGATTAGAGTTGATGACTTTAGGCCTACAGAACCTAAAACACATTGTTGTTTTGATGATGGAGAACCGTTCCTTCGATCACATGCTCGGCGCGCTGCATGCGGACGATCCGCGAATCAATGGTCTAACCGGCTCGGAGAGTAACACCGATACGACGAACGAACCGGCGAGGGTTCAACCGCTGTCCGAATTCCAGTCGCAACTCGATCCCGATCCGGATCATCACTTCCCTGCAGTAAATAAGCAACTGTATTGGGGAACAACTGGCGCGCCGGCGCAACCTTCCATGAATGGGTTTGTGCAGAGTTATTTCGATCAGCAGCGTGACGCTGCGCATTCGCGCAAGGTCATGTATTACTTCCCGAAAGACAAGCTGCCGGTGCTCACTGCACTTGCGCAAAGCTATGCGTTGTTCAACGGCTGGTTTTCCTCCGTTCCGGGGCCAACCCTTTGCAACCGGGCTTTTGCTCATTATGGAACGTCGTTTGGCAACGTAAGCATGACAGTGTTTTACTACAACAAGCAGTACTTAAGTATTTACAACCGATTGATCAATGCTAATTACTCGGCAAAAGTCTACTACTACGACGCCGCTAGTTCCAGCCTGGAAGTAGTCAACTTACTACAAAACCAGCCGAAACTGTTCGGAACTTATGATCAGTTTCTGCAAGACTGTAAGTCGGGTACGCTGCCGCAGTACAGCTTTATCGAGCCGAACTATACGGATCATGAGGCTGACGACGGCGCCGAGGCCATAGCGTCCGATCAACATCCCGATCATGACGTGCAACAGGGCGAGGTGTTCATCGCCACTGTCTACAACGCCATAAGGAACAATCCGGATCTATGGAAAAGCACGGCTCTGCTGGTCGTCTACGACGAACACGGCGGCATTTACGATCATGTGCCGCCGCCATCGTGCGTTCCGGACGGCTTCGCAGCCACTCCCGACCAAACCGGCGTTCCCGGTCTCACATTCTTGTTCGATCGTCTCGGTGTTCGTGTGCCGGCTATTCTGATCTCACCGTGGATTGCGAGGGGGACAGTAATTCCAGGTCCCGAAGATCCGGTGCAAGGCAGGATTTTTGAGCACGCCTCTATTCCGGCGACGGCGACGAGCTTCTTTCTGGGTCAGTACGCGGATCGGTCGCCGCGCGAAATACAGGCCCAAACATTCCTTCAATTCTTAACCGATGACATGCGGGCAGATTCCGATTGCCCCGTGTTTGATGTCTAGGAGTTTACATGGCCGGTCCTTCCAACGTTGTGCGCGTGCCGAAACCAGGCCGCGGAGCTTACAATCCAAATCGGTCCCTTGACAAGAATCTTCTCATCAAGAATCAAGTAGAGCATTTTTACGAAGCGGACAAGAACCTGCCGCTTGAGTTCCAAACGGGCATCGACATTGCCACCATCCGGACGGAAGGCCAAGCCAGCGCGTACGTTCGCAGAGTGACTGAGGCGCTTCATGAGAGCGGGGGCGTCGAGAAGGTGCAGAAGGCAACGTGAAACGAATCACAATCGTATTCTGCTTTTTCTGCGCGACGTCATTGTGGGCGCAGGAAACACAGTTACAGGCTGATTTCCGCGCCGAGGGAACGCGCTTTGACGAAAATTGCGTTCACCCGGCGGGCGGATTCTCGTTTGGCTCTCTCGGCGGTTGCGCTCAGGAGCTGTTTACCGATAGTCCTCTGCACATTGCAGTGGGGAGCCTTGCGCCGGGAAACGGCTTCGGCGCCGGGCTCGCGTTGTCGTTGCACTACACACCGAACGAAAATTGGCGGCTGTTCTGGGACTTCGACGCCGTCGTCACGCCGAACGATTCCTGGCGCGCAGGCGGATACATGACGGCTGTGCTGATTCGACATCCGCACATAATCGTAAAGCCGGGCGGAGCTGCGGGCAGCGCCCATTCGCGTTTGAGCCTCGAGGAGATGCCGGCTTTCCATCTTTACTCCCAGGGGATTGGGCTGAATCAGGTGGCCTATTTTGGACTCGGTCAAAATACTTCCCTCGCAGGCCGTTCCTTTTTCAGTTTGCAGCAAACGATTGTGGGAGGAAATGTCACGTGGCCGGTTTTCCAGCCGCTCGCGTTATCACTTTTCGGCGAAGTGAACGGGCGCTTCGCCAGCGTGCAGGGCGCTAACGCACAGTCGGATCGGCAGATCGGCGCACTGTATACTGAGGCGACCGCGCCGGGGCTCACTCAGCAGCCGGGCTTCGCGCAGGCAACGCAAGGAGTTCGGTTGACGCCCAGTTTTGCAAATGGGTATGTGAGGCTGAACTATTCGCTTGATATACAGGAATGGGCCGGCGGCTCGAATCACTCTTTTCGACGCTTCACGACGGATCTTTCCCATCAATTTCCGCTGTATCGTCGAACGCAATCCCTGGCTCCGAAGAGTTTCAATGGACCCGATAGTTGCAAGCCAGACGTGAACGCGAAGAGTTGTCCGCCGATCTCGCGCAATCTGGAGGGAAGCTTCGGGCTGCGCTTTCTCTACACTGCGTCTTACACATCCGGTGCCAACACGGTGCCTTTCTACTTCAATCCGACGCTCGGCGGCGCGGACATAAATGGCAACATTTTCCTGCCGAGTTATGCCGACTATCGGTTTCGCGGACCGGATCTGCTACTGCTTCGCGGCAGTTTTGAACACTCCATCTACAAATGGCCGATCGGCGCGAAAATCATGATCGACGAAGGAAGAGTGGCTACGACGCATCAGGATCTTGGCTTCGATCACCTCGCCCATAGCTACGCGGCTGGATTGACTGTTCATGCGGGCGGTCTGCCTTTGATTGATTTGCTGTTTGCCTGGGGCGGTCATGAAGGGACTCACAATATCGCAATCGTCAACTCTTCCCTGCTGGGTGGATCGCCGCGGCCCTCTCTATACTAGGATCGATATATTCTGGGGCGACTTTTCGTTCTCCAGCACCCGACAACGGCTCGATCAGCACCAAAGTGACATCATCCCGAACGAGCCGAGAAGGCTCACGTAAGTTTTGCGTAAAGATGGATCAGCGCAATGAGCGGAACCAGCGATTGGACGGAATACAGAATCAATAACTTGTCTGTTCTCAATATCCCAATCCGGCCCAACTCCCGCCGCCTCCATAACCAAAAGCGCTTTTGCAGCACAGTGCTCTTCGCTGCACCATACAGCAGCTCAGCTCTGACGACCGAGCACAAGAGAGCGCCCTCCGGCGTTCTCCAATCGTGTGTTGATGTTTTCTGATTGGCCGTTGAGGTAACGAATGCAGACGTTGGCATCCCGCAGATAGCTCAACGAAGGAACTCGCGGTCATCAAATGCTTCTTGACTTCCGCACCCGATGTCGGCGGAAAATCGTACTCGCGACAAGATTACTCGTTGACCCCGCCGGCAGCCGTTCACAATTTCCTCAACAATTCTTTTCACCCCTAACCCGCTCAGGCCAAAACCGTTTCTCGCTTCTCCCACCCTCGCGTCACCACTCGTCGCGCTCCCGCGCCGTTCTACTCTCCCATCGGGCGCGCAAGCCCGCAAATTCGCGCCCGCCCCAGGAGTCCAAGTATGTTGTGGAAGAAATTGTCGCAATGGCCAGCTCGCGGCCAACCGCGAGAACGCGAAAAAGAGCACCGGCCCGACCAGCGCCGCAGGGAAGGAGAAGGTATCGCAGAACCGAACTCTGCACGGCCTGACTGGCCGCTTCCAAGTTCTGCCCAACGAAAAGCAGGAGCGCTTCGAGGAACTCTTCAACCAGTTCATGCTCGACGAGAATCCCGTCGGCAGCGTCGAAATCGAACTCGTTCGCAAAATGGCCGAGCATACCTGGTGCGCGCGCCGCGCCTCCAATCTCCTCGAAGCCTGTTTCCTCGTCATCGCCCAAACGCCGGAGCAATTAACGAACAACGAAGCCGAAATGCGCGTTCGCCCTGAGCTCGAACGCTATGAACGCTATCAGGCCCACCATGATCGCGCCTATGCCCGCGCTTCCGCCGAGCTGATAAAGCGCAGAAACGAAAGACGAAAAGAGGAAATTGGCTTTGAATCGCAGAAGCGCGCTGAAGCCCAGGAACAACGCCGCGACGCAAAAGAAAATCGCGACGTCGAACAACACAAAGTCGCGTTTGCAAGCGCTCAAAAGACCCTTGAACTCAAAGAAATGCGGCTTCTTCAACGAAACAGCGGCTACGGCGAAGCGCATGAACCTCTTTCGAAGCGTCCGCGAAGGCGAAAACAGCCGCGTAAAGGCCCATCCTACATCTTCCGCCGGCCCGTTTTGCTGCTACACTTTCGCTAAGTCTTTCTATTACCTGGGAGGGTAGTCCTTTGCAGTATCTTCGCGACGTTGCTTCGCGCCTGTTTTCATCATTCGCGGCGTTTCTTGCCGTTCTCCTGTTTACCGGTTCTCTGTTCGCCCAGAGCACAGGCGGTGTCCAGGGCATTGTCTCCGATGCCACCGGCGCCGTCGTCCCTAATGCCTCGCTTACTGTCACTAATATGGCCACCGGCGAGTCCCATCCGGCCAAGTCCGACAGCGCCGGCCTCTATGCCGTCTCCGGCCTCGCGCCAGGAGACTATAAGGTCCAGGTCTCCGCGCCTGGTTTGCAAACAACGGCCGTCAACAATCTGGTCGTCTCCGTCGGCACGAACACCACTCAGAACTTCGCTCTATCGGTCGCAAGCACATCCACCACTGTCGAGATCGCCGCAAACGCGCCCGTTATCGAGACTAGTTCCGTTTCCGTAGGAACCGTGGTGAATCAGCGAACGGTCCAGGAGATACCGCTGAACGGCCGCCACTTCGTCGATCTCGCGCTGTTGATTCCGGGCACGGTCACGCCGCCCGCGAACGGCTTCCTCACGGCTCCCTTGCGCGGCCAAGGTTCGTTTAGCTTCAACTCCGCCGGTGCGCCGCGAAGACAGCGTGAATTTCATGATCAACGGCATCAACTTGAGTGATCCCAATCAGAATCAGATCACGTTCCAGCCCACCATTAACACGGTCGATGAATTCAAGGTCGACAACTCGACCTTCAGCGCTGAATACGGCCGCAACTCAGGGCTCCATCGTCAACATCGCCACGCGCGCGGGAACCAACACCTGGCATGGGGAAGCGTATGAGTTCACTCGCAACAGTTTTTTTGACGCGCGCAACTTTTCGAATCCCACTCACGTCGTCGTCAACGGCGCGCCGCTATCGAATCCGCAGTCGCCGTTCATCCGCAACCAGTTCGGCGGCGATGCGGGCGGCGCCATCAAAAGGGACAAAGCGTTTATCTATCTAAGCTATGAAGGCCTGCGCCAGCGCCAGTCCGTACCCCTGTCTTCCCCAACTCTCTCGCTCACGCAACGCGCTCAGGTGCGGCAACCAGCGATCCTATGGTGCAGGCATTGCTGCCGCTCATCCCTCTTCCGAACTCGGGCAGTAATCAGTTTGCCGGCGCTGCGGTTGCCCCCGTCAACATTGAGCAAGGCACCGCGAACTTCAACTACAGCTTCTCCGAAGCGAATCGGCTGAACGTCTATTACGCCATTCAGCGCGACCAGCGGAATGAGCCGCCAACCACCGACGGCAATAGCTTTCCGGGCATGGGCGATCAGCGGAACGGACAACGGCAATTGCTCACCCTCAATGACATCCAGACCATCAGTCCGACTCTGGTCAATGAATCCCGTCTCGGCTTCAATCGCATCCACATCGTCTTCGCCGCGCGATAACACCGGCAGCGCTGCCGCCTTCGGAATCAATAGCGGCGTAACGGCTGCCATCGGTCTGCCGCAGATCACAGTTTCAGGCGAGTTCACATTCGGCGGAATCGGCGGATTCCCGCAAGGTCGCGGAGACGACGTCGAAGTCGCTAGCGATACCGCCACCTGGGTTCACGGAAAGCACACTGTCAAGTTCGGCGGCGAATTTCGGCGTCAGAATACCGATAGCTTTTCCTACACTCCGGGAACGTTCACCTTCTCCACCATCACCGCGTTTCTCGCCGACCAGGCGTCTGCTTTTTCCGCCAACACCTCGAACCGTGCCAGCCGCGTCTACGGCAACTCCGTTGGCGCATTTGTGACGGATGCCTGGAAGGTGACGCCCACCTTCACCGTGACCCTTGGTCTCCGTTACGATTGGTACGGCACCCCCACCGAAGCTGAAAACCGCTTCGTCGTTTTCGATCCCGCAACCGGCACCCTCCAGCATGTTGGGCAATCGGGCGGCCCTGCGCTTGCCTACAACCAGAGTGCTCTCAACTTCGAACCGCGCGTCGGCATTGCGTGGTCACCCACGCAAGCGGGAAAGACAGTCGTCCGCAGCGCCTACGCCATCATGACCGATCAACCAACACTTGGTCTGGTTACTGGGCTTGCCATCGAACCCGCCCTATGCCTTCCCAATCTCTTACGCGTCTACAACAGCGTTGCCCTTTGTGACTCTTGGCAATGCGTTCACAGCAGCGGGCGGCAGCGCATCGCCGGTCTCAATCGCGCATAACTACCGGGATGCTTACTTTTCCGAGTGGAACTTCAACGTTGAACAGCAACTGTCGAACAGCATCGGCATGATGGTCGGCTATTTCGGCAGTAAGGGCACTGACCTTAACATCGAGCGTAATTACAACCAGCCGATTAACGGTGCGAAGCCCTACCGTGCCCTCTCAGCCAACAGTCCCATCGATCCCGGCGTTCCGCTCGGCAGCATTATCAGTGTCTACGAGAGTGACGGCAATTCCTCCTATAACGGCCTGTGGCTGACAGCGACGAAGCATTTCACGCACGGGCTTCAGTTCCAGGGTTCTTATACCTGGTCCAAATCGATCGACGACAACTCACGAAATGTGCAAGGCTTGACTCTGCAAAACAGCTACAACATTGGCGGCGATCGCGGACTGTCCGATTTCGATGCTCGCAATCGTTTTGTCCTGAACGGTGTTTACGACCTGCCGTTCAAAGGCAACCGCTTCCTCGAGGGTTGGGAGCTGGCTCTCATCGAAACACTCCAGAGTGGAAACCCAATCAATTTCCATCTCAGCAACACTTCCTTTGCGGGAGCGGCGGTCCTCAGACCGAACGTTCATCGGACCGGTCGTCACCGCCATCACGCCGGCCACGAACGGCAGTCCCACTGTTGTTACGTATGTTCAGAATCCTTCCGATTTCATTAACCAGGGCACGACGCCCGGCACGGTTCTGGGCTTCGGCAACTTGGGACGAAACTCGGTCATCGGCCCCGGCTTTTCGAATCTCGACGTCACTCTGGTCAAGAACACAAAGCTGACCGAGCGGCTCTCTTGGCAAATTCGCGCCGACGCGTTCGATGTCATGAACCAAACCAACTTCACCCAACCGAACGCGACCATCGGGTCTTCCACGCTCGGCCTCATCACCGGCGGAACGCGCTTCCCGGCTGGAGATTCCGGTTCCGCGCGGCAGTTGCAGTTAGCCATGAAGCTGATTTTCTAGTATGGAAATACAAGAGCTAGGGAGGCCAAACCGACGCGTCGTTTGACACTCCCCTTCTCCTTTCGCTAGACTAGTGGAGTTCGAGCTTTCGAGCAGAGAGAACTAGTCTGTCCATGCGTACCGAAACTCCGTCCAAGCACGACATCGTTCGTGCCTGGCACGTGATTGACGCCAATGACGCTGTCCTGGGCCGCGTTGCTAGCCGTGCCGCTATGCTCTTGATGGGCAAGCATAAACCTACCTATGCACCGTCCATCGACACAGGCGATCACGTTATTATCGTCAACGCCGCCAAAGTGAAGCTGACCGGCGGCAAAGAAGGTCAGAAGCTGTATCGCCGTCACACCGGTTATCCGGGCGGCTTAATTGAAACAGGCGCGCGCAAGATGCGCGAAACACGCCCGCAACGGATGTTAGAGTTGGCCGTTTCCGGCATGTTGCCGAAAACCAAGTTGGGGAAGCAGATGTATCGCAAGCTGAAGGTCTATGCCGGCGAGCATCATCCTCATCAGGCGCAAAAGCCTGCTGCAATGGCTGTTCCGGCGTGACAAACAGGAAAGGGATTTAGTTGCCAGCGAAGTTAGTTCAGCAATTGGGAACCGGACGCCGCAAGACCGCGACCGCGCGTGTTTTTCTGCGGCCCGGAAAAGGTCAGATTACTGTCAATCATCGGTCGTTCGAAAACTACTTCGCAAACGAGTCGGCCCGCGCCTATGTGCGTCAGCCGCTGCTCGCTGCGGAGTTGGCCGATCGTTTTGATGTCATGATTCTCGCCCATGGCGGCGGGGTCAGCGGACAAGCCGGTGCGGCTCGCCTCGGTATTGCCCGCGCGTTGATTGAATTTAACTCCGAACTCCGCGGGAAGTTGAAGGGGCTCGGTCTGCTTACGCGAGATGCTCGCGCTCATGAGCGAAAGAAGTACGGTCAGAAGGGCGCCCGCAAGCGCTTCCAGTTCTCCAAACGGTAGTAACTCCTTTCGTTTCGGTATCCATCCTGCAAGTGGCGGTCTTCATCAGATCGCCTCTTGCTCAACCCGATCTTCCTCCAGATCACGCAAAATACCGCTTTGGGCCGCGTCGACCTGCGTGGTGAGATCCCCAAATTTAGTCAGGAGAACCTTTGCCATCGATTTCGATGAAAGAATTGCTCGAAGCCGGCGTTCACTTCGGGCACCAGACCAAGCGCTGGAATCCCAAGATGAAAGAGTACATCTTCGGCGAACGTAACGGGATCTACATTATCGATCTCCAGAAAACATTGAAGCTGTTCAAAGACGCCATGCGCTACGTCGGTGAAATGGCCGCGCAGGGCAAGACAGTTTTATTTGTAGGCACCAAGCGGCAGGCACAGGAAGCCATTGCCGAAGAAGCAAATCGCGCCGGTCAGTTCTACGTCAACCAACGTTGGCTCGGCGGATTGCTCACCAACATCACGACCGTTCAGCGGTCCATTAAGCGTTTGAAGGACCTCGACTCAATGTCGACCGACAACGCTTATGAGGGACGTGCCAAAAAAGAAGTCGGGCGTCTCGAGCGCGAGCGCAAACACCTGCAGCAGAATTTGGCCGGTATAAAGGACATGAACGGCCTTCCGGATCTGCTCTTCGTTATCGATTCCAACAAGGAGTCGATCGCGGTGAAAGAGGCTCGCAAGTTGGGCATCCCGGTGGTAGCGGTCGTTGACACCAACTGCGACCCGGACGAAGTGGATTACGTCATTCCGGGCAACGACGATGCTCTGCGAGCTATCCGGCTGTTCACGACGAAAATCGCGGACGCGGTTGTCGAAGGCAGGTCGCTTGCTACCGAGACCGAGTTTGCGGCTGAGAAGATCGTCAGCGATGACGAAACTGCAGCCGAGCATACGCCGGAAGAGTACGGCCACTACCTCGATCCGAAGTACGCCGAGCAGTTGATGTCCGAAAGCTTGGCCACCAGTGTCGAGGCTGGCGGAGAGGATGAGAAGAGCGGTCGCGTGAACAGACCGGAAACTCCGCCCCGCAAGGGACCGGGTAGCGAGGCGCCTGTGGAAGAAACAGTTACCTCGAACGTCGGCGAAAAGTAAGTTCAGGCTAGCTATCGATGAGCGGCTCGGCCTGTAATGGCTGAGTCGCTCTACGTGTGTATAAGAGGATAAAAGTAAATGGCAGAAATTAGCGCACAATTGGTCAAAACGTCTGCGTGAGCGAACCGGCGCAGGCATGATGGAGTGCAAGAAGGCGCTCGTCGAGGCAAATGGCGATCTGGGCGAAGCGGAAGTCATCCTGCGCAAGCGCGGTATCGCTGCCGCAACTAAGAAGGAAACACGCTCCACCAAGCAGGGCCTCATTGCGTCCCACATCGGCGACAACGGTAAAACAGGCGTGCTCGTCGAAGTTAATTGCGAGTCTGACTTCGTCGCGCGTACCGACGATTTCCAAACTCTGACCGCCGATATTGCGGCCCACATCGCACAGACCAAACCCAGGTATGTTCGCGTCGAAGAAGTCACCGAACAGGAGCGCGCCAACTTCAAGCAGCATGAAGCACTGTATGAGCAGAAGTTCGTGCACGATGAGAACACCACCGTTGCCGAAGTCGTGAAGTCCAAGATTGCGAAGCTCGGCGAGAATATCGCCATCAGCCGTTTTACGGTTTATGAAGCAAACGGCTCCGGTGTGATGGGCAGCTACATCCATACCGGTTCCCAGATCGGCGTGCTGCTCGAAGTGACAACCAAGTCAGGCGAAACGGCCGCTAAAGAGGATTTCAAAATTCTCCTCCGCGACCTTGCTATGCAGATCGCCGCGGCAAACCCGCAGTATCTGAATCGTGAGCAGATTCCGCAGGACGTTCTGGCGAAAGAACGCGAGATCCAGCGTGATCGCGCACTGCAGGAAAAGAAGCCCGAAAAGATGGTCGACAAGATCGCCGAAGGCCGCATGAGCAAGTTCTACGAAGAGGTCTGCTTGCTTGAGCAGCCGTTCATTCGCGAAAACACCATCAGCGTTGCCGAGTTCGTTCGCACGGTCGGCAGCAAGATGGGCGACTCAGTGAGCGTCGAACGCTTTGTCCGTTACAAGGTCGGCGACGCGGCGGATGCTCCGGGCGTCGAAGCCAGTCCGCTTCCTGTAACGGCGTAAACTTTCGGAGGGCGTCATCGCGAGCAAAGCATGGGAGCCTACCAACGAATTCTTCTGAAAATCAGCGGGGAGGCCCTGGCCGGACCTCTTTCGTTCGGCTTGGATCCTGATCGCGTCCTAGGCCTCGCCGCCGAAGTAGCGGAGGTGGCCCGCACAGGCGTGCAGATTGGCTTGGTCTTAGGCGGTGGCAACATCTTCCGAGGCGTCGCCGCCGCGGCTCACGACATGGATCGCGTCACCGGCGATCACATGGGAATGCTTGCAACCGTGATCAACGCGCTCGCCTTTCAGGATTCTTTGGAACGGCAAGGCATTCCTACTCGCGTCATGACGGCCATACAGATGCACCAGGTCGCCGAGCCTTACATTCGACGCCGCGCCATACGTCACCTCGAAAAAGGCCGCGCCGTCATCTTTGCTGCCGGCACGTCAAACCCATATTTCTCGACCGATACCGCCGCCACGCTTCGCGGCCTCGAAATTCACGCCCAGATCATCGCGAAGGCGACTAGCGTGGACGGCGTCTACGATAAGGATCCCAAGAAGTTTCCCGATGCCGTCAAGTACAACGAGGTCACTTACACCGAAGTGCTCTCGAAAGCTCTGGCCGTAATGGATGCGTCCGCCGTCGCCATGTGCCGCGATAACCACATGCCCATTACGGTTTTCGATCTCAAGGTGACGGGCAATATAATGCGTATGGCGATGGGCGAGCCAATCGGCACTATGATTCGCTAACACGGAATATGAAACAAGAACAACAGGCACCTGCGGGCAGTACCAACCCGTTTAAGAACGTCAAAGAATTAGAGGCAAATGCCCGCACGCGCATGGACAAGGTCATCTCCGACCTTCAGCAGGAGATGGGCCACTTCCGCACGGGACGTGCGTCCATCGGCCTGCTCGACAGTGTGCGCGTCGATTACTATGGCTCGCCCGTTCCGCTGAATCAAGTCGCGCAACTGCACGTTCCCGAGCCTGCCATGATCACGGTTCAGCCGTGGGACGCATCGCAGATCCGCGACATCGAAAAGGCGATCCGCAATGCCGATCTCGGCCTGAATCCCTCGAACGACGGCAAGATCGTCCGTGTTCCCATTCCTCCTCTGACCGAAGAACGCCGCCGCGATCTAGCGAAGAAACTCAGCCACGTCGCCGAAGAGCGCCGGGTCGGTTTGCGCAATATCCGGCGTGAGGCGAACGATCACTTGAAGAAGCTTCTGAAAGACAAGCTCATCAGCGAGGACGAAGAGCGGCAAGCGCTCGACTCCATCCAGAAGCTGACCGACAGCCAGATCTCTAAGATCGATCAGATCGCCAAAGCGAAAGAAAAAGAGATCCTGGAATTTAAGTAACTTGGAAAAGTAAGTTGCCGCGCCTCAGTGTCGAGGAACTGGCGTCTGTCTTGACGCTCGACGAGTTTGAAGAACTCGCTCGGCAGCACATGACACCGGCGGCTTATTCGTATGTTGCCGGAGGGGCCGGGTCGGAGATCACGCTTGCGGAAAACCGGTCGGCGTTCAATCGGATTCGCTTGACCCCCGCGCGTGTTGATCGATGTCACTTCGATCGATACCAGGGTCGATCTTTTCGGCCGTGGCTACGATTATCCGATCCTGCTCGCGCCCGCCGGCTATCACAAGCTCGTGCATCCGGACGGCGAGATCGAGACCGTCAAGGGTGCGAATCTCGCCGAGACTACGCTCGTTGCCGCTGCGTTCTCAACCGTGACGTTCGGGGACATGAGCGCGGTCGCCAAGCGGCCGCTTTGGTTTCAGATCTACGTTCAGTCGGATCGCGGGTTCACGAAGAGCCTGGTCGATCAAGCGATAGCAGCGGGCTGCGAAGCTATCTGCGTCACAGTGGACGTGCCTATAAACGGACCACGTGACCGCGAGCTGAGGGCCGGATTCAACCTCCCGCAAGGTGTGGAACGAGCCAACCTCGCGGGCCTCGGTTCGGCTATTTCGGCCGCTGCGCACCGCCCAGTGGGTCGCAACATCTACTCGGCAACTCACGGCGCCGACGTGACTTGGAAAGACATTGACTGGCTTCGCAAGAACGTGCCCGTCAAGCTGCTGCTCAAGGGTATTCTTCACCAGGAAGATGCGGAACTCGCGCTGCGAGCCGGCTGCGATGGCGTGATTGTATCGAATCACGGCGGCCGCAGTCTCGATACAGTTCCGGCCGCCATCGACGCGCTGCCCGCGATTGCAAACCGGATTGAGCGGCCGTGTACCTATCCTGCTCGACGGCGGTATTCGTCGAGGCATCGATGTTTTCAAAGCGCTCGCGTTAGGCGCGACTGCCGTGATGATAGGCCGCCCATATCTTTACGGATTGTCGGTTGGCGGCGCGCTCGGCGTCTCCCGCGTCACGGAAATTTTGCGGACGGAGCTGGAAATGACAATGGGCCTCGTCGGCTGCACGAAGCTCGCCGATATTTCGACACGCTTCCTCATCCGTGACAAGGCAAGCTAGCGCACTGGCTAGGCAGGCATTTCCTCGATGGACGGATAACCATGTTGCTCTCGGCCAATCTTACCGTCATACATGGTTGTCGTCTTGAAAAGCTCCATGTGCCCGTCCGCGGCGTCGCGGCGGCTCCGATTGCGCAGTTCGTTCATCTGAGATTCACTGAGCGGCGTGAAGTTCGAAACGATCTCCAGATTCTGCTTCAGCACTTCCATAGAGTTGATGCCGCTGATGGTGGTGGTGACAGGCAGGCTCATGGCGTAATGCAGTGCTTCAGCCGGCGTCAGGCCACCCTTCTTGATCATTTCGCCGCTGCCGCCCATGCTCTTCATGCCGAAGACTGCCAATCCCTGACGGCGCGCTTCGGGGAGCACGTGGGTTTCAAAGCTGCGGAACGTCGCATCGAATGCGTTTAGCGGCATCTGGACGGTATCAAACGGGAAGCCCTGCGAAAGCATACGCAGATGAATAGACGGATCCTTGTGACCGGTGAAGCCGACGAAACGGACCTTCCCGTCCTTCTTGGCTTGAACTAAAGCTTCCGCAGCGCCATTCGGGGCAAAGATCAAGTCCGGATCGTTATCGTAGACAACCTCATGGATCTGCCAAACGTCGAGATGGTCTGTGCGCAATCGCCTGAGCGATCCTTCCAGCATTTGCATGGCAACGGCTTTATCGCGACCGTGCGTGCAGACCTTTGTCATCAGAATCACCTGGTCGCGGCGTCCCTGCAAGGCATTTCCAAGCCATGCTTCACTCTGCCCATCGTGATACTCCCAAGCATTGTCAAAGAAGTTGATACCTGCATCCAAAGCCTGGTGGACAATCTCAGTTGCGGCGTCCTCGCTTTCGGCCGATCCGATGTGGAAACCACCCATTCCGATGATGGATACGTCCAGATCCGTCTTTTCGAACTTTCGCTTAGACACCGTGCTATTTGAGGCAGCAGTCATGCTCGTTCCTTTCATCTCTTTGCGCCCTGCTAATACACCGGTGGCAGTCAAGCCTGCCGCTGCCGTTTCGCGCATGAAGCCGCGCCGGCTTTTTCCGCCAGAGTTTCGCATCTATTTTGCCGGGGGAAATGGCTTGCCGGTGTTCTCGGTGGCGCGTATCATTTCTTTTACTTCCTTCTGCTGGGTGTCGAGCGGGAAGTAGTGCGCCAGCCGCGCCTCCGGGTTGTCATACTTGAGCCCCACTTTATAAGGCTCGTAGCGGCCGTCCGCGGCGAATTTTGCGACTCTTCGCTGTAAGGCGATCATCTCGCTTTCCGGCATCGGAGAGAAGTTCTGCGCCACTTTTAGGTTCTGTTCCACGACGTCCATCTTCTCCATACCAGCGATGGTGACGCTTACCGGCAGGCTCATCGCATAGCGCAGCGATTCTTCGGCTGTGAGCACGCCAGCTTTAATTGCGGGACCGGCGCCGTTCATCGGCTTCATGCCAAGCACCGCCATGCCGCGGCGATGAAGTTCAGGCACGACCTGGGTCTGAAAACTGCGGAAACTCGCGTCGAAGGGATTCAAGGGCATCTGCACCGAATCAAACGGAAAACCCGTATTCAGCATGGCGAGATGGATCTTCGGATCCTTGTGCCCGGTAAAACCGACGAACCGAACCTTCCCATCCTGCTTGGCTTTGTGCAGCGCTTCCGCAGCACCGTTGGAGCGGATAAAGAGTTCCGGATCGTTGTCGAAGGACACCCCATGAATCTGCCACAGGTCGAGATGGTCTGTCTGAAGCCTTCGCAGCGATTCTTCCAACATCCGCAGCGCAAGATCTTTGTCGCGGCCGTGCGAGCAAACCTTGGTCATGAGAAAGACGTTTTGGCGTTTGCCCTTGAGGGCTCCGCCCATCCACACTTCGGACTTGCCTCTGTGGTACTCCCAGCAGTTGTCGAAGAAAGTTATGCCGCCGTCGATAGCACGACCAACGATCTGGTCGGCTGCCTTCGCGTCCTCGGCATCCCCTAGGTGATGGCCCCCGAGCCCTAGCGCCGATATCTGGATTCCCGACTTCCCGAATGGCCGTGTTGGAATTGGCATGCTTTCTGAGTGTGTAAAGAGGTGGGACCAATCGAGAGTCGCTGAAGTTACATGCGGTCAATAATAATAAGAAGGACGTGACGTATTTGGCGCTGCTCCGCGGCATCAATGTGGGCGGGAAGAATATCGTCAAGATGGCCGATTTGCAAGCTTGCCTGGAATGCGCCGGACTGAACGATGTGTGCACCTACATTCAAAGCGGCAATGTGCTTTTCAAGAGCCAAGATCGCAACCTGGCGAGACTCACTCATGCAATCGAACAGGCCCTATGCGAGGCGCTGGTGGCTGGAGCGCAGGTTGTAGTCGTCTCAGCTAAACAGCTTGCAACGGTGGTGGCGGAAGCGCCCCCGGACTTTGGTGCGGATTCGACTGCATACCGATACGATGTGGTATTTCTCAAACCCCCCGCCCGTGCAGGAGAACTGCTGTCGACGATCAAAGCTAAACAGGGCGTTGACGAAGCAGTCGAAAAGAATGGGGTTCTCTACTTTAGGCGGCTGACCAGCAGGGCCAGCGAAAGCAAATTCCCGGCGCTCATCGGTCACCCCGCTTATAAGAGCATGACTATTCGCAACTGGAACACCGTCCGAAAGCTATACGAGTTGTCGCTGGACACGTCCCCATAAGGGAGTGAAGGAGACGACAAGCAACGCGAGAGTGGAGAGCGAAATTAGCGTTCCGACTCGAAAGACGCGCGATTGGTATCCGAAGTGGATGCGGTGCCTGCCCGGGCTAACAAGCAGGCCTCGGAAGATATAGTTCGCCGACAACATGCCGGTCTTATTTCCATCCACGGTTGCTTCCCAACCTGGATATTCAGCGTCATTCAAGACCAAGATCCCGCTCTGCGGGACGTCAGCTTGTATATCGATATTCAGCGGATCGTAGCGGGTCACATTTCCAGTCACGACCTTTCGAGACTCTGCGGCGTTAACTGCACCAAGGAACTGCGCTTGCGCAGGACTAAGTTGTTTTGCATTCAGCACAACTGTACTCCAAATGTCTAGGTTCGGGTCGCGCAGTGCGTCCAGGACCTCTGCATCCCCGTTCGCGATTCGAGCGCGCGAATAGATGGATACTCGGGGTAACACAGCGTCATAGCGATAGATCTTGATCTCGCGGTCGTAACTCAAATGCATTTCCGGTTGAGAGTACGGCAAGGTTGTCAGGAGATAGCGAGTGGAGGTGAGTTGCAATAAGCGTTTCTGGATATCTGTCGAGAATGGATACGCGCTGCTGTTTTCGCCGGTGAATCTATCGTAAAGATCTTGAGAGGGTAGTCGCCCTGGCATTATTAAGAAGTTTCGGAGGAATGGAAGATACTTCCAGTAATAGAGGGCATCGAGGTCACGAATGTCGGGCAACTGAAACACGGCTGCCCAATCCGGATAGAGCACACCGCCTCGAGCGAAGATTCGATCCCCAGTAGAGTTGGTACGCTTGAGCCAGTCGATATAGGGAGCTCCCGAATATGGATTTTGCGACACTTCCGGCAACGTCCCAAATTCGTAGTAGGTCTCCGGTATGTAATTGAGAGATACCTCGATGGCCACGAGCGCCATCACGGCAACTGCGAAGCGTCGTGCCGCTCTTTCGGTCGAAGTCCGATCACTTTGCCGACAAACCGCATAAAGCAGGGCTACGCCGAAGAGAAGTACAATTGCCAGGCCCAAAGCTATCGCTGGAAAAACGGGAGACAGCACTTTATTCGATATCGCGGTAAACAGCAAGTGCCTGGAGGCAAAGACGCACAGAACAAGGAGCCCGAAGGTCGTTGCCAAAGCAGCTATTTGGGCGCGCCATGATGCGCCTTTATTTACGATCTGCTGAAGGCCGATGCCGCAAAGGACAGACGCACAAAAAGCAATCAGCGGTTCATCGTACTTGTCCATGTTGACCATCTGGAACAGCGGCAGTCTGCCGATGTCGTTGATCGGCGCGAAGCCAAATCTTTTGAAAATCAGGACTGTCTCCACAATGAGGAAAAAGCACGTGACGTGACTCAGCGAGTTATTTGCGCCCAGCTTTCGTCTCTTAATGCTGAAAACAGCAACCAAGCCAAGGAATGTCGGTGTAACTCCCCAAAAATTTTGTACGCCGGTGCCGGTCCATACACCCGGGAAAACGCGTGTGAAGAGTGTTCCGAAGATCAGTGGCATGAGATAGCCAAAGATAGATACAGTAAAGGGCTCGTGTACCAGACCGAAGATTGAGCCGGCATTCTTCGCCGGGTCGTGCACACTGTAGGAATGATGGATGAGCTGTATGGTTGGGAGAACAAGGAAAGCGCTGAGGGCCAGGCCTGCCGCATTGGTGCCTGCGATGACGGTGATTTTTTGCCAAAAATAACGCCGCAATTGGCGATCGAGAACGGTGCGGAATAGCAGGTAGAGCACCGTCAGAGATAGCGTAAGAAGCGTGCTCTCCGCCATGCCCCCGAGTTGCAACAATGCGAGCATGCAGGCAAATATCCAAAACGACTTCCTAGACGAGCAGCGAATTGCTAACTCGCCGGCGTAAAACACGAGGGGTGTGAGTATCTCTACGCTGAGATATGGAAGAGAAAGAAACACGAGGAAATAGCCGGCAAGCATCATAGTTATGCCGCCTGTGAGCGCCGGCACAAATTCGGTAAACAATCGCAGGAATAGATACGCTCCAAATCCAGCTACAAAAAGACGGCATAAAAGGTAGATATTGTAGGTTTTCGGAGTGATGTGGAGCGAGAAGAGGGCGGTAAGCGGAAAGAAGGGCTGCGACTGCATGTCTGCGGCGTAAGGGCGCCCGAGTCCTTGATACGGATTCCACAGCGGGATGCTGCCCTGCCGATATTCCCAGCCGGTTATCCCCAGCGATGGTTCCGTGAACCACGCCGCTGCCGCGGGATCGAGAGTTCTGGGGATCTCCGCGAATCGTTGGCTGCCTCCGGCCCAAGCACCGGAATGCAGCACGCTGTCACAAAATTGCGCGCTCTCAAGCAAGGTTTTCTGTCCGAAGATGCACGGGAAGAAGTCAACGCTTAAAATGAATATCAGAACGAAAGCCGCTCTGCACGTTTCGTTTCCGGCAAATCGACGTATTAACCGGCGAGCCGACACCCGTTCGAATTTGCTTCTCTGCTGGGCGTGGCGAGTTGCTGAATCGACCGGCAATTGCATGGAAACACGATTATGCTATACATGAAGATCCCGAGTCGCCCTGCCTGCTTGAATAACGAAATGCCGCATCCCGACCACGCCGACATTGAGCTGTAGAGTGCAGTCGAGCTGTCCCGTTTGTGGGAGTGTGGCGTCGTTCAGCCATCAATTTTTGAAAGACTATGCAGTCTTCCGCTGCGGTTCATGCACTCTCGAGTTCCTTCATCCTCAACCGACCCCGGATGTCCTTCAGTCGATCTATTCTGAGCATTACTTTCTTGGTGAACGAGAAGGCGTCAGCGGCGACGAAGTTATCGCGACAGAAAAGCGCGACGGCGGAATTATATATTCGTCAACTCCTGGAACTTACCGATGGAAAACGCGGATCGCTGCTTGAGATCGGCTGCGGGCACGGAGACTTCCTGGTTACTGCGAAAGCGAATGGGTTTCAAGTGCGGGGCATCGAGGTTTCGGCGGACGCCGCTGCTCGCGCCAATGCAAGGCTCGGGGAAGAACTGGTGCAGACGGGTAATATCGAAAACACCAACCTGCCGCCGGCCCAATTTGATGTGGCAGTCATGCTGGATGTCCTAGAGCACGTGCAAAATCCGAATCATGCGATCAATCACATCCGGTATTGGCTGCAGCCCGGCGGCTTGCTTTTGATTGTCACTCCCACTACGGATAGCTGGTCTCGCCGTCTGATGAAAAAAAACTGGATGGAATACAAGCTGGAGCACCTTCTGTATTTCAATCGCGGCTCGATCCGCCATTTGCTCAGTAATAACGGGTTTGCAGATGTTAGATTCGCTCCGAACGCGAAGGCCTTGACATTCAATTACATTCGGGCGCATTTCCGGCGTTTTCGAGTGCCTTTTTGGACAGAAGCGGTGAATCTGGCCGGCATTGTTATTCCGCGTAATCTATCGCGGAAAGATATTTAAGGTTATTGCCAGTGGAATGTTCGTCACCGCGCGAAAGAACTTTTCCAGTTAGCGATCACTGTCATGCTGCATTTTATCATCCCGTCTACCACCAGGTTGAGAAACACTTCGTGCGCTACTTCGTAACCGGTTGTGCAGGCTTCGTCGGGAGTAATCTCACCGACCGGCTTCTATCGATGGGTGACGAGGTAGTTGGCCTTGACGATCTCTCGACCGGGCGGCTCGCTTTTCTGAGCGATGCGATGACGAATTCACGTTTCCGTTTCGTCGAGGCAGACCTGCTGGACGCGCCTTCTCTGCCCGATGTGATGCGCGGCAGCGATGCCGTTTTCCACCTGGCCGGAAACGCAGATGTCCGTTTCGGGGCCGACCACCCACAGAAGGATCTTCAACAAAACACAATTGCGACTTTGAACGTGTTGGAGGCGATGAGAGCAACGGGCGTGCAGCGCCTGGCTTTCTCGTCAACAGGATCGGTCTACGGTGAGGCTACCATCTTCCCGACGCCCGAAGACGCACCATGCCCCATTCAAACGTCCCTATATGGCGCTTCCAAAGTTGCGGCCGAATCGTTCATTCAAGCGTACTCGGAAACATTCGGGATTCAAGCCTTCATTTTTCGTTTTGTTGGCTTGGTTGGCAAACGGTACCAACATGGACATGTGCTGGATTTTTTCCGGCAGCTACAACGAACACCTGAACGGCTTCGAGTCCTGGGCGACGGCAAGCAGCGGAAGTCCTATCTGGACGTAGAAGACTGTGTCGACGCAATGCTAGTGGCTCTTGAAAGGTGCGAATCGCGCGTCGGCATCTTCAATCTGGGAACGGATGAGTACTGTACAGTTGACGATTCAATTGGTTGGATCTGCGATGAACTGGGTCTAAGCCCAAACATCGAGTACTCGGGCGGGCAACGCGGCTGGATCGGGGACAACCCGTTTATTTTTCTCGATTGCTCGCGAATTCGGGGCCTAGGCTGGCGGCCGCGATTGAGCATACAGCAAGGCATCGTAAACACAGTACGGTATCTTGTCAACGCACCCGACGTGTTGCATGAGCGTAGCGTGCAACAGCCCGCCTGAGAGCACTGCCGTGTCAGCAGGAACGGCAAAGGCCGGCGCCTCGTCTCAACTGGCGGTGTTACATTTCGAAGGTGATAATAAGTGTTAACAAGCGTCCATGACTACTGCGGCATCCCGGGCGGCTAATCGAGTTCGTGAGGTCATCGGCAGTGCTCGCCGCGATTGTCCTCTTTGCGGGTCGTTGCACCTGCAGTATCAAATCCTGATTGACAAGTTTCCTGTGTGTGCATGCCAGAGTTGTGGGCTGGCATTTCTGAATCCGCAGCCGGAGACGGACAGTTCAGTACAGAGTGGCAGCGGAGCCGCGAGAGCTGTCGAGGATGCAGAAATCACGAAGCGGCGATTTGCAGAGTTGAAGGCGTACACCGGCCTTCAGAACGGCTTGTTGCTTCTCATCGCCGACGACGATGGCCTTACGTCCGTAGCGCGCCAGCAAGGCTTCGAGACTCAGTTCCTTTCGATCAGCGATATAAACGCGGGCGTTAAGTTGCCGGACAACTTGGATGTGTGTGTTGTGTACAACGCGCTCGAGAAGACATTGGACCCCTTTGACTGCTTACGTGCCTTGCGCCGTGCGCTATCACCCGAAGGAGCGGTTCTGGTTATTTCACCTGCCGCGGACAGCTTGCATGACAATTTTTCGCAAGTTCGCTCGCGCGACTTGAACAGAGAGACGCGTTTCTATTTTTCGGTGGACACTCTCCAAAGCCTGCTGATCAAAGCAGGTTTCGGCGATCCTGTGATCGGCGGCGATGACAGATTGGCGGGCCTGGCGGGTTCCCCGTCCCCATCAGCGACGACTACGAGTTTTCTAGTTCGGCCGAAAACGCAATCAGCCACTCCGTTGCTCTCCGTCATTGTGCCCGTCTATAACGAGCAGAGAACGTTTCCTTCCATGATGGATCAGCTTCTCGCAAAAACCCTGGACGGAGTGAACATCGAGATCATCCTTATCGAGAGCAACTCTACCGATGGGTCACGGGAACAGGTGCTGAAGTACGCTCACCATCCGCGCGTGAAGATGATTTTGGAACCGGCGCCACGGGGCAAGGGCCATGCAGTTCGGGCTGGCTTAAGGATCGCGAGAGGCGATATCGTTTTGTTCCAAGATGCCGACCTCGAGTACGATCTGAACGACTATGACGCGCTGATAGAACCGTTAGTGCGGCTGGAGGCGAACTTCGTCCTGGGGTCGCGCCACAGCGCTACCAAGAGTCTCTGGAAGATGCGCCGCTTTACGGACTCCGCCGCGCTCGCCGCATATTTCAACCTGGGCCACGTGCTTTTTTTATGGCTGTTCAACGTGACGTACCGGCAGAAGTTGACAGACCCTTTCACTATGTACAAGGTCTTCCGGCGCGATTGCCTGTATGGCTTGCAGTTCGTGTGTGACCGATTCGACTTCGATAACGAGATTGTTATCAAGCTGGTACGCAAGGGCTATAAGCCGCTGGAACTGCCAGTCAACTACGTCTCACGATCTTTTCAGGAAGGCAAAAAGGTGACGCTTTTCGGGGATGCTTTCCGCTGGCTGATAACGCTGTTCAGATTCCGCCGCACTCCGCTGTACCCCGGGCTGTAAATACAGGAGACAGCAGGCGAGAGCGGGTGGCTGATTACCGAGGCAATTTTTCTACTGGGTTTTCAAGACGGGCACTGACTGAAGGCGCAGTCGTCCGCAGTCGAAGCCATGGATGACGCCGGTTCATTTCCCTCACCACTTGCGGTTTTTTGTCGGGGGTTTCGGTCTCAGTCCGCAACATAGATGCGGCGTGCGTCCTGTAGCGCGCGGTGCTTTCCGGTACTCGGACGCCGTACAAGCCTTTCTCGGCCAGCTTGCACCAGAATTCAAAATCTTCCCAACCGGCCGGATCGAGCGGAGCGTACCCACCTACGGCCACCCAACAAGCTTTCCTTACGAGTGCCATCGCATCGATATAATTACCGCATTGAAAGCGGGCGGGGTCATACTCGTGCACTCCCAACTGCTCATGATTTTCCCCGAACATGTCGATGGTGGGATAAGCGAACGCGGCGCCGGTCTCGTCCAATGCACGCACACACAGTTCGAGGCAGTCAGGCAGTAATGCATTGTCCGCGTCGAGCGGCATATAAAGCTCCGTGTCACAGAAGCTGACACCGGCGTTCCTTGCACGCCCCAACTTCGAATTGCGCCTGTTCTGCAGTAAGGCGGCCTGGTGAAAGCGAGAGCCATATCGCTTCAGCCATTTGTGCGCAACCTGCACGGAGTCGTCAGTCGAACGATCATCAACAACGACTACGTTAATGTCGTGCAAAGTCTGCTGCAGCAGTGAATCCAGTGCCTCCTCCAGGTAATGCCTGTAATTGAATACGGGGATCACCACGGAAACGCGACTGTGCCCGCTTTGTGATGTTTGAAACAGAACATCGTACTCCGGCACGGCGGGCGGCGGCGCTGGAAGTTCGTGTTGCGCCTGCATGGTGGCGCGAAACAACTCGTATCGAATTGGCGGGGGCGCGAGCATCTCGTTCACCAACTGAGTTGTCAACAGGCTGCGGCGCTCCGGCCCGTAGTGCCAAAGAGCGTGCGTGTATGCGGCATCGGCAATACGCTTCCGCAACGATGCGTCACGCACTAACTCGTCAAGCTGCTCGTACCAAGCGGCGCTGTCAGCGGCCAAAAACCCATCTTCACCGTGCCGGATCGCGTCCTTGTAAGCACCGATGGGCGACGCTATGGTTGGAACCCCCACCAAGGCAGCCTCAAAGAATTTGAGTTCGCTCTTGCTTTCGCAGTAGCGATTTGCGCGTTCCAGCGGCGCGATATTTATGTCGAAGCGCGCGTACTCTGAAGGCAACTGCTCAAGCGGAACTATGGCGCGCCACTCAACTTGCTGCTGGGCTTCCTGAAGTTCCGGGAACTCGGCGAGCAACACTGTTCCGCGGAATAGCACAAGGCGGCTGGCCGGATTTTCCCGCAGAATTGCCGCTAAAGCACATGATGCCTCCGCAAGATCTCGTTGATGCGTCAACGATCCGGCTGCATAGCCGATTCGAATCAATCCGTCGGAAGGCGCCGATCTTCTATTGTGGAAAGCTTCCCGCGCGTGCTCAAACGTTTGTCGATTGAAGCCGTTCGGGATCACGGCCGCGGGCCGGTCGAGTTCTCGAATTTCCCGGGCAAGTTGAAGGGTAGGCGCTGTACACCGGTCGGCTTTCAACAGCAAACGACGAATGTCTCTATAGTGATTGCGAACGTGAGTTTCAGGTATCCGCTGAGATCGAATACCGTCAATTTGATCGACCTTGGCAAGATCCGGACAGAACATCAGATCATCCAAGTCGTAAAGCAGTGCAAACTTCTGCTGCTTCTGTGCCGCGAGAAGCAATTCGGCATCAAGGGAATGACGCGCGCGCCACACCCAAACCAGGTCGGCTTCCGAAATGTCCGAGAGGACTCGCGGGACTTCGGAGATAGCAATGATGGACGTCTTGAAGAATTTAGTTGGCAGCGATTCGGCCAGGTAGGCGACTCTGTATCGGTGTCCCGGTGTATCAGGTTCGCCGGAAACAAAAATCACGTGCCGCCGCCCCGACTCTCGCCGATAGATTTGCGAGTCTTCGCTTGCGGGCCTCGTCCGCTTGCCTTCCCGCCATGACTGCGTATAGTGCAGAAGAGGGTTCGCGCCTTCCTGAGTCACCTCGGGGTTTTGCTCGACGTACCAGCGCGTATGAAACCAGCGGTTCGGGTTCAGGCCGGCCGCCGCTCCGATTGTTAGATAATGCTGCAGTCCGTTCTGCCCTAGCTTTGCGAAATCCGGAACTTGCGAATGATAGAAAGCTTCGTCGAACATGGCGCATGGGCTTCGTTTCTCTTTCCACCCATGGCTGATGTAATGCACTAGCGCGTCTTGATTTGCTTGCGCGCTGTCCGGTTTCTGCGCCCAGTACCAATCCGAATCGAAAAGAGGATGCGGATCACGCGCTTCGAGCGGCCCCCAAACCAAATAGTGCTGCAACGGTTCCTCACCGCTTTGCCGCACATCTACGTTTTCCTCAAGGTAGAAACGCACGTCAAAGAGCGGATGTGGGTTGTATCCTCGATGCCAGCCGAGCGTGACGTAGTGCAGCAGTGGGCTTGTCGAACCAAGCTCGGCTTGGGGAACTTGAGAGCGATAGTAATTCGCGTCGAACAGCGGATGGGGATCGAGTCCATCTTCCGGTGCTTTTCGCAAATAGTGAGTTAGCGGTTCAAAACTCCCTTCTACGGCGCCCATCGCAGTCATGTAATGCTTGCTGTCGAATAGAGAACACGGAGACCTTCCCTCCTTCCATCCGCTCAATAGGTAATGCAAGAGCGGACTTACCGCGGCGATCTCGACATCGGGATTTCGGCTGAGATACCAACTCGAATCAAAGAGTGGGTGAGGACTACAGCGCATGCCCGCAGGAGACAGTAGATGGTCTAGAGGGTCAACGCCCGCTTTGGCCGATTCCGGATTGTGTTCCCGATAATATTTTTCATCGAACAGACCGGATCGTAATACCAGATTCCTATTACGGCGCGCGACCAACGTTTGCCATGGACCCGCAAATCGAAGACGGCTCTTTTGCGGTGCAGCTTTCACGATGTTCTCCTGGCCGCGGAACTCACCACGCCTAAGTCTGAGGGCGTGGTAAAGCTGCACACAAATTGGGACACGTTCTGGATTTTCAAACTAAGTCCGGTATCTCGGGCGCACTTCCACGCCGCAGGGGCCGTCGGCAACTATGTTCATCTTATCTGGACCGGGGATTCGCTTTCCGAGATATTCTGTTGTCAAGAACACTTCTCTAATGTAAAGTGCTAATGATACTAAGAGGCGCAATTATGCATGAAGCCGGGAGTTCTTCGAATGTCTATTAGGAAAGCTTTTGCAAGTTTGACCAAGGCGAGGCGGGCTATGTCGTTCCTCGCCGGGGTCGGTTTGATCGCCTCACTTCCGCTGGCGTTGTCCGCGCAAGTGAGCTTATCGGAATTTGCGACACCGACGGCCAACAGCCAGCCCAATGGCATTACGACTGGGGCAGACGGGGCAGTTTGGTTTACCGAAAATCATACACACGCTATCGGTCGTATATCGACGATAGGCACTTTCAATGAATATTCGATTGGCGGCAGCACTACGCCGGTGGGAATTGTTGCCGGGACCGACGGAAATCTGTACTTCAACGTGAGCAATGCTGACTTCATTGGGCAAATCACTACTTCGGGCACTATCACTCAGTTTGCGATACCCAATTTAGGCTCATCTCAGTCTTCGGTGATCGGGCTCTGTGTTGGCTCGGATGGTGCGATCTGGTTCACCGAGTCGACGTTAAACGTTATCGGCAGGGTCACGACGACCGGCGCTTTCTCGACACCGGTTGCTATTCCGACCGCCCAAGCCATTCCTGGGGAAATCACGAATGGCCCTGACAATAACATCTGGTTCACGGAAATATTCGGCAACAAGATAGGGACGATCACAGCGAGCGGAGTGACGGAATACTCGGTACCGACAGCCAACAGCGAGCCCTTTGGTATTATTACGGGCCCGGACGGCAATCTTTGGTTCACGGAGAGAAGCGCCGGCAAAATTGGAAAGATCACAACGGGCGGCGTGATCACCGAATATGCTTTGTCCTCCGCCAGCGCGCAACCGATTCACCTTACGGTCGGCGCGGATGGCGCGCTCTGGTTTACAGAGGCAACCGGCAATAACATCGGCCGGATCACAACACCGGGGGCGCCATCACCGAATACGCCACCCCAACGGCAAACAGCGGGCCATGGGGAATAACACAAGGCCCCGACCATGCAATCTGGTTTACGGAACAACTGGCCAATAAATCGGCCACTTGACTTCTCTCGCTTTCAGCGTGTTTGCAAAACATTCCCTGGGAGTTGACGCAAATTATCTGTCGGCCGCGGATGGCAGTCGTCTACGGTATTAACGCGGGGCAGCAAACCTATACATACAACTTCACGACTTCCAGTTTCACGAACATCCCTGGTTCATTAACCCAGATATCGGCGGGGAACACGAACGCAGTTTGGGGTATTAACTCCGGGCAGCAAATCTATCATTACAACGCGGCCAACAATAGTGGGTGAACGTGCCTGGTTCGCTTAAGCAGATATCTGTCGGCGGCGCCGGCGATGTGTGGGGCCTCAATTATCTGCAAAATATCTATCATTACAATGCGCAGACGAGCAGCTGGACTCAAGTGTCGGGACAGTTATCGCAGATAGCAGTTGGCAATAGCGGCGCTGTGTACGGCTTGAATGCAGCAGGTTCGATCTACTGGTACAACCCCGGGACCGGGTACTTCCAGTATGTGCCTGGCACCATTGGATACAGCCAACATCGCGGTGGGTGTGGACGGCGATCTCTGGGCCGTGATGGGCGGCACAGCTTATCACTACGACGTACTGCACGCGACGATGGACGCCACCAGCGGCGCCGAGTATCTCGCAACTCAGCGTCGGGTATGGAGCGAGCGTATTTGGGCTCGATTCTGCGGGAGACGTGTACGAATTCGACGGCACGGCGCAAACCTGGGTTCAGATCGCCGGCAATCTCAGCAGCCTCTCCGCCGGGGCGAACGGGTCAGTTTGGGGTGTCTCTGCGAGTCAGCAGATCTATGAGCTTCTCGGCGCGCAAATTCGTCCCTATCAGGGCCTGATCACTGTGCTCCGGATCTTTGGATCAGATCTCAGTCGGTGCGGACGGCGCAGTCTGGGGAGTGAAAGTGCGCATCGACTTCCGGATCTGGCACCCGTGCGCGTCGGAAGCGGTCTATCACTTCAACACCCAAACGCAAACCCTTCAACAGCTTTCCGGTGCGCCGAATTTGGCCCAAGTATCCGTGGGCGCGGAGCCGACGTGTGGGGTGTCGATCTGCAACGGCAATATCTATCAGTACAATGCCAGCAGCGGCACCTGGACATATATGCCGGGTCAATTGAGCCTTGTTCAGGTGGGTGCAAACGGTTCTGTCTGGGGTATCAATGCTGGAGGGTCGATTTACTACTACAACTTCCAGAGCTCCAGTTGGGTTCAAGTGCCTGGTCAACTGGGAACACGTCTCGATTGGCGCAGATGGCACAGTCTGGGGCATCAACGGACAACTCCAGATCTATCGGTATAACGCGTCCAACAACTCTTGGGTGAATATTCCTGGATCTTTGTCACAGATCTCGGTCGGAAATTCGCAAAACATCTGGGGCATTAATGCACAAAATCAGGTGTATCAATGGAACGTTGCTTCCCAAACTTCACGAATATCCCGGGCGCTTTGTTGGCCGAAGTATGGGTGACATTTGATGGCACGTTTGGGGTGTCAATTCCAGCGGCAGTCTTTACCAATGGAACGCGAGCACGCGGACCTTTGGTTTCGTCGGCACTGGCGTGACTCAGGTTGTGGTGGGTAATGCGGCGAATGTCTGGGCAACCAGCGCGATAAACGGCACCGTCTATCCAGTTGTACTAACAGTCACGACGATTCGAGGGCGAGTGACTCAGTCACTCGCCCTTTTTTCGTGTGGCCGCGTGCACGGTTCGTTGTAAGCGATGCCAGTATTTCCGAAAAGCTACTCCTCGGTAGTTTTCGAACTGCTTTGTTATTTGCCCGCATCTATTCCAAACAGGGTCTCGCCCTTGAGCCCTACTCGTCAGCACACAAGTGCGAGTTCAGCGCAACGCAAAGATCGATAGGGGGATTGCATTTGCCATAGCAGCATATCCCGCAGGCGAAGGGTGAAGATGGTCGCCGGAATCGAAGGCCGGAAGCAATCTGTCGGGATGAGAAGGATCTCGCATCGCCTGATCAAAATCCACAACATCATCGAAGTGCCCGGGAGCCCTGATCCAGGCATTTACTGTTTGGCGGTCTAGCTCACTGGGCGCATCGGGATGGTAGTAATCAGAGCCGACATAGGGCAGGATTGTGCAGCCAATGACTGCGAATGTTGTGGGCATGCGCCCGGATAATCATCTGCCCATAAGCGCCAATGATATAGCGCACCAAGTCGGCGTGCTCAACTGAGCTGGCTGCATCCGTACGGGCGAGTCCACCGAGGTCGTTCACACCTTCAAGAACCATGACATACCGGACACCAGTTTGGGCGAGGACGTCACGATCAAAACGCGCCAATGCGTTGGGACCGAGTCCATCGGTCAAAAGATGATTGCCTCCGATTCCCTGATTCAGAACGCCGACGCTAGTCAAGACCGGCGGCGTGAAGTCTGTGGGCCAACACGTCGGGCCAACGTTCATTGCCGTTTGTCGCCGTGGCGTGTCCATCTGTGATGGAATCGCCGAGAGTCACGATAGCGAACCCGTTTTCTCCAGTAGTAACATCCACGCTCGAGAGCTGATACCAGTGATCGACCTTTTTAGATTTCGGGCAAATCGGGAGCAGAAACCATATCTCCGCTCCCGAGATAGGAAGTGGCGCGAGAACCGGGATGCCCTGTCTCTTGCTGGGGCGGATTGTCGTAATGAATACTGACAGCCAGATCGCCACCGGGTTGTGCGTGATACTCAAGCGGATCCGATATATATTCCGCGCCAGCAGGCACAACCACGTCACCTTGCCCTGCGAAGCTTAAGGGTTTGTCGTGGCCGGATCGATCGCCGACGAGGCGTTCGACAGCGGACGCGCCACATGAATTGAGGTCAGGTGAAGTGGGGCAACTCCGAAGGCATTCGAGATGTGAACGCGGATTGCAATTCCTCCGACGGACAAATGAACGATTTGCCGGAGGGTAGCGTTGCTTAGATCGTCCGCGGCCAGCGCGTTGTCTGGTTCAGGAATCTGCTGCGAAGATGCCCACGATCCAACCCAATAGGACGCGCTGGCTCGCCGCCGATACTCGCCGAAGCAAGTAGCAGTATCGCAAACTTAATGAGTGGTAGTCGTGACATCTTCCGGGGTAATAAGCTCTTGTTACGCTATCTTGTCATCCGTTGAGGAACGCGATGTTACTGTCAGCCAAGACTGACGCAAGGCATATTTGCAGATGAACTGGAGCGCTATCGGGTGTACTCGGTACTGCCAGCGATCGCGACCAAATACCCCAAACGATCTTGCACTGGACAAAGCTGGGATATCCCCTATACTTAGTCTTACCTGGACAGATTTTGCACCACTTGCCAGACGATTTGAACTAAGACAGATGCTTCTGGCCGCACACATATGCCCACTGTTCTCTTACGCCTAGTCATCAAAGGTCTGGGAGTAAGTTCTGAATACGTCTTGCCGCAACTTGTATAGTTTCGCGGATCTGGTTCATACGTGCAGACGGCTTCACCGCCCCGGTCTTGCAAACTAATGAATGGCAGTTATCCCACCGCTAACAGGAGGCTAATAACGTGAATTTTGCCTATGACGGTTTCACGCATAACAATGATAGCAGATGCTTCATGTTTAGAGGCATGGATCAGCATATCCCCACGAGCGTCTACTTTATCGAAGTGGAAATATCGCTTCTCGCCAAGAATAAAGTTCCGATTCAGGAGGCGCCTAGGCTTTGCCTTGAGTTACTGAGAACAGCGTCCGCGGCGGGCCGAGCTTTCTCGACAAATTTCACAAATGCAGGCTGTTCGCGGAAGACCTTCGGCCGTTTGTGACAGATCGCGCGAAAGCGGCGGCGGAAAAAGCATTGAAGAGAATTCCTCGTTCTGCATATCGAAGACCGCCGGCGACATCTAACATCACTCTGGGCGCGCCCCGCCAGGACAAGTAGGTGATGTCATTCGCAAGGTGCGCCCCGCGCGCGTTCACTCTCATCTCTGTTCAGAACAATGCGCCGGAATGTTCAGGAGTCTATGGCCTGTCAAACGATCGGGAATGGGTACTGATCGGCGAGGCCCCGAATATAAGGGCGCGGCTGCTGGAACACCTGAACGAGATAGATACACCTCTGAGTCATCAAAAGCCCGCAGGGTTCGCATATGAGGAGTGTTCACCTCTGGATCGCGTGTGTCGGCAAATGCCTGGTTCGGCAATTTGGCCGGTTTGTAATCGCGGCGCTGAAGGTCCAAAGATGCGCCACAAACACAGCTAAAGCCAGGCAAAGAATTATCTAGAGGGGCTGCCGGATCATCGGGGAGTCCGGCATAAGCAGTGCGGCTGAAGGAACTATTAAGGGCGACAGAACTTTTCATGCCGTCCATCTCGCGGTAGTTTGCGCGTTCAATCCGCAGCCTTTACGGGACGGCAATCAGGGAACAACTCGCGCAGCTTACTTAAAGCTTCGGCTCGGCTGTTACTCGGCATATCAGATGCAACCGAATATCCGGTTTTGCTTTTCCGCTTCAACAGTCGGCGCATCTGGTCCGGAGCAGCCTGCCACACGGCCGGAACACCGCTTTTCTGTACGACATAAAAAGTTGACATCACTATTCTTCCCTTTCGCTCCTCGATTTTGCAAGTGCCACTGAGGCCGCGCTTGATGCCAGTCGCCTCAACTCCGTCCCCTCCGTTTAACCATCTTAAGTTAATCTGCGGCTCCCTGTCAACCGCGATTGAAGTATACTTAAGCAGAGTCGGTTAAGACTTTGTGGAGCGGGATGGATCTTGCAGCCGTAATACGGGCGCGTCTGGAACAGCTAGGCATCGAGCAGCGAGCGCTTGCAGTGGCTGCTGAGGTAACAGAATCGTACATCTCTCAACTACTCAGTAACAAGAAGATGCCACCTGCTTCCGATCGATCGGACATCTATTCGAAGTTCGCGAAGATCCTCAGGCTTCCGGCGCAGCAACTTGCGAAGGTAGCAGATTCGCAGAGGCGCGAGGCGCTGAAGCAGAAAGTTGTTGAGCCGCCGGAAGCGTTGTTCAAAGAATTCCGGCAGCTAATACTACGTAAGGTGGTTAGCGGAAAACGGCAACAGGTCACGAACATCTTTGATCGCGAGCCGTTTGGACATTTCGAGCGCTTTATCACGCAGAAGCTCTTAGACGTGGCGAAGTGTGCCGCGAGCGAGGGATTAGCCGATGAGAAGATGGCTCCACAGGGTTGCCAAAGCCACCCACCGGAGCTACGAGGACAGCACGAGTGTCCATTCTGGAGTTTCTCGATACGGATATTTCCCATGTGTCCTCTGGAAACTGCCTGTCCTTTTTCGACCCTTTGATCGACAGTTGGGATGTGGACCTTGAGACGTTCAGCATGGTCGTCATTCTAAGTCGCCGACTCACTCGTGCCCGCACAAAGAAATTGGAATACACAGAAATGACGGAGGCGGGCGATGCCACGCCGAACTCGAACCGGGACTCAAGCACTTTCTTGCCGACCGCGTGCTCTGCACAGACATAACCGAACAGAGAGCTTGTGTTTCTCAAAAGTCTGCGTTTCGAGGAAAAGCGACCGACTCCCTTATATTACTACCGCGAACTACAAAATCTGAGAGACCCGCTCAATTTCGTATCAGGACGTGGCGAAATGAAAGGCGCGGCGAAGCGTTCTCAAATTGACATGAAGAGTCAGCTCATGAAGACCAAACCAAACAGCTGCCGGCTGCACACGTCCGAACGGAAGGCCACAATACTATGATTTCCAAACATTGCCCGCATTGCAGATCCGTTGACTTCAGAAGCGTAGGAGCGCGTAACTTACTCGAGCGTTTTCTCCAGCGGCTAATTCTCCCGGTCCGTTGCACGCTCTGCGGACGTCATTTCTTTCTTTTTCGATGGGTTACTCCTGCGGCGTCGCACTCGTGAGGGCATGCATGTGACGTTGACAATTTCAGTTACTTAACTGATAATAGTTACGCTTCGATGGCTAATATGCGCAAATTTACTTTATTCATAACGCTTGCAGTGCTCTCCACAGCGCTCGTTTTCGCGGCTAAGAAATTTCCGTTGACGGCTGCCTCTATCGTTCCCGCCGAAAAGGCTCCGTTGAGATCGGGAAGGATCGCAACGGCAACACGGAAGTGAAGTTGAGAGTTGAGCACCTGGCGAATCCGGCGGACCTTTCACCCCCGCAAAACAGTTACATTGTTTGGCTTCAGGATAAAGGCTCTGGGCCGGAGAACGAGGGCGCACTCAAAGTCAACGGTAAGCTGGAAGGTACTTTCCAAACGGTAACACCCCTGAAGAACTTCGACATCTTTGTGACGGGCGAGAACGATAGCACAGTAACGTCGCCGTCTGGTCCCGAGGTGTTAAGAACCAGCGTCTCGCGGTGAGCATCGCCTAGCGCTTAACTGGTTTTATTTAGGTTGTTTGAGACCGGCGAGCTAGAAGGCAACGCCACAAATTTATAGCCGATTCCGCGTACGGCTAAAAGATGCCGCGGCCGTGCTGGATCGTCCTCGATGTATCGCCGCAAACGAACGATGAAATTGTCGATTGGACGAGTGTCCGTATCTTCTTGCAGACGCCACACTTGTTCAAGCATCGCCTTCCGTGACACTACCTTTCCCTCACGATCAGTTAAATAGCGAAGAAGATTGGCTTCCATTAAAGTGAGGCGAAATACCTGGCCGCGAACAGAGAGCTGCAAAAGATCAAAGTCGACCGCTTTGTCACCCTCCTCACCGAACGTGTAAACACTTTTTGAGCTCGCCGTGGAGGCTGAGTTCTTCACCGATGTCTCCAGCCACTCACGCCGGCGCAACAGGCCCCGAATCCGTGCAATCAGAATGGCGAGTTCAAACGGCTTCGTTAAATAGTCGTCCGCCCCGGCTTCGAACCCGCGTAAGATGTCGCCCGGGTGCCCTCTTGCGGTCAACATGAGAGTAGGAATGAATTGGCCGCCCTGCCGCATTTCCGACATAACGCAGAAGCCATCTTTATCGGGGAGCATGACATCCAGAATGAGGGCGTCGAATTCGGTCGGCCCGGGCAAGAGCCGCTGCAGCGCATCTTCGCCGGTCTCGACAACTTCGACCTGATAACCCTCCGCTTCCAGATTGAAGCGCAGCCCGTCGGCCAGATGCTGCTCGTCCTCTACTACCAGCACGCGACTCATTTAGATATTGGAAACTGAAGCACGAACGTGCTGCCGAGACCCGGTCCTTCGCTCTCCGCCCAAGCCCGCCCTTTGTGCCGCTTGGCCACGGAACGGACAATGTATAACCCGAGCCCGGTTCCCTTTGCGCGCCTGGACGTCGCTCCCGGGATGCGGTAGAAGCGCTTGAAAACTCGTTTCAGCTCTCCCTTTGCGATGCCTATACCCTGGTCTTTCACGCGCACTGCGATGTACTTGCCTTCGATCTTCGCCGTTTCCACCGTTACTTGCACAGGGTTTCCTGAATACTTGATTGCATTGTCAATGAGGTTTGACAATGCCGCTCGCACCTCATCGATATCGCCCTGGATTTCCGTATGCAGCCCCGGCTGATATTGGAGGGATTCTGGTTTCAAGTTATACAGTTTGCGAGCGCGGTTCACGCACTCTTCCACAAGCTCGCGGAGATGGATGGGCGACAAATTTACGAGGTGATTCGAAGAACCCATTCGTCCGGTGCGCAAGACTTGCTCAATTGTCGATAGCAGCCGGTCATTGTCCGCGAGCATGGCCTCGTAAAATTCTTTGCGCTTGTCATCGTCGACGCTGCGGCTCATGAGCGTCTCCAGATAGAGCCTAATTGACGCTACGGGAGTTTTGAGTTCGTGGGTAACAGCGTTGATAAAGGCGTCGTGCTGCTCGTTTCGCCTAAACTCCCGTATCAGAAAGGTCGTGTTCAGAATGACGCCGCTGATGATCATTGCCAGCAGAATCACACCGAAGAAGAGTAGGATTCCCGTGCGCCAATCGAGCAGGACCCAACCGATATAGAGAAGAAGGATGACCGAAATGAGTCCGGCCGCGAGTGCTATGAAGAAAGCTACCGGCTTGTGCCGGCCGGCCATAACCATAACTACAGCTTATGGCACGTCCTACAGAGGCCAGAGATACAAGACAGATTCTTATGCGACTTTTCGTTCTGGTATTACGCTCTTGATGGAGGCAACGTGCACGGATTTCGCGATACCCAAATACTCTAAGTATCTTCAGGAGAATCCAGGAAGGGTCGAATTCGTACCATGCTAAACCGTGCCGCGCCGACGTTGGATGCGCGTGATGATTGTTGTGCCATCCTTCACCGAAAGTAAGAAGCGCAACCCACCAGTTATTGCGTGAATCGTCGCGAGTTGCAAAACGGCGCTGACCCCACATGTGGGTAGCGGAATTGACCAGCCACGTGGCATGGAGGCCAAAGACGACCCGCAAACAGACTCCCCACAAGAACATCGATAACACCGCCGAAGCCTAACAGCAAAGCGCTGAGCACGACCAATGGAACCCAGTGATAATTGTTCAGCCAAATATAGAAACGGTGTTTTGCCAGGTCAGGCGCATACTTGGACATCGCACGGGTGTTGTTGTGATTGGCCGGGCCGACAATAAGCCAGCCGACGTGAGCCCACCAAGCTCCATCGCGGGGCGAATGTGGATCGCCATGCTGATCCGATTTTTGATGGTGGATGCGATGTGTGGCTACCCAGGAAATCGGGCCGCCTTCCAGAGTGAGAGCGCCGCAAACCGCGAAGAAATACTCTAGGCGCAACGGCACTTTGTAGCCTCGATGCGTCAGCAGTCGGTGATAACCCAAGCTGATGCCGAGTCCTGTGGCCACCCAATATAGAAAAATCGCGACGGCGAGAGCACGCCAAGTAAATGTGAATAAAGCGCCTAATGCGGCCAAGTGGACCAGCACCATGACGATCGTTGTCGGCCAGTTTAGCCGTTGACGATCGGAAATTTCACGAACGTCGCGGGTTATTTCATCTCCGAGAAGAGCCATACTCCGAACGTAGCAACGAATACCCTTTTGCTTTGTAAGACTTGTGTAATTTCCGCAAATGGGGTCGATGCCGGCGCCGGGATCTCATTGGTTGCTGCTATGCTAAACCAACCGAACCAGCCAGATGACGCCGGCATTCTGCCTAGGCACGATGCCTTACCAGCCTAGTCCGCATCGGCTAGAAATAAGGAACAATTTGTCATTCAAAAACGGAGACCGCGCAAGAGCGAATAAGCACCTGAAAAAAAGACGAGTAGCCCGACAACAACTTAGACTGTTAAAGCGCACGCTTAGTCCGTCTCAAGGCAGGACGGATGATTCGCACGAGCAGAATCCGCCTGCCCGCCGCGGCGACTGACCGAATTATCGATTCAGAAAGTCTTAAGATCTGCCAATTAAGCTCGGGCTTGTATGGCAATGTCAGCCTCTTCCCGATTAGAAACGGCACTCTCCGGCGCTCCCAAAGATCCGACTGCTCGATACAAACGCAGGTATGTGCCTACGGCTGCCGTTGACAATGCGATTCGTGAAGCGTACCGTAAACAGCGGCAGGGCGACAGACGGGCATTGAAAGCCTTAAGCCATCAGCTAGGCTGGAGCCGCAGCGCCGTTTGCAAACGTGGAGCCGAGCTAGGCATCACTCGGTCAAAGCAGCGTCCCTGGACCTCACTGGAAGAAGAGTTGCTGGAGCGGTTCGGGTATCTGGCGCCAAGCGGCATCCGGCGGCAACTTGCCGCGGCAGGTTCATTCCGATCGATAGCAGCTATACAGGTGAAGCTGAACAGAAATCGAATCAAGCAGAACCTGCAAGGATACTCGGCTAACAGCTTAGCTGATGCACTAGGCGTCGATGTCCATAAAATTTTGTTGTGGATCAGGCGCGGGATGCTGAACGCAGAACGCCGCGGCTCGGACCGCACCCAGAGCCAAGGCGGAGATATGTGGTGGATCTCCGACCGGGCCGTGAAACGCTTTATATTGCGGGCGCCTGAGGAGATCGATCTTGCGCGAGTCGAGAAGATCTGGTTTCTGAACCTGCTCACGGACGGGAAGATCTGCGCCTAACGGTTAAAGCATGTGGATCCTGGTGGTTGAAGACGAACCCTCCATGGCGAGTTTACTTCGGCAGGGGCTGGAAGAAGACAACCATACGGTTGCGGTTGCGCGCGATGGGATGGAGGCGCTCGCGGCCGCGACCACTTCGTCGTTTGACGCTATCGTGCTCGATATCATGATGCCGCGAACCGATGGGATAGAAGTCACCAGGCGGTTGCGAGCGGCGAAAAACGCAGTGCCGATCCTGATGCTCACGGCGAAAGACGCCAGCAACGACGTTGTCAAAGGGCTGGATGCCGGCGCCGACGATTATCTGGTAAAGCCATTCGCCTTAAATGTACTGCTTGCCCGGCTTCGCGCGATCTCCCGAAGACGAGAACACGCACCCGTTCAATTGCTGGAAATCGATGACCTGACGCTCGACCCGGCGGCGCATCGCGTGACACGAACCGGCCGAGAGATTGCGCTGACGGCTACGGAGTTTCGCATTTTGGAGTTCCTGCTGAGAAATGCGGGCCGAGCGGAATCGCGAAACTCCATTATCGAAGCGGTATGGGGATTCGATGAAGATGTGGAGCTGAATACCATTGATGTTTATATCAAGATTCTGCGCGACAAGCTGGAAGGCAATTTGAAAAAGAAGCTTATCCACACTGTGCGTGGTTACGGATATATTCTGCGTGCATAAACCGGATCCACGCTCGATACGGGTTCGGCTAACAGCCTGGTATGCGGCGATACTCGCGGCAACTTTTGTCGGCGTTGCGGTGCTTGTATCCTTCTCGCTGACACACAGTATTCGCGTGACCGTTGATAAGCAACTGCGCGCTCGCTTCGCAACCGTTAGTAGCTACGTCGAGCAAGAGGCCGGCGGGCAGGGGATGGCAGACTTACGCGAAGAGCTCAACGAAGATGCTGTTGTGAATGCTGCATCAGCTTATCTTCGGATCGCGGATGAGACCGGTTCATGGATCTATCGTTCTCCGAATACCGAGAACTGGCCGCGCACGGCCCCGAAGCGGCACACGCTAACACAGAAAGGCAATTCGAGACAATCCGTTTTAGCGGTAAACGGATGCGGGTTTTATCGGGACCCGTCAAAATCGGCACGGCGCAGATCGGCCTGCCACTAGATGAGTTTGATGAGCTACAGCATGATTTCGTCTGGACGATTACTCTTGGGCACGCCGCTGCTGTTCTGCATTGCATCGGCGGCCGGTTACTGGCTCAGTGGCCGGGCGCTTCGTCCCGTAGATCGTATCGCGAGCGCAGCGCGGCGCATTACCATTGAGAATTTGTCGGAGCGACTGCCGGCGACTGGCGCCGGCGACGAACTTGATCGATTATCGCAAGTGCTGAACGAAATGCTTGCGGGACTTGAATCAGCATTCCGTCGCATCACGCAATTTACGGCAGATGCATCTCATGAATTGCGAACACCGCTGGCCATCATCCGCACTACCGCTGAGGTGATTCGAGGCCGAACGCGCACGCCCGCAGAACACGATAGAGCCTGGGCCTCTGTGCTGGCCCAAACGGAGCGAACGTCACAGCTTGTGAACGACCTGCTTACGTTAACGCGCGGGGATGCGGATTCAGGGGGATTGTTATCCGAGATCACGAATGTCGAGCGGGTATTGGCGGAAGCCTGCTCCGACATGCAGGTATTAGCGCATTCGAAGGGCATCGAAATGGTGCTTGTTTTTGCCGATAATGCGACGGTACTCGGCGATGGTGACGCTCTGCGGCGCGTATTCACAATCCTGCTGGACAACGCGATAAAAGCTACGCCGGCGGAGGCAGGATCAATGTAGTCTTTAACGCCGGAAACGCAAAATGCGGTAATCACCGTAACGGACACCGGCATCGGCATTCCGCCGGAGGATTTGCCCCACATTTTCGATCGATTCTATAGGGTGAACAAGGACCGCTCGCGCGAGACCGGAGGCGCTGGGCTGGGACTGGCCATTGCACAGTGGATTGTCGGGGTTCATGGAGGGGCGATTCAGGTATCAAGCGAGGTTGGCTGTGGCTCCACATTTCGCGTGCTCCTCCCCGAATACGCACACGCCCGTTCAGAGATTCTTCAGAATCAGACAGCAAGCTCATGAAATGATAATAATGCTGAAATCGACGCTGGACCTCAATAACTCACGGCAACAATATAAGCCCTTAAGGAGACAACTTATGAAAACGATAACAGCGGCACTAATTACCGCGCTTTCGATTGCCGGTTTCGCCGTCGCTCAGGACGGTCCGTACAAGGTTCTGAAGACGGCGAAAGTTGGTGGCGAAGGGGGATTCGACTACGTTTATGCGGACAGCGACGGACGGCGTTTGTACGTGCCGAGATCTGGTCCGTCGAAACGAATCTCGGTATTTGATCTGGACACGCTGCAACCCGCCGGGGAGATCCCCGATGTAGGCGCACACGGCGCAGCGGTGGATCCGAAGTCACATCACGGTTTTGCTTCCAGCAAGCCGGTTGCGATGTGGGACACGAACACGATGAAGATGATCAAGACCATCGACGTGCAGGGTAACCCGGACGGCATCTTCTTCGATAACAGCGACGAACACGTTTACATACTGAGCCATTCCGCTCCTAACGTGACCGTCATAGACGGCAAGGATGGGTCGATTCTGGGGACCATCGATCTGGGCGGCGCGCCGGAACAAGGAGCCACGGACGGCCACGGACACCTGTATATCGATATTGAGGATAAGAACAATGTCGCTGTCGTGGACGTCAAGGCAATGCAGGTGACCGCGCACTATGATTTGGGCGAAAACAAGGCGCCCGCAGGTCTGGCTTTCGACGCGAAGAATCAAATCCTATATGTCGAGTGCCGCAACCCGGCAGTGAGCGTGATCATGAATGCTCGCGATGGCAAGATCATGAAGACTCTGCCCATCGGCATGGGAGTGGATGGCGCGGGATTCATGCCGGAAACGAGTGAGGCGTTCAGCTCCCAGGGCGACGGCACATTGACAGTAATCAAAGAGAACGGCCCGACGGATTTTGAAGTCGAGCAAAACGTGAAGACTATGGCTTCGGCAAAAACGATGACGATCGACAGTAAAACGAAGCACGTCTTTTTGATCGCCGCTGTGTTTGGGCCGGCGCCGGCAGCGGAGACTCCCGGAGCAAGGCCGCGACGCGGCCCGATGGTTGCGGATTCGTTCACGATTGTTGAAGTGGGAAAGTGAAGAACACGCGTTGACTCCTTCGCTACAGCCGCGAACTGCTCTTAACGCGTTACCTGGGCATGCGCCAGTATGACGGCGGAGTGCGAATCCATTGAGTCGTAGTAAGCGTTGAAGCGTCGCGGCTCGATCGCGCTGTCATAGGGCTTTAGATTGTTGGCCCAGCGATAGCCGATCGGCTGGTACCAAAGCTCTACCGCGACTGCGAATGGCCCGCGAGCGCCGCCCAGCGCGATTGAATAGCGGATGCGGTGTCCGTCAGCCGTGAAGTTTTCATCGCTCTCCGCTTTCCCTCTCACGCGAATGTCTTCCTGTGCGCCTGATTTATCGAAGCCGTGCGGAAGAACCCGATTGTCTTTTAGGTACCCGATCGCGGAGAGTAAGCCGGTTGTAACGTTGCCGCGATAATCTTTTAGGATCGATTCATAGATTTGCACCTGGTCGGGGCTGGTGATCTCGCTGTAGTGGGGTTCGAACTTCGATGGATCTGTATCGTTGTCGTTGCCGACGATGGATCCGTCGGCGTTCAGGGCACCCGATTCGAAGACAAGCTGCCCACTTGCATCGCGCACAGTGAAGTGCAGCCAAACGCGCCGCGCGGGATAGGCGGTGGGCAATTTGTGGCCGCCAAGATTCTCGACGGCTACGTCGGCATCCAGATGGCCTCCGGCGATGGAGGCGCTTTGAACCGTCACGCGCGCTGATTGCGTCTGCAGAAACTGTCTTGTCCCCTCGGCTGCACTTGTCAATTCCTGTGGAAGCGCAGCCACACTGAGATCGTCGCGGTAACGGTTCAGCATCTCCTGCATAAAAAAGTCTCCTCCCACGAAGACGTGCCGATGCAGTCCCTCCCGCTGAATACCCAACACCTTCGCAATCGGTACCGGCTCGTTCACGGGCGTCATGTGGCAATCCTGGCAGGTCTTCTGCTGCTTGTAGTAGGTGCTGTTCAGCCATTCGAGATAGGGCATCTGTTCCGGCAACTGCCCAACCACTTCGCCGCTGGGTCCACGAGCCTCCGTGTACAACTGATGGCACGAAGCGCAGAGCTGCGCCTCCCTGATATGCGATCCGTCGTTCGGCTGCAACCCTCCGGTGGAACTCCACATGATCTTCTGGTTGCCTGGCTGGATATCGAACGGTCCATACTCCGGGTGCACATCCCCGCCCTGAGGAGCATCAATGACAAAGTTGCCGTTGAAGCTGGCTCGGGTTCCGAGTCGCTCTTTTCCGATCTGGTGACAGACAGAACATGTAACGCCGTCTTCCGCTTCCTGCCCGTCCTTCTTTTTGACATCGAATGGCAGATGCGAAAACACGTCGCCCAGCCGCCCCTGCAATTTGGCTTCGTAACGCGGGATCGGCATATGGCAAACCGAACACTCATCTTGTATGGCAGCGTTCGCTCGCGGGTGGTCAATGGTTTCGCGGCGAACGCTCGCCTGCCAGTAAGGATCGCGTGATGCATTCGCCATGATGCTCGACCGCCAGTCGTAACCGATCGAAACATCGCGCCCATCGGCAGTAGTCAGCCCGTTATGACAAGCAATACAGCGATCGGAGGTCTGGAATCCCGGCTGCGACTGCTTGAGTTTATTAGCAGCCAAGCTCGCCTGTGATGCTGCAAGCAGCAAAGCGCCCAGTCCTACAAGAAGTTTCGAGTGTCGAACGAACACTTTGATCTACCAGCCCTGTGTGAGCTTGCCTTCCTGCCAGTCCCATAGAAGATAGAACATCACCTGGATTTGCCGCCCGGCCGTATTTGCCGCGGGAATACGCACGCCAATATCGCCGCGTATGTGTTGGCGCTTGTTGATCGTGACCTCCATCTGCGGCAGGATGTCCCAAGTAGTAACAGCCGCGGTCTGCAAGTCGCGTTTCGCCAGGAACTCCATCATAGGTGACCATAACCGGCCCAGCCCCTTGTTCTGGGCGACGTTCGCGCCGAGCACAGTGTTGTAGAAAATGTCTTGTGGCGCGATGCGCGTGTTCACAGGCAGATCCGCGCCGCCCTGGAATTCCAGAAAGAAATTAGCGGGCAACAATTGCCCATATGCCGCAAACGGAGTAAATTCAGTGACTCCGCTGCCGAAGCCACGCTTAACGCTCCCCACGGGAAGGCTGAGTTCGCCCTGCAATGCGAAAATCGACCCGGTACGCAAGCTCGAGAAAAGCGCGCGCTTGACGCCGATTGTCGAATCTTCGAATCCCCCATAATACGTATGGTTCTCGTCCTGAAAAGTAAACGGAACCGTGACCTCAAGCTCGTTCTTCACACCGAAGCGCTGCTCATAGACCGTCTGAGTAGTCGCCTGAGGCGCGCCTTGTGCGTTCAGCGTTTCGGTCAGCACCACTTCGTCCTCTGGATAAGCCTTTTCCGTAATGAGTGCCCTCGGCAGATTTAATTCTCCTCGGGGCCAATGCTTGTCGCCGCAGAAGCCGCGCAGATATTGCACCACTTCATCGATTTGATTGTTGGTCAATGCGTCGCCGAATGCGGGCATGATCTGGGAGAATCCGCGAAACGGGCCGCCGTGTACGACGACAGCCTTATAGTCGACATCAAGTTCCGACGTAGTCTGATCGCAGCGCGTAAAATCTGGAAAACTATCCGGCTTCTTGAACCCTACCGTCGCTTCCGGCATGCCCTGACCCGTCGGTCCATGACACGCGGTGCAAGCGGCTTCATAGATCTGCTTGCCGGTGGCTAACTTGATCCCGGGGTACCGCTCAGTGCCGGCGCGCACGTTCCCTTGGGCGCCCAACAAGAATGCTGCAAAGAGTGCAGCATGAACAAGAGTCCCACACCCCTGAACGGGCGCATAACGTTTCGGCACTGAACAGTAGAAGCTATCCGAGGCCGTTCGTTTCCGGTGGGCAACGCTCGGCAGATACTGTTGGATCAACTAATGACGCCCTTGCGCACGGCATACAAGATCAACTCCGGAATACTGTGTACATTCAGTTTCTGCATGAGATTTCCGCGATGAGTATCGACCGTGTGAGGGCTCACGCCAAGCATACTGCTATATCCTTCGTGGACTTTAGTTCAGCTACGAGCTGCAGCAATTCACGTTCTCGCGCGGTTAAAAGATCATACGGATCTTCTACTTCCCGGCGTTGCAGTTGCCGCATATAATCGTCTGCTAAAACTCTGCTGACTGCCGGGCTAAAAAACGCTTTGCCGGCAGAAACTGCACGTACGGCTTGGATGAGGTCGGTTTCGGCCGAGTCCTTAAGCAGGTAGCCGCGCGCCCCGGCTCTTAAAGCCTTGAGTATATAGCCCTCATCCGAATGCATGCTGAGAATCACCACCGCCGTACTTAGCCGCTCCTCATGGATTCTTTTTGCCGCTTCAATACCGTTCAAGATAGGCATGGCGATATCCATGATCACGACGTCGGGATTCTCACCGATCACGAGATCTATCGCCTCTCTGCCGTTATTTGCCTCGCCGATCACTGTGAAATCCGGCTGCCGCTCGAGGACTAAACGGAGGCCGTGTCCGCATGATTGTGTGATCGTCGGCCAATACGATTCGAGTGGAGGTCATCGCCCCGCCGTCCCGACACTTTCCGACAAAGGTAACTCGACTCGAACAGACGTGCCTGCACCAGGAGTCGATTCGACACGGAAGCGACCGTGCAAATGTGTCACCCTCTCCTCCATCCCCAAGAGGCCCAAGCCCTTCTCTCGCTCGGGTACGAATCCGCTTCCATCGTCTTGGATGGTGAGAACAAGCTCGTCGCCACTCTGGTACAAACGAACTCGAGCGTTTGTTGCGCGCGCGTGTCTGACCACGTTACGCAATGCTTCCTGAACGACGCGGTAAATGCATGTCCTGTGTTCGTCTCCGAGATCCTCCCGCACAGATTCAGCGTTCACGTGCACGGAGATGTTACTGGTTCGGGATACCTCACGCGCCTGCCACTGTACCGCCGGAATCAGCCCGAGATCGTCCAGCATGGATGGGCGCAGCAGAAGCGACATGTCTCGCACAACTGCGACAGTCCTTTCCGCAAGCCGGCGAAGATCGGAGAGCTGTGCGCGGGCTTCGGCGTTCCGCGTCGGGCGAGAGAATGGCGGCGACATTCCCGATACCCAAAAGAAGCGCCGAGAGCGATTGCCCAATTTCGTCGTGTAGCTCACGGGACAGCGACCGCCGATCGGACTCTTGAATGGCGATGAGACGAGCGGACAGCTCCCGCAAAGCTGCGCGCGCATGTTCGACCTCCTCGAAACGCGCAGCAGATAGACGCTCAAGCCGCAAAATGCGATGGATACTTCCGCCGGCCAGAAGAGCTCCGAAAACAAGAGTCAGGACGAGAAACAGGATTAAGAATCTTCGAAAGCTAGAAAACAGATCGACGATTCGCCGATTGCCTGTTTCCATCTGCTTTCGATTAACCGCGCCAATTTGGTCCGCGAGCCGGACAACAGTCATGCGCCGCGGCAGCAGAGAGTCCTTCGTGAATGTGTAGCCGAAAGCCCGACGTTGCGCGGCATTCCATTCGAGCGCGGGCTGGAGAGAGTCGAAGTACAACTCGAACTTCTTTTGCGAACTCGCGGAAAGGGCCTCGCTCTTCGCCGCGGAGAACGCCGTCGTAGACCCCGACATTGCTCTTGACGCGCTCTCGAAGCTCCTGTAACTCTTGCCGATGTATATCTGCGCGGGTAGTATCCTGCTCAAGAAGCAGATCGCGTGCGTATGTTCCCGACAAATAAATATCTGAACGGAGCTGCTCCAGGACCTGATCGCGCTTAAAGTAGTCCTCCCGAATCGTTTCGCTTCGTGTTTCTATTCTTCGCAGCACCGAAAGCGCGTTCAGACCTGTAAAGGCCAGCAGTACCAATAGCCCACCGAATCCCAACAGCAACAGGCGTCGTGTCTGTCGATCAGCACTCACCATTTCACGCTCCACTTGCTCCGACCTATTTCACGGTGGCGGTGCGAGCTACCTCGTCTCCCACGCTAATGCAACAACCCTAATGTGTATTGAAGCGCCGCGTAGGCCTCTTCATAGTCGTATTGCGCGCTGAGATTTTGCACTTGAGCTTGAGTTTGTCCCAGTTGCGCCTGCGTCAGCTCTACGATGGAAGCAAGCCCCAGATTGTATCGCCCTTGCGATAGATTCAGAGCCATATTCGCTTGCGAGAGAAGTTGCTGGCTGGGCGCGATCGCTTCAAACGCGGTTCTTGCATGTTCCCAAGAAGCCCGAACATCGCGCGCGATCCGATCCTGCAAATCGCGTGCGCGCTGATTCGTCTGCCTCTAACTCGTACTCCGCTGCCCGGCGACGCGCGGCAAATAAATGTCCGTTGAATACAGGAATCTGCACGTTCACTGCGGCGGCTTCATAGCCTTGGGGTATGCCGGGATTCGCATTTCCCGGGTCGATGTACGGCAGAGCGCCGCCGACGGCTGTGAGGCTGACTGTCGGCCGTTTCAGATCGCGCTCCGCATATACGAATTTCTGTGCCGCTTCCTGTTGAAGACGTAAACTCGCCAGTTCGGGGCGATGCTGACTGGCCTCTGTGATCAACTGATCTGGGTTGCTCGGCGGCGTGGGAGGCATGGGTTGGGCGAGTGAGCTGGTATTCAACCGCCTGATTCGTACCGAGTGCTTCCCCGAGGTTCGCGTACGCCGTGGCCAAACGATCTCTCGCGCGAATCAGCATCAACTGCGCATCCGAGAGATTCACTTGAGCGAAGCTCAAATCGACCTGCGACTTCAATTGATTCTGGGTCAAAGCTGTCACTTGATCGACGACTGTTTGGCGAGTGGCGACCGTCTGTTGCGCAACTTTAATCAGTTCCTGGGAGAGAAGAACCTCATAGTACGCTTGATCTACGCCGAGAATGATGTCGTATCGCGTTGCCTCGTAATCCTGGCGGCTTGCTTGGGCCTGCAGTCGCGAGTTGGCCACCAAATTCGGCGTTCGCCCTGAATCCGTGATCAGCTGCGCAAGTGTCAGACCAGATCCAAAGTGATTGAACAAACGAGGATCATTGATAACGCCCGAACCCAAACGGCTGTTTAGATTCGCCTGCGCTCCTGTAACATTACCGTTCAGCGCGGGATAATAAGCGGAACGTGTTTCCGTGACTATCTCCCCCGCCCGCAGGTAATTGGCCTGTGAGGCAAGCACCTGTGGATGATTCTTGAGAGCCATTGCTTCCGCATCTTGCAACGTGAGCTGCGGGCCGGTTGTTTGTCGCACACAGCAATGTAGAAATGCTGTGAATAACGTCGCGATCGCAATCGCCGTTCGTCGTCCTCATGACCCGATTACGCTCGTGCCAGCTCATTTTCTTGAGGCTGCCGCCGGTCCTTTCTGCCGTATACCAGCAGGTATGCTGCCGGGACGATAAACACCGTCAATATGACTGAGGAAGTCAGACCGCCAATAATGGCGCGCGCCATGGGGGCATATTGCTCTGAGCCGGTTCCGAGTTTCAGCGCCATGGGGAGCCATTCCGATGATGGTAGCCAGCGAAGTCATCAGAATAGGACGTAAACGAACACGGCATGCAGTGATGACTGCATCGGCGACGGAAAGATTCTGCTCTTCCAGTTTGTGAGCGAAATCCACGATTAAGATGCTGTTTGACCCCGCAACGCCGATCAGCATCAGCACGCCCATCAGCGACATGACATTGAGAGTGGTTCCTGTCAAAGGAAGAATCACCAGGACGCCAATAAAGCCCATCGGGATGGCAAGCATGATGAGAAGCGGATCGATGAAAGAGCGGAATTGAGCTACCAGTACCAAATAGAGAAGCAGGGCAGCGAGGATGAAACCCTTGGCGAAGCTCGTGAAGGATTCATTCATGCCTTGCACCATTCCCCGCAGATTCACGCGGACATTTCCGGGAACCTTCATGTCGGCGACGATCTTCTGAATTGCGCTCGCAATCCGGCCAAGGTCCTCGCCGCTCGGTGTTACATAGACGTCCGCCGCGCGTTGAATTTGATAATGATCGATCTCGGTAGGTGTTTCGGTGTGGTTCAGCTTAACAACGCGTATCCAGGGTTGTGGGCTCCTTCAGGTTTGGGGCCTTCAAAGGAATGTTCGTCAGGTCCAGAAAATTGTGAATCGCCGGTTTGCCGTGTTCATAATATTGAACCGTGAGAAAGTAATCGTTTCCAGTCTTGTAATCTACCCAGTAATTGGGAGCGATCATCGCGTTGGAATTCAGAGCCGTAATAACGTTGTCAACAACGTCTTTCTCGGTCAATCCTAATTCGCCGGCATGAACACGATCGATATCCATTCGCACGGCGGGATAATTTATGTCCTGCGGGATATAGATCTCGCCGACACCGGGCAATTTCCGAATCTGGCTGCCAAGTTCCTGGGCTAATTGGTAATCCTGCCGGCTATTTCGGCCGGTAACCTGTACGTCGATCGGAGCCGGCATACCAGAGTTCAAGGTCGCATCCACCATTGAGCCGGTTTGAACGAACGTGCGAACTTCCGGAAACTGTCGCGCAATCGCATTTTGGACGCGGTCCATATATGCGAAGGTGCTCACCTTGTGATCATCGTTCAGGGCCGCTTGCACGGTTGCGGTGTAAGGACCTGCATTGTTGGTATAGAGGGCTGAAAAATCGGGAACAATGCCGATATTGGAGACAACCATTTTGAGGTCGTGCCCCACGGTTTCGCGAATCACGTTTTCAACTTTCGCGACATATTCCTTCGTCAACTCGATGCGAGAGCCCGTCGGCGCCTTCATGTTGATTGTGAATTGACCCGCGTCCGTTTGCGGAAAGAAAGCAACGCCGAGGAACGGAAAAATCGCCAGGCTCACAACGAAAACGCCGGCTAAGAGCGAGCACCGTGAGCCCCGGCCGCTTCAAGGAACGCCTCACCCACGATTCATAAAAATTGAGAACGCTGATTGAAACCGGCATTAAATCCTTCATTGAATCTGGTCCACAAAGACGTTTTCTGCCCGGGCGGAGAGGCTTCGATTTCCCGGCTGCCCTCGCTGATGATCGGCGTGCGGCACGCTTTTCAAGAACCGCGAACAGAAAAGCGGGATCACGGTCATTGCAACCACGAACGAAATGAATAGCGACAGGCAGAAGGATAGCGCCAGCGCGGAAAACAAAAACTTGCTTACGCCGGACAGAGATGTGACGGGAAAGAAGGCGACCACGCCCACCAGGGTGGCGGCGAGCACCGCCAACGTCACCTCCGAGCCTCCAGCCTCCGCGGCCATCATGGGCGGTTCGCCCAGTTCGAGGTGGCGATAGATGTTCTCGAGCGAGATCACGGAGTTATCGATGACACGCGAGAACGCCAAGGCCATACCGCCCAGGATCAACGTATTAACAGTGCGCCCATCATATAAAGGATGATGAAAGTAGCTAATGCCGATATCGGAATCGAAAGCAGAACGGCGGATGTTGCGCGGGCGCTTCCCAGGAACAGCAGAATCATGACGCTCGTCAGCACCAGACCGATAAGTCCCTCGTGAAGTACGGTATTGATGGCTTCCTTTACAAAAACAGATTGATCGAAGACTATATTGGTGACGAGCTGCTTGGGGATGTCGTACAGGTTAGTAAGTAGCTGGCGGACTCCGTTGACCACGGCAATCGTGTTGGTGTCGCCTCCCTGTTTCATGATCGGGATGTAAGTGGACTTCTGCCCGTCAACGCGCACAATGTTGTACTGAATTGCGCTCGCGTCCTCTGCTTTGCCCACGTCTTTCACTGAAACCCAGGAATCGCCGACCGTCTTAATTGGAAGGTCGTTGAGTTCCTTCATATTGTCCACAAGGCTGTTGGAATAGACGTAGTAGTCGAATGGACCCACCTTTACGTCGCCCGCCGGCAAAATCAAATTAGACTGGTTGACGGCATTTACAACGTCCATGGGACTTAGCTGCCGCGACATGAGCTTGTACGGATCGACGTACACCATGACTTGCCGGTACTTGCCGCCAAACGGCGGCGGAATTGTCGCGCCTTGCACAGTTGCGATTTGGTTGCGAATCGTGAACTGTGCAAGATCGTGAAGTTGCGTTTCAGTCAGGCCCGATCCCTTTACGGTGACCAGGCAGACAGGCTGGCTAGAGGCATCGAATTTCAGGACAACCGGAGGAAGAGTGCCCGGCGGCAGGCGCTTGAGATCCGCCAGCGCCAAATTTGACAACTCGGTGACGTCTGTATCGGCGTTGGTCCCCGGCTGGAAAATGACTTTGATCAAGCTGACGCCGAGCAGGGAGCGCGATTCCATGTGATCGACGCCGGCAGCCATCGTGAAAAATCTTTCGAGCGGATTAGTAATGTCGTCTTCGATATCCGCCGGCGGCATACCGGAGTAAAAGGTCGCAACTACGACTGTCGGTATGTTAATCGTCGGAAACAGATCGACGGGCATACGCACGATGCTGGCCGCGCCGATCAGTGAGAGCGCAAGACAAACGGCCACGATGAAATACGGATTGCGAATTGAAAAACTTGACATAAGACTGAAGTGTCTGTGTTAACGCTGGTTCAGCTTTGACTCTGATATTTGGCGGCTTCCGTAATCTTCGGATGCACCAGTTCACCTGGCTGTAAGCCGCTTCTGTCGCTGATCACAACCTCGATCGCCGTCGCTGAAGGCCGGAGAGCACCTCGGCATTGTTCTCAGTCTGTATCCCGAGGGTGATCTCACGATCTTCGAATCTTGTTCGACTGATCGACCACTAATACACGTCGCTTGATCGCTTCCCTGATTTATGGCCTGGAGGGGAACAACGAGTGCGTCGCCTTTTCTGTCCAGTGTTAGCGTCGCTTCCGCGTAGACTCCCGGAATCAGTATGCCTTGCGGATTCGGTACGTTCACTTCTGTGTGCATGGTGCGCGTCGATCCTGTTACATCGACCGAGAAGCGCGCAACTTTTCCAGGAAAATCTCTGCCCAATGCGGGAACCCGGACGTTCACCGGGTCGCCGATTTTGATGTAGCGGACATAGGATTCCGGCACCGGTATCACCAGGCGAAATAGATCCTCCTCCGAGAGCTTAACCAGCGGCAATGCCTGAGGGGAATTCGTGCCGCCCTGCATGAGCGTTCCGAAATTCGCGTATCTTTGCGTGACTACGCCCGCGAACGGAGCCGTGATGTTTGAGTAATCGTAAAGAGCCTGATCGCGAACCAGTTTCGATTGCGCAACAGCCATCTGGCTTTGGGCGGCTTGCAACGTCGATTTGGCGCCCTCGACTTGGGCCTCAGCGGCCAGATCCTTCCCTTGTGCGTCGTCCACCTCCTGTTGCGCCACGAGGCCCGGTTTGCTCTTAGCAACACCATTTAAGCGGTCGTACTGGAGATGCAAGACTTTGTGTTGGGCCTCAACCCGCCCCAATTGGTGCTCTGCGTCAGTCACCTGATCCGATGCGTTCTTGATAGATGCCTGGTCCTCTTGTAACTGCGCTTGCAACTCCGGAATCTCGAGAACCGCCATAAGCTGCCCTTTTTTAACGTGAGTGCCGTAGTCCACGTACAGCTTCGAAACGAAGCCGGATTCCTTCGCGTATACGTCGATCTCCTGAAAAGGCACCAGCTCAGATGAAATCGTCAGGTAACGCGCCATCGGCCGTCTCGTCACTTTCGCAACTGCTACCTCCGGACAGGCTGTTTTGCGAGCCCGCGCCTGCTTGGGCGACGTCGCTCTTCCCACAGGAAACCAGGGCAACTGCAGTCGCAGACCACGATACACGCCAGGAACCGTCTTTCGAAATGCCGCAAACGACTAGATTGAGCATCGTGCGCGCGATTGGGCCGGCAACTAGTCATTCGGGTCTTGATGGGGCTTACCCGCTTTGGCCGAACCGCGTTGGATTTTTTCAGATCAGTCGTGCCACCGAAAAGTCTGGAGAGGCGCAAAACTCGATAAGCTCTTTTTCCGCTTCTACAATCTCATGCCGCTACTCGGGGAAGTTCGTCTACTACTGAAAAAGGAATGCTCACAATACCGTGCTGATCGCCATGGAGTAAGTCTCCGGGTTTGATCTGGAGTCCGCCGATCTCAACAGTTTCGCCGAACTCCACAATGTGAGCGTAGGCGTGCGAAACCGCTACACTCCCAGCGAACGCTTGAACGCCGGCAGCCTCAATCCCTGGCAAGTCGCGGACGGCGCCATTCGTCACGTACGCAACGGCGCCAAGAGCTTTCGATATCTGTGCGTGGATTTCACCGAACAAAGCTCCTAGCCCGGGGATGGGATCGACATCTTCCGCAACGATGAACCGTGGAGCGGGAATCGTGAGCAGGTACGACCACCAATCCATTCGCTCGTAATACCATCGGCCTGTGATCGGAGTAGCGGATGTGCGAATACGGGTTGTAACGGCATAACCGACCTTCGGGGGAATGCGGGGAAACATGCAGTGAACGGAGCCGTTCACGAAACCTTCGTTGCGGGTCCTGACTTGAAACTTCTCTATCGCATTTGAAACTGTGCATGTATCAAAGCGTTGAAGCTTCTCAAGGGTACTGTTTGGTACCGTCGGCACGGGGGAAGGCATCAATTCGTCACCGGAAGAACGCCGTTCGGTCGAGGAATCCATACGGACGGCACATCTGCTGCGAGCTTGGGACAGGGTTTGACATGTCAGATAGAGTCCGCCTGTCCTCTTTCGAAAAAGAGAAGGAATTGCGGCACAATCAACTCCATCGTAAAGAACTTAAATGGCTCAAAGCCATACCCTGAGGGCATGATTTTTTCGACCGGAACGGCAGTAGATGCCCTCGGTGTTCGTCTACTGGACTCTCTATTTATCCTCGCCCAACACTACATGAACAGTACCTGGAAATCGCATCGCCGGGCAAATTGCGGATCCTTCGGTTAGGCGGCGGAGTCGATTTCAAGCGCATAGAATTCAGCGAAAACCTGTGGAGCAACACACAGGTTGAGTTCCGATTCGACAAGCGCTTCGGGAAGCTTGATGTTGAGAGAAGCAGCATAGACGAGGATGTTAGTATCGACGAGCGAAGATTCAACCCCGGCCATCGTAGATGTCTTCACGCCTCAGGGAGCAAATCAAAGCGCCTCTCAGATTGACCCATCGAACGGGTGGTTTTGGCGCCCCGTTCCGCTCGTTGATGGTGGAAGCGCGTGCGATGAGTTGCTCGGCAATGTGTCCTTCTAGAGGCGCACCCTTGGCATTCGCCTGGGCAACATAGAATGCCTCAATATCAGCGGGCAGTTGTAACTCAAGTGTCATGATCGCTCTTCTTCAGATTAGTGCCGACTGGACTCAGCAGCGGAGCGGAAACTGAAGGTGCAATGGCCTACAGCGCCGTTGCCTATGCCGACATGGTTAGGAATGTTTTCGATCTGCATCGTCCCATATGACAAAAGAACTCGCCGAAGGTATTCTAACGCTTGACTACCCAGAAGCGGATGTCGTGCGGGCTGACGAACTGAACGCAAAGGCTAACGACGGCACGCTAACCGAGGACGAGCAAGTTGAGCTGGAGGCTTATGTCAGCATTGCCGACATGCTCGCGTACTGGCAATCGAAGGCTCGTCAGGTCTTGCGGCGGCTTTAACAGAAGTTCTGTCTTGACGACCGGATGACCATACAGGAGCAAGTTTCAAACACCCCACACTTAGGCGATTAACGGCGATATGTATTTACCTGGCGCCGTTACCGAAAGCCAATTTCGCCCACTGCGGAACAACCGCGCACCCCGGTTGGATCGTGCGTCGATGCGTAACTGATAGCGCTCTCGAACAACGCGAATGCTCTTTGGCGGAGAGTTCTGTTTGTGCAATCCTTATGGCGCAATACGCTCTGAGATGTTCGTGTGGGCTTCGAAAGGCATTTTCAAGCCGCCGTTATCATGGACGAAGGGCTTCACGTAATCGAGTAACTCCCCAACGAGTTCCCGTAATGGCAAATTTGATCGTGCCACGTCTAACGGCAGAGCACAAAGCTGGCCAGTCAGGAATGCCACTGCGTCTGGGGCATGCAAATGGTGAGTTACCATCGCCGCCGTAGCAACCCGGAATCCGGCGGCCGTGATCATCGAGTGCAATTCGCCCCAATTCGTGAATGAAAATGGCCGTCGCACTATATCGCCATAAACCTCGCCAAAGCATTTATTAATCGTAGAAATCAAAGCTGCGCCGAGCGGGTTCCGCTCCTTGCCGCACCACATGCTGAGTGCCAGCCGCCCCTTGCGGCGCAGGACTCTTGCAATTTCAGCCAGCGCTCGCTGACGATCCGCGAAAAACTGGAAGCCCTGTTGGCAAAGCACAGCATCGAATGAGCCGTCCGGAAATGGCAGACTAGCCGCATCGCCAATCCGCCACTCGACTCTAACACCGGACGCAACGCACCGTCGTGCTATCGCGAGCATCGCCTCGCTACCATCAACTCCAACGATTTCACCGTCCGGACCGAGCATCGGCGCCGCTACTCGCGTGACGGCGCCCGTTCCGCAAGCGAGATCGAGCACGCGTGCACCCGCGTTGACTCCACATCTTGTCACCAGGTCGATAGCCCAGGGTTCAAATAGAACCGGAACCAAACATGCTTCATAGTGCCTCGCCGCACGCGCTGTGAGTTGCCAGTGTGTCGCGCCTTCAGGAATCGGTAACTGCGTGTTCATCGAGAAGATCCTTCACTGGCAAGTATTGAACAAGAATGCCCCGCTGGCCTATGAACACATGCGAATTAATTTCTGATCCGGTAACAAACTGCAATTGCTTAATTTTGCTGCATTCGCGCGCGATGATGATGTTCGCTAGATTCTGATGCACCGCGTGATGAAGTGAACCTGCAGGGTCGCGGCGGTTCTCTCATCCATACGCGCGCAGCTGGTGGTGTCCAGAGATAGCGGTTTCCGTGGAAGCCAGAAACTTCTGCCGAAGCTCCGGGTCACGAATGGAATCGGCCACAACCGCGAGAGCTTTCATTGCCCGGTTCAGCGTGCGCTCCGCGTTATCAGAGTCGCGGCACAACAACGCGGCTTTCCTCGCGGTAAGCAGGACCTTCCATTCAATGAGCGGGCAGGGATAATGCCTGACTATTTCCAGCGCGGTGGCGCATTCGATCACAGCGCGTTCAGGGTTTCCTTCGAGCAGGTCAATATCGGCCAGTAGTTTGTGCGCCCACCCGGTATGTTTCCTTGCGAGAACTGCCTCCGCTTTCGCCAGAGCCAGCTTGGCAGAGGCTCGCGCCTGAACCAGATCCCGTCGTGCCAACCAGTAATTCGCGTTTTCAAGTTCCAGCCTGATGGTGAAGCGCCACTTCAACCAACTGCCTGCCACATTCAAAATTCGTTGGCCTTCGGACAGATGACGCCAAGCAAGATTCAGATCGCCGAGCGCTGTATAAGTATTCGACAGATTGATATGGGAGTTTGCTTCCACTTCCGGCGTGCCCGCTTGTTGTCCGGCTAGAACACCATTCAGGTTGTGTTTAAGTGCAGTCTCGGGATCTAAGAGTTCGGAGTAGATCCAGCCGACGGTGTTCGGAATGCGCGAAAGCCAGTAATGCTCTCCGTTGATTTCGCCCATCCGCACTCCTTCCGCAAGGCTCTGAAGCGCATCGGATATCCGTCCTTGATTCGCCAGCGCCATGCCTCTCATCCAGTTGATCCGAAGCAGGTCGGCGGGATTGGCAAGTCGCATCCGGTCGCCCATCGCTTCGGCAAACAGGATGTCAGCTTTCGCGTACTCGGATTGAAGATCGTATAGAAATGCTATGGAACCGGTGACAAACGCCGCCTGTGATATGGCGCCCTGCTGAAGCAACATGGGGCGGGCCCATTCGAGTTGGGTGCGGGCCGCGGCGAGATCGCCCGCCAATAAACGGTCGTAACCCAAAATTCCCGCGGCCTTCGCGGTTGAGGAACCAGTGACCTCGGCTACGGCCATCGCCTGCTGTGCTCGCTCCCGCATTTCCGCAGTGCGTTTCAACATGCCTGCTGAGAAAGCCGCTCCGCAGAGCGCATCGATTTGGGCTTCGGCGTTTCCCAATCTGGCCGCTGCCTCTGCAGCAAGTGTAAAATCGAGAATCGATTGCTCAAACTCAGAAAGGGCCTGCCGCGCGCTGGCCAGTTGCGCCGCTGCTTCAAGCAATCGCTCGTCGCGGGTCGTCCCATTAAGCTTCTTGCTCATCGCCACCGCTCGAAGCGACAGTTCAGATGCCTCTCGATACGCGGAGAGCCCAGCGGCTCTGGCAGCAGCGACGCAAAACCACTTCGATGCCGCTTCCCATTCTCTGGCGGTTTCAAATAGTTGCGCTACTTGCACCGCAATTTCATCGAAGTTTTGCCCGTAATGCCGCAGCAGTACGGCGGCAGTGGTCCTGCTCAAACCCGCGCGGCGGGTCGGGCGGATGCCGGCGTAAAGCGATTCTTGATAGAGAGCATGCGAGAAGGCATATCGCAGCCTTACCGTCGAGTCCGGGAAGTCCCGCTGATCGATGAAGCGAATCATACGATGTCTCTCTTCTAGGAATTGAAGTGAGTCCTCGATGTCGCCAACCTGGGCCTCCAGAACAGCCGCGAGCACAGCGGAGTCGAACTCCAGTCCTTGAATGCTGGCCGACTCCAAGAGCCTTCGATGATTCTCGCTGAGTCTGCCAGTCTTTCGCGCGATCATGCTGCGGACCGAATCCGGCAGCGTGCCCTCAATTTCTGCTACCGGACGTGTTAACAGCCAACAGCCGCCCTTCTTGGAGATAAGTGTTGCAGTACGAAGATCTCGTAAAAGGTCGACTAAGAAGAGCGGCGATCCTTCCGTCCGGCGCACCATGGCGGCCGCGAACTCCGCAGGGAATTCGTTGCCCGGAAACTCCGAATCGATGTACTTCTCGATGTCCTCCCGTTCCAAGTTGCCCAGCTCCAGTTCCGCATACAAACGGCGAGTTTGCAACTCAAGCTTGGCTTCCAGGAAGGCATGATTTGCGAGCATCATGTCAGACGTTCGGTATGTCGCCAATACCAACATCGGAAGCGCACCGCAGTGGGGAATGACATAAGACAGCAGGTCGATGGTCGACACATCCGCCCAGTGCACGTCGTCAATAAAGAAGATAAGGGACCGCTCTCGAGTCAGTGATTCCAAGAGTGAAACGAATTCACGTTTTTTCCGCTCTTGCGAGGCGGACGCAGCATCTGCGACCACAGCGGGCGCAGGAACGGACGCAGATCTGCAGCCCCCCGTCTGCACAGACCAGCTCGGAGCAACTTCAGCAAGAATGTTCCTGACAATCTCCGCGCCCGGGCCGCGCATTAAGGATTCCAATCCCTCCAGGATGGGTAGGTAGGCTTCGGCGCCGGAAAGGCGTTCCGAACATCGCCCCCTTGCAACATGACAGTCCAATTCGGGCACGAGTCCGGCAAGAAAAGTTTCCACTAAGGTCGTCTTCCCAATCCCCGGCTCCCCGGAAACACAAAATAGCCGGGCCCCATTTTGTTTGGTCGCCTGAAGAACTCCACGTAAGTCCGAAACCTCGCGTCGCCTTCCGACGGTGATGCCTTGCGGCGCGGTTGCCGATAGTGGCTTTACAGTCGTTCCGGCGACTGCCGAGGAAGCGACCTGCGGTTTTCCGTCGATGGGCATCAAGAATCGATATCCGCGACGTGGGATCGTTTCCAGGAAGCGCGGACTGGTTGCACTGTCCCGGAGCGCCTCTCGAAGCTTGCGGACGGCCTGGTTCAAACTGTCTTCAAAATCAAGAAACCGGCTGGTCCCCCAGATGTGCTCTTGAATCTCTTCCCGCGTCACCAGCTCGGATGTTGACTTGCCGAGTAACAGGATCAGGAGTTGAAGCGGCTTGTCCTGGAGTCTGACGGTCCGACCCTGCCGGCGCAGCTCCCCTGCCTTTACATCTAGCTCAAAGCCGCCGAAGCGAACAATAAGCCCCGGAACGATATTTTCGGGCACCTTCACTCTCCAGCATTAGAGAGGAATATAGCATCACTTTCGCATCATGAGCGCATGTTGTCGTTTTCCAAGAGAGTAGCGGATCAGAAATTGATTCGAATGCGTTCATGGTGCCACCACGAATTTTCATTTATAGTTGCCGTCGAGAGCTGATCAGAAACTGCTCTGAAGTTTCGGACGAGCGGCGTTGATACCGCAGTCGGAGACCACTCAAATATTCCGAAGGAGGAATTTGCAAATGAAATCACTCTATGCTCGTTTTTTTGTTAAAGACCGGCGTAACCATACCAATCAGAACGACTCGCACCGCGGTGGGACCAGGCTGAGGCCATTCGCTGCGGTTGCACTTTCCGTGCTGCTGGGCGGGGCTGGTTCTCTGTCAGCGCAGGAGAACTCCAGCGCAAGCGTGCCAGAGAGTCTGACCGGGAATCAAGGCGCGCAAGTCGCTGCATTGTACCGACTGCAAGCGGCATTTCATCGAGCCTCGACGGTACGCGATCCGGTGAACGGCGATTTGGGTGACGTGATTACGGAACGTATCCGCGCGATGCTCTCGCTCTGGACGGACAACGGCTGGATCTTATTCAATATTGGGAGCGCCCGGGATGGTTATTACATCGGCAACGGCGATCCTGCGAATCCATCCACATGCCCGACTCCGTCGGACAATTTCGGGAATCGCGGCACGCTCTGCACGTTTTTCAAATACGTCGCCGCACCGTTTCAGTCCGTAAATAAGTTCGTGTCGCTCGCGCCCAGCTACAAGACCGAAATTCATGTCTACGGCAGTGAGGCGACGTTATACTTCGAGTGCCACTTCTTCAACGTAGCAATGGATCCGGCTACCGGCCAGCCGCTCTGGGCCGCTACAGGCCACCTATCGCTCGACGGCGGTGTGACCAAGGTTGAGAGCCGCTGGCTGTTTTCGCGCGCGAATGTGGGGATAGTGGGTGTTCCGGTGCCGTAGCACAATCAGCATTCCGAGCTGCGAAGAGCGCTGGCCTGGGGATCGGTGC
>CAWJUL010000015.1:0-55397 GCA_963846045.1 Terriglobia bacterium | reverse complement strand
TCAAGCACCAGGTCGAGGTCCGCACCCTCTGCGCAATTGTCCGCTCACCTGTTTTTGACGTCAGCATCACGTTTGGCCTCGTGCGCCGCGAGGTCTGCTCCAGGCGGAACGAAACGCGGCAGCTACCTCAGGGTCGCTTCATACCGCCACCACGAACGAGCGGGGGATTGGCCGCCGCGGCCAGAAAAATTCGTGAGAAGTTTCAGAGCTGAATAGTTAAATCTTCGCGCAGCGTGCCGCGTTTCGCAGGGGCAGTTCCGGCGCGACCGCTTCCCGAAAAGCTTCAATCACCACCGCAGCCTTGTTCGGCCACCAGCGATATAAGGTTGCTTTGCTTGTCGCCGCGCGCTCGGCGATGGCCTCCGTGGTTACCCGGGCGAACGACGGTTTTGTCCATCAGGTCGAGCGCAGCCTTCAGGATCCTCCGCCGGGCGGACTCATCGCGCGGGCGGCCTCTTCCGCGCGCCTGGTAATTGTGTACTGGCCATCCCGTGCGACAATTTCGAATATACGAATTACGAGACGCTGTGTCTACTCTTTGATCCAGGCCCCACGCCTTTGGAGTAACCAGGAATGTGGATTGTCCGACTCGCGCTGGCGCGGCCCTACACATTTATAGTATTGGCGCTGCTGATTTTGATTCTGGCCCCGGTGATCATTGTCCGTACCCCGACAGACATTTTTCCGAACATCGATATTCCGGTTATCACGGCCGCGTTCAACTATACCGGCCTGACTGCGCAGGAGATGGAAGAACGGATTACGTCCATCTACGAACGTTCGCTGACCACCGCCGTCAACGACGTTGAGCACATCGATCACAGACCATCAATGGGCGCGCCCTCATCAAGGTCTTCTTTCAACCCGACGTGAACATCGACGCCGCCATGGCCCAGGTGAGCGCTATCTCACAGCCGGTTCTGCGGCAACTGCCGCCGGGCACACCGCGCCGTTTCTGCTGGAGTACAACGCATCAAGCGTGCCGATCATTCAGCTGGGCCTTTCCGGAGAAGGACTCAGCGAACAGTCGCTATTCGACTATGGCGTGAACTTCATCCGCACGCGGTTGGTGACCATCCCCGGCTGCTCCATTCCGTATCCGTACGGCGGAAAACAGCGCGAAATCATGGTGGATATCAACCCGGCGGCAATGCAATCAAAGGGCTTGTCACCGGCCGACATTACCGACGCGATTAGCAAGCAGAACCTCATTATTCCGGCGGGCACTTCAAAGATCGGACAGTTCGAATACGACGTCGACCTGAATTCTTCCCCAGCCACTGTAGACGCATTCAACAACTTTCCGGTGAAGATGGTGAACGGCTCCCCGATATACATTCGCGACATTGGCTACGTGCGCGATGGCTTCGCGCCGCAAACCAATATCGTGCGGCAAGACGGCCGCCGCGGCGTGTTGCTCACGGTCATGAAAGCCGGCAACGCTTCGACTCTGGCCGTTGTTGACGGGATTCGGAAGTTGCTCCCGAGAGTATCGGCGACACTGCCGCCACAATTGAAGATTCAGCCGCTGGCGGACCAATCCATTTTTGTGCGAGCTTCCATCAGCGGCGTCATTCGCGAGGCAGTGACTGCTGCGGTGTCTGACCGCATTGATGATTCTGGTCTTCCTTGGAAGTTGGCGGAGCACGCTGATCATCGCTATCTCTATTCCGCTCTCGATACTCACGTCACTGATTGTGCTCAGCTTCCTGCACGAAACCATCAACATTATGACGCTCGGCGGCTTGGCCCTGGCAGTCGGAATCCTGGTAGACGACGCCACCGTCGAAGATTGAAAATATCAACCGGAATCTGGACCAAGGCAAGGAAATCGAGCAAGCCATCCTTGATGGGGCCGCGCAAATTGCTGTGCCCGCTCTAGTATCCACGCTTTGCATCTGCATCGTTTTCCTGCCGATGTTCTTTCTCAGTGGCGTAGCGCGGTACCTGTTTGTGCCCCTTGCGGAAGCCGTCGTCTTCGCGATGCTTGCTTCCTACGGTCTCTCGCGTACTCTCGTGCCCACCTTGGCGAAGTACTTGCTGAAGCATCAGCATCATGGACAGACCCGCAATCCTTTCATCCTCTTCCAGCGATCGTTCGAACGCGGATTTGATCGCATGCGCGATGGTTACCGAGCCATCCTTTCCCTAATGATTCGCCGGCGCGCATCTGTTCCTGCCCGTGTTCCTGCTGCTCTGCTTGTCGGCATTTTTGCTTTACCCCTGGATTGGCCAAGACTTCTTTCCTACGTCGGACGCAGGTCAATTTAAGTTGCATCTACGCGCCAAAACAGGAACCCGCATCGAAGAGACCGCGCGCATTTGCGATCTGGTTGAAACGTCCATCCGCCGTCAGATACCTTCGGATCAGTTGCTCAACATATTGGATGAGATTGGATTGCCATACAGCAGCATCAACACAATTTACAGCAACTCGGCGCCGGTGGGCTCGGCTGACGCCGACATCATGGTTTCACTTACTCGCAACCACCGCCCGACGGAGGAATTCGTCGAGCTACTGCGAAGTAGCTTGCCGCGAGAGTTTCCGGGAACGGAATTCTATCTTCCTGCCCGACGATATTGTCAGTCAGATTCTGAATTTCGGGCTGCCCGCACCGATTGACGTTCAAATCGTCGGCAAGAATGTAGAAGCGAATCGCAAACTGGCCGATCGCATGATGGATCAGATGCGCCGCGTTCCGGGCATCGCCGACCTTCGCATCCAGCAAACTTTCGATCAACCTAAGCTGCACGTCATCACCGACCGCACCAAGGCCGCCGAAAGCGGCTATACACAAGCCGATGTGGCACAAACTCTGCTAATCTCACTCAGCGGCAGTTTCCAGACTCAACCAACTTTCTGGCTAAATCCCCAAAACGGCGTGAGTTACAGCGTGGTTACCCAGGTACCTCAATACGACGTCAAATCACTGCAGGATCTGCGTAATCTGCCTCTCACTGCAACTCAGCCTACGAAACCCGAGATACTAAACGATGTCACGTCGATCACCCGCGGCAATGGCATGGCTGTCGTTAACCACTATGACATTCAGCGGACCATCGATATCTTCGGCTCGTCGGACCGCCAGACCTCTCGGCAGTGGGCCGCGAGGTGGAACGCATCGTCGACGCCAATCGCCGTAACCTCGTGCGCGGCTCAGAAATGGTTATCCGAGGACAGATGGAGACTATGCGCGAGTCGTTCATCGGGCTGATCGGCGGACTGTTATTCGCGATTCTGCTGGTTTACCTGTTGATCGTTGTGAACTTTCAGTCCTGGCTTGACCCGTTCATTATCATCACGGCGCTTGCCAGCGGCGTTAGCGGGCATTCTCCTGATGCTTTTCCTGACTCACACGACGCTCAGCGTCCCGGCGATGATGGGCGCCATCATGTGCATGGGTGTAGCTACGGCCAACAGCATCCTTGTGGTGAGTTTCGCGAAAGACCGCTACTCGAATCCGGCGATGCTGTAGTGCAGCCATGGTGCCGGATTCACCCGTTTTCGCCCGGTCATTATGACTGCTTTGGCGATGATCATCGGCATGGTTCCGATGGCCCTGGGCATGGGCGAGGGTGGAGAACAAAATGCTCCGCTGGGGCGAGCAGTTATTGGCGGCCTGATCCTCGCAACCCTCGCTACGTTGAGCTTTCGTCCCCCGGTCTTCGCATTTCTCCATGGCCGGGGCGCGTGCCCCGCCGAGGCTGGAATTTCGGGTCGATGAGCACCCAGCCAAACAACCGATTCCGAGCGGGCAGGTCGATCTTGCGAATCCCGCCCTCCCTTCCGCGGTCGTGATTGTCGTTGTGATCTGTTGCCTGTTGCGGCGAGTAATTGAGCTTTGACATCTTCCAACGGCATTGAATCGCGAGTACGACGCGGCGAGCGCGCTTAAGGCAGCAGTCATCGCAGAGGGCCATCCCTACCGTGAGCGTGATTCACCCGAAATTTGGCGGGGGGATGGTCGAAGAGGTGCTCCTTCCTGGTAATGCCCAGGCTTACGTTGCGACACCAATTTATAGCCCGCACAAACGGCTATCTTAAAGAGCTGGAATTTCGATATCGGTGCGCATGTGAAGGCCGGCCAACTGCTGGCCGTTATCGAAACTCCGGAACTTGATCGCCAACTCGATCAGGCACGCGCCGATATGGCCGCGGCTCAGGCGAATTATGATCTTTCCCAAGACCACTGCCGAGCGCTATGAGGGATATGTTCAAGAATCCGATTCCGATGGCAAAACAGGAAGTGGACAATGCGGGTCGGCGAGCATGCACGCAAAGAAGGCGATGCTGGATTCGGCCAGCTTTCAACATGCGGCGTCTGCCAAGAGACGCAGCACTTTCAAAACGTCTATGCTCCGTTCGATGGCGTAATCACCGCGCGTAATATCGACACGTCGGCGCGTTGATCGACGCTGGTTCAAATGCCCCGGGCAAAGAACTTTTTGACATCGCGGCCACGAACCGGTTGCGTGTTTACGTGAACATCCCGCAGCAGTATTCGCGCGATGTGAAGCCTGGCGGTAGCAGCGTACCTCACGCAGGCGGAATTCCCCCGGAGGCAATTCCCTAGGCAGAATTCTGCGCAGTTCTGATTCGTATCGACCCGGCCTCACGAACGCTGCTGACCGAAGTAGACGTCGACAACCCGACGGGCGAGCTGCTTCCCGGCGCGTTTTTGTCGGTGCACCTGAAGATCGAAGGCTAAGGCCGCGCCGGCGTAATCATTCCAGTGAACACGTTGATTTTCCGCTGCGAATGACATGCAAGTGGCCATCGATTCGCAACAACAGAGCGGAGTTGGTGGGGATTACTATCGACCGCGATTACGGAACCCAGGTGGAAGTTGTTTCCGGACTTACAACCCAGGACGCAGTCATTGAAAATCCCTCGGATTCCCTCACGTCGGGTATAGAGGTGCGAGTGTCGGGTATCTCAACGACTGAGACCGGTGACGACGTCCCCAATGCTTCGAACGGGCGCTAAGTCGATTAGCGAATCGCTCCTGAATGAGGAGCTTATTCGGAGGCAGGTGCCGGGTGAAGTCAGCTTCCGTGTTACCCACCGCGCAAGAGCGCCAAGAACCTGCCAACGAACCCGGGGCGCGTCCAGTTGCCCATTGCGAGCAGTCCTCTAGGCCGACAGACGCGAGTAAGCTCGGCTGATACCAGTCCCGGCGCGAACATAGCAGCGATTAGGCTGACCACGACATCGAACGTGGCGTTTTCGTAAGCCAGCGCTTCCGCATCACCTTCTTCCGCATTTGCGGCCAACTTCTCGATATCGGTCCAGGTCGGCGTCGGCGGTGGCGATGATAGTTTCGATCTGTCTAGAGACTGCCTTCGCCCTCAGCAGCGCACGGGTCCGCGGTCGTTAACACCGAAACGACGGCGTGTGCTTTGACGTCGCTCGCCCCACACCCGAATCCAATCGTTCGCTTCGTCGCATCGCCTGAACTGACGTTTGTAAAATCGCCACGTACGATCAACGGGTTCACGGCGGGATAGCCTTCGCCTTCTGCAGTAAAGCTTGTGCCTTGTCGGCGGTTTCGCCCGTGCCCAAAATGTCGACCGCCCAGGAACTGACGCCGGAGTTGTTTTGGTATTGCCCCAATAGAGGTGATCTAGCGCCGGCAATTCCCGACGGCAAGCATGACCTCAGCCCCCTAGAATACCGAGCCGATTGCATTCCTTGATGACGGCTGCCCCAAATGGAGTCAATCCGCCATAGCGCGGAGGGTTGGTGTAAACATCGCCCAGTGGCACGGAGGCGTCACTGTCGTGAAGCAGCCCAAAGTGCCGCAACCCCGGTTGTAGGCTTCTTCCACCCGCTCGATGTGACCCTGAAGAAAATGGCCGCCCTCGACCGCCTGGATGACCATTGGCTGTTTATTCTCATGGGCGGTGCGGACGTCAGGCAGGGTAAGGGAACGCTTCATGCCGTTGCGTTCCAATTGCCGATCCATAGAGGCCAGCCCTTTGAGAAAGCGGTCGTACGCATTGCCTGGTTGGTAGTCGGTCGCAAAGGTCATGCAGATGGCTGAGAGGCCTGACCGTTTCATTTCGCCAACCAAATCAATGTCCGGGCCGGGCATTTCGGCAGCGGTCAGGGGAACGTCGATGTTAATTTCTACTTCCGTGATCTTGCTATTCGCAACTTTGAGCCGGGTACCGATATAAACAATCTTGCCGGCGTCCGTTTCTGCCGCTACATGCTCGATCACGTTGCCTAGGACAGGATCAGCGTACACGCCCTCCGAGCGGATTTGCTTAACGGAGGACCACTTGCTGGCGTCGAGCGATATGGCCTTCGTGTTCTCACGAATTTCCGCACCGTGACCCAATGGAATCTTGCCCGTGGTGTGAGCAAGCATGCTGCTATTGAACTGCGAGGCTTGCTGGAGGAGGCAGGCGCGATCACGGCTCGCCGCGACCGCCGATCTTCCGAAACTCAACGCAGAAATGGCTACAACTGCCAACCTGGAACATCTCAGTACACCTACGTTTGCCACTATTCACCCGTTCTCTTTCCCGCTACGAACATTGAGCGTTTTTGAAGTAGCATTGCAATCACTTCCTGCCTGAAGCGGCGTTCTCTGAGCAGCGACTTACTGCGATAAGCAAATCCTTGATAGTCCGACTTTGAAGAGAGCGCGTGACGGCTTTCTCCGCATCCTGATACACGGCCTCTAGGGCCTGTCGAACATTCTGGCCAACCACGCAGTTTGGGGAAGGATCGTTCCGGTGCATTCGAAAGCTGGCCTCTTCGCCCAATGCATCTCTTACGTCGCTTAGCTTTATTGACTGAGGCTTTCGCGCGAGCACCCAGCCGCCACCACGCGCCGCCTTCGACGCGACCAGCTTCGCCTTCCGGAGCAATGCCAGCTGACGCCGAATGACCACCGGATTGGTGCCTACGCTACCAGCAATCAGTTCCGATGTCACGCGTTCGTCCGGCATGGAGGCGAGCAGGGTGAGAATGTGGACCGCAATGGAAAATCGAGAGTTCACACAACGTAGACCGCCCTCTCGTTAATGTCTGACGTGTCAAAGAGATATCGTAATATTTTTTGTTCCGGTTTGGCTTAGCGAACATCTATACTGTTGTCTGTTCTCGCCCGGAAAGGAGCGCCGCTGTGATGCGGCACGATCCTCCGGCTATGAACTCTTTTTGGTATGCGCCACTAGATTTGCGACGGCCTCTTTCAGCTTTTCATCACCGGCTGCATCGGCGGGCAGCGGCTTGGCTTGGAACGCCGGCAACAGTTCGTCCCAAACCGCGTCCAGTTCTCCTTGCATGTTGCCGGTATCGGCGGTGATGGCAATGACGGCATCCTGATCGGGCATCATCACGATGAACTGACCGCCGGCCCCGTCGGCCCGAAACGCATTATGGCGGCACCGCCAGAACTGAAACCCATAGCCCTGGGTGCCAATCAGGACCGATCTTGGCGTGCGCCTCATCCACGGTTGAAATCTGCTCGGACGTTGCTTCTTCGATCCACTTGCGGGGAACTAACTGCTTGCCGTTCCACTCGCCGTGCTGCAGTATGAGCTGGCCAAAGGTTGCCATGTCTTCCGTGCGAAGATACAGCCCATAGCCTCCGAGCGAATATCCTTCCGGGCTGCTGTCCCAGCGGGGGTTCTCAATCCCGAGTGGGTCGAACAACCGTGGCTTGAGATAGTCCAAGACAGTTTGGCCGGTCACTTTCGTCACGATCGCTGACAGGACGTAAGTGCCCATGGTGTTGTAGAGGAAGTGAGTTCCGGGCGGGTAGGGGGAAGGCTGGGCGAGAAATTGTTTTACCGATGGGCCGCCCCCAATGGCTTTGGGCTCGACGGCTTGACCGCTGGACATGGTCAGCAGATCACGCACCTTGAGCGCCTTCAGATTGGCGGAAGGATCTGCGGGGGCGTCGGCGGGAAAAAACTTCAACACGAGATCGTCAAGACTTAACTTATGGCTCTCGATTGCGAGCCCAACAGCGGTCGATGTGAAGCTCTTGCTGACCGAGTTCATAACATGCCGCTGGCCGGCAGAGTTGGGCTTCCACCAACCCGCGGCTATGACCTTGCCGTGCCGGACAATCATAAAACTGTCGAATGTGTTTACATTCTTGTCGGCCGCTTCGACGAAGGCGACGATTGCCTGTGATGAGATACCTTCGGCTTCGGGCGTGCTTCTTGGCAAGGACGCTCCGCCAGCATTCGCCCACGGCACGCAGCCGAGCAGCACTAGCAGTCCCGCTAGAGGACTTAATCCATTTCTCATTGCATCTCCCGAAGTTGGGTATAAACGCCAGGTGCGCCCGTCCCGGCCGCTCTACAAACAGGTGAACTCGTGAGCTCAAAATTTCGCTTCCTCAAAAACCAATCCTGGTCCAGACGGCAATTCGTTTGGCTCGGCGCATCCGCTGCGGCAACCGGCGCTGTACCACCCTGGGCGGCTTTGTCCCCGCTTGCGCCCTCATCTGCTGAGCCCGGGACATACATTAATCCAATCATCCCCGGCGATCATCCTGACGCTGGCGCCATCCGAGTCGGTAATGACTTTTACCTCGTGCACACCACCGACAACTATACGCCCGGCCTGCTAATCTGGCACTCGCTCGATCTTGTCCATTGGCGGGTTGCAGCAGCGGCACTCGATGCCTACTACGGAGCGGTTTGGGCCCCATTCCTATGCGAGTATCGCGGGCTGTTCTATATCTACTTTTCCTGCGATGGGGAAATTTTCGTCGTCCACGCGAACACTCCGCTGGGCCCTTGGAGCAAACCGATATCTTTGGGCCTGCATGGCATCGACCCGACACACGGAGCGACCCCCGAAGGCCGTCGGGTTCTGTATATGGCGGGCGGCTGGATGGCTGAGCTCTCCGCAAACGGGTTATCCCTAGTGAGTGGGCCGCGCAAAGTACTTGAACCCTGGCCCATCCCGGAGAGCTGGCAGGTAGAGTGCGAGTGCCTGGAAGCTCCCAAGCTCCTCTTCCGCAATGCCAATTACTACTTGACCGTCGCCGAGGGAGGCACGGCAGGCCCTCCAACGAGTCATATGGTTCTCTCCGCTCGAAGCCGGAGGATTGATGGTCCGTGGGAGTGGTCGCCTTTTAATCCCATCGTTCATACCTACAGCAAGGTCGAGAAATGGTGGTCGAAGGGTCACGGACGATTGGTCGATGCGGCCGATGGTTCCTGGTGGATGACCCTTCACGCCTACCGGAACGGTCTGCAAACGCTCGGACGACAGGTTCTACTGCTACCGGTCGTTTGGACGTCTGATGGTTGGTTCAAGCTCCCCGAAGGCATCTCGGCAGCGGAGGCTATCCCGAAGGGCCATCTGGCGCCGGAGTCCAAAGCTGAACCGATCCCCGCGTTTTCGGGCAAGACCCTCGATTTGCAATGGCAGTTCTGGAAAGGCTATGACAGTAATCGAGTGCGTCTCGTCGATGGCGCACTCACTCTCGCTGCTCACGCGGATAGCATTCGAACGACATCGCCGCTCACGCGCGTGGCAACCGATCGCACTTACACGATCGAAGTAGATGTTGAGGTCGCTCCCGGCTGCGAGGCTGGATTACTTCTCTTCTATGACAATGAGAACTGCTGTGGCTTGCGCCTGACCTCTGATTCGCACGCAAAACCTGAACCCAGAACTACCGTGGTTCCTGCAAGCGGTGCAAGGTTGCGAATTGTCAATAACGATCAGGAAGTCGATTTCTTCTATCGCCTGCAGGACGCAATCACGTCAGGTAAGTGGAGACACGTGCCAGGAACGCTTGACGTCACCTGTTATCAACAGAATGCTCTCGGTGGGTTTCTCGACCTGCGCCCCGCTTTGTACGCGTGCGGAACAGCATCGGCCACGTTTCGCAATTGGAATTATGTTCCGAACGCGCTCGCATCGTAGAGATCAGACCAAGACCTGGAGTATGGCGAACTGAATCCCGGTGTGTTAACGAAGAGCGTTGCCGGATGGGTTTACCGATCTGCGCTCAGTGGCCGTTGGGCCGGCTTTCGGGACATTGAAATGATAAACGCATCTGCAGTCAACCATCACATTGGCATCGAGCCGGACCAGGAATGATCAGGAAGCGGCGGCTTTCGTGCTCGCAACTATCACCATCCATTGACCATCAGAGGCTCGCATTGCCGGTCAGTCTCTTGAATGGGACTTCAATGCCACTGACCAAACATTCCAAACGTTCAAACGTTCGTAAATTACGTGGACCCCGAGTGTGCCAGGTTGAGGACAACTGCAAAAAGGTAAAGACCCTCAGCCAACAGGACGCCGCGAAACGGCGCAGAGAAAAAATAGAGTCTGGCGGTGATTGCGTAGCAGAGCAGAAGTGCGAAGCCAAGTGCAAGCAAGAACCATGAGTGAAAGAGGAAGACGCTGTGACGCGTCGCGAGGTAACCGTATAGCCCGCCAAAGAGAATAAGGCCAAAGCTGTGGGTTGCATTGAACCCAATCCACACCCGCCACATTGTGGTTTCTTGACTGATGACGGGTGAAACGGTCATCATCTTGGCGGTAAGTTCCGAGTCACTGGGGTGCAGCAGCGGCCCTCGAAAGGTGTACAGCAAGTGCGAGAGGCCAAGGAACAGGATGACCGCCGCACTCGCAACAATGAAAGTTGAAGATTGCATAATTGGTACCCGGAGGCCACCCCCTAAGCGGGCAACAATCCGGTCTTCGCGACATCTGCAAGCGAAGCATAGGATTTTTTCGGTGTTCGTACGCCCGTGTTCATCTCTTGAGCAACCAGGCCGAATTTGGAAGTAAAGCCCAAATCCCACTCCCAGTTATCGAGCAACGACCACACAAAGAAACCCTCTACCCGGCTGCCGTTGTCCATCGCCTGCCGGACAGCACGTAAGTGACCGTTCAAATAGTGAATTCGGAACTCGTCATTGAGGATTGCGGCGTGGTCACCCAAGGGGTCGGAACAACCATTTTCGGTCACAATGAGCCGCGGGTTACTGTAATCTTTGGTCAACTGATTGAGAACCTCTCGTAGGCCGGCAGGGTCGATTTCGCGGCCAGATGCATCTCGACTAACCCCGGCGGGCGTTCTGCCCTGGGCTATGAAACTTACTCCGCTGAAGTCCGCTTTGAGATACGCCGGTGAGTAGTAATTGACGCCAATGAAATCGCACCCCTGATGAATCTGATTCATGTCCCCGGCCTTTACCACGTTGCCCAACATCTCTTGCGCCGCTAGCGGGTATGTACCCTTCAGCAGCGGATCCAGAAACGCGCCCGCCCAAACCTGATCAAATGCCAGCGCGGCGAAATCGTTAAATAAGTGCATCCTCCCTCCCTCTGGCCGCGCAGGCGCGAGTGCCAGTCCGACTCCGATCGTCAGATCCTTTCGCTGCGCTCGCATGCCTTGAATGGCTCTGCCTTGGGCCAGGTTCAAATGGTGGGTTACTGGGCCGATAAGCTTGCCGTCCCACAACCCCGGCGCATGATTACCAAAGATATGGCCAAGGAACAGGTGAACGTTTGGCTCATTGATGGTGACGAAATTCTTAAGTCGATCACCCAAGCGGCGAGTAACCGCCACGGCGTAGTCTGCGAACCGCTCTCCCGTGTCTCGCGATCTCCAGCCTCCCGATTCATACAAGCGTTGAGGAAGGTCCCAATGAAACAGCGTCGCGTAAGGAGTGATGTGTCTTTGAAGAAGAGCGTCGGTTAAACGGTCATAATAGTCCATGCCGCGTTCATTCATGATTCCCGAACCCGCGGGAAACACTCGCGGCCATGAGATCGAAAACTTATAGGAATTTAGGTTAGCGGCGCTGATCAGCGCCGCATCGTCCTTGTATCGAAAATAGGAATTGCACGTCACGCTGGGGATTGAGCCATCCTTAATGCGCCCCTTCTGCTTGGCAAAAACGTCCCAGATACTCTCGCCTCTTCCATCCGCATCCAAACCTCCTTCCACTTGAAAAGCGGACGATCCGCATCCCCAGCGAAACGTGCTTGGAAATCGTTGTGCCTCAGACTTAAGCCTTCTAGCCTCGCATCCGACATCTATTGCACTCGCTCCCAGTGAGAGCAGGAACTGCCGGCGATTCCAGTTCATACCGACTCCCTTGAAGTCCGGAGCTGCTTCCGTTCTCTGTCCACCCGATCGCCCCAGCCGTTTTGCCGGTACCAGTCCACGGTGTCGCGTAACGTCTCCCGCACCGGGCGGAACTGGATTCCGAGTTCGAGCTGAGCCTTCGTGCTGTCGTAAGTTTGCCGTCCCCGTTCGTGAGCCATCAAGCGAACAGCAGCCAAGCTGATTTAGGACGGGTTTCCTGGTAACCAAATGCCACACCTCGTTGACACCTGCAAGCGCATACAGCAGAAATAAAGGGAGCTGCTGTCTCGGTGCCGGTATCTTGGACACCTCTTCGAGGACGCAGAACATTTCTCTAATTTCCATGCGTCGGCCAGCCACCAGATACCGCTCACCGCGTCGGCCACTGTGCGCGGCTTCAATGTGGGCTTGCGCCACGTCTCGCGCATCTACGACTGAGAATTCAGCCGGTGGGACGCCGGGAAGCCTTCCACGCAGGAAATCCAGGATGAGTTGCCCAGCTGCAGTTGCACCAATATCGGCAGGGCCCACCATCCAACCAGGAAGCACCGTGCACGCTGAGGCATCCGGGTGACTCTTCAGAAATGCCCCCACCTCTGCGTCTGCGAGGATCTTGCTCAACGGATAGTCGGGCGTTCCCTCTGTGGGGCGTGACATGGTCTCATCCACCACTTGGCCCCGCTGTCCGGCTAGCACCGTGCTTGAACTTGTATGTACGATCCGTCGAACGCCTGCGCTATAGGCGTGCGACAAAAGACTGCGTGTACCCCGGACATTCGTCTCAAACAGCTGCTCGCGATGACGCCCGCCCTTGAAGCTGTCCCGGAAGTAGGCAGCCGTATGGAACAGAACGTCCACGCCGCGCAAACGTTGCGCGAAACCGGGCACATTACACATGTCCCCGATCACGATCTCCACCGGAAGTCCCGCAAACTGCGCTTCCGCTTTAGATCTGGATCGAGCCAAGGCCTTCACGTGCGATCCGCCGAACAGAAGTTGGCGAACCAGATGATTGCCCAATAGGCCAGTGGCACCCGTCACAAAGGCTGTGGAAGGGAATGCTCCCGTCAGAAAGTCCTCCTATACAGCGGCGCCGGCGCCACAAGTGTTACGCTAGATACGAGCAGATGCTCGCAAAAAATATAATACGAGCAGGTGCTCATATTTGTCAAGAGGCCATGCCGGACAGTTCACAGCAAAAAACCCCACGTCGCCAGGAGCGAGGAAAGAAGCGGATGGCCGATCTCTTGCGCGCGGCGGGACATGTCTTTGCGGAGGTGGGATATGAGAACGCCACCACCAATGCCATCGCAGGTAGGGCCGGGGTTTCTCCCGGAACGCTTTACCAGTTCTTCCCTAACAAACAGGCAATCGCGGAAGCTTTGGCCGAAGCATACGCTGCCCAGAATCAGGACCTACACGAAAGCGCGTTTGACCTGAGTGCTGCCGGGGTGCCGTTACGCGACCTCATTGACCGGCTTGTTGATCCGTTTCTGGAATTTCGCCGGAATGCTCCTGGTTTCGACACGCTGTTTGTCGGCTCCGTCGTATCGCGTGAGCTGGCGGAGCGCGTCCAAGCCCTTCATCAGCAGATGCAGCAGCGCATCGCGCACCTCATTCAAATGCGTGCCCCGCACCTCGGCGCCAAGAAGATTCAGACCGCGACAGAGACTTCGGTGCAAATTGTCAAAGGGCTGCTTCCTCTCGCTCTGGATAGCCCTCCGAAGCAGCGCGAAGTTGGGCGGCGAGAGCTGAAATTGGTTCTCGAACGATATCTCGCACCTCTGGAGGGAGTCGAATGCACATCGAGCAACGCGGCGCGAAAAACTCGACCCCGTTGAACTCCGCATGAAAACCACGCCCGTCCCAGGAGAATGTGGGCCACCGCTTCCGATTCCGCGTTGCCTCAGAGAATTTAGCGACGCAGGCGATCAGATGAGGTAAGGCACTAGGGCTGCGGTCTGATGGGCATAGGTGGCATATGTCTCTCCAAACTGGGAGCGCATCCATTGCTCCTCCATGCGGAGCTTGAGCCAGAGCACGAGAACGATAAGGACGAAAGCGATAAATTCGCGCACCTGAGAGAGGGCGATCGCAGTGCCAAGCAACCCGGCCAGAATGCCGGTGTGGATGGGGTGACGGACCACTGCATAGGGTCCGGTGGTGATCAGCTCACGGCCCTGCTTAACCGTGATGGAACTGCTCCAGTCACCGCCGAGGTGCTCTCGCGCCCAGACGGCGAAGAGGAGGCCGGCGACCATGACGGTAGATCCCAGCCAGAAGGGCCAAAGGTCAGGCGGCCAGGGCTGAAGATAAAGCCAGCGCGGCGGAATGCGAGTTGTCGAGAACAGGATGATCGCAATCAGGAAGGTGAGGGCGCGCAGGAGGCGCGAGGCAACGGGCTCGAGACGCTGGGTGGTTTTCGTACGGACGGCTTTGATCGGCCAGTAGATCAAAAAGGCGATCCAGAGAACGGGAAGGAAAGATTCGCAGAACCAGAGCACGCAGGGCCTCCAGACGCTAAAAGATGTTGTGTCCGAACTGTCGGTCATCCGGACAGTGATCCAAAAACCGGCTTGTCGGAAAGTTGAACTCGGGACGTCGCACGAGCACCCTGATGTTTGAGACGAAAAGATCAGATGCCCTCCGATTACGTACTCTTCGAGCTCGACATCGACGATTCAGCCGTGCTTACGTTGTTGACCAGTGAAATACCCGTGGACTGGCGAAGCGGCGAACCCAAAGGTGCGGGGACACTCGGAACACATGGATGACCAGTGGCTCATCCGTGGGACTGATAATTTGTGCGGTCAATAGACATCGTTACAGCACCGGAGCCAGGTGTATCGATAAACTAAGCGAGACCAAAACGGAAGATAGAGCTCTGCGGAGACGCAACTCGAGCGCCGATTTTGGGGCCGGGATGCGGCGGAGATCGGATCGATTTCCGCCGTCCTACATCCTGGCGCAAAAGCGAAAAATCTCGGGGGTATGGGGGCGGAGTCCCCATCTAAAAACGCTTCTTTCCGAGCCCCTGCTTGGCGGCCAACTGCAGGTCAATCCGGTAATCGGGATGGCGGATCCGCTCGACGGCTTCGTCGTAAAGAGCTTCGACGTCTTCAAACAGCGGGGTCAGCCGCGATTTCTCGTGCCAGACCTGCCAAGGTGTACGGCCATCCAACGAGCCATGCACTCGAAACTCGTTGTAATGCGATTGCCAATCATCTAACCGCTCCGACAGATCCTCGGCACGTAAATCCACCGTCGCGTAGAACTCCTCTAAATCGGTGCGTTGCGAACGTTCTACCTTGCCGTTGAGGTGAGGGGAAGCCGGCTTCAACGGGCGAAACTTGATGCCATATTCCATGAGCTTCTCCTGAAAAGCGTAGGCAAAGAATTCGCGGCCGCGATCGGTTTGTATTCGTTGGATCGGAAAGGGAAATTCCTCGATAACCTTTTCCAGGAACAGCAGCGAATTGGCCGCGCTTCGGCGCTTGTACAGTGCTAGCACCCGAATCCGGGTACAGTCGTCAATTGCGGTGTATTGATAAAGGCCCGGCGCAATCTTGCAGGTGTCCATCTGCACCCGCTCGCCAGGGATTTCCTTTGCGTACCGCTTGGAACCCTTTCTCGCGAGTGTCCTCACCAGGCGAGGACGAGGTTCCAAACTTCGAAAAACCTTCTCGATGGTTGGGCGAGAGAGATCTAGGTCATAGCTTCGCTTCAACTCGCTTTGAATCCGGCGAGAGCCGAGACCGCGCTTCCGGAGCTCCGCTATCCATGCGCGTTCCTGCTCGGACACTTTGCTGGTCGGCGAACGGTGCGGTCGCCGACTCTTGCTCAGCAGGCCGTCAGGTCCGGCCGCACGATATCGCTCAACCCACTTCCGCAGCGTTGGTCGAGCGACGCCGCACTGCAGACAAACTTGTGCACAACTTTTTCCCTGTTCAACTAACTGTACCCATCGCAATCGCTTCCCGATCTCCGTACCCATTCGGTACAGGGTAACTGGAAATGATGTCTATTGACCACACACATAATTCCTTCCGTTGTGATCCCGGAGGAGCGCGATCTTATTCTTAATGCAGAGCACCCCGCTTGTGGGCTGTATCTCCAGATTTTGGGACCGAAGCTGTTTGAATGGGATCGCAGACTGTTCCATTAAGACCAAGCTGCCGCCTGAACTCGCTGGTCTCCTAAACCTCGATTGTTTGGTGCGGATGAGAGGACTTGAACCTCCACACCCTTGCGGGTACATGAACCTGAATCATGCGCGTCTGCCAATTCCGCCACATCCGCACTGTGAAAGTCAGCCGAGAAGTGACACAGCCGACTCCATAACTCTTTACCATCAACCCGTCTTCTAGAACCTGAATCTAGCGCGTCTGCCAATTCCGCCACATCCGCAGGATGTTGAGACTTCCCCATTGTAATGCACATGTTAAGTCACGCGGAAGATGCGGCCGGCTGGCCTGATCTCCTCCGTCAGCCGCCATGCCGTTAGAATTATAGTAATGCCGTCCACAACTGTGGCCGAGAGTGTACCCGCTCCCGTCCGTTCGCCGCTCTTGACTTGCGTGATAGCTTGGCTGTTGCCTGGCGCAGGTCATTTGTTCCTTAGGCGCAGGATTCGCGCAGCCATCATCTTTGTTACTGTCGCAGTCTGTTTCGCGGCGGGCACATTGATGAATGGGCCCTTTTTCTCGCCGAGTTCTACCGGCGATCTGCTATCCCGGCTGATCCAGTACGGCGGGTTCTTCGGAGACTTAGCCAATGGTATTTTCTATTTCATTGCGGTCTGGCTTGGTTACAATCCGCCGGTTAGTGCAGGCCACAACCCCGATTACGGCGCAAAATTCATTGTCTGCGCAGGTCTTCTGAATATCTTGGCGATTGTCGACGCGTACGAAATTGCCACTCGCCAAAAAGACTAGGCTCGGACTCGAATACCTTCATGCACATCAATCTCGACCATTTCGACGTTTCTATTCTCTTCGCACTCTTCTCGAGTGTGATTCTTGGGCTAGTCACGAAACGAACCGACCGTGAGCGTCTGCGGTACGCCGCATATTGCTTTGGCTGGTTCGTGGTCGCCCTGTTCGGAATCGGCTGGTTTATGCGTCTGCTGCATGGTTAGTCGGATTAGCGCCGCGGACCGATAACGATGAAGACGTTTTACATCGAAACTTTCGGGTGCCAGATGAACGCTCATGATTCCGAGAAGGTCGTCGGTACGCTGCTGCAGCAAGGATATTCGCAAGTTGAACGGCCGGACGAAGCGGAACTGGTTCTCTATAACACCTGTAGCATTCGTGACAAGGCCGAGCAAAAAGTCTTTCATCGGCTTCAGCAATTCAAGCGTGAAGCGGGCAAAGGCAAAGTCTTTGGAGTTCTTGGTTGTGTCGCACAGCAAGAAGGCGAACGCATCTTCGAACGCGCCCCCCACGTTAGTCTTGTTGCAGGTTCGGCAAGCTATACCAAATTGCCCGAATTGCTGGTGCAACTCGAGAGGGTAACCGTCGCGTTACAGGACTTAGCCTGGACACGGAAGAGACGTTCGACACCCCGTTTACGCGTCGCGACAACCCGCATCGCGCTTACATTACCATCATCGAAGGATGCGATAAGGCTTGCGCTTATTGTGTTGTGCCGATGACACGCGGGCCAGAGCGTAGCCGTACAGCGGAGAGTGTTCTCCGGGAGGCGGAGTCGCTTGTCGAATTCGGATATACCGAAGTTCAACTTCTTGGACAAAACGTGAATAGCTACCAAGACCCAATGACCGCAACTGGGACTTCGCACGTCTGCTCGCCGCAGTCGGCAAGGTCACTGGTTTACGGCGGGTGCGTTTTACGACGTCTCATCCGCGCGATTTCGTGAAGGGAATCGTGGATGCTATCGAGGATGATCCGGCGCTGTGCAATCATGTTCATCTGCCCGTGCAATCGGGCTCATCGCACGTCCTTTCCCAGATGCAGCGCCTTTATTCACGAGACGAGTACATGATGCGCATCGAGTGGATGAAGAAAGCGCGTCGCGACATTGCGATCACTACCGATATCATTGTCGGTTTCCCGGGTGAGACCGAGGCGGAGTTCCTTGAAACCGTGAGTCTGGTTGAGCAGGTTGGATATGACTCCATGTTCATTTTCAAGTATTCGAAGCGGCCAAATACACCTGCGGTTCGCTACGAGGACCACATCCCGGAGGAAGAGAAGACTCGACGCTTCTTGTTTCTTCAAGAACGGCAGCGTGCCATTCAGATTCGCCGCAATGCAAATTACGTTGGCGCTACTGAAGAGGTGCACGTGGAAGGTTACAATGTCGCCACGCGCCAGTGGATTGGGCGAACGAGCCAAAACAAAACGCTGAACTTCGTTGACGCAAGCCTGCCCGAGCCACATGAAGACACACGTTGCTTGGTGAATATGCGCACGTACTGGTGACGAGGGCGGGTCCGAACAGTCTGGCGGGCGAGCGCGTAAATGGTGCGGCCATCGGCGTCGGTTAATGTTGGGGTAAGGGGACAATAATGGAAGTAGAAATGAAAATTCGCGGCCTCATGATGGACCCCATGACAAACATGCCCATAGTGGTCTTGAAGGACACGAGCGGAGACTCAGTTCTTCCTATTTGGGTTGGAATTTATGAAGCAAATGCCATTGCGCTGGAGATCGAAAAGGTAACGACGCCGCGTCCGATGACGCACGATCTGATTAAAATCCTGCTGATGGGACTCGATTGCGCGATTGAAGAAAGTTGTAGTGAGCGAACTGAAGGAAGACACATTTTACGCTCTCATCTGGTTGGAACGTGACGGCAAACTGATCAGCGTTGATTCTCGTCCGAGCGATGCACTAGCACTGGCGCTTCGGCACGACTGCCCGATATACGTCGAGGAAAAAGTTCTGCAAAGCTCTCGCAATTCGACGAGTGTATCGGAGAAGGTCAACAACGAGGAATTGCGCAAATGGCTCGAAAATCTTAATGATGAGGACCTCGGGCGCTACAAAATGTAGGTCCCCACCTTAGCGCGCACCGTAAGAAAGAAAGCCCCGTGCAGCGACGCTCGGGGCTTTTCCACTATTAAGTAAACTAGTGCTTAACTGGGCGTCGATGCGTCGCGGCTGGCTTCTTTGCTGCTGACGTCGCCACGCCAGGGATGCTGGGATCCTTGAACGTCAGCATGTATGGATCTTTTTGATAGTTGTCCGCCACGCCTGCGAACTGCAGCGGCTGTCCCAACCTTGATCTTGTCCAGCGCAGCTGCGGGAAGCGGCTGTGAAAACAGCAAAGTTGCATCGGTCGTCTGCGCATCCTCAACGCCCAGAACAACCTTCGTCGGCCGGTCTGCCGGGTCGATCGAGATCACGGTTCCCGTGAAGTCCTTCACCCCTTCGGCGCCTCCAGGAATTTCCGCATCTTTTACGTTTTCGCTGAAGAAGGTATCGCCCTGATCTTTCAAGCTGGTTTCAATGGCATACCAAAGCTTAAACGCTGGATCCGCAGCCATTCTGTCGTTGAGAGCCTTAGCCTTGGCCGCCTCAATGTCGCCCAAGCCCTTAATGTCGAAACCATCTGGCGGGAGTGCGCTGGTCTTGGCCTGGGAGATTACCTGGTCGGCCCCGTCCGCACCACCGTGAAATTGTGCGTAGACTTTGTTGTAGTAAGCCAGAATTTGCTGGCGGGCCGACGCCGGCAGCGCGCCCTGGCCGTCATAGCTGGCCGCGCGAGCATATTCGAACAGCGCAGGCGCATACTGCTTTTGATCCATGAGCAGTTTTGCGTACTGATAGGAAACGGTCGGCTGATTTGGATTCGCCGTTAGGCTGGCCTTGTATTGATCCTCGGCGCCAGGGGTGTCTTTCTTCTGCATGGCTTCCCATGCCAAGGTGTTGTGGGCCAACGCAGTTGCAACAGCCTTAGCTTGGGTCCACTGATCTGCACTCAAGTTGGCCGGCTTTTTGTCTGTGTCAAATTGCTTGTCCACATTGTCGAGCATCCCGTGTGCAGCAGTATCCACTTGACTGAGTAGGTCAGGAGATGGCGTGCCGCCGATTTGGGGACCCCAGTTTGTTATGTAATAGTAGGCTGTGAAATTGGTGGGATCCAGCTTAAGCATCTGCTCCGATTTGTCGATCAGCTGCGTCCTGGCCGTTGGATCGTTGGCTGAAAGCTGATTGAGCGTGGCCAAATAGTACTCGAGGCGCTCTTTTTCGTAGTCGGTTTGGGGATACTTGTCCGACCACTGGTTCAGCAGTTTCAATCGCGCCGCGGGATCGGCTGTCTTGGTGACTTGGACGTAAAGATCGTACTCCCCGCGATCCTTATAATTCTTCGTCGTTTGACCCGCCGCTGCTGGCTGTTGATTAGCGTCTTGCGCCAAAGCGGCAGGCCCAGAGACGACGCCGGTCAGTAGAGCGAATGCGCCTAGCGCGGCGGCTACACTGCTGACTCGCATAAAGGTAAACTTCACGACAACCTCCCTCAAGGGAATTCTACGTAACTGATTCTGGAAGCGGATTCTTCTTTAGGCCGAATATCCCGCCGAAGACACCGCAGCAATGCATTTCGCGCTTCGTTAAAGAAGGCGCAAAGCCGGAGTATAGCGGATACACTACCAACCCGCAACCCATTCTATTGCTTTAGATGCTGGGCTTTGCGAACTTGTTCCCCTCCCTGTTATCATCCTTCGGACCCGCACCGCGCATGTTATCATCCCTCTTCCCATGCGCCCTGTTGACCTAGGCGTCATTGTTGCCTACCTAATTTTCATTACATGGTTTGGAGCGCGTTTTAGAGGAACTCAGACTTCACTCAAGGATTACTTTCTCGGCGGGCGAGGCGCTCCCTGGTGGGCTATTGCGTTTTCCATTGTGTCGGCTGAAACCAGCACTCTCACGGTAATCGGCACGCCAGCTATCTCGTTCGCCGGCAACTTTACGTTCCTCCAGCTGATATTGGGCTATCTGGTGGGGCGAATTGTGATCTGCGTGCTGTTTTTGCCGCAGTATTTCCGTGGCGAACTCTTCACCGCTTACGAACTGATGGAACGTCGCTTCGGCCCACACGTTCGGAAGTTCACGGCCGGAACCTTTCTCGTTCTGCGTGCCCTAGCCGAAGGCGTTCGTGTTTTCGCCGTTTCTATCGTCGTCTCCGTCGTGCTTGGGACGGGTGAACTCGCCTCAATCGCAGTGATTGTTTGCCTCACTCTCTTCTACACCTTCGAAGGCGGCATGACTGCCGTGATTTGGACCGACGTCATCCAGATGTTTCTGTACGTAGGCGGCGCTATCCTCAGCTTTTTCCTCCTGCTGCACCTGATTCCGGGCGGCTGGCCACACGTGCTTGCATTAGCTCATCCCGCCCACAAATTTCACATGTTCGATTTCCGCATCGCGCTGTCCCCGTCCTTCTTTCATCGGACTTACAGCTTCTGGGCCGGACTCATAGGCGGCTGCTTTCTGACTACGGCGAGCCACGGGACCGAGCAGTTGCTGGTCCAGCGTTTGCTTTCAGCAAAAAACGAGCGCGAAAGCCGGCTTGCGCTTCTTTCAAGCTGGGTGGTGGTTTTCTTCCAGTTCAGTCTGTTTCTGGTGATTGGCGTACTGCTGTACGTTCTTTATCGCGATGCGGGACGTCCCGCTCCATCAGAACCGGACCGCATCTACCCGGCTTTCGTTTGGGCTCACTTGCCGGTGGGGCTCGCCGGCTTGGTGGCCGCCGCTATTCTGGCCGCTGCCATGTCAAATCTTAGTGCCGCGCTGAACGCGCTCGCCTCGACTACCATCATGGACTTCTTGCGTCCGCTACGTCCCGGCTACCCCGAGCGTACATATCTGCGCCTGGCCCGCTTATCGACGATAGGGTGGGGCGTCGCTCTGTTCGGCATCGGCCTATTGGCCCGTCACTGGGGCGGTGTTCTTGAGGCCGGCCTGACAATCGCGTCTATTCTCTACGGCGCCCTGTTGGGAGTCTTTTTACTCGGAGTGCTGACGCGCCGCCCTGGTGAATGGGCTGCCATCATCGGCATGACGGCGGGCTGGGCGGTGACGCTGCTGTTGAAATCGCAGGTGGCCTACACCTGGTACGTCTTGATCGGTTCCGTCACCACCTTTTCCGTCGGATACGCAGTAGGTATTTTTCTGCCGCAACGTAAGCCGGTGCAGATTGCAGCTTAATACTCAAAACGAGCCGAGAAACTCAGAACGCGACTCGGAATGGGCCGGGGCTGCAGCGTGTGCTCGGCCTCTGGAGTGCCGTCTCCATCGTGGTTGGAACGGTAATCGGCAGTGGTGTATTCCTCGTTCCGTCCACCATGATTCGGTACGTAGGCTCAGTCGAAAAGCTCTTTGTCGTCTGGATCATTGCCGGACTGCTCAGCTTGTTCGGTGCACTAACATACGCGGAACTCGCGGCCGCTTTACCGGAGGCTGGCGGCGAGTATGTTTACCTCAGCGCTGCATACGGCCCTTTTTGGGGTTACCTCTATGGCTGGACGCAGTTCTGGGTCGCGAAGAGCGGCTCGATTGCCACCCTCGCCGCGGGCTTTTATACCTACTTGACCGTCTTCTATCCAGGCCTCGGCAAAACTGTCGCGATCGGTGCCGGCTCACATCGGGCCAGGCGGAAGCCTGCTTGAAATTCACTACGGTCAATTGGTAGCGATTGGCGTCATTTTGATACTCGCGGCGGTTAACTACGTCGGTGTGCGCTCGGGCGGCAATCTGCAGGTAGTCGTAACAGCGGTGAAGATGTTGCTGATCGCCGGTGTAATTGTAGTTGGGCCTGTTCTCGGGTAAAGGCGATTTCACTCACCTGCGCTCCGGGATCTCCGTTGCTGGGGGAGTCGGCGCGTTTTTCGCAGCTATGGTTAGCGCGCTGTGGGCTTACGACGGCTGGAATAACGTCAGCATGGTTTCGTCTGAAATCCGTAACCCGCAACGTAACCTCCCGCGCGCGCTCATCTTCGGGACGGCTGCTGTCATAGTCACGTACATCCTCATTAACCTGTCTTACTTCTACGTCTTGAGCCCGGCGCAAGTGGGCGCAAGCCATCGCGTTGCGGCAGATATGATGCAGTCTCTTTATGGAGGTCCCGCGGCCAGCGCCGTCACTGTCTGCCGTACTGATTTCCATCTTCGCGGCGCTGAATGGGTCTATTTTGTCGGGTTCACGCGTCCCTTACGCAATGGCTCGCGATGGACTGTTCTTTCGGACTGCTGCAACGGTTCATCCTCGATTCCACACCCCCGGCCACGCAACAGTTATGCTCTGTGCCTGGTCCTGCGTAGTCGTTCTCAGCGGGTGGTTTGATGATTTGTACAATTTTGTGATATTTGGCAGTTGGATTTTATATCTATTGACGGCAGTTTCGGTTTTTGTTTTACGGAGAAAGCGCCCTGATCTCCCGCGCCCTTATCGCACGATTGGGTACCCTGTCGTGCCAGTACTTTTTATCGGCATGGCGGCATTACTGCTTGTAAGTACGTTGCAGACGCGTCCGCGGGAATCCCTGATGGGTCTTGGACTTATGGCCCTGAGTGTCCCTTTCTATTTCTACTGGAATAAGCGAAAGGCCTAGAACTATGCCAGAAAATCGCTGGATTTTCTCGTTGAAAGCTGCATCAAATCTCTTAGTACTACTAGAACTGTGTCGGTAAATTGCGCAGCGTAGGCGTATTGTATTGGACCGTCCAACCCTTATAAACTTCGTCTGAATCGTGAGTGTCATGTCCGAGCGAGATTCCGGAGTGATCTGCCGTTCATCAGGCAACACGTTAAAGCGAATGGGTGTGAGGAGGATCTCATTTTGGACGTAGACAAAATGCTCGCGGAATTGCGCCTCGAGCGCGAGCAGATCGAAGAGGCAATTCTTACGTTGGAGCGGCTGGCACGCGGACGCGGACGCCGTCGCGGACGGCCGCCTGCCTGGCTGAAGGATGCTGCGGTGTCGTATCCGCCACAGAGGAGCAGAACGGGGATAACGCAAGCACTGCCGTCGCCTGAGCCTAAGCGTCGGGGCCGGCCGCCTGGCAAAAAGCATACCGCCAACGGGAACGCTTAGCTGCGGTGCACTCAATACAGCAAGAACGGGCGGCGCCGTTGAGCAAAGTCCGCCGCTTGATGTTGTGCCATCGACCAGATCATACTCGGGATCCCTGCCAGCCCTCCAGATCTCCGATCACCTTGCGATCGCCGATTAAGAATCGGCAGCTCTCGAAATTCAGTTTTCCTGGATAAAGTTTCTGCAACGCAGAAGCGATCTCGATTCCGAGGCGCGTACTGTCGAAACTATTGCGGTCAGTGACAACAAACCGAACGCCGCCAAGCACCTTGCCGGCAAGATTTGACGAAGCTGGCGTGAATTGTGTCGCATAAACCCGAACTCCCGGCACGAATCGCTTATTTAGGTACTCTGCAAGTTCTCTGCCGTTAATCCAGTCTGCCCCGATCTGTTCGAACGGAGCATCTGTCCCGCGCCCGACGGAGTAATTCGACTCGGCCTCCAACATGGCTACTCCAGGATACAGGAGCGCCGCGTTCAAACTGCGCATGTTCGGAGAGGGATTTACCCACGTGAGCGACCCGGCATCGAACCAGTCGCCACGCTCCCAGTTGTTCATCTTCACAACATGCAACTGGGCGCCCCAGTGCTGTTCCGCGTTTGCCATCGTGGCCAATTCACCGAACGTCATGCCATGACGCAACGGAATGTCATAGCAGCCGACAAAGGATTCGAGATCCTTTTGCATGACCGGGCCTTCGACATGTGTCCCTGTAATTGGGTTAGGACGGTCCAGGACATAAAATGCTTTACTTGCTTTGCCTGCTTCTTCGAGCGCGTATAGCATCGTGCACGAATACGTGTAGAAACGCGCCCCGACATCCTGAATATCGAAAACAATGGCATCAAGCCCGTCCATGTCGGCCTGAGCCAGCCGCCGCCGGTTCGGTTCGTAGAGGCTAATTACAGGTAAGCCCGTTTTCCGATCTGTCGTGCTGGATACGTCCGAATCGAGCTTGCCTGCTATTCCGTGTTCCGGAGAAAAGAGCTTCGCAACTTGAATTCCGGCGGCAAGCATTACATCCACATTGCGGGCGCCCTCACGATCAAGGCCGGTCTGATTCGTGATCAGGCCAATGCGTTTACCTTTAAGCTCGCTGAAACCTCCCTTTTCCAGAACGTCGAGTCCGGTCATTGTCTGTACATCGCGATTGATCTCACGGTGCACGCCCGCGCCGGTGATCGTTTCGCGATAGCTCGTTAGCGCAACGGTCTCGGGAGCCGTTTCTCCGAACGATGCCGCAACAGATGTCGCGATTCTGGACCGAAGCGAGCTTAACGAATGCCCGCGCTTGGGATGTACCACGTTGGTCAAGAAAATCACGAAAGAATTTGTGGTCGGGTCCATCCACATGGATGTTCCAGTGAAACCGGTGTGACCGTAAGACCCTATGCGGATACAACTCGCCACGATTGCTCGAAAACGGTGACTCCATATCCCAACCGAGCGCGCGCAAAATCGGCTGATCCGCCGGACTTGCGGGTTCCGTGAATTTTTGAACCGTCATGGGTTCGAAGATCCGTGTTCCGTTCGCGCCTTCGCCCAGCGCGAGCATCATCTCAGCATATTTGGCCAAGTCGTCGGCCGTCGTGAATACCCCGGCGTGCCCTGCAACGCCCCCCATATATCTGGAGGTGGGATCATGCACGACGCCTCGAAAGGGCTGTCCAGTATCTGGATCGATCTCCGTGGGCGCAATCCGATCGCGCAGGGAGGCAATTGGCAGAAAACCAGTCTGATTCATCCCGAGCGGGGCAAAAATCTGTTTCTTTTGCGAACTCATTCAAGCGGTTCTCCGGAAAGTCGCCTGACGATTTCGCCCAAGAGGACGAAGTTGATATCGCTATAAATGAACCGCACTCCGGGCGGCGCTATTGGCTGGGTGTGCAACGCCCGCTCAATGCCTGTTCCGTAGCCGCTCCAGCGTGGTTCAAGCTGCAGATCGGGCGGCATTCCGGAGAAATGGGTCATCAAGAGACGAACAGTGATGTCGCTCTTACCGCCCTGAAATTCGGGCAAGTAATTCGTCACCGGATCATCGATCCGGATCTTCCCGGCTTCAAACAGCTTCATAATGCTCGGCGTAGTTGCTACGACCTTTGTCAAAGAAGCGGCGTCGAAGATGGTGTCTATCGTCATCGGCTCACGATGTGGAACTCAAAGCACGGGATCCGTACGCCTTTTCGTAAATGACGGAGCCATTGTGGCCAATGACGAGCACGCCGCCAGGGATCAAAGCGCTATCTACCGCTTGGTTGATGATGGCGTCAACGTTCGCATACGAAACCGGCGAAGGCGCCTGTGCATGAGCAGCGGCGCAGCAACCGATCACAAACGGCAAAATAAGTTTTGTCACTGGGCTGACTTCCGTCCGTCCTTCATGTGGTCATTGTAGGGGCAGGGAACTGAACTGTTCCTGTCTTGCATATTGAAACCACCTGCAAACGTGTGCATAATGGGCTAAGGAGTATCACGCGATGCAAGCCGTTCTGGAAAACCAGCCCCTCAAAGAACTTGACGAATGGGACGATTTCGTCGCCACTCGCTACAAGCAAGGCAAATCCGAGGAAGAATTTCGCAATTACAAGGTGGATGCCAACCCCACCGTCACCGAGTTCTATCGCCAGAACCACCGCTACCAGACGCTTGACTTCGTTCTCTCAAAGAAAGCCGAGTACTGCGGGCTGAAGCGCGGCAAGAAGAGCATCTGGGAAATGGCTGAATATTTGAACACGCTGGTAGACGACAGCGATCCCGATACAGACCTGACGCAGATCGAACATTTGCTGCAGACTGCCGAAGCGATCCGCAAAGATGGCCACCCGCGCTGGTTTGTACTGACCGGATTGGTCCACGATTTAGGAAAGGTTCTTTGCCTGTACGGCGAACCTCAATGGGCCGTCGTCGGAGACACCTTCCCGGTAGGCTGCGCCTGGTCGGACCAGATTGTTTTCCCGGAGTTCTTTGCGGCAAATCCCGACAGCGATGTGCCCGAGTATCAGACGAAGTACGGCATCTATCAACCAAACTGCGGGCTTGAGCAAGGTGCATCTGTCGTGGGGACACGATGAGTACATTTATACCGTCACCCGCAACTATCTGCCCGAGCCGGCGCAGTACATGCTCCGCTATCACTCGTTCTATCCGGCCCATCGGCACGGTGCTTATCAGCATCTGATGAACGAGCACGACCAGCCAGATGTTCGACTGGGTGCGAAAATTCAATCCTTACGACCTATACTCGAAAGGCCGCGAGCGTCCCAACCTGAAAGAGATCATGCCCTACTACGAAGATCTCGTGTCCGAGTTTTTCCCCGACCAAATCGCGTGGTAGAAGGCGGCGCCGTCGATCCGCGTACGACTAATTCGCCTTTGATCAGCAGAGTCTGCCCTGTTTGCTCCCCACGCAACAGTGCAAGCAGATGCTCGACCGCTCGCTGGCCGATGGCCTTTTTCGGCTGACGCACCGTTGTAAGCGGCGGCCGTAATTGGCCGGCGAAGAATAAATCGTCGAAACCCACAATGGAGAGGTCTTCGGGAATTCGAAGCCCGCTCAACTTCCGCCTGTTCCATTACGCCAAGCGCGGACATGTCGTTGTAGCACACGATAGCTGTAGGTCGAAGTGCCGAATTGACGCTCTTGCCGATCAACTCGGCCGCCGCATCTCTTGGCCCCAGCCGTCTTTCCATCACCGTGCACCACGAGTTCGTCGGCGAAGGGCAGTCGCGCCTTGCTCAGAGGCTTCTTGTAGCCCTCAAGCCGCTCGCTATCGGACTGCAAGCCAAATCGGTCTCCCAAATACGCTATGCGCCGATGGCCTAAATCGATCAAGTGCTGCGCCGCCTGAATTGAGCCGTCGATGTTGTCGATGCTTACGGCGTGAACGAGCGTGCCTGGATGCTGGTTGTTCAACAGGACGATCGGAATTGACATTTCGCCCAGTAAAGCCAGGTACAACGACCCGACCCGTGATGAAGCGATCACTAAACCATCAACGCGACGCTCTCGAAACGAGGCAACCGTCGCCATCTCACGTTCCGGGTCCGCTTGCGAAGTGGCGAGAATGACCGAGTAGCCGTGTTGGTTCGCAACCTCCTCGATGCCTTCAACGATCTCGCCGTTGAATGGATCGGCTATCGACGTAACGACTACGCCGATCGTGTGCGTCTTGCGCGTCACCAGGCTACGCGCCACTGCGCTTACGGAATAGCCTTTCTCGCGCGCGATGTCACGGATGCGTTGGGCCGTTGTTTCAGGAATCAGTGGGCTATTCCGCAACGCCCGGGAAACAGTCGAATGCGATACACCGGCGAACCGGGCGATATCTTTGATCGAAACGGCCATCGAGCGCTTTGCGCCGTTACGGCTGGCTCAGCTTCTTGAAATACTCTGAAACTGCCTCGCGATATTTCTCCGGCGCGCTTTCGGGCGCTCCCGTTCGCGCTCCCTGTGCCTGTCCCTGCGCTACGCGCTTGTCCAATTCCATCTCTAGCCGCTCCAGACTGGCTGCGGCATCCTGACTGATGCGCGTTTCGAGTAAGCCCGACTGCGCGCCGGTCAGATGATGCAGGTTCCACAGTGCACCGTCGATGTATCCGCCTAGCGCACGGTCATGCGGGTCAATCTGGGTTCGCATCCAGTTCAACTGGCCGATCGCCGCCTGCACGCTTCCGCGGTCAAGCTGTTCACCAGGTCCACCTCTGGGACTTCCATGCGCCATTTGCACCTTGCTCGCCGCCCTGCTGCTGTCCACGTTGCGCCTGTTGACTGCTCTGTTGTCCGGATTCGCCGCGCTGTAATTGGTCCGACTGTCGCTGCAGTTGTTCACGCAGGCCCCGCAGTTCCGACAGCGCCTCGGCTGTTTTCTCGTCCTGCGCGCCCTTCGCTTCCTGACCGCCGGCCTTCATCGAATTCTGCAGCCCCTGCAATTGCCGGCTAAGCTGATCGACTCCCGCGGTGACGTTGTCTTCCATCCCCACGTTGCGATCCCCGTACCCTTGCCGCATCCATTCGGCTCCCTTCTGCATGCGCAGCGCCAGTTCCTTCTGCTCGGCTTCGGAAAGCGCGCGCCGCATTTTCGAAGATGTATCCGGCTGTGTTCCGGCCATTGAGTCCGCTTGCTGCTGCATCTGTTTCTCGAGCTGCTCAAGCTCGCCCGCAAGCTTCTCTTTTTCCGCAGCCAATGCCTTTTCCTGCTCGCTCGCGGGATGCATCGATGCCGGTGGTTGCCAACTTCGCCGGCGGAATCCATACCCGTAACGCATGCTCGTCGGGTCGTTCATCTCCGGCATATCTTCCGCGCCGCCGGCATTCGCCTGCTGTTCGATACCATTACGGCCGCGGTAAGGCTGCGAACCATTCCCGTACATCTGCTTCATGCGCTGCGCCAACTCACGTTGCGCCTCCGCGATTTGCTGCGCATCATGCGCCAAGTCCGAGACGGAACTGCCTGCCTGCTGATGTAACATCTGACGCAGCATCTCCTGCGCTTCCTGAAGTTGAGCGGCGGCACGTTGCTCGGCGGTGCCGTCGTGATTGCTGACAGCTTTTCGCATCTCCTCTTCAGCCCGCTGCATTGCCTCGCCGGCGCGGCGCATGGCCTCAGTGTCTCTGCCTTAGGCGCTGTTGGTCCGCTTGCGAGGCTTTTCCGCTCGCCATCCGTCCCATCGACTGCGATCCCGATTGCGAGCCCTGCGAATTTTCTTTGCCTTGTTGTGACGAAGATTGCGAAGAAGAGGAACTCTGCTGACCGTTCTGCTGGCTCTGCTGTGCCTGTGAGTTCTGGGCCATCTGTTGCATTTGTTGCCGCAGTTCCTCGGCCTCACGGCGCAACTGTTCTTCCTGCCATCGCTGCTCAAAGGCTTGCTGCGTCTGGTTCTGCGCGGCCAATTCGCGTTGTCTGCGCGCCAGCGCTTCCAGCTTCTGAAACGCTTCGTCAATGGCTTTCTGCTGGTCTCCGCCGCTGTTCGAACTGTTCGATTGTCCCAGTTTCGTATTGGTTCTTGCTGGTGTCGAGCTCTAAATCGAACATACGCGCGAGATCCCGTTGCGCGCCCATTCCGCCGCCCCCGCCACTCTGTGAGCCGAACGCCACTTGTATCTCCCGGAACAGCGCCTCTGCGCGCAGCAGCGACTGCAATGCCTTCTGCTCCGGCGCCAAAGCGTCATGCCATTTGCCTGACTTCAAGGGCGAAGATGCGTCATTCATCTGATCCGAAGCCTGGGTCATCAATCTGGAGAAGTTCTGAAACTCGGAACCGGCTTCAGACAGTTCGCGGCTCCCCATGCGCTCTGCCAGTGTTTTCGCTTGCGCGCTCAGCTTGCCCTCTGTCTCCGACAGAAAGCGCGCATTCTCGGCGGCGGAAGCCGACATTCCAAAAAAGCCGCCTGTAGACCCATTCAGTTGATTGAAGGTCGCCGCGACGATCTGTTTTTGTCGCTGAGAGATGTTGTTATCCTGCTGTCCCATCCCTCCTCCTCCAGCCGCCCATCTGTTGGGTTTGACTGAACTTGAAATCGAAAGGCTCCGCAGTTGCAAAAAGGATTTCACTGCGCGCTGTCTTGCTTGCGTCTTTCGCAGTTGCATACATGCTCACCAAATCGCCCGGAACAACTTTGAAGTCCTCCAGGTATAAGGTATGGGTGCCGCTTGCCTCTTTTGCACCCCGCTGCTTCAGCATCGGAACTGTTTGTTCATCGCCGCCGTTCACGGAGTAGTGGAGTTGCAATTCCTGAATGCCGAAATCATCGCTTGCCTCCACAGTGACCGGGACCTCTTCTATGGGACTGACTTGCGCGTCGCGGCCCGGGCGGGAAATCTTAACAGTCGGCGGCTCGTCCTTTTTTGCCTCGATGAAATAATCGTCGCTGATTCGTACGGTGTCGCCGCCATCGAACGCCGCAACGTGATACGACCCGTCTTTTTGCACCTTTACCCGTGCCGCCAGCCAGCCCTCGCTCGCTTGGGTCAAGGCCAGTTTCGTGCCGTTGTCCATCACGAGTTCCCCGTGCTCCAGAGGTTTATCGGTAAGCACAGAGACATCGGCATCGGTTCCTTCAACCGCGCGTACATCCCCTCCCGGATCTTGCACTTCGTCTCGCAGACCCAAACCGGATGGATAGTGCATGCGCCACCTTGACCCGCTTAATTGCCGGCAAATCCTTGACGTTGATGATGAAATGCTTCGATTGCGCGGCGTCCGCCTGGACGTAATAATGAACGGGTTCGGAAAGTCCAGCGAACAGGAACTGGTAACCAGTCCCATCGGCTTTAGGCTGCATTGGCGTTTCGTCCCATTTCAGCGCCGAGCCGTACTTGGCGAACAGCTTTACACTGATGCGCGGAAAATCCCAGCAATTGAGCCGTAATCGGCTGATCTGACCTGCGCCGAATCGTCGCATCGCCCGGCTTGACAATGACGTCATAGAGTGGCCGCTTCGCTGCATTTCCGCTGCCGGTCCATAGCAAGGAAGCTCCATAGCCCCAGTAACCGGGACCCGCCACGATCAACCAAATCAGAACCCCGGCGGCGATCGCGCCTGAACCTGCAAAGCCCACCAATCGCCGCACAGGCGTGAGCCGCTCCGGTTCGTTAGCACGAGCCGTCTTGAGAGCATCCTCGGCGACTAGCTCTGTAAAGGGGTTATTCGCATCGGGCCGCTCCGTTAATGTGAGTAGGCGCTGCTGAAACTCCGGAACCTGTTGCTCCGTAAGCCGGGTGATACGGCGGCGATTGAGTCGTGATAAAGGCAGTACCAGACTCAACGACAAGGCCACGGCAAGCGCCACGAACAGAACCACCCGCAGCGGTAGTACAACATGCTGCGCGAACTCGTAACGATTGCTGATCCACACCAGCAACACGCGTCAGCAGTAATGCGAGTCCGGCAACAGATGCACTTCCCCGCGATGCTGCAAAGAGCCTAAGTCGCAATTCCAGACGTCGCAAATATCCATTCAGTTGCTCGAGCGCCGTCATGCCGTCCGCCTCTCTTCCTTCAAATACCGGCTACCAAAAAACCACTCGATGAGCGCTGCAATCAACACCAAACCGAGCGCGTACCGCCACAAGCTCCAGGGCCGGGTCTGCAGTTCACTCGTTCCTGCTTGCTCAGCGGTGCTCACGTTACCAGTCGCCGTAACTCCAGTATTAACCCAAAGTGCGAGGTTTTCGGCCGGTGCGGGCGTGAGATCCGATTCTCGCCGGTCTGTGTGCACAGCCATCAACGCGCGGCGGCCGTTCACCCGCTGCACTTCGTAGAATCCGTTCTGCGTCAAATCGAAAGTGACCGCGGTTGCCGACTGTCCCAATGTCAGTGCATGCCTGCCATCTGGACCGATCACATCTGCCGCTGCACCCTCGCTTTTCGCTTGCTCGCAGCGTTACAGGCGTTCCGACCGTAACGCTCGCGCTCGCGTCCTCCAGGCCGGCCAAGTAATGCCCCGATTGAACTACGAATGCCACGAAAGGAACTGTGTAGCGGAAAGTCATTGGTGGAGTTGTCGAGCGTAGATGCGAAGATCAACTCTCGCCCTTCGCCCATCCGTTCCTCGATCAGCAGCGGCGACCCGTTTGCCAGTTTCGCAACCACGCGAGCATCGCGCTTGGGGATGATAGACGCTGCCTCAGAGAATTGAACGTTCTCGAACTTTCCCGTGCCAACAACCGATGGATGGTGCTCATCCACGAACCCGGCGCCCTGAATCGGCTGACCACCATTGATGCGATCTCCGGATAACGGTACCTTTCCGTGCCGCATCGTCTCTGGGCCTACTGAAAGTAGCAGTGCGCCTCCGTGCGACACGTAAGCACAAAGTGCGTTTGCAAGCTTCTCATCCAGCGAGCCCGGATCGTTCAGAACTACGTACGCATACTTGCTGAAATCCATATTGCCGGCTTGCTCCATCGAAAGCGGCTGCACGATTAATCCCGATTCCGCCGTCGATTCCATTGCTGATCTGTAATAGAAAGCTTGCTGCGCGCGATTGCCCGCGTAAAGAAACAGCACGCGGCCTGGATCTGATCTTTGCACGGAGAAGGGAAAGGTGTCGTCTTGCGCCAACTGATCGTTTGGGGTGATTCGGACACCACCACGATGCCGACCGTAGGGCACGTCGAAGCCGGTGAATTCGACTTGCGCTGCTCCATTAGGAGGTATGGCGACGTCCTTGGACTGAAGCGTCTTGCCGTCCATCATAAGTGTGACGGTGCGAGTCGTTGCGGGTGTTTGCCATCCGGCTACGGTTGCTGTCAGCTTCGTCAGCTTTGGATCGTAAACCTGCTGCGCCGTGCTAACCGTTCTCACGGCCCAATTAGGCGTCTTCGGCTCTCCAACCGCATGTAATTCAGTAATGTATGCGGCCCAAGCTGAAGATCGCGAAAATTGGGCGGCATGGAGCTTTGCTGCATGTCGCTGATGAGATGCGCATCAATCCGCATGCCGCTCTGATCCAGCACTCGGAGAGCGCGGGTAAATTCGCCGAAGGAACTCGCGCGATCGTTGGGCTGCATAGCCTGAATTGCAGCGCTTGCCAAAGCGTGATCCGGTCCAGCTTGCGTCAAATTCTCAACGTTTGAATCGAGCGCTATTACCTGTACTTGCTCTCGACCTGGAATCGCATTCAAGATGCGGACTGCTTCTGCTTTGGCTTGTGCCATGCGATTGCTCTCTCGCATGCTGAACGATCGGTCAATTGCGATTACCGTCAATCGGCGGCGCGCGCTCGCCGCCGACGTGCGATTAACAAACGGATTAGCAAACGCGAGCGCAATCAGCAGAATCAAAGCTATACGCATCGCCAACAATGCGAGATAGCGTAGCCGGCGGTGCTTTACTGAACTGTGCAGGCGCCGTTCGAAGAACATCAACGAGCTGAACGGCTGAGGAGTGCTCTTATACTTGCGAAGCAGGTGGACATACAACGGTAGCCCGACCGCGGCAACACCAGCCAAGAACCAGGGAGAAAGAAACCCCACTACAGCTTCCCCTTCCGTACCGTGAGATACTCGCGCAACGCCGGCGTCGAGGGGTCGATCCGTCCGTAACAGGAAGTAATCCAACCCGGCGCTCTGCGCTTTTTTCTCAAGATTCTGGATATGCTCAGTGATCTTTTGCCGATATTCATTGCGCGCGTAGTCCGGCGACACTTCGATTGCATCGCCCGTCTCCATATCGCGCAGCAACGCTGGTTCTCCGAGCTTCGGCTCCAATTCGCGTGCATCGAGCACATGAAACAAAATCAGCTCATTGCCCCGGAAGCGCATTGGTTCAACAGTCTCAATGATGCGCTCTGGCGCTTCGAAGAAATCTGATATCAGGACCGTAACGCCCCGGCGTTTCAGGAACTGTTGTAGTTCGAAGAAAGGCCGCCGAAAGTTAGTACGGGTTCCAGCTTGCGCGGTGTCGATACCATGCAGCAAACGCATCAACTGGCCCTGCCGCGCCGACGGTCTTATGAAGTTAGCGACATCGTCGTGAAAAATAATCAAGCCGGCGCTGTCGCGCTGTAGATGAGCAAGATATACAAGGGCAGACGCCAGGTATTTCGCGTAATCGAGCTTTGAAACTGCTCCCGAAGAAAACGTCATGCTGGCGCTCACATCCAGCAGCACCATTAAAGTGGTGTTCGTCTCACCGCGGTAGCGCTTCAGATAAGCTTTCTCTGTACGCGCGTACACGTTCCAATCGACGTGCCGCAGATCGTCGCCCGGCGTGTACGACCGGTATTCTGCGAACTCCTGGCTGAAGCCGAAATCAGGCGAACGGTGCAGACCCGAAATGAACCCTTCGACAACCGTCTTCGCGATCAAGTCAAGACCGGAGATCTGGCCCAGTACCGCTGGATCGAGAAAGCGGTTTGTAATTGCGGCCGGCATGGCGATGTACTCTTGCTTTGCTGATTCGTGAAACTTACGCGCGCGGCGAGGGCCTTGCGTCCAGCAGTTTTCGCAAGACATCATCCGCGCTCAAGCGGTCTGATTCTGCGTGAAAATTGAGCAGAACGCGGTGCCGCAGGATGGGAATGGCCAACGCCCGCACATCTTCGTAAGCGACGTGAAATCGTCCTTGCATCAGCGCTCTCGCCTTGCCCGCCAGAATCAGAAACTGCGCCGCGCGCACGCTTGCACCGAAATTGACATACTTCTTCACAAAATCCGGCGCATCACCGTTCGAAGCGGGACGCGACCCCCTCACCAGATCAACGGCATAGTGGGCAACGGATTCAGCTACTGGCGTCATCCTTACGAGCTCCTGAAAATCGACAATTTCAGCCGCATTTGTCACCACCTCGACACTCGGTTTGTAGGTAGTGGTAGTCAGATCTACAACCTTCAGCTCATCCTCGGCGGTCAGGTAATCGAGCACCGTATTGAAGAGGAAGCGATCGAGTTGTGCCTCCGGCAGCGGATACGTTCCTTCTAGTTCGATTGGATTCTGTGTCGCGAGCACAAAGAACGGCGGGTTGATCGTATACTGATGCCCGCGTACGGTGCAGGAAAGTTCTTGCATCGCTTCGAGCAGCGCGGATTGCGTTTTCGGCGGCGTACGGTTTATCTCGTCCGCCAGCAGGACGTTCGAAAAAATCGGCCCCGGAACAAACGTCCAAGTGCGCCGTCCCGTACCGGTGTCTTCTTCAATGATGTCCGTACCTGTGATGTCCGATGGCATCAGATCGGGAGTGAACTGTATGCGGTTGAATCGCAACCCAAGGGTTTGCGCGAGCGTTCGTACCAACAGCGTCTTGGCCGTTCCCGGCAATCCGGTAAGCAGGCAGTGGCCGCCCACGAAGAGCGAAATCAATACGTGCTCAACTACTTCTTCCTGACCGACAATGACTTTGCGCACTTCGCGCTTGATCGCCGTCTGCGCTTCCTGAAATCGCCGTACGCGGTCCTTCAAATCGGCTACGTCGGTTGGAGTTGGAGCTGTGATGGTGGACATTATTGGCTCAATTGAAGCAAGAGTTGCTGCGCTGGCTTGTAGTCCGGCGCGGCTTCAAGCGCCAGAACGACTTCGTCTTTAGCTTCATTGCTTCGATGCGCAGCTTGCAAAGCCTTTGCAAGGTCGTAGTGAGATTCGGCCGTATCGGCCGGCTTAAGATGCAGCACGGCGGAGTACTCCCGAATGGCCCGCGAGGGGTCTCCGCTTGTGAGTAGCAATCCGCCAAGAAGGCGGTGTACTTCCTCGTCCTCCGGATAGATGTAGTTCATATCGGCGAGAGTGTCCTCGGCTTGCTTCGCGTTCCCGGTCTCCTGTTCCAATCTCGCCAGCAATTTCAAAGTCGCGTAGCGAAGTTCCGCCTCGATTCCGATACTGCTCGAGTTGTTCGATGGCTTTGCCTTTCTCGCCTTTACTCTCGTAGAGGCTCGGCAAGCGACTCATACGCGTTATTCGGGCCGACGTATGCCGGATAGTAATCACGACGGGTGATTGCCTGCTCAATTTCATCGCCCGCTGCCTGCTCTTCGCGTTTGCGGACATCGCCTTTCTTCCAATCGTCGAAATGACGCACCGATTCCGCCGTTTGCTGGTCTAGCCAGGCCATGAAGTCGCGATTAAAGGCATCCGCAGATTCGTGCAGGCTGTCCTCAATTGCTTCGGGTGTTGTCTTTCTTGCCGCGTAGGCGTGAACCATATTGAGGATCGCGTCGTCGCCCCATTTCTGTGCGATGTAGTCGCAAATCTTGCCGGCCTCGTAGTAGGAAACCAACACTTGCGCCGGATATTCGGGCCTGACAAACCCGCGGTCGAGATCTACCACGGCCAGCAGCTTTTTGTTTTTCAGTGCGCTGACGATCTCGGGCGTCGTACGGTCTCCCCATTCGGGATTGGCGGCGCCCTCCTCATGCACCGCTAGACCTTCAGTAAACCAGCGTGGCACCAGGTGATTGGTCGCGGTCAGTATATACACGTGGCTCAGTTCGTGCCACATGGTGCTCGCCCAATTGAAATCGCCCGGGGGGCCGCGCCGACGGGCTATCCATTGCGACCACCATTCCAAATGTCACGCCGAGCAGTCCTCCTTGACCCGGCAACCCTAGCGTCCGCACGACAAAATCGTCGTGATTCGGATAAACCTCCAGGCGCACTTTGCCCGGCAGCTTCATCTTGTATTTGCGCTCGTACGTCGCGACGGCTCTCTCGAGTTCGGGCTCTATATAAGGACGCAGCAGCGCCGCCTCCTTCTTATTCAGCATCAACTCGGTCGTACTGCTTTGAAACGTTTGATATTGCCCCAACGTGTCCAGCAGTTTCAGCGCGTTTGTGGTCTGCGCGTCGCGCCAATGCGCTTCAAAGCACTGCTGCAACTGCTGCTTTGCCTCGTCCGTATGTCCAAGCCGCATCAGATTCAAGCCGAGTTCGGAACGTGCGTCCCACAGGTCCGGCTTCAGCGTCAACGCTTTGCGGTCGTACTCAATTGCTTGCTGATATCGCCGATTGATGGTGAAAAAGTGCGCGCCGGTTGCATAAGCTTGGCCGTAAACGGGATTGACCTTAAGTATCCGGTCCATCCAGTCCGTCTGCGGCTTTCCGCTCAGCCAATCGATTGACGCCAGGACCGCCATCGCGTCCAGGGCTTCATCTGAAATCGCCAACGCTTTCTGCGCCTCGCCCGCGGCTTGCTTTTCGTTGTTATCTTCGAGAGCGAGATAGGCAAGCAGTTCGTGCGCTTCGTACAGCTTGGGATCATGTTGAAGCGCCTCGTTGGCCAGATCCGGAGCTTTCTTGTCATAAGCCAGCCCCGCTACCCGCGCTAGCCCCAGATATGCCGGCGCATAGTTTGGATCCAGCTCTACCGCTTCCTCAAACAGCTTCGCGGCGTCACCCGGCTGATAATGCTCGCGATACAACTCGCCCCATTCGAATCGCACTTCCGCGGATTTTGGATGCTCCTTGAAAGCGGCACGGAATTCGTTATTTGAGGAATCGTAATCCTTGAGCCCCAGGAACCCTTCCGCCCGCACCAGCGAGTCGGAGGCGCGCGTCAGCCGTTCAAAGCAAGCCGTTGCTTGGGATACCTGGCCTCGATGCTCAAATTCGCGGCAATCCTGGTACTCCACTTGCAAGCGCCGGCATGGCGGATAGAAGGACTGCGGCGCACATTGCCCGCTGGAAGAAATCTCACCGGTCAATCTCCGCTTGCGTACGCGCCAGCTCCAAAAGCAAAAGGTCAGTTGCTGTTTGTACTCCTGTTCCGGCATGGCCGCTTTCTGATATTTCAGGCGGTCGATCTTCGCTTCGAGATCTTCTTTCTTTGCAAGCAAGCGTTGCTTGTCCGGACTGACAGATTTCGCGCTCTCGGCTCTGAGGACGGAGAACAGGAAACGTTGCCGCCAATAAGCCGTGTCCGTTCTCGGGTTTCGGCTCTCGCACCGCACTCGCAGTCCCGTTATCGCTGATCATTGGGTGTTCGGTAGCCAGCAGCTTCTCGGTTTCGAAGTAAGCCGCCGTCTTGCGTTGCGCATACACGTAAGCCTCAAGTGCCGACACGGTGCCGTTCTTGTCCGTATCCGCACTCGGGTCCTGTAGCGCATCGATCCAGTACCGGGCGAATACAGTCGCATTCTTCTCCGTGCCCGATTTTGTTGCGGTAATGACTATTCGATCCTTCTTGGCTAGCGGCGCGAGTGATGCCCCGCTGCAGCTCGTCATGTTGACCACAAGCTGCCGTTTTGCCGGAATTCGGTTTAGCATTGCGGCCAGCTCGCCTGCCGTAATGTCCGGCCCGGGAAGATTGAACTTGTAATCCGTTCCGTCAAAGCTGCCATGCCCAATCAGCAGTACCGCGAACGCGTCTCCTGGGCTTACTTCGGCTGCCATCGCGCTAAACGCCTGCTGCACTCGCGCCCGCGTCGCGCCGCTGCCGCTCAGAGTAACGACGTGCGCATCGGGTCCGTTCGCCTTCAATTCGCGATCCAGGTTCGACCGCCCATTTGGCGAACTGGGTGTCGTACTCGGCGCTGCCGCCCAATCCCGCAATAGTGAGGTAATAATTAGCAGCCGGCAGCACGCATGCAGTTGCCAGGAACAGAAGCGCGAGCTTCAAACCACGCCCCACTTTCTGCGCAGCAGCCACTCTGTGCCCTTCAGAATCAGGATGGCCAGAAATACCGCCGGCATGTCCCACAGGTCCTTTGTCTCATGCGCTGTGATACCCGCCTCTGAATAAGCCACCTCGCGCGGCAGGCGTCCGGCGTCCACGGCCTTGTAGTAGCGGCCGCCGGTCTCTTCAGAAAGCTTTTGCAGCAGTTCCCGGTTCTGCTCGCGATGGAAAGTACTCAGCCACTCCGTTCTCTCGCCGGAAGGTCAACGTATCCGCGCCCAGCGCCTGCGTTCCCCGTTTCGCAGTCACCTCCGCGATATACGAGCCCGGCTTTTGGGCGCTCCACTCGGCTGAATACACGCCTGGCGCTAGCGCCTCCGGCCGCAGGGGCACTGTCTCGCTTGCGCCATCGGGATCGATGAGGTTTGCTTGCACGTCCGCATCGCTCAGCGGGCACATAGTTCATGTCTCGCACCTCTGCGCGCAGTTGGATATGTCCATCGTCTTCTAGCCGCGCATTCGGCGTTGACGCGACAACGCGTGAAGGCGTAGCCGAAACGATATACCGCAGTAGTTGTCGCCAGAACGTCTCCTCACTGCTATCGCTCACCGGCTGTTGCATCCGCCACCGCCAGCTTCCTCCCGTGGCGAAAACGGCCGTACGCCCGCGGCCATAGTTCTCGGTCACCAGCAGCGGAAGTCTTTTCCCCCCGGCGTCGATGCGCGCCAGCACCACTGCGCCGGGTTTGGGAGTTCCAGGATCCTGATAATTCGCCAGGTACGGAAGCACTTCCCAATGGTCGGCGCTCTTCTGCGGATCATCTTCTATGCGCGTGACCAGGCTTTTCCTCCCCGCATCGGTCAATTCGGCTGGTACGAACATGCGCTGAAACGTGTTCTTCTTATTGGGCAGCGTGACCGGCAGCAACTCCGTAAACGGCGGTACGTTGTAGCCGCCGTCGGCCAAAGCCCAACGTCCGCCCAGGAACAGCAGCCCACCGCCGCGGCGGTCGACGAAATCTTTGATCATCTGTTGCTGCGCCACCGTGAAGTAAGCCGATTCGACACTTCCCAGAATCAAGCCCTGATAGTTGAATAGTTCCTGCGGCTTACTCGGAAAGCCGTCCGCAAGCTCCGCGGAGTTCGCAATGCCTTGCCGGTAAATCTTGTTCTGCGTCGTCCGCAGCATAGACACGACCTGCAGCGCCGGGTCGTCCTCCACGGCGCGGCGCAAAAACTTGTAATCCCAGCGTGGCTCGCCTTCGACATACAGAATGCGGCGCTTGCTATCGTCCACTGAGAGCGCCTGTGTCAATTCGTTGTTCTGGGTGTTGCTCTCGCCCTCAAGCGGCTGCAGCTTCGCCCGGATATTTCGCACGCCCGCTTTTCCCGCGCTGAACTCGACTGTCTCTACCTGCTGTGCCGCATCGCTGAGGACCACATCCTGGCTCGCCAGAATCTCGCCATCGGCGCTCAGCACGAGCTTTGCACGCCTGCCCTCAAAACCGTTCTGCCGCAACGCAACCCGCGCCTGCAGCCTCGATCCGATCAGTGCTTTCGCCGGAACATCCAGTCCATCGAGTTCAACATCGTTGGCGAGTTGCTCGCGCCCTATGCCGATCGTGTTCACAGGCAAGCGCCGGCGCCGTAACTCGGAAAGCGTATCCAGATCTATTCCGCCCGAGTTATCGGCCCCATCCGTAACCAGAACAACCGCACCTATCGGCAGCGTCGCGGCTTCATCTGCAATTTGATGTAACCCTTTGCCGATCTGTGTAGAACTCTGATCGGCTTTGAATGCTTGAGTATCCTGAACTCGTTCGATGCCCGACCCGAGCCGGTATAGCCGTACCTGGAACCTTGTCGAGAGATCCCGCAAAAGGCCTTGCTTCAGAAGATCGGTCGCTACCTCCTCGCGCGTGCGCCCCACATCGTTCAAAGCCATGCTCTTGCTGTCGTCCACGATGACAGCAATTATGTTTTGTTGCGGACGCAATGCCGTAATACTGATCGCCGGCTCCCATAGCAGCAGTAGCAAGAGCGCTACCATTGCGCACTGCAAGGCCCAAAGAATGAAGACGCGCACACCGCGCACCGAAGGCCGAAGCCGCGCGCGCTTTATCCAGAGCACTGAAGCCAAGGCGATCGCAGCAGCGAGGATAGCTAACGCCAACGCCCAACGCGGCCAGGCGCCTAGAAGCACAAACGTCCCCTTCGAATAAACGCTCAACGGATACTTGAAGAGGAACTCGAACATCTGTGCTTCAAAAATGCTAGTGCGTCATAACCTAAACGGGACAGATCTCGGATTTCTGCTGGACTCGGCTGTAGCGGAGCGTTCCCCTAATGGGTCACATTCTTGGAAACTGGCCTGAGGATAGCACGCCATTGCCGGCCTGAATAAAGCGACGAAGGCAAGCGGTTGTGCGTTCCCGGTATGCTCAGTCGTGCGGCAGGGTCCAGGCCAGAATCACGTTCCCAGCCGGCGTCAACAGATACTGCTGACCGTCCAATTCGTAGGTCGTCGGCGCACCCTGCATTTTGCCGCCCAAGTTCACGTGCCATAGCGTTTTCCCCGAAGTGGGATCAATGCGCAAGTAAGTTGTTCGAATTGTCCGCCGTGAACAGTAAATTACCTGCTGTGGTCAGCATCCCCGCGCTCCCTTCGCCGTTGCCGATCTCGTGCGTCCAACGAATGTCGCCCGTCCGGTAGTCGACGGCTTCTACCACCGAATCTGCCCACAAGTTTCGGTCCCGTCCTGCCCAGCCTTCGGGCTTACCTTCCGCCGTCATGTAGAAGATACTCCATAGTCTTCGGGCGCTGACGTAGAACAATTTGGTTTCGGGATCGAAGCTCGGCGCCATCCAGTTCGTTGCACCGTCCGATCCCGGCGACACAAGCGTTCCATCCGGCTTCGGTTCTTTCGCCGGATTTGGAATCGGTTCGCCCCGGGAATCGATGCCTTTTGCCCAATCCGTATAGATGAACGGCTTCGTCAAAATATGTTCGCCGGTTGTGCGGTCCAGTACGAAGAAGTATCCATTACGGCTCGCTTGCGCCAATAGCTTCCGATGCACGCCGTTGTACTCGTCGTCGAAGACTACGGGCGTTTGCGTCGCATCCCAATCGTGCGTATCGTGCGGCGATGCTTGGAAATGCCAGTTCAGTTTGCCCGTGTCCGGGTTCAACGACACAATCGAGCATGTATATAGGTTGTCGCCCGGGCGTATGTTTCCGTTCAAGACGGGATTCGGATTTCCGATGCCCCAGTACAGTTGGTTCAGCTCGGGGTCGTACGTTCCCGTCATCCAGGTCATTCCGCCGCCATGCAGAATGGCGTCGCTTGCGTGCGGCCAGCTTTCCGCTCCCGGTTCACCGATCTTCGGCTCCGTGTTCCAGCGCCATTCGACTTTGCCGGTTTCCGGCTCCACGGACTCAAGAAAGCCCGGAATATCGGTGACATCGCCCGATACACCGACAATCACGTGATCGCGGATAACCAGCGGCGCCATGGTCGCGAAATAGCCGATCTTGGGGTCGGCCAGTTCTATGTTCCAACGCACTTTGCCGTCCTTCGCGTTCAGTGAAATCAGGTGACAATCCGGCGTTTCGAAATAGAGCCAGTCCTTATACATCCCCACCCCGCGATTGCCGATGTGGTCCCCTTGCGATTCGCGATAGTAATGCCAGATGATTTCGCCCGTTCTCGCATCGGCTGCCCAAACGTTATCGGGGGTCGTGAAGTACAGTCTGCCGTCCACTACCAGAGGCGTGGACTTGATACTGACTGATTGGGGCTGCAAAATCCACTTCAGCGTCAATGTCCGGACATTGCTCTGGCTAACCTGGGACAAAGCGCTAAATCGCCGTCCCGAGTAGTCCCCGTTGAATGTCGGCCAGTCTTTAGCAAGCGGTTTCAGCAGCGCGTCCGAACTTAGTCCACCCTCCGCTGCCAGGCACAGCGCGGCCAAAACCCCGGACGAAAACAGTATTGTCAGTAATCGCGGCATCTTATTTCAACGTCTCCAGATACGCGAACAGATTGTGCAGATCGGCATCGCTGTATTTGGGCATCAGGTCCCGATGCGCTTCTAAGGGATCTTTCAACGTGACCTGCGCCTGTTCTATGGGGAAAGACCGGTACCAGCCGTCGTCGCAGATCAGAGCGATATTGAACTCGTCATGACCCACCACTTTGCCGCGATACTCTGTACCGTCTTTCAGCTTCACCACCGCTGTCTCCGGTGCAGACTTGCTCGGCGGATATACCATGCGCTGCTGCAGTTCGATAGGCGAATATTTAGTCGCAATTTTCGCGAGATCCCCTGACGGAGAGTGGCAACCGGAACATCCGCCTGCCCCGTCAAAATACGCTTTCCCGGCTTGCGCATTGCCTGTCAGCAGCTTTGCCAGCGGATAGTCGCCGCCCACCCGGTTGCTATGCAGCGCCAAGTTTGCTTGATGATGCAGAAAGGCGACAATTGCCGCAATCTGATCGTCTTTCAATGTTGTGAAGCTCGGCATTCCCTTGTCGGGCCGCCCGTTGCGTATTGTCGGCCCCAATAAATTCCCGTTGTCGTCATGACTCACAACCGGCGAGCGCAACAAATCCGGCGCGCGTGCCCCTGTTGCATCCGGTCCATGACAGAAGCCGCAACTCGATACGAAAAGAGCTTTCCCGCGCTCGACGGCAGCAGTATCTTCCATTGGTTGTTGCCTCGGTACGGGTGTTGGCTGATGCCCCTGGCCGAAAGCGCATGCGTACGCAGCGCAGAGCGGCAATAGCGTACATAAGACTCCGTTTGTTCATACCGTGCAAATCTCGATTGCCTGTTTCAATGATGCAATCGGGTCCCTTACCGGCGTGTATTCGTGCGCGATCACGCCTGAATACCCCAGATCCGCAATCGCCTGCGCGACAAAATGATAGTTCAGTTCCTGTGTGCCGTCGATCTCATGCCGTCCGGGATTTCCACCCGTGTGAAAGTGGCCAATGTATTGAATGTTGTCCCGCACCGTGCGAACAATATCGCCTTCCATGATTTGCATATGGTAAATGTCGTACAGCAATTTCACTCGCGGCGAGTTCACTCGCTTCATCAAGCGGACGCCCCATGCTGAGTGATCGCACATGTAGTCCGGGTGATTGACTTTGCTGTTCAGCAGTTCCATGCAGATGTTTACGCCCTTATCTTCGGCGTGCGCCTTTACCGAGTTGAGGAACAATACGCAGTTATCGGCGCCTTCCTCGTCGGACATGCCGCGCCGGTTACCGGAAAACGTGATCACGTTCGGACATCTCGCTTGCGCCGCCAGATCCATCGCTTTCGTAATACTCTCGCGAATCCGATCATGATTCTCTTTCCGGTTAAGCGCGTCTGAGATCGTTCCGCCCCAAGGCGGCGGCATCATCGTGGGTACCAGGCCGTACTTCGTCAACACTGGCCAGTCCTTCGCGTCCACCAGGTCGAATCCGTAAATCCCAGCCTCTGCCGAAGTGCGGCACATCTGGTCGAGACTCATATTCATTCCCTTGAACACGCCCGCTGTAACTGATTGCTTCAGCCTGCCTCTTGGTGCCGGGCTTTGTCCGCGCAAGGGGAGCCCGACAACCGCGGATAAGGCTGCGCTAGCCGGAAGAAAAGAGCGACGCGTGATCATGGGCGTAGCATCCGTGAAGTTCGATTTTATCTGCCTGCCCTTATTGCGCCCGCAGCGCCGTCGCGGGATCCACGCTGGCGGCTCGTTTGGCGGGTATGAATCCAGCCAGCGCCGCCACCGCAATCAGCGTCAAAACAGCGTCGCCCAACGTCAATGGATCGCTCGCCGACACCCCGAATAAAACACTGGATACCAGCCGAGCCAGCAGCAAACTGCAGCCGATGCCCAACGCGCACCCGAGAATCGGCCAAGCCTAACGACTCTCGCATAATCATCGACAGTACCTGCCTCCCCTCTGCCCCCAGCGCCAGACGGATGCCCAACTCCGACGTGCGTCGAGCCACGTGGAACGACATCAACCCATATAAGCCGATAGCCGCAATCAGCAGAGCGACCGCGCCAAAAAACCCAGCCAGGATAGCCGTGATTTTCTGCACGCTTAAGCGGCTGTCCAGCCGTTCCTCTATGGTGAGAGCACGAAGTGAAAAGTGACGCCCTAATCGGCGTACGGCTCGCTCCGCATCTGATTTCAAGTTTCGTGCGTCGCCTATGGTGCGGACGTCTAGCAGCGGCTCTGCGTCGGGGAACCCTTGCAAGGTTGGACTATAAATTGCGAAGGGATGGGAACTTTCAACCTTCCACAAGCTTGCACTGTTTACGACGCCGACAACCCGCAGCTCATTAGCATGTGAGTGCGGACCGTAGTAGACGACACGTCCAATCGCGCTACTGCGCCCAAAAAGCTTCTCTGCCAGGCTTTGGCTTAGAATCGCAACCGCGGGATGACGATCGTCGTCGTGCCAATCGAATTCGCGGCCGGACATCACTTTCATTCCCATTGTGTGGAAGAAGTTCGGTCCCACAACCTCAGACACTGCCTGCAGCGGCGACCCTGCTAGCGAGCCCCAGACTTGCTGGAAGTCCTCGAACTCATTCGCCGGGCCCTCCTCCGAGAACGTTACGCTCTCCACGCCGGGAAGAGCTTTCATTTCCGTTGCAAGCTGCTGGAAGTAGGCAGCTCCGTTCGGGGTACCGCGATGCCCCGGCTGCGGAAATAGCGCCACGATCAACAAATGGTCGCGCCTGTAGCCGGCATCCACCGTATGCAGTCTGTTCAGATTTCTTATGAACAGGAATGCGCCTGCCACAAGAACAACCGACAAGGCTGTTTGCGCCACCAGCAAAAGCTTTCCCGTGGTTCGCGTGCCGCCTCGAATAGACCGGCTCTGTTGGCGCAACGCTTCTATCGGATCGGTACGCGCCGAATAGAGCGCGGGTATCGCCGCAAACAGTACTGCGCTCGCTAACGCCAGCCCAGCCGTAAAACCTAATACTCGAATATCGGGCGTCGGGTTCAAAGGAGCCGTAACCAGCCCCGTCCACGCCATACTTAGCAGCAGTCGGCTCGCCCACCATGCCAGCGCTACTCCCAGCGCCGCGCCCACGCCCGACAGAATCAAACTTTCCGTTAACGCCGGGCGCATTAAATCCCAAACGCCTGCTCCAAGCGCCGAACGTACCGCCGATTCCTGCTGGCGGGCAGCCGCCTGCGCCAGCGTCAAGTTGGCCAAGTTCAGGCAAGCGATAAGCAAAACTGCCCCAACCAGTCCCATCAACACAGCCAGTGGATAGGCAAATCGTTTGCGCAGAAAGGAAACGCCGTTAGCAGCCGCATCCACTTTGATGCGTCGCGCAAAGAAGCGCTCTCGTTGCTCTCCTTCATACCCAGGCGGCGGAGTGGCGTCCAGAATACGAGGCCATAGCAGCTTTATGCTCGCCCGCGCCCGCTCCAAAGTCACGCCCGGCTTCAAACGCCCAAACAGTCTCAGCCACAACAGGCGTGGGCTGCGCAGATCCATCTGGCCTACCTGGGGCATCGACAAGATCGGAACTGTCACGTCGCTCGAACCATCAATGATCAGTCCTGCATAGCCTTCGGGCTCTACGCCGACGATCGTAAACGAGTGATTGTCTCCGATACGAATCGCCTTCCCGACGATGTTAGGGTCGCCATGGATACCAACTGCGCCACGCCCGATAACTGATCACTGCGACCGGGCTGGAGAAACCGCTGTTCTGCGCAACATCGTTCTGGTCAATGAACCTCCCCAGCAATGGCTTGATCCGCATCGCACGGTAATAAGTCCCCGAAACTTCCGCTAGCGACGCCGTAACGTATCGTCCGCCCACATCGAACGTGTTCATCCCGCCGCCGTTATAGGCAAACAGGTCGGAGACAACCTGTTGTTGCTGGCTTAATTCCTGAAACATCGCCAAACTGAACGGCTCATCGCCATTGACGTTATCGGCAATCGTCGTTCCCAGCGACACCAGTTGTTCCGGATGCGGCACCGGCAGCGAACGCAGAACCACCACATTCAACAAGCTAAAGATCGCCGTGTTCGCGCCAATTCCAAGGGCCAAAGTGCAAACCGCAATCGCAGTCGTGCCCGGATTTTTTGACAGGACACGCACGGCGCTCCGCATCTCTCGCCACGCGCTCGCCATACGCGTAGTAAATCACGTGATCGCAACAGAAATCGCTGAACCACCGAATAGGACCGCCCACCCCTGCATATTTTCGGATCAAACGGCTGAGTGTTCGCGTAGAGTGCAGTATCGTGTACTGAAAGGACTACTTACGCATGCGACATCTGTTGTGCATGGCTGGGTTACTGTGCGCGCCGTCATTTCTCATTGGTCAGACCGCCGCGGAACTGGTCGCCAAGAACCTCGAAGCACGAGGCGGGGTCGCGCAAATCAAAGCCATCAAGAGCTTGCGCATGACCGGCAAAATGCAAATGGGCGGCTTCATCGCTCAGGTTAGCCGCGTCGCGATGGCGCCAAACATGGTGCGCGACTCGTTCACCATTCAAGGCATGTCTCAAATTATGGCCTATGATGGCTCGTCCGGCTGGCGCATATCGCCGTTCGAGGGGCGCAAAGATCCGGAACTGATGGGGGAAGAGGAATTGCGTGACATCGTCGAGGAAGCCGACTTCTACGGCCCGCTCGTCGATTACAGCACCAAAGACAACCGCGTTGAGTATCTGGGTCACGATACTGTCGATGGCGATGATGCATATCGATTAAAGGTGACACTCGCAAACGGCGACATCGTTTACTACTACCTCGACCCCGACACTTATCTGGAGATCCGAACCGAAAAAATGGAGTTTGTTCGCGGCGGCGTGCATGAGACCGTCACAAATTTGGGCTCCTACAAGAAAGTCGCCGGCGTGTATTTTCCTTTTTCAATGGAAATGGGCAGTTCTCAAGAGGATCCCAACTCGTTTTCGAAGGTGACATTTGAAAAGATCGAGGCCAACGTACCGGTCAATCCCGCGGAGTTCAAAATGCCGGCTGTAAGTCCCGCGCCGGCAAACCAGGCGGTTCCTGGAAAGCGAGGTTTCTAAGATGCTAAACCGATTCCTTTGCAGTTTCTTTGCGCCACGCCGATTCTTTGGGCACAAACGCCGGTTCGTTACGACGCGGGAACCATCTCGGGACTATCGGCGCGCAACATCGGTTCGGCGGAGATGAGCGGTCGCGTAGCCGCAGTTGCTGCTGTGAATCAGGATGGTCGGCTGACAGTGTTTACGGCATCGGCCAGTGGCGGCGTCTGGAAGTCTATCAACGGCGGCAGCACGTTCAAGCCGGTGTTCGATCTGCCGGACGTGCAGTCGATCGGGGCCATAACAATCGACTTGCACAACCCGAAGAATGTTTGGGTAGGCACCGGCGAAAGCTGGATGCGCAACAGCGTGTCGATCGGCGACGGCATCTATAAATCGACCGACGGTGGCGAGAATTGGACAAACGTTGGGCTGAAGGGCTCCGAGCATATAGCGAAGATCCTGGTCGACCCTGCTGACAGCGACACCGTATACGCGTGCGCCACAGGGCACGCTTGGGACGACAACACTGAAGGGGGCGTCTACAAGACCACCGACGGCGGGAAGAATTGGCGCAAAGTACTGGCCGGAGCAAACCGGTCCACCGGCTGCGGAATGCTGACTTTGGCTGCTAAGCAGCCGAAGACAATGTATGCATCCATGTGGGACTTTCGGCGTCAAGCCTGGACCTTCCGCTCTGGTGGGCCTGGTAGCGGCCTCTTTAAGTCCACAGATGGCGGAGAGCATTGGACGGAGTTCACCCGCGCCAACGCGGTCGGATTTCCAGAAAAGCCCTTCGGCCGCATCGCTGTACAGCAAGCGCCCTCAAATCCCGACATCGTGTACGCGATGATCGAGTCCAAAGCCAGCGCCTTGTTCCGGTCGAGCGATGGCGGTCGAAATTGGCAGAAGCTCGATGCGAGCCAATACATGGTGTGGCGGCCGTTCTATTTCGCCAATCTGATCGTCGATCCGAAAGATGAAAACAAGGTATTCAAAGTCGACTTGGTTTGTCTCTTGAGCGTCAATGGCGGCAAGAGCTTCGGTCCCATCGCCGGATCGGCGCACGGCGACTTTCATGACATCTGGATCGATCCCGCCGACTCGAATACCATGTTCGCCGGCGATGATGGCGGGCTGTGGCGCAGCCTCGATGGCGGCACGCGCTGGGAGCACATGATGAATCTGCCGGTTTCGCAGTTCTACCACGTGAGCGTCGATATGGCCGAGCCCTATCACGTCTACGGCGGATTACAGGACAACAGTTCATGGGTGGCCGATTCGTCTTTCCCAGGCGGTGTCACGAACTCCCGCTGGCAAAACATGTTCGGAGGCGATGGTTTCTGGATGTGGGCAGATCCGTCCGATCCGACCTACATTTACGCCGAGGCCCAGGGCGGAGAAATCGGCCGTGTGAATCGAATCACGCACGAAACTCGCGCCATTAAGCCTTATCCCCAGTACGGCGAAAAGAAACTCCGCTTCAACTGGAACACGCCCATTCAAATGAGCCCCAATGATAAGGGAACTATTTACATGGGGGCGCAATTCTTGTTTCGTTCTCGCGACCACGGCCAGTCTTGGGACCGAATCTCGCCCGACCTCACCACAAACGACCCCGAGAAACAAAAACAGGAAGAGTCCGGCGGGGTTACTGTTGATAACTCCTCGGCTGAGATGAACACTACTATCTACTCGATATCGGAATCGCCGAAAACTTCTCAGGTGATCTGGGTAGGTACTGACGACGGAAACATACAGGTAACTCGCGACGCCGGCAAAACCTGGAAGAATGTTACAGCCAACGTGCCCGGGCTTGGCAAGACTAAGTGGGTGTCGTGGGTGGAAGCCGGCCGTTATTCAGAGTCCACCGCTTACGCAACGTTCGATTGCCACATGACGGGCGATATGACGCCGCACGTGTTCAAGACAGTCGATTATGGAAGTACCTGGACCGCCCTTCCTGCCGAAGAATCGGGCGCTCGCGGTTACGCTCACGTCATCAAAGAAGACACGCAAGATCCGAATCTGCTTTTTCTAGGAACGGAATTTGGATTGTGGGTCAGTGTAGACGGCGGCCAGCGCTGGGCGCAGTACAAGGGCTCGCATTTCCCGTCCGTCGCGGTTCGCGATCTAGTTGTGCATCCGCGCACTTCCGATCTGATCTTGGCAACTCACGGCCGCGGCATTTGGATCGTCGACGATATCTCGCCTTGGCGCGCTCTCACGCCAGATGTTATGGCTAGTAATGCCGGTTTTCTTGCGAATCCGTCCGAGCCGCAGTGGATGGAAACGTTCGCGGGATGGCCGGAAGGAGATAACTCCTACACCGGGCCGAGCCGCCCCACGGATGCCGAGATTGCTTACTACCAAAGAACCCGGCACATCTTCGGCGACCTGAAAATCGAAATCTTCGATGCCCAAGGCAATTTGGTAGATTCGATCGCGACCAGCAAACATCGAGGTGTCAATCGCACCACCTGGTCGACGCACTTGAAAGCGCCGCGTGTTCCGCCCGCGGCGAGTCTGCTTGGCGCAGCCGCGATTGGCCCGCGTGTCCTGCCTGGAACCTATACGGTGAAAATGACGAAAGGCGACGACGTATTCACGGCCAAGCTCAACGTCACGCTCGATCCGCGCGCTACCTACACGGTTGAGGATCGTAAGGCGCAGTTCGATCTGGTGAATCGCCTTGCGGCTTTGCTCAACCACATGAGTTGGGGCGTGGATGCGATCATCGGCGTTCGCGATGAAGCGCTCGCCCGTGCGGCCAAACTCTCGGCCAACGACCCCGTACGAAAGCAGGCCGAACGCCTGGCCGCCGATGTCGATCGGATTCGCGTCAAAATTGTCGCGACGAAGGAAGGCGGCATGATCACGGGCGAAGAACGGCTGCGTGAGTTTCTCGGTGGCCTCTATGGCGATGTGAACGAGTACGAGGGGCGTCCCACGAATTCGCAGGTAGCCCGTGCGGACGCGCTCGCTCACGAACTGGACGACGTAATACGCCAATTCAACGACGTAACAAACAAGCAGTTGCCCGACCTCAACCGCGCTCTCGAAGCCAAGCAATTGGGCGCTGTCCACGTGATCTCTGAGCAAGACTGGCGAAAGAGCAATCTGACGGGCGGCAGCGGCGGCGGATCTCCCAGCACGGACCAGGTCCGCGCGTTCACCGGCGTCAGGTGGGGATCGATGTTCTGATTTTGGCCGCACGTCATGCCCGCCTCACTGCCCTGCAGTGCAGTGAGGCAACTTCGATCAAAGACATTGGTTCACAAAATTTCAGTCGAATGCCGGAGTTGCCGGACATCCTGGCATATATTCAGGCACTAAAGCCGCGCGTAATTGCGAAGAAGTTGGAACGGAACGCGCATCGCCACGCTATTTCTGCTTCGCACGGCCGATCCGAAGCTCGCGACCGCCCAAGGCCGAGTCGGCCGCAAGTTGCGGCACATTGGTAAACGTATTGCATTCGGGCTGGATGGCGACCTCTGGCTCGTGCTGCACCTTACGATTGCGGGGCGGCTACATTGGCGGCCTCTCGGCGCCAAACTCTCTGGACGGCAGACCTGGGGTAGTAGTCACATCGAACCGAAAACCTCGGTTAAGGATTGGATCAGGCCACTATCCAGCGAAAACCATTTATCAGTACTTCTCGATGCGCCGTTCGTGAATAGTAAGTAAACGCTGCGCGACTACCGCGGATCAATCAGCGATGAAGCTAGTTCTTCCGGACGGCCGACCAGCTGGGTGGCGGCGACGTGATTGCAAGTTGTTAGATCGCGAATCGATTTTGACTCGCCCACCGGCGTGGCATAATCGCCGGATGGCAGATCCGACCGATCAAATTGTGCCGAGCAGTCCACACGTGTTTCCTCGGTTTTGTGTTGCATTCTTGGCGTGCAAAAGGTTGAATAAAGATGCTGCTACGTATCTGTTACTCGCCCAGAATACCGTTCAGTCCTCTTTTGAATTCGATGTCTTAGATCTCGACGATTTGAGCGGGGAGTATGAAATAGAGCTTCCGCACAAGCCGCACGGAAATTCGGCTAGCGACTTTATGAAGTGGGTGCGACAATCTATTGACGTTTTTTGTAGCGCCATAAGTGTTGCTATGGGCGGACTTGCGCAACCGATCTCAGCTCGCTACTGGATTGTATTCACAGAACGTCCAATGCCCGACCATTACTACGGGGATGCCACCGAGGGACTAACTGTCTTCAGCATCGCCGACTGGAACCGGACGATGGCGCCGCCATCCGTGCTCGAGTTCCATGTTGCGCCAAACGCATGTCGGTGTGATGAACTATTGTGACATCGGTCAAAGTCATCTCGAAACAAGAGGCTGTGTTTCTGATTTCAATCCGGCTCTGTCCGATGCGCGCCATCACGTTTTGCTCGGTTTTCTTTGTTCGAGCTGCGCATCGATGGTAAGCATCAAGTTCGGCCAGTCCACGACAAATGGTTTTCGCGACCTGCTTTCGAGATCTTGGCTCGGAACAACACAACAGGTCGACAGCGTGGCGGGGGTGCTCAAAAAGGTATTTGGTTATGACCTTTACTTCACCCGCGGCCTAACTACAGTTTTGGCATGAAACTCTTACGGCCGAGATCTTCAAAACCATTCCTCAGGAGATCATAAAAGCCATCTTCTACATGGGATTGGCGGGAAGCTTGTTTTACCTGGGATGGAAGGCGAAATAAGCAGAAATCTTATTCGTAACTCGCCGTCTCGCGCAATCCCCTTTGAAGGGGCTTTCTGGGTGAGTGGAACGCGCTTGCTCAACTTTGCCGCGACTATTGAGAAATGGTTCAGACTTGAAGCTATCGCGGACCAAGACATTCGTGTTTCCGCGAATGGCCGGTAAGGCCGAATCCCAAGCAGACGCCCCGGCAGTTACGACCCGCTTTGATGTCATCCCCGGGAGAAAAACTCCAGGCAGTTTCTCCCTTGCGCCTCTCGCCACGCTTTCAGTAACGATAGTTATCGTTGAGACGCGAGCTTCTTCATCGGACTGCTCCAAGAGAAGCTTCACCTGGACTGATATCAAAATGTTTGTGCAGGAGACGAACACCGAAACGATTTTGATCCGTGTCGCCAGGATCACTTGGCGAATCTCTTCCAGAACTTCGTAGTCGGTGTCGTTTATGGGCTCGATGTCCTCGATCTGGCGTAGTTTGGTCGATGCACCGTTTCCAATAGCAGTCGCGATTCGGTTCCGGTTTCGCTAGACAAGGAACCCTCCTTTGGGGCTTAAGAGCCAGCCCAAATGATTGTATAACCACTGAGGCTAATCGCGTTTACCGTTCGTAATCAGACCGTATTCCAGACGAACTGCCGAGTGGAAAGTGAGCGTTCTGTGAGTACCTTGGTTGTCCTCTGCACTCGTATGTGGTATTAAGCGTTCATTGTGCAAACAGGAATCGTTCTGCCTTTTCTTGACTTCCATCGCATTCTCCCAAGCGCAACATCCAGGGATGGATTCAATAATAGAACCTCCAAAGTCCGAGGTAGACCCGAGGGGTCTCACCAAAGCTCAGAGGGATGCGATGCACAGGGACGATCCTGAGTTGATAGAGAATCTCTACCGCCACGATTTCGACAAATAGCGATGACGCTGGAGCCGCTATAACCAGTGCCAAGTCATGAAGGCACTATCAAACTGCAAGCTTAGTTTAACTCCTTCCGAGACTAAGGAATTCGCAGCGATGATACCTGATCTTAACTACTGGCTTAAAGAATCCGGTACCTACCTAAATGGAAATCTGGATGGAACACTGGTCTATTTTGATGCTCCGACTAGACCGACATTCCGGCTGATGACACAAGAGGAGAACAAGTATGGCTGCGGTAGCGAACGAATTGCCACCGTCGCTAAAAACCTACTCGCCCTCTATCAAGAACGCAAGAGTATGAAACCGCGCGAGTCACCACCACCCACCCTTCAGCAACGAAAAGCCATGAACAGGAACGTTTACGACATGAAGGATGACCGAGAAGTGCTATCGAGAACTTTGGAAGCTCCGGATCTTCCGGTGGCAGTGGCATGTATGGATCAGTTAGATATTATGTTCAACAAATCTGGTTATGATGACGCCACTTGGCACGCCTACTACTCTAAATTGGCTGCTCTTTACTATAAGTACCAACAGGTGTGTCGGTCACAACGCACACCGTATACAAACCCAGTTTCTTGCCAAGCTGCTGATGCTATTCATGGACTCGAAATCAAATACGGAGTTTTCCAAAGCAACAAAGACAATTATCCGAAGCAATGACACGCGATTTCAATTTGAAATAGTTGTACATACGGCGCAAGCACAAAATTAAGAGCGATCAACCTTCGACTAGACCCGCTATCTTGCATTGCATGCACCTCAATATCTCGGCGTGCCAAACCACGTGCCGTTATTCTGGCCGAGTTCCCGGAGCTTGGTGCCGGCTGAGTCGGTGCGGCAGAGTTCCATCGCCAGTTCTCCGTGACTAGAAGATCAACGCGGGAGCCATCTAACTGGTGATTCTGCATCCAATGCCGACCTGTTGATCCTATGATCCCTTTAGCCGGTTAGCTGAAATGTCGACTGCGACTCGCAGAGAAGGTGGCGTCCTCGAAAATTCCACTCTTCGCCCTTCCGGAACTGAACGATTGCCCGGGCCGGATTGGCGGATTCATTTTCTCGACCTCAAGATTGGGGCTAATCTCTACTGACTTTCGTTACTGGAGCAAGTCCGGAGGGCTGCGCGCCTAGATCGTGAGTAACGGCGATGTGTTTACTATCGGTCGCGAACTATCGCGGCTGCTGGGATAGATTAGCCCCGCAGCTTAGAATATATTGAGAATTTGCGCAAGCGGTAAAGTGTGTGGCGCAGCATGCTTCCGCGCACTGGCTAAAAGTGTTATAACGAGGCACAGCGCGAGTAGATGACCAAAGCAAGGTTTTCGCCGCAAACTCAGGTATGAGAACATCAGCAACCGTAGCCAAGAGAGAAGCTTCGTACCTTTTCGTGTTCATGGCACTGATCGTTTACTCCGCTATTTACGTTCTGGGCCGTACCCCGCCGGCAATGTTAAAATTCAACGTTAGTCAACGCTGCCGCCTGTTTCGATTTAACCGTCACAACGTCAGCTCTC